>CALRYA010000022.1:0-10248 GCA_943372285.1 Sphingobacterium thalpophilum | reverse complement strand
ACCACCACCACCACCAACTGAACCTGCAGTTGCAAATCCAAAATCGTAGCTATGGTTGTTAGAACCCGCAACATCAATGGTAATATTAGGGCTAATAGAACTAATATTGGTTACACCACTAGTGAAAGTAGTACCATCATTATCTCTTTCATCTGCATTTGGATCAGCACCTCCGTTATTGGCTAATGTAATATCATATCCAACCAAAGGAGTTTGAACTGTTGTACTTCCTGGAAGATTCGGAATCTCAATTTGAAAAATATTACCGGGTTGAAGTTGTGCTATATTGTATTTTTCAGATCCTGTTGAAGTGCGAGTTGCATCTGAAGAAAAGATATAGTTTCCGTTTGCATCGGTAATAGCAGTTGCTACAGTAGTATATGTTGATGGACCAGAAAATTGTCTTAAATTCACTGTTACACCCGCTATTCCATTTTCATCTGCATCCTGAACACCATTGGCATTGGCATCAAACCAAACACGGTTACCAATTTCAATTGGAGCTGGAGCAGAAATAATTTCTAGATCTCCTAAACCATTTGCTTTACCAAAATATTCTACATCTGCACCTAAGTACAATACTTTACCATTTTTAGCAATACCATCTGTAGTAGAATAATAGCGAACACCACCAGTATACCAGTTATCAATCGGGTCAAATGCAGTTGCAATTAACTCTTTACCTGGGAACATGGCTATGCTACCAGTACTGGTTTCTTCATGAGAAACACCAAAATTAGAACCATTTGCTGTATTTCCAATTCCCAATGCTCCACCTTGGCCATTTTCATAACGATCTGTGAAGAAAAACTCTCCACCACCAGGTCCTTCATTATTACCTGCACCGGCAGTTGATAAACTCCCTGAACTACCATTACTTTCCATTGTAAAACTGGAATAAGTACCATTGTTCGCCGCTTTCAAAATATCACCTGCTGCATTAGCGGTATACAAGGTATTATTTCCAATACTTGTTGGCCCTAAATTTTGATTTCCAGTTTGATGACCAGTTCTATCAGTGATTCCCAATATCATCGATCCATCCGCAGGATCAAAATCCAAAGAGCTCAACATGGGTTGAGGGTAAATTATTTTATCAGATCCTGGAGGAATAACTACTTCAGTAAAATTTCTAGCCCATGGATGCCATGAACCTTGGCAAAGTGTTGCAGCTGCAATTGTTCCATTAGGATCAGTATAATCGGTATTTTTATTGATACCAAATCCTGTATTCATATTTGCCCTACGTTGATAGGTAAGTGGAGCATCTAATACAGTCGTAAAAGTTTCTGTTCCTGGAGTTGCATTAGCACTAACTTTTAATACAACCGCTTTTAATTCACTTCTATTCACTGAAGTATTATCTGGTCTTACACCATCTAATACACCACCTACATAAATCGCTCCTCTATAAAATTTAACTGCAAATGGTCTGAATGTGCTGTTTCCAGCAGCTACAGGAAATGCATTGTATGATACAATTTGAGAAGCCAATGTTGGAGCAGTTCCATTAGTACCAATATCTACTCTCCATAATTTACGATCATTCAAGTTGATGATGTATAAATATCTTCCATCATCAGAGATAGCCATTCCACCAATACCTTTCTTACCTACTTCGTCAAACACATTCCCGCCAGTCATATCATCTCTGTTGGCTTGGTTTCTTGCTTGATTACCAGGTGCAAAAGATCTGCCAGGCAAAGAACCTGCATCAAATGCTGGATTGATTGTGTTTAAGTTTACGAAATTAAAAGTAGCTGCAACATGGTTTACTGTTTTTGCACCATTAGTTACATAAATTCCATTCATGCCAAGAGGGCCTAATGATACATGCCTTTTTACAAAAGCTGAGTAGAATAATTTATCTGCTTTTCTGCTATATGCAGTTCCCCATACAGAACCAACTTGAGACATATAACTGAGAACATCAGCTGCGGCACCAGATCCATAATTAAATGCATAAACAGCATCTCCTCCTGATGCATTAGGCCATGCACCAAGAATTTGGTTATTACCATTTGTATACGATGGCAAAACAATTCTTGCAGTTTGAGATTCTATATAATCTCCTGGGTAGTTAATGGCAAAGTCAGCTGTGGTATTAGGCGCTGTTACAAACTGAACACTTGATTTATTGTTAGTTCCATATGCTCCTGGAAAGTCTTCAGACATCCAGCCAGTGAATTCTAAACGCACTTTTGTAGCAGCTGGAATTTGACCAGCAGTAAAACTATAGTTACCATTTGCACCAGTAGTAGTTGTGGCCAGGACTGTTCCTGCAGCATTATGTGCCCTTACGGTTATTCCAGCAGCTCCAGGTTCGTTGTAGGTAACGCCGGTTTCTTTGGTACCTGATGCGTTATAATCTCTAAATACATTTCCACTCACTTGAGCAGAAAGGTTTAAAGTACTTAAGGCAAAAGCACATAAGGCAAGAGAAATGCCTAATGATTTTTTTGCATTAAAACTAGTTGTGTAAATATTTTTCATAACAGTACATTTAAAGTGAAACCCGTGTGTAAAAAATCACCGGAACGTTTTTTTTCCACATTATTGTGTAAACTAAAAAACATTTCTTGTAGTATATCTTCTACACACAGTGTAAAATTACCAAATTTTCTTGGTAAAACCCATTTTTTCCATTTGAGAGAATCAAGAATTCCATTTTATAGAACCCTTATACATCAATTCATATACAAACTAGTTTGTATGTTTAAATGATAGCATTTACCCGAATTCTTGTAGTTTTACATTTTATAATAAATATTTATTTTAAATTCACCAGTTGTACTTTATAAAACAAATGAATACACATTGTAATAAATATAAATATGATAAACCGCCGAGAGCTAATTTATATGTAGAATTATTTATATGTGTCAGTATTAATTTTTTGTTTTTTTTCATAATTCCTAACAACTTGGTAGCCCAAACTGCCATTAAGCCCTGCCAAAAAGAGCCAGATTTCATAAAAACTTTAGGATTTGATCCTTTGTGGACGGCATTGAGTACGAGTGAAAAAAAGCTCATTGGAATTGCATTGATCGAATTTGAACAGATAGAAGGCCAAAAATCCCCTTCTCCAACAAATCCTAAAAAATCATTGTATCAAGCTTCTTCATGGAAATCATTCGGTTATCTTTCTTCCATTGCTTTTGATATCAATGGCAATGCGTATACCATTCCAACACCTTTGATTTCTATGTTGTATAATCCAATCGATAAATTGAATACAATTTATCGATTGGATCAATATACTGGAGTATTGAATGAATGGTTAAATATCCCAGTTAATTCAAAAGCAGGTGCTCGAAATCCTTTTGGATTATTGGGAATAACCTACGATTGCACTGCTAATATTTTGATTGCATCTACTGTAGCTGGTTCTGATCGAAATCAAGAAAAAGGAATCATTTTTTTGATCAATCCAAACACCAGGCAAATCATTGATTCTTTATCAAAAAAAGATGCAATTGGTCTTACGGTGGCCTTCGATGAAAACAAACAAAAACGATTGTACATTGGAAGTGCAAGAAATGGAAATATTATTTCAATTCCAATCAATGCTCAAGGCAAATTAGTGAAGTCTAAATTGCGTAAAGAGCTTAGCCTGGAAGGGTTTGGGCCTAGAGGAGACGATAAAGCGAGAAAAATAAAAATGGTAGATGGAGCTTTAATTATTAGTGGCGTTGCGTTTAATTATAACTTACAGGCTTCGAGTGAAAAACCAGAAACTGTATATACTTTTAAATGGAATACTGCTTCCAAAAACTGGGACTTGATTGACTATAAATAATGCTATGAAAAAGCAATGGCGCATATTTTTTTTTTTATTGCTGATTATTTTTTCATCCCTCTTTATTGATCAAATATTTTCTACTCCAATTAATACTTCTTATGATTCAAAAATCGAATTAGGCAGGTATTTATTCTTTGATAATAAATTGTCTTACAATCAAACAAAGTCATGTGCATCTTGTCATGATCCTCAATTTGCATTTTCGGATGGGTATAGAAAATCTGTTGGAGCTGATGGAGAAAACCTCCGCAGAAATGCACCTTCCATTTTAAATGCCAAATATTTAAAAGCCCTTACCTGGGGTGATAGTTCTATACATTCGTTTTCGCAACAAATGATTTTCCCCTTATTTAATGAACACCCAAAAGAATTGGGCTGGACCAATAATGAATTGGAAATAATCAACCGGTTTAAGCAAGATCCTTTTTATCAAACCCTTTTCAGTAAAGCATTTCCAAAGGAAAAAAAACCTTTTTCAACTGTTTTTTTCCAAGAAGCAATTGCTGCTTTTGAAAATCAAATACAATCTCAGAATAGCCCTTATGATCAATATCTAAAGGGCAATAAAATGGCAATGAATGAAAAAGCGATCAATGGGCTAGCTTTATTTAATTCGGAAAAGTTAGGATGTTTTAAATGCCATTCTTTAAAAGTAGATCAGCAGCAATTATTGTACGTTAATACTGGATTATACAATTTAGATGAACTTGGGTCATACCCAGCTTCTGATCAAGGCTTATATGAAATGACCAAAAATACCAGTGACAAAGGAAAGTTTAGAGTCCCCTCATTAAGGAACGTGCTCATCACAGCGCCCTATGCGCATGATGGTTCTGTTGAAACAATCCAACAAATGATTTATATTTATAAAAGAGGAGGAAGATTAATTGAAACGAATGAAAATAAAGGCGATGGAAGTAATAATAAAAATAAATCTGCTTTAATAAAAGGGTTTACTTTAACAGATAAAGAACAAACAGAATTAATTGAGTTTTTGGCGGCTTTAACTGATACAAGCTATTTAAGAAATAAACAATTAATCAATCCTTTCAATAAATAAGAATGATTGTGCTAATAAAAAATTACTGGGTCATATTGGTTTTATTAATGAGTTCATTTGGTGTAAATGCGCAACAAAAAAAAACTCCCCAAAAGTCATCCAAACCCAATGATGCTATATATTTGAGCGAGTTCAAGGAATCTTTATTTTCAACAAAAAAAATAGACACAGCTAGTTTTATTGTTCAGAGAAGAAAGCAGATTGACTCCATATTACACGATGATATTCCCGTAAAATATTATTCCGATAAAACCGATGAAAGAACCATGTTGGCGCAAAATATTGCGTTGCAAGACAGTTTTTTTATCAAATATATTTTTGATAGAAAAACGCATCAACCCTTATGGAATGAAATATTCGGCGTTTATCCAGCAAGACCAAGTGACATTAGAAAAGGCGTAGTGAATTTGCCAGGTTCATTGATGCGTATTGAAATGTATAATTATGCATTGAATTTAACTACAATTGGTGTGGTCAATGTTATAACACATAAAATGATCAGTGTAGATCATTATCCTCAAATGCAGCCAGATATTCCTTCGAGACTTACCAAATTGGCTGTGAAAATTGCGGTTAATTCCCCTGAAGTGGAGAAGGCTCTCGGATTTAAGCCTTCTGCTGATATGCCCATCATGTCGAGTACCAAAACAGCATTGAACCGAACAAAATGTGAAAGGTCTCAGCATTTATGTGTTGCACCAACTTTTGTAAAAGGCAATAGAGCATTGTGGGCAATTGTAGACCTTACGGATAATCGGCTGGTAGGATTACGTTGGACCAATGTTGGAAAAGATGCAGAAAAATTAGTCGTTACAGAAAGAAAATTACAGAATGAAAATATGGCCGATTGTTATTGCGAAAAAATCAATACAGTTAAAAAAAATAACTGGTCAGTTGATTATGTTTTAACAGCTTCTGATGGACTCATGATCAGTAATGTTAGTTTCAATTCAAACAAAATAATCAATAGCGCAAAACTGGTAGATTGGCATGTAAGTTACTCCGGTACCGATGGTTTTGGATACAGTGATGCAGTTGGTTGCCCAATCTTTAGTCAATCGGCTGTAGTGGCAACAGATCCGCCTATTATAGCTGATATCATTGAAGGTGACAGCACGGTTGGTTTTATGCTCGAACAGCGATTTTTCAGCGAATTATGGCCTATTGCCTGTAATTACAGTTATTCCCAACGTTTTTTCTTTTACAAAAATGGACAATTCAGAATGGTATGTGCAAGTTTAGGGAGGGGATGTGGAAACAATGGGATTTACCGACCTGTGATGCGTATTTCATTTGCAGGCAATAAGCAATCCTTTTATGAATGGGGCAATAATGATTGGAATATTTGGGAAAAAGAAAAATGGCAATTACAACAGCCAACTACTGCTTATTCACCCAAGGGATTTCAATATCAACTTCAAACAAGTGCCAACAATGGATTTTACATTGAGCCAGGCAAGGGTCAATTTAATGACAGTGGTAGGGGAGATAATGCATATTTATACATTACAAAAAACCATTTAGATAAAAATGAGGGAGAAACTGATCTAGTAACAATTGGGCCTTGTTGCAATAGCGATTACCGGCAGGGTCCCGAAAAATTCATTGAACCCAATCCAGAGCAAATTGTAAATACTGATTTGGTGCTTTGGTATGTTCCTCAAATGAAGAATGATGATACTCCAGGATCCAAATATTGTTGGGCTGAAACCTATTATGAGGGTGGGGTATATAAAATTAAATCTTACCCTTGTTTTGCAGGGCCAATGTTTGTTCCTTTCAAAAAATGATGTATATTGAATTTTATTTATGAGCGAGAAAATTAACTTGATGATTGCGGATGATCATCCACTTTTTGTGGAAGGTCTAAAGATGATATTGGGAAATGATCCAGCAATTAATATTGCAGGAATTGCCAATGATGGCAAGCAGTTGCTGTACTTACTTACCCAACAACCTGATATCGATTTAATTTTACTGGATGTGAATATGCCTAACCTAAATGGTTTAGACACGATCAAATACATTAAACAATCTTTTGTTACTGTCAGGGTTTTAATGCTCTCTGCGTACAATGATGCTAAACTGATTGAACAAGCAAAAAAAGCCGGTGCTGACGGGTATATCTTAAAGAATAGTAGCAAAGACGAACTGTCGGGTGCCATAAAAAAAGTTGCTGCTGGAGAGTCGGTTTTTATTTTGGGCAAAGAAGAAAATCTTCCAGACGCTTTCAAGAAATTAGATACCTTTTTGCACAAATTCAATCTCACGAAGAGGGAATTAGAAATTGTTTATTACTTGAAGCAAACTTATACCAATCAACAAATAGCAGAAAAGCTGCACTTGAGTATTTATACGGTTGAAACACATCGTAAAAATATCATGCATAAATTGCAATTAAATTCTCCAGCTGCATTGGTTAAATTCATGATTGAATTTAATGTATAAAAAAAAGCCCCCATTGCTGGAGGCGATTTCTATTGAAGCCCTAAACTTTTATTGTTGAACATATATTTTCTTTGGCTGTAGTTTGATGCCATTACCTTCAATGGTTAATATGCTAATTGATATTCCTGGTATATTGGTCATCTGTACCGGAACCTGATTTTCTCCTTTCACTACATTGGCATCTTTGGTAAACAATACTCTTCCGCTTGAAGCGTCAGTAACTTTAATTGTTGCTGTAGTATTTACTTCACTGTTGAATTTGGCGGTGAATTTCCCTCCTTTAGCTGGATTAGGAAATACATTGATCAATGTATTTATAGGAGCAGCTTGCTCTTCAGGCGCTTTTTTAGAGAAGGCAATGTTATTGATGGCAGCATCAATAGTCGTTGATCTTCCATCAAAAGTTTCAAAAGCAAATACAACAGTAACAATATCATTGGCTACAAAATCTGCAGTTGAATTCGTTGATTTGAAACTGCTCAAATCTATTCTGTACTCTTTAAATTCTTTTCCTACAGTGGTGCTGTATTTGAATTGTTTTTCAAAATCCTTGATAGAATTTTTAGCTAAAGTGATTTTTAGTCTTGCATCTCCTTTGGCTGTTAATACCAATGTTTTGTATTCACTCAAATCTACAGCAACACCTGCTCCTTTTAATACTTTGTAGGCGGTAACATAGTTAGGAGTTGTTGCGTTGATTTTTACATTTCTGAATACAGGATAGTCGCCAGCAGCAAAACCTTTTGCAGTATCGTTTATTATTTTAAACTCCTTTACTACTGTTTTAGCAGAGTCATAATCAATTCCCCATGTGCCATCACTCATATAAACCTGATCCTGTAATTTTCCATTGATATACATAGAAACATTGCTCTCAAAAACATCACTCATCGGAAAACTAATAGTTGATCTATTGAATGCATTTAAATTAAAAGGAACTGTTCTTTTTGTTTTTATTGTTGCCCTTTCATTGGCTTTCTCTTCTACTTCAAAATATCCATTGCTAAATATGCTTTGATTGTTGATAGTCAAATTTAAATTGGTTCCATTACGACTTCCGCTGGTAATATAAGTTTTAGGTAATTCTGCAGATGCAACAAATTGCTGAACAGGCATTATAGCATTCAATTTGCTTAAAATTTCTAATGCCATATCAATGCATAAATAGGGGGCTGCAGCCCAAACCTGGTAGTTGATTAATGTGTCTTCACTTACATAATCTTTATTCAACCAATTTGATTGAAATGATAAATTATTCCTTCCTGTTTTTTTGCCAATTGAAAAACTCATTGCATATTCAATATTTCCAGTAGACTGTTGCAATGTGTATCTAACAAAATTTAAGTTGTTTAAAGAAAAATTCTCCACATTCAATAATTCAGCTCCTTTTAATCGATCACACATTGGCTTAGTATGATCATACATTACACCTTGCGTTTTGGTTGCAAATGCCACTGCTTTGCATATACCATCTTTTGTAAAGTCTACAGACCTAACTTCTTTAGCGTTTGTAATAAATGGTATATCTGTTGGAGTAGTGATGTATGCAGTATATCCTGGATCTAATATGCGCGATGGCATTAAGTCTGCCAATCTCAATCCTGTATTAGATGAAGTTGCATTGCTGGTAATCATCCTAGAAGATGTTTCGAGTAATTGCATGTTTTGATAATTCACTTCACCGTTGCTTCCTTCTAATAATTTTCCATAAATTCTTTTAGCAATTTTATCGCCTAAACTTTTACTTTCTAGTCCACCTGTATTTCCCGAGAATGATATTTTTCCATCAAGGGTTAAATCAGGAATGCTATCCATTTTGTTGACACATTCGATTGGATTAATTGTAGTAAAAAAGATCAAATCATTAAAGTCATTATCACAACCGTTGTTATCTCTTCTGATATCTTCAATACCAACAACAATTCTATTGGAACTGGAATCTCTGAGTAATACAGTATGTTTTCTATCAGAAACAATTGGTTCAGGATTGAAAGCTGATGAAGAATACAATACCCAGTTTCCAGGTGTTACAATAGAACCATTCCAGCCATCTGCCATCAATACAAATCCAATTCCTGTTTTTGCAGGAAAATTGCCTAAGAATACTTTATCACCTGGAGTTAATGCACCACCAGCACCACTTTTAGACGCATTGGGGAAAATAATTTTGATTTGATTTGCTGCAGGAGGAGTAGTTGGTGGATTATCTGTATTGAATGTATAGTATCCTAATCCATTTCTATAGCCAGCACCCTCATCAACAAAAGTTATCCATACATCTGAAGGACATTTTATGTCAATGGTTTCGGTTCTTCCATCTGCAATTAAGCGAGGATTATAGGTAGGAACAGGTCTGCTCTCCGGTAAAGAAGCGGCAATCTTACTTAAGAATGATGCGCTAAGTACATCTCTGGTTGGCAATAAATAATTAGGTTTTCCCTCATTATCATAAGTGCCTAAGTATTGGTATTGGCCAATTGAATTGGTGGAAACGAGAATAAGTATGGTTAGCCCTAGATAATGCGTAAATTTCTTAAGCATATAGTCCTATTTAGTAAACGATTAATAATTGTTCACTATAAGGCAGGATTAAAGGAATTGGATGATTCTGATTTAAAATTATCTCAAATCCTAGTCGCTAACGAAATTTCAACCTTGTTTGGTATATAAATGGCTAGAAAAATAAATTTATTTTATTTCATAATCACTTCATTTACAGTAAATTAAAGGAATTACTTACAAATAAGAGCTGTTTTAAAATACCAACTGGTTGGTAGAGTCATTAAAGGTGTTTTATTGAAGAGGAAAACTTCATATGGTCTGTTTAAGGTACTTTCTTAACTTCGCGGCAATATGGAAATTACTGTAAAAACCGCTCAACAGCTCCGTCTTACTGCTGAAGAATTTGAGCTTATTCAACAAAAATTAAATAGAACAC
>CALRYA010000021.1:0-20401 GCA_943372285.1 Sphingobacterium thalpophilum | reverse complement strand
TTTCATATTCAAAATCACTAACGTAACGTATCCCTCTTAAAATAAAACGTGCCCCAATTTTTTCGCAAAAATGCACAGTTAAACCATCGTAGATAACACTCTCTACTTTTGGCTCATCCTTGTATATTTGGTTAAACCATTCCATTCTTTGTTCTGCACTAAACATAGGATTCTTAGAAGAATTGATACCAATTCCAATATAAATCTTATCAAACAAAGGCAGCGCTCTGTTGATGATGTCCGTATGACCTAGTGTTACTGGGTCGAAGGTTCCGGGAAATAAACAGATTCTCATTTGAAATGATAAATTATGAATTAAGAATTATGAATTACAAGATATTGAATTATTGGTTGTCGTCTCGGCCAGCTAATAAATACAATACCGCCATTCTCACTGCTACCCCATTTTCAACTTGATTTAAAATGATGGAGCTTTTTCCATCTGCCACATCACTATCTAATTCTACTCCTCTATTAATTGGCCCTGGGTGCATAATCACGATGTCTTTACCAAGGCTATCCAAATTACTTCTCTTGATACCATAAGCCAAATTGTACTCTCTTAACGAAGAAAACAATGGCTGGTTTTGTCGTTCTAGTTGTATTCTTAAAACGTTGGCAACATCACACCATTTTAACGCCTCTTGAAGATTATAAGTAACTCTTACACCTAGTGCTTCTCCAATATAAGTAGGAATTAAAGTTGGAGGGCCAACTACCATTACTTCTGCTCCCATTTTTTTCAACAAATACAAGTTACTCAACGCAACCCTGCTGTGCATGATGTCTCCTATGATAGCCACTTTAAGACCTTCGATCCTGCCCAATTTTTCTTTCATGGAAAAAGCATCGAGCAAAGCTTGTGTAGGATGTTCGTTAATGCCATCTCCTGCATTTACAATTGCTGCGGGAATATGCTTGGCCAGAAAATGAGGCGCTCCTGAAGCACTATGCCTCATCACCACCATATCCACTTTCATGCTCAAAATATTGTTTACCGTGTCGAGTAATGTTTCTCCTTTTGCTGCAGATGAACTGCTTGCTGCAAAATTGAGCACATCAGCTGATAGTCTTTTTTCAGCCAATTCAAATGAAATTCGGGTTCTGGTAGAATTCTCATAGAACAAATTCACAATAGTAATATCTCGAAGAGAAGGTACTTTTTTTACAGGTCTTTGTAATACTTCTTTGAATTGTTCGGCAGTGGATAAAATGAGATTAATGTCCTCCTTAGAGAGATCCTTAATACCAAGTAAGTGTTTGGTAGATAGTTTCATTAAAAATCAAAGCTAATCAATAATTTTATACAATAACCACTTCATCTTTTTCAGCCGTTTCAGCCCAGTTTACTTTTACCTTATCAGAAACAATTGTATCAATTGCCTTGCCTGAAAAATCGGGCTGAATAGGTAATTCTCTGCTGAACCTTCTATCTATCAAAACACAAAGTGAAACTTTTGAGGGTCTTCCAAAATCCAATAATGCATCCAATGCTGCCCTAATTGTTCTGCCCGTATACAACACATCATCGATCAATACCACTTTTTTCCCTTCAATACTAAAAGGAATTTCGGTAGCATTGGCAATATGGAGCGCTTTTCTAACATCATCCCTATAAAATGTAATATCCAGTTTTCCGTATTTAATGGGCAAAGCTGGGGTCATCTGTTTCAGTTCATCCACAATTCGATCACTTAAAAAGACACCTCTTGGTTGTAATCCAATAATAACCGTTTCTATTAAGCCTTGATTATTCTCTACAATCTGGTGAGCAAGCCGCTTAACGGTAAGTGCTATTTGCTGTTCAGATAGAATGGTCTTCACTCGATAAATTTTAATAAAAATAATGGCTTTCTTTCAAATCAGCCAATTTATTCACGTGGTTCTTTATTACTTTGCGAACCATGCTCCAAATTAAAGAACTTGAACTGATACAATTCAGGAATTACCATCACCAAAAATGGGCATTCACTGAACGAATTGTTTGTATCGGAGGATTGAACGGAGTTGGGAAAACCAATTTACTGGATGCGATTTATTATTTAGGATTTTCCAAAAGCTATTTTTCGAGAACCGATGCCCAGAATGTTCAACATGGTCAACTGGGCATGCGATTATCAGGCAATTATTTATTGCAACAAGAAAGCAACAATATCACGTGTATATTAAGAGAGAACAACCGAAAAGAATTGACTGTAAACAATGAGCTGATCAAAAAGATGTCGGACCATGTAGGAAAATTCCCCTGTGTGATGATTGCTCCAGATGATGTAGAATTAATTAGTGGAAGTGGTGAAGGAAGAAGAAAAATGATTGACACCATTTTATCGCAAACAGATCGGGAATACCTAATTCAATTAATGGATTACACGAAGGTGTTGCAACAAAGAAATAGTTTATTTAAACAAGCCGAAACGAATGCAATTGATCAGGCATTGTTAGAAGTGTTCAATAATCAGTTGATTAAAGCGGGCAATTATATTTTCAATAGCAGAACAATATTTTTGAAAGCTTTCATTCCTTCGGTGATTAGTTTATACACCGCAATAGCTGGCAAATCGGACGATCTTAGTTTGGAATACCAAAGTGAATTGACAGAAAATTCTTTTGAAACTTTACTGAAAAATAGTTTCCATAAAGACATTATTCTTCAAAGAACCACAAAGGGAATACACAAAGACGAGTTGAGTATTTCACTCAACCAATATGCATTTAAATCAGAAGCTTCACAGGGACAACGCAAAAGTTTATTATTCGCTTTAAAATTGGCTGAATGGGATTTTCTTTCTCAAAAAATTGGCTACGCTCCTATTTTATTACTTGATGATGTATTTGAAAAATTAGATGAAAAAAGAATGTACCAATTATTGGAACGAGTATGCAGCGACCATTATGGCCAAGTATTTATTACAGACACCCATGTAGATAGGCTCCAAAAGCAATTAAAGCAAACCGGACAATCATTTCAACTGATTGAATTATAAAATAGCCCTAACTTTACATTATGGCCGAAATGCATATTGGAGACGCATTAAAAGGATTTATTCGAAAGAGTAATTTAAAGAACGGAATAAGAGCTGTTCAAATAGAAGAAGTATGGGGCAAATTAATGGGAAAGACCATTGCTAAATACACAGAGAAAGTACAGATCATCAATAAGAAATTGTTCATTCATACCAATATAGGTCCTTTAAAAAATGAATTGCAATTTCAGAAGCCACAAATCATTGCCCGAGTAAATGAACTTTTTGGAGAAGAAGTGATAACAGAAGTTATCATTCAATAACTTCTGTTAGTTATTAGTTATTGGTAATTAGATCCGCATCGAGATAACTGCGTTTATCAATGATTGTAGCGCCTTTCATTAAATAGAAAGTTGGTTTTACCCTGGCAGCAGTTTTAATTACTGTTGCATCGCAGCCCAATACTGTATATGCAGGAAAGGCTTCTTTAATTTTTGAGGCTTCAGCAGAAACGAGATAAATCGGTATTGATTTTTTTTCAACTCCAGTTAATATCGTTATGATTTTATTTTGCCATTTATTTATATCAACTGCATCTTGAATAAATACCAACAAGTATTCTCCTGGTTGTTGAAAAATGGCTTCTGTAGTATCTGTTTGATTTAAAGTTAATAAAGAAAAATCTACGATAGCGGGCTTCAATCCATTGCCAGGCTTTACTAATTGATCTTTTCGATCTACATATAAATAGGTGGAATCAAAGTCTGCAGGAAAATGCTCCTGATCAAACTGCAATTGCTTCCCATTTTTTTGATAAATAAATTGAATAGAGAAACTATCCAAGGTTGCGCCTGGGGGCATTTTCATTTGAGCAACAATATCTTTTCCTTTTTTAAAGGGCAAGCAATCCACAAAAGGCAGATGCTGCAAAACATACCATTGTAAAAAACAAGCTAATCCGACTGTGATCACTAAAATGGAAACGGAATAAAAAGGCTTTAATGAAGGAGTTATTTTTTTGTGCGCAATAACCAAAATAAAAATGAGTAAAAACAATACCAGGTCTTTACCAAATGATTGAGCTGCAGTTAATGGTATACAATCTCCAAAGCATCCACATGTTTTAATTTTTCCTGAAAATAATGCAAAGCCAGTAAGAAAAGTAAAGAAGACAATCAATAAAAGCAATAACCAACTGAATAATTTCATCCTCCATCCTATAATTACTGCAACCCCGGCCAACACTTCAAAAACATTCATGCCAAGAGAAAAAGCCAGCGCATAATTGTTTAAAAAATGCAAATTGAGCACTTCAAAAAACTCTTGCATCTTATAACTCAATCCCATCGGGTCATTCACTTTTATCAATCCTGAAAAAATGAATAATAATCCAACTATCCAACGAATGATCCAGAGTACAGTTTTCATGAAATATGTTTTCCTTCATCAATTAATATCAACGCAAATGCAGCATAGTTGATAATGTCAACATAATTAGCGTCTATCCCTTCACTGATCAATGTTTTTCCATCATTTTGCAAGATCTGTTTGATGCGCAACAATTTTACCAGAATTAAATCTGCAAAACTCTCCTGACTCATTTCCCTCCAGGCTTCTCCATAATCATGGTTCTTAGACAGCATCGTGTCTTTTGCCAATTTTGCGCTTTGCGCGTATTTTGATGCGGTTTCTTCTACTCCCAAATCTTCTACAGTGGCATTATTCATCTCCAATTGTATCAAACCAATGACTGCATAATTCAAAATTCCTTTGAATTCTGAAGCAATATCATCTCCAACTTTTTGGGTTTTTAAATCTTGAATGGTTCTGATACGCAATGCTTTGATAAAAATTTGATCCACCACTGAAATGGTTCTTAAAACTCTCCAGGCTGTTCCATAATCTTTGGTCTTCTTAATAAAAATATCATAAGAAGTAGCTACTACTTGATCATACTGCTTATTGGTATCCGACATTATTAATAATGGTTTTATTGGCTTTAGACAATATCTTTGAATCAGGTGCAATTTAACTGAATCGAGCAAATGTTTACACTTAACTGCAAAGGAAGTTTATGGATAATTGATGAACCTCAAGTAATGGGAATCATTAATACTACCCCAGACTCTTTTTACGAAAAAAGCAGAAAGGCTAATACGCATGCTGCTGTTGAATTGGCGGCCAAAATGATCAATGAAGGCGCTACTATTGTAGACATTGGTGGTCAAAGTACACGACCTGGAGCAGATTTAATCAATCCATCCGAAGAAATCGATCGGGTCTTACCAGTGATTGAAGCCATTCACCAACGATTTCCGACATTGTTGATATCGATAGACAGTTTTCATCCGGAAGTAGTGAAAGTTGCTGTAAATGCTGGAGCTTCTATAGTAAACGATATCAGTGGAGGCCAATTCTTTGAAAAAATGCTCCCAACAGTTGCTTCATTGAAAGTACCTTATATCTGTATGCATTCTTCGAGTGAGATCAACAAAATGCACGAAAAAACACCTTACATCAACATTACAGAAACCATCATTCAATATTTTATAGATAGATTAAATGCTTGCAAAAAAGCAGGAATTGCAGATGTTTTGATCGATCCAGGATTTGGTTTTGGGAAAAGAATGGAAGACAATTTTAAACTCATGAATGAATTAGAATGTCTTTCCATTTTTGATGCCCCGTTATTAGTAGGTGTATCAAGAAAATCAATGATCTATAAAACCTTAGCAATTGAAGCCGATCAATCATTAAATGGAACGACTGTAATGAATACTATAGGGCTGCTAAAAGGCGCGAATATCCTGAGGGTACATGATGTAAAAGAAGCCGTTCAAGCCATTCAATTAACCCAGCTATTAGGCCCAAAAAGAAATTGAGTTATCAGGCATAAAACCCAATAACTCAATCACCTGTATCTTTTATCTCTTATCTTTTATCTTTTATCTCTGTTGTTGAGGCGCTCCAGGCATTGCAGGTGGCGCAGCTTTAGGAGGAGCAGGAACAGTAACATCCAATACTTCAATATCAAAGATCAATGTTGCATATGGAGGAATTACCGGAGCACTACCATTTGGTCCAAAACCCAATAATGCTGGGATATACATTCTACCAGTAGCACCTTTTCCGAAAAAGCGAATCGCTTCATCCATGCCCTTCACAACACCGGCAGCACCCACTACAAAAGTCAATGGTTGCTTATTTTGAGAATCTTGATCCATATTTCCGTCGAACTTCTTTCCATTGGTAAAAGTTCCTCTGTACATCACTGATACTTGTTTTCCAGAATCAGCCATTGCATTTACATCGCCTTGTTTGGTAATTTCAGCAAATGCTCCAGAAGGAGTTTCTGTAACTTTAGCACCTTTCTTAGTTATAAATTCTTTTACTTCTTTAATTTCTCTGGCTTTTTCAGCATCCATTTCTTTTTGGTAATCGGCCATCATCAATTCTTGTGTAGTAAAGGTTTTTATAACTTCTACTTTACCATTGATCAAATCTTTCTGATGAAAAATTTCGTTGTATTCCAACATGCCTAATTTTTTCAGGCTATCAACATTCATTACAAAATCTACTTTATCACCTGGTGCTATTTTGGTAATAATTTCAATGAAACTATGCTTAGACATTCTTGAAGTGTCTACCATGAAATACACTGGAATTTTACCAAAAGAACTGCTCAAAACAGAATCTTTTGCAGGAAGCTTATACTCCACATGCATTTTAACGAACTGCCCTTGTTTAAGCAAATCTTTACTGTTGCCTTTGCTGATTTTATAAGCTAGACCTGTAGGTGTTTTTTCATATTGATTACAACTTGCAAGCAATACAAGCGCTGCCAAGAGCGTGAATGTGATTCTCCTCATTTTTTATTTATTGTAGTTGATTTTTATACGATTTAATGACTTCTTTGAAATGTGCAACTGTTTCTTCAACTGATCCACTACTTCTTCCCCCCGATGCATTTGCATGCCCCCCTCCTTCAAAATGATTTCTTGCAAATTGATTTACATCAAAACCACCTTTACTTCTAAAGCTCCATTTTCTTTCTTCGTCTCTATCAATTACAATAGCTCCGAATTTTATGCCTTTTATGGTCAACAAATAATTCACTAATCCTTCTGAGTCACCTGTTTTAATGCCATATTTATGCAAATCTTGCCGTGTAATATACATCAAAGCTGTATTATACTCATACAATACTTCCATTCTATTCAATAATGCAAAACCTATAAATCTAAGTCGATTCTCTAAAAAATTGTCATAAATATGATTATGAACTTCTGCATGATCCAATCCTGCTTCTTTTAATCGAGCCACCATTCTATGAACAGATGCTGTTGTAGAAGGGAATCTAAATGATCCTGTATCAGTCATTACCCCTGTATATAAACAAGTTGCAATTACTTGATTCAGGGCATTTTCATTGCCGGATCCAACAATAAAATCATAGATCATTTCGCAAGTAGAACTTTTTGAAGTATCACTTACCCCATAATCGAAAGATGGACTATCTGGCTGCTGGTGATGATCAACTAGCACTTTGACCGCTTTTGCACTGGCCAAATAAGGTGCTAAATGTTTGGTTCTATGAAAAATATTGAAATCCAAACAAAACAAAACAGTGGCATCTTCCAAAATTTTCAATGCCTTCTCTTTATGCATTTCAAAATTGATCACCCCCTCTGTACCGGGCATCCAATTTAAAAAATCAGCCCAGTTTGTTGGAGAAATAACCGTTACGGCATGATTCAATCCTTTCAAAAAATGAAAAAGACCCAAAGAAGAGCCCATAGCATCCCCATCAGGTTTTTGATGTGTTGTGATGACTACACGTTGTGGGGAAGACAATAATGGATAAAAAGCCTCAATATTTTGCATACAATGGCGGCAAAATTGCAGTATCTAAACTAGTAAATCAAAACATTTTACTATTAAATGTTAAAATTAATCAGGTATAGGTATATCAAACCCTTGCTATTCCTTACTTTTGCCGCGAAATTTAATAATATGAGCAAGCAAACATTCACCATGATTAAGCCTGATGCTACTGGAAAAGGGCATACTGGAGCTATTTTAGACCAAATTGTAAAAGCTGGATTTTCCATTAAAGCAATGAAATGGATAAAATTAACAGAAGAACAAGCTGGATTATTTTATGATATTCATAGAGCTAGACCATTTTTCCAGGAATTAGTGGATTTTATGATCAGCGGACCTATAGTAGCAGCAGTATTAGAAAAAGACAATGCTGTAGCTGATTTCAGAACATTAATTGGAGCTACTAACCCAGCTCAAGCGGCTGATGGCACTATTCGTAAAATTTTTGCAGCATCTATCGGTGAAAACGCCATTCATGGTAGTGATAGCGATGAGAATGCAATCATCGAAGCAGACTTTTTCTTTTCAAAATTGGAAAGATTCTAAATGTAAATGCCGAATAGGCTTATTTAAAATAAACGATCATTTAGGCCCAGTTACTTATGTTGCTGGGCTTTTTTATTTTTAAAATACGCTACCTGGGTCTCTTAAACGAGATTTCCTTGAACCAATTTTTCCAATTCTTTTACTACTACCATCTCCACCTCCAATTTGAATATTATTCAATCGAAAGATCAATCCAATTGATGTAGTATAATAGAAATCTTTTGTATAACCCCCACGCTGTATTTTCACTCCAGGGTATGGCTGTGTTGAAACTTCATCACCTCTGTAAGTAAGGCCAATAGTAGTTATTGGGTCTTTTGCCTCATTTAGTATAATATCTCTATCGGGATAAGTATTGCCGACATCATCTATATAATCTGTAAACGCGTTTCTAAAATTAATTTCAAGAAAAAACTTCACATTATCGTTAATCGCTACTTTGATTCCATAGTTTATAGGAATCGACAAAGCAAATAAATTATACACTTTTCTTTCTGGGTATGAAGGCAAGCCTTGCCCCTCCGTTCCAAATTCTCTTAAATACCTTTTCACCCCATTTCTATCATAGGTCCATGGATTATAATGAAGTAGTCCTACCCCTATTCCTAAATAAGGGGTAAAAATAAAATCTTTACTTACCATATTCAGGAACTCATATTCTACCCCCAGTTGCAAATCCCATAAAGTAGTAGTGAAATTTAAATTCCGGGTAATAAAGTCTTGTCTTGTATTAAATCGATCGTCGGATTTCAATTTCATTAATGAAAAATCAAGCCTGCCTTTTAACTGTTCTGTGATGTCATAATTAAGCCCTAATGAAATGCTTGGAGAAGACTGGTTAAACAATTTGGGTTTTTCCGTTAGATCTCCAAAATAAGTAGCTAAACCAAACGCTGCTCTAAAAGAGAGTGGTGTATTCTGGGCATATGATTGCCCAAAACAGCCAAAAAGGATGAATAAAAATGAGCAGCTAATTCTTTTCATTATCAGTATATATTGTAAAGATAGATAATTTGTAAGTGTATTTTGTTGCCTAGTTCCTTACTAGGTTTTTTTTAGCAGTTGAATACGGAGTATTAACATTTTATTGATGGGTATGAAAATGAAAAAATCATTAACAAAAAACCCTTCGCGTTTTGCGAAGGGTCCTGTCGGGACGACAAGATTTGAACTTGCGACCCCACGCCCCCCAGACGTGTGCGCTACCGGGCTGCGCTACGTCCCGAACTAACTGCTTGAGTCCATTTTTCTAAATGGGCAGCAAATATAGGGCGAAAAGAAATTTTCAGGCTATATTGCACCAAATTTTCAACCACTGCATGAACATTCTATTGAAGCAGGTAAAAATTACCGACAGCAATTCCCCTTTCAACGGTAAAATATTTGATCTACTTATAGAAAACAATACCATCACTAAAATTGGAGCAGATTTAACTGATAAAGCTGCAATTATCATAGAGGGAGAAGATTTATGTGTCTCTCCAGGCTGGGTGGATACTTTTGCTCATTTTTGCGACCCAGGTTATGAATTTAAAGAAACCATTCAAACGGGAGCAGCAGCGGCAGCAGCTGGTGGATTTACAAGAGTATTTACATTACCCAATACAACCCCTGTTATCGATAACAAATCGACAGTTGAATACAGCGCTAAACAAGCCAACGATCTTCCAATATTTGTACACCCTATTGGGGCGATCACTAAAAAGACCGAAGGAAAAGAATTGGCTGAAATGTATGATATGCGAAATAGCGGTGCAATTGCTTTTTCAGATGGCATAAACCCTGTTCAATCAGCAGGACTCTTTATCAAAGCACTACAATATGTAAAAGCATTCAATGGAGTACTCATACAAGTACCTATCGACAAAAGTATTGGTGCAGCTGGTTTAATGAACGAAGGAATCATTTCAACACGTTTAGGTTTACCGGGCATTCCTGCGATTTCTGAAGAGAGTATCCTCAAAAGAGATATTGACTTGGTTAGATATACTGGTTCTAAAATTCATTTTACAGGCATTTCTACTGCTAACTCTTTGAATTTAATTAGAGCTGCAAAAAAAGAAGGCCTTGCAGTAAGTTGTAGTGTTACTCCCTATCATTTATTTTTCTGTGACGAAGACCTTCAATCTTACGATACCTTCTTAAAAGTAAATCCTCCTCTAAGAACCAAATCAGATATGTTTGCTTTGAGAGATGGCATTGTAGATGGCACGATCGATTGTATTGCTTCTCATCATTTACCACAAGATTGGGATCATAAAACCTGTGAATTTGATGCTGCAGCATTTGGAATGACAGGACTTGAAACCTCATTTCTGGTAGTGAATCATTTATTAGAAGAATTATCCAATGACAGAATCATTGAATTATTCTCTCTCAATGCGCGTAATATTTTTCAACTTCCTACTACTCATATCGAAGAAGGTGCTGTTGCCGAACTAACTATTTATAATAGAAATGAAAATAACAGTTTAGGCAAAACCAATTTCAAGAGTAAGTCTTTAAATAGCGCATTTATAGACAGAACATTAAAAGGAAAAATTGTGGGCACAATCAACAAAGGAAAATATTATTCAAATTAACAATCAATCATGAAAATCAACATCATTAACGAAGGAACAAAGTATGGTTTAATTTGTGGACTATCTGCAGTATTGATCATGTTCGGAAGTTGGGCAGCAGGCTTAAATACATTCACCGCTGTTCAGTTTTATTCAACATTTATTCCTTACATGATCATTATTATTTTGTTGGGCGGATTCCAATTAAGAAAACAAAACGAAGGATTTTTAAGCTTTGCTGAATCGTTAAAATTCAATTTTATGGCTTATGTAGTGGCTGCTGTAATTATAGCTATTGCTACCTATCTTTTATACAATATTATCGATAAAGAATTGACCGTTAAATCTGGTCAAATCGCTTTAGAAAAAACGAGGGTTTTCATGGAAAAAATGGGCTCCAAAGAAGAGGATATAGAAAAAGCATTGGCCAGCTCCGCTGAAAGTATGAAAGAAACAGGTATTAAGAAAATACTAATGGGAACAGGACTTGGATTGATATGGGACTTTTGTAAAGCCATGTTAATGGCCTTGGTTATTAAAAAAGACAGGAAATTTGAAGATTAATTCCAATTCATGAATTTATCCATCGTTATACCATTATTAAATGAAGAAGAATCTTTGCCAGAGCTATGTGCATGGATTAAATCCGTTGTAGAAAAGCAAGATTTTACTTACGAAGTTATTTTGATCGATGACGGTAGTACCGATGATAGCTGGGAAGTCATTCAAAAAATTGCACAGGAAAACAATTCCATAAAAGGAATTAAATTTCAACGGAATTATGGCAAATCAGCTGCATTAAACGAAGGCTTTAGAGCAGCTCAGGGAGATGTTATTATAACAATGGATGCCGATATGCAAGACTCACCCGACGAAATACCTTCATTGTATAATATGATTGTACATGATGGCTATGATATGGTGAGCGGCTGGAAGAAAAAAAGATTCGACAATACACTTACTAAAAATATTCCTTCTAAATTATTTAACGCAGTTGCCAGAATGAGTTCAGGCATACAATTAAATGATTTTAATTGTGGATTGAAAGCGTATCGAAAAAAAGTAGTGAAGAGCATAGAAGTATTTGGAGAAATGCATCGCTATATACCAATTTTAGCAAAATGGAGTGGCTTTAGAAAAATTGGAGAAAAAGTGGTTGAACATCGTCCTAGAAAATATGGCTCAACCAAATTTGGACTGTCTCGTTTTGTAAATGGCTTCCTCGATTTAGGCACCATTATGTTTCTCGGCAAATTTGGAAAAAAGCCAATGCAGTTTTTTGGTCTATACGGAACATTATTTTTTTTAGTTGGTCTTGGCTCTAGTTTATATTTGATCATTGCCAAACTGTTTGACTCAGAAGTGGCTTTAACCAATAAGCCTTTCTTTTTCATTGCTTTAGCAACCATGGTTATTGGAATGCAATTATTCTTAACGGGTTTTATTGCTGAATTGATAGCAAGAAATGCATCTGAAAGAAATGTTTACCTAATTGAAGATAAATTAGGCATCTCCTAGCCGCTTAATTCAACTCATGCAAAAAGAGTTAATTCTAATAGGAACTACTTGGCCATTTAGAGGTGGTGGCATTGCTTCTTTTAATGAAAGATTGGCGAAAGCATTTCAAGAAGACGGATTTAAAGTAACCATCTATACTTTTTCCTTACAATATCCTTCCTTTTTATTCCCAGGCAAATCACAATATTCAGAACTGCCTGCTCCCAGCGATTTAAATATACACGTAAGTATTAACTCAATCAACCCCCTTAACTGGATTAAAATGGGGAGGATCATCCGTGCAAAAAAAGCGCCGATAGTACTTGTAAGATACTGGCTTCCATTTATGGGTGCATGTTTAGGAACCATATTAAGAATTGTCAAAAAAAACAAGGTTTCCAAAATCATTTGCATTGCAGACAATATTATACCCCATGAAAAAAGATTGGGGGATGAAAGGCTTACTAAATATTTTGTTCAGCCTATTGATGCATTTATCACTTTAAGTAAAAAAGTAGCCCTTGATCTTAAATTGTTCAGCAATAAAAAGGTCATCACTGTTCAACATCCATTGTATGATCATTTTGGCGAAATAATGGATAAAAAAGTTGCTCGGCAAAAGCTGGGATTACCATTAGATGAGCCCATCATTTTGTTTTTTGGATTTATCAGAAAATATAAGGGATTGGATTTATTATTACAAGCTATGGCCATTCTTCAATTTGAGCATGAGCTTAATCCACAAAAAATAATGCCCAAATTGATTATTGCCGGGGAATATTATGAAGATCCATCCTACTACAATAATTTAATTAAATCTTTAGGAATTAAAAACAATATTTATTCCTTCACCAACTTCATCCCAGACAATGAAGTTCAATGGTATTTGAATGCGTGCGACTTTGTAATTCAACCTTATCGACATGCTACTCAAAGCGGCGTTACACCACTTGCCTATCATTTTGAAAAACCAATTTTAGTTACCAGTGTTGGAGCATTACCAGAAATGGTTTTTGAAGATAAATCCGGTATTGTAACCGAACCGAATGCCGATAGTATTGCTGAAGGAATTGATCGCTTATACGAATTAGGTGAAGCGCATTTTTTGAATCATCTTCGTAAAAGCAAAGAAAAATACAGTTGGGAAGTTTTAACCAATACTATTGTAGCACTTGCAAAACAAACTTAAATTGACCATGAATACTTCTATCCCTGCAATCATAAAAGCCTCCATTGAAGTAAAGCAATCTATATTGAATAACGAAGCTTTATTGCAAACAGTTGACCATATTGTTACTGCTGTAAGTCACTCATTTAAATCTGGGCATAAAGTGCTGTTTTGTGGAAATGGCGGCAGTGCTGCAGATGCACAACATCTATCTGCTGAATTTTCTGGAAGGTTCTATAAAAACAGAAAAGCATTGCCATCAGACGCACTGCATTGTAATAGCTCTTACTTAACAGCGGTTGCCAATGATTATAGTTATGATGAAATTTATGCTCGCTTAGTAGAAGGAACCATGGAGAAAGGTGATGTATTAATAGGACTATCTACATCTGGCAATTCTCCCAATATTGTAAAAGCCTTTGAAGCAGCTCAATCCAAAGGTATCATTACTGTTGGCTTTACTGGAAGCACTGGAGGAAAATTAGCACCCCTCTCCGATTATTTATTGAATGTACCTTCAGATATCACTCCAAGAATTCAGGAAAGTCATATTTTGTTAGGACATATTATTTGTGAATTGGTAGAAGCCGATATTTTTAACTAGTATGCTTAACTTAAATACTATCGATAAAAGCTGGACATTATTTTTAGATCGTGATGGCGTGTTGAATTATGAGAAAAAGGAAGACTATATTCTCAATTGGAATGAATTTCAATTTTACGAAAACACCATTGCAGCCATTCCGCTACTCAATCAATGTTTTTCAACCATTGTAATAGTAACCAATCAAAAAGGCATTGGCAAAGGGTTAATGACAATGGACCATCTAAATGATATTCACCATAATATGTTGTCCGCTATTGAAACTGGGGGCGGAAAAATTGATCGCATTTATTTTTGTACTGATCTGGCTGATGACTCCCCTAATCGCAAACCTCAACCTGGCATGGCTTTTCAGGCACAAGCAGATTTTCCACAAATTGATTTGACAAAAAGCATCATGGTTGGAAACAGAATGAGTGATATGAAGTTTGGGAGAAATGCGGGTATAAAAACCGTTTTTGTAGCAACCACACACCCAGAAGTACCATTTCCTGACCCAATGATTGACTGCAGATTCACCGACTTATTTGCATTTGCTGAAGCCTGCTATAGTTTAAGAAAAAGATAAAATTTTATTGTTTTTAGTAATTCCTCCAATTAGCTTGTAAATTGCTAGTATATCATTTGCTATAAAAGATGAAGCGTATACCATTCACCCTTTTTTTATTGTTGTTCATTTACAGCATAGGCAATGCCCAAACGGTTGCCAATAAAAAATTATTACAAACAGCCGAACAGTCATTAAGCAAATATGCTTTCGATATAGTCAATGCAGAAGAAATTACTGATCGATTAAGGGCAGATAGTTTTTTTACAAAAAACTTGGTTCAAGCATTGAAAACTCCCTACTCTTTTAATTATGCTTTCGATTCTTTGAAAACCATTTCCCGCTTATATGCTCCAGATAGTAGTTTTAGAATAATTACCTGGCAGCTGATGAAGGATTTTACTTATTACAGATACAAGGGAGCTATCCAATTAAAAACAACAGATGGATCATTAAAACTCATTCCACTTTATGATGGAGCTGATTTTACGGAACGACCAGTTGACTCTGTTAGAACCAATGAAAACTGGATTGGTGCATTGTATTATAATATTGTGCTTAAAAAATTCAACAATAAAAATTATTATACGTTGATTGGCTATGACGAGAATGATGCAAGAAGCACTAAAAAATGGCTGGAAGTATTAACCTTCGACAATAATAATAAACCGCTGTTTGGTGGCCGGTTTTTTAGTTATCCCAACGACCCTGTTAAACCTCCTCAACCTGCATATCGATTTTGTTTAGAATTCAAAAAAGAAGCCAATGCAAAACTCAATTATGATGCTGAAATAGATCGGATTGTATTTGCTAAACTGGTGAGTGAATCAGGTGAAATCAGCAAAAAACACACTCTGGTTCCTTACGGCACTATTGAAGGATTTAGGTGGGAATTGGGCAAATGGATCTATATTCCGAATATAGAAAATTAGTCCAGTTTCAACACTGCTAAAAATGCTTCTTGCGGAATTTCTACATTTCCAATTTGACGCATTCTTTTCTTTCCTTCTTTTTGCTTTTCCAATAATTTACGCTTTCTGCTAATATCGCCGCCATAACATTTTGCAGTTACATCTTTTCGCATAGCACTGATATTTTCACGTGCAATTACTTTTGCACCAATGGCTGCTTGAATAGATATCTGAAACTGTTGCTTTGGTAAGAGTTCTTTTAATTTTTCGCATAACCTTCTTCCAAAATCCTGGGCTCTGCTTCTATGAATTAGTGCACTTAAAGCATCTACTTTTTCTGCATTCAATAAAATATCCATCTTCACAATATCCGCGTCTCTGTTGTCGATCGGCGTATAATCAAATGAAGCATATCCTCTTGTGGAACTTTTTAGTTTATCGTAGAAATCAAATACGATCTCCGTTAGCGGCATTTCAAAAATCAATTCAACCCTTGTAGGGGTTAAATAACTTTGATTGATCAAAATACCTCTCTTGCCCAAACAAAGGGTCATGATATTTCCGATATAATCAGGCAACGTAATGATCTGTGCTTTAATGAATGGCTCTTCTATACGGTCAATCTTAACAGGATCGGGCATTTCCACCGGATTATTTACCTGTATTTTTTCGCCTCTTGTAGTATAGGCATTGAAACTTACATTCGGTACTGTTGTGATAACGGTCTGATTGAATTCCCGCTCCAATCTTTCCTGAATGATCTCCATATGCAACAAGCCCAAGAAACCGCAACGAAATCCAAAGCCCAAGGCTTGAGAGGTTTCCAATTCAAATGTGAGCGATGCATCATTCAATTGTAATTTATCCATACAATCGCGCAATTCCTCAAACTGATCGGTTTCCACAGGAAATATTCCGGCAAATACCATTGGCTTTACCTCTTCAAATCCATGGATCATTTCACCTGGATTATTCGCTAAAGTGATGGTATCTCCTACTTTTACTTCTTTTGCATTTTTTATACCAGTGATGATATAACCCACATCACCCGCTTTTACTTCAGCCTTAGGCGTCATATTTAATTTCAATACGCCTACTTCATCGGCAATATAATCCTGACCAGAAGCAACAAAACGAATCTTGTCGCCTTTTTTCAATACGCCATTTAGAATTCTATAATAAATGATGATTCCTCTGAAACTATTGAATACACTGTCAAAGATCAATGCCTGTAAAGGTGCATCAACGCTTCCTTCTGGGGCTGGTATCCTTTCAACAATTGCTTGTAAAATTTCTTCAATTCCAATTCCAGATTTTCCACTTGCCAATAATATATCTTCTTGCTTACAGCCAATTAAATCAATAATTTGATCGGTTACTTCAGGAATTTTTGCTCCATCCATATCGATCTTATTGATCACGGGAATAATTTCCAAATCATTCTCCATTGCCAAATACAAATTGCTAATTGTCTGAGCCTGTATCCCTTGAGATGCATCCACCAGCAATAAAGCCCCCTCACATGCAGCAAGTGCCCGGCTTACTTCATAGCTAAAATCAACATGCCCCGGAGTGTCAATGAGGTTTAATACATATACAATGCCTTTATGCGTATAGCTAATTTGAATTGCATGACTTTTGATGGTAATTCCCTTTTCCCTCTCCAGATCCATATCATCCAATACCTGATTCATCATATCCCTTTCCCCAATAGTTTTGGTATGTTCCAATAATCTATCGGCTAACGTACTTTTGCCATGATCGATATGAGCTATAATACAAAAATTCCTAATCTGTTTCATAAGGCCGCAAAGATAGGCTTGTATGAGTTATCTTCAACCAAGAATAGTATAAGATGTTAACGAGAAAATTAAATAGAAAAGCCAAGATCAACGAGGAAACAGGCCTTGGTACCAATACGGCCTTTAATGGGGGTCGTTTTTTCAACAATAATGGGGTGCCTAATATAGAAGCAAAAGGGCTTCCCTTGTGGAGAAGTCTAAATATTTACCATACCCTTCTATCTATGCCGGTTTGGAAGTTTTTGGGGTCTATTCTTTTGTTCTTTTTTACGGTAAACTTATTGTTTGCAAGCCTTTATATGTATATAGGAGTTGATCATTTAGGCGGAATGGTGGCTTCGAGCAAATCCGATCAATGGGGGGAGGCTTTTTTCTTTAGCGCTCAAACTTTTACAACCGTTGGATATGGAAGAATTAATCCAATTGGCTTTGCCGCCAGTTTAACAGCTTCTTTAGAGGCATTGGTTGGGTTAATGAGCTTTGCTCTGGCTACTGGTTTGTTATATGGAAGATTTGCTCGCCCAAGGGCTTTTATTCGTTATAGCAAAAACGCATTATTTGTTCCATTCAAAGAAGGTGTTGCATTGATGTTTAGAATGGTACCATATACCAAAAATTATTTAGTGAATGTAGAAGTGAAGATCACATTGGCTTTAAGAATTGAAGAAGAAGGACAAATGAAAAATAAATTTTATGACCTCTCATTAGAAATAGCCAAAGCCAACACGTTAACTGCTAACTGGACATTGGTTCATATGATCAATGAGAATAGTCCATTGTACAATTTCACCAAAGAAGATATTGAATCGGCCCAAGCAGAATTGTTGATTTTTGTTCAAGGCTTTGATGAAAGTTTTTCAAATACCGTAATATCTAGAGCCTCCTATAGTTTTGCAGAATTTGTTTATGGTGCTAAATTTGCGCCCATGTTTCATCCGAATGAAAACAATACCAGCACTATTTTGCATATAGACAAATTAGATGATTATGTTGAAGTGCCATTGCCTATAAAAATGTAAGAATGATCACAACAATTGGAACCGATTTACAAGAGGCAGTAAGATTATTATCAGCTAATGAATTAGTAGCCATCCCTACTGAAACCGTTTATGGGCTTGCAGGAAATGCATTGAGTGAAGTAGCGGTGTCGAAAATTTATATAGCAAAAAACAGACCCGCATTTAACCCCTTAATTTTACATGTAAAAAATATTGACGAAATCAATCGTTATGCTGAAGCAGATATTCATAGTTTAATAATTGCCAAGGTATTAATGCCAGGTCCAATTACATTATTGCTGCCCAAAAAAAACACTGTTCCGGATATTACTACTGCTGGAAGTAATAAAGTGGCTATTCGGATTCCTAATCATCCATTAACATTATCCCTTCTAGAACAAATTGATTTTCCACTTGCAGCGCCAAGTGCTAACCCATCTGGATACATAAGCCCTACATCTGCAAAACATGTGTATGATGGGTTACAAGGAAAAATTGGCTATGTGTTAGATGGTGGACCAACTAGCGTTGGTTTAGAATCTACCATTTGTGAAGTAATGGGAGATCATATTATTGTACACAGAGTTGGCGGAATTACTGCGGCACAGTTAACTGATTTAACTGGATTAGCAATAAAACATGCAGCTCTTCCATCTACTCCTCAAACACCTGGTCAATTAAAAAGCCACTACGCTCCTAACACCCCTTTATTCAGGGGAAATATTGAGCAATTAATGGAGGAACATAAGGGAAAGAAAATAGCCATCATCAGTCTATCTAAAGATTTTACTGGCGATAATATCCATTGTTTTTGCCTTTCCCCAAAAGGAGATTTGAGCGAAGCAGCTAATCAACTATTTGCAACACTTAGAAGAATTGATTTAGGGAATTATGATGTGATCATCACTGAAGTCTTTCCCGAATCTGGTATAGGGATTGCTATAAACGACCGTATTGAAAGGGCACAGTATATTTTTAAATAGGTTTGCAGAAAATAAATGAAATAGCCATTACAAATGTAGAATAGATGATTATTCTTCTCTAAGTCTCCAATCATTACTGAGCCAATCTTTGGCCCTTCCTTTAATTGTAGTGTTGGAGGATTTTATTAGTTTTTCTACCAGAGGTCTTATATCCCATACATAAACATCTTTAGTTAATTCATCGCACTCGCCCCTTCTCAAAAAATCACATGCCATAATTATTCTATACTCATCATTAGATTGTAAAGCTTCTTTCAAAGCATCTATACGGTTCCAATTAGCTCCATTCAAAGTCCACCATTTTGTTACCTTATCCGCTAAAATGGGCCGATTCTTGGCTACTTGATCTTTGGTTTGTTTATTTTCCCACTTAAGTGTTGTAATCCTTTTGGTAGTTCGAGGATCATGGTTTTTGCTCATAATTTCACCAAAATCATAATTATTTTTTGTACGATAACCAAAATCCAAGAATGTAAGTGCTTCCAATAACCACCCTGCTCTAATAGATAGCCAGTCCATATCATAAGAAATAATATACCCATGAGACATTTGTACTTCACCAGAACCCGGGTACATCAAATACTCTGTATTTACTAATTTAACATAGCCTTTATTATTGAGCATTTTGATCAACTCGGGCATAATAGGTTTGCCTGTTTTTTCGAGTTCTTTTTTTGCATCGCTAATAGTACTACTCCAAATGAAAGATTTAAAATTGTCGAATAATGTGTCAATCATTGTTCTCTGTGCAAAACCGAATTGTACAAACAACAAAAAAGCAACAAATAGAATTTTCTTTTGAGTCATATAAATTAAATGGATGGCGATTTAATTTGAGCGTTAGTTTATTTTAATGCATTAATGATTGCAACAAACTCGTCTGCAATTAGTGATGCCCCACCAACCAATCCACCATCCACATCTGGTTGAGAAAATA
>CALRYA010000020.1:0-34772 GCA_943372285.1 Sphingobacterium thalpophilum | reverse complement strand
TTTCACCTTGCGCACCCGTTGCACCCGCAGCACCTGTTTCTCCCTTATCACCTGTCGCACCCTTATCTCCAGTAACTCCTTTTTCACCTTGCGCTCCTGTGGCACCAGCAGCTCCTGTCTCCCCTTTATCACCAGTTGCACCTTTTTCGCCAGTTGCTCCAGTTGCACCTTTATCTCCAGTAACTCCTTTTTCTCCCTGCGCTCCTGCGGCACCCGCAGCACCTGTAGCTCCCTTCTCACCTTTATCTCCTGTTGCACCTTTTTCTCCTTGAACACCTTGCGCTCCTGCGGCACCCGTTGCACCCACAGCACCTGTTTCTCCCTTATCACCTGTTACCCCTTTTTCACCTTGCGCACCCGTTGCACCAGTCTCACCTTTATCTCCTGTTACTCCTTTTTCTCCCTGCACTCCTGTGGCACCCGCAGCACCAGCAGCTCCTGTCTCCCCTTTATCTCCCGTCACTCCTTTTTCTCCTTGAACACCTTGCGCTCCTGCGGCACCTGTTGCACCCACAGCACCTGTTTCTCCTTTATCACCTGTTACCCCTTTTTCACCTTGCGCACCTTGCGAACCCGTTGCTCCTGTCGCTCCTTTTTCACCTTGCGCACCAACTGCACCAGTGGAACCGGTCAATCCTTGAATACCTTGAGGTCCAGTTGCACCTATAGCGCCAGAGGCGCCAGTTATATTATTAATTGAAATCCATGTTCCACTATCAGAAAGTACCCTCCCTCGCGGATTTCCAGGAGCAGGTACTAAACCATTGATATTATTTGAAAAAACAGGCGCACCAATTGCATTCAATTTTAATGATTGAAGCATCGCAGCTGTATCTGAAATATTGAGCTTATTATCAATACGCTTACTTAAAGAAGCTGTATCAGACTTTAGCAAATATGGCTTGAGCATAGCTGCTGTATCTGAATAATTCATTTTTAACTCTAAACCACTCACATTAGCTGCATAATTAGCGAAGGGAACCGACCAGAATTGTGAAGTTCCCATATCAACATATTGTTGATCGGCACTCCATCCTGGCTGAAAAACAGATGGTTCAATTGCAGCTTTAAGATTTAAAAAATAGGGTCCTTTAGACCAATCAACAAGATCAAAAGAAGATAATCCCGAATAACGCTGGCCTTGACCGATGATAATTGTAAATAATCCTTCAGCAGAGGAGGTTACTTTATAAGTTTCAACATAAACAGCATTGCCATTGGCAGCCGATTGAATAATTGAGATTTTGACATGAACAGACCGTTTTGAAGCAGGAACTCCATTTCTATCAGCAGCGATAGCTTGAAACATAACACCATTAGGTACACCAACGGTCTGCCTTGGCACACCAATATTCTGGGCACTTAAAGTGTGAACTTTAAATAAGACACTCGCAACTATAAGGCTGCAAGTGACCAAAAATTTGTAACTCATTACCGACCGTTTTTAATAAACCGAATGCTTTGTAAACGTTCACTAATAGAGTATACGGATAAAATATAATTCCCCTGTAATAGTTTCATTACAGAAATTCGAACACCATTTGTTATACCATTCAAATCAGTCTTCACTTGCTCCAACAATTTCCCATTGAGGTCTGTAATGCTTATATAGTAAGCATTTTCAATGTTTGGAGTAATTGGAGTTGTCACTTTCACACCTAAAAAATCTGTGGCTGGATTTGGATATGCTGATATTTGTATATTCTTATTTTGAGACTCAGGGCAAGCCGTTGTAAAATCGCCCTGGTTCAATTTCAAAAAAGTTCTCAACCCGCTTGAAACATCTAAACAAATACTTCCTTCTATAACAAAAGAAGGGCTATATGTTAAATCAGTTGATCCCATATTTCCAATTCCACCAACAACATACTTGCTGTTGATTTGAGCAGAAGCAGTGTTAACACAAATTGTGCTAATTGCTATAAGCAGAAATATGTTAATTAATCTAAGCATATATAGATTGATCAATTATCATATTATTCCAAAACCGCCATGTCAGAGAGCTTGCTTTTTCAAAAGCAATAAAAAAATTCGAATATGTATATTGGATGAATGCCTTTTTAACTGCTTTCATTTGACGGATTTAATTGGCTCAAATGTGACCTAGAAAATCATTTTACAAAATCCCAAGTAATGGGTATATAACATTTTGATAACATATTAAAACATCTCAACTAATTGATTTTCAAAAACTTATATTTTATTTTATGTTGTATTCATCAAATTTTTGAGCTAAAAAAAGATGTTACATTTTTTAATAATACCAACAAGTTTGGAGGCGATTTGTGCATTTTGAATGAAAATCTTCCTAATAATACTTCAACACAAAAATGCTTTATAGGCAAAAAGGGCAGCTAGATAATTAGTAAAATGAACAATTTCTGATAAAAAACATGTCGATTATTCAATTTTATTCGTTCTATACATACGAATTTTAAAACTAACCAACTGTAAACAACAATAGATGAAAGATAACAGCAAAAGCAAAATCCCTTTTTTTGTTATTAGTTTATTATTACTGGGGATACTCATTCTTAGTTATTCCAACCACTTTAACAACACTTTTCATTTCGACGATTCTCATACCATTGAATCTAACCCATATATTAAAAGCTTAGATAATTGTTGGGCTTTTTTCTATTCCCCTCAAATGTTCAGTTCATTGCCCTCGCATTGGGGCTTGAGGCCATTGGTGAGTGTTTCATTGGCAATTGATTACTGGATGGGCAATAGTCTAAATCCCTTCTATTTTCAATTGTCTACCTTCATTTGGTATATTTTACTGTGCATCATTCTATTCTTCATTTACCAAAAGATCATTAGTCAATCCATAGCTTTTAAGTGGACGGCTTTTAGTGCATTATTCATTACAGCCTGGTATGCTTTACATACAGCCAATGCTGAAACCATCAATTATATCATTTCAAGATCAGATGTATTATCTACTTTTTTCATTCTGGTATCTTTTTCACTATTCATCCATTACCCAAATAAAAGAAAATGGTATTGGTACATTATCCCTGCGGTAATAGGTGTTTTTACAAAAGAAACCGTTTTGACTTTAGTGATCATTTTATTCTTTTACATCAATCTATTTGAAAAGAATATTAGTATAGCAGACCATTTCAAAAAGAAGCAGTTCCAATCAATTTTAAGAACAATCATTACCCTGCTTCCATTATTTATTTGTGTAGCTGCTGTACAGTTTTATACGCTCTCTTTTGCTCATTCAACAAAAGACATTTCAAATCCTTTGGGATATTATATATTAACCCAACCCTATGTATGGGTCAGGTATTTTATTGCATTTTTCATACCCGCTAATTTAACTGCCGATTCCGACTGGGGAGTTATTATGAATGTGTTTGATGAAAGAATTATTATTGGATTAGTATTTATCAGTGGTTTGATCTATACCATTTTCAAAACTTCAGTGAAGCAAGAAACCAAGCCAATTGCATTTGGATTGATTTGGTTTTCCGTTACGCTCCTACCAACATCAATCGCTCCTTTCGCTGAAGTCACCAATGATCATAGAATGTTTTTCCCTTTTATTGGATTAGCCTTGGCTGTTGGTCAATCGATCAATTTATTATTTATTGAATTAAGCAATAAAAAATTAAACCAAAAACTGATTCAGCCTGTTTTCATTCTTTCAATTACATGTATTTTAAGCTTGAATGCATATGGGGTCTATCAAAGAAACAAAGTATGGAAAACAGAAGAATCACTTTGGCAGGATGTTACTATAAAAAGCCCTGCAAACGGAAGAGGATTAATGAATTATGGATTAGCACTTATGTCAAGAGGTGATTACGCTAACGCCAATATTTATTTTCAGAAAGCATTGATATATAACCCTTATTACGATGCCCTATATACCAATATAGCAATCTTAAAAGCGGCAACTCTTCAACCAGAAGAAGCCGAACTAAACTTCAAAAAAGCAATAGAATTCAATAAAGAAAGTTCTCAATCTCCCTATCTTTTTTACGCTGCATTTTTGAAAAACAATAAAAGATATGCAGAAGCTGAAGCAATTGGGTTGACAGCGCAAAAAATCAATTCATATAATACTGAGCCTCTTGAACTCTTAGCACTTATTTATAGCGAGACAGCCCAGTGGGATAAACTGACCGCCATTGCCAATAATATTTTAGCAATCGACCCAGGCAGTGAAAAAGGAAAAACATTTTTAAAAATCGGGCAAGAAAGAAAACCCATTGAAACCAATACCAGCACATCGAAATCTGTTGCAGATTTAATCAATAAAAGTCTTCTTTTATACAATGAAAAGCAATACCAAAAATGTATAGATGTATGCAATGAAGTATTGACAATTGATCCTAACAATGCTGATGCTTACAATAATATTGGAGCAGCATACAATGAATTAAAAGAATGGCAGAAAGCAATTGATGCATGTACAAAAGCTTTACAACTTAACCCAAAACATAAATTGGCAAATGGCAACTTAAATTGGGCCAAATCAGAACTAAAAAAGCAATAACCAATGAACGCCATACTTACCATTATCATTCCAGCTTATAATGAGGCCGAATCATTGCCATCTGTATTGCCATCTTTATTAGAAAAGTGCAAGGAAGAAAATTGGAAAATCATTGTTGTGAATGATGGGTCGAAAGACAATACGGAAAATGTATTACATCAATTTACTAATGAACCATTGCTTACCACCATTAAACATAAAGTTAACAGAGGGTACGGTGGCGCTATCAAAACAGGTATTCAAAATACTACTACTCCATATTGTATTACATTCGATGCAGACGGGCAACATCAAATCAAAGGCGTTAAGCTGATGTTAGAAAGAATGCAGAATGAAGATGCAGATATGATTGTAGGTAGCAGAATTGGCAGTGTTTCATCTGGCATGTTCAGAGAAACAGGAAAATGGATCATCAGACAAATTGCTAAAATATTAATGCCCATCAATGTGCAGGATATTAATTCGGGATTAAAAATGTACAATACCGAACTAGCACAAAAATACATCGCACTTTGTCCTAACTCAATGGCATATAGTGATATCATCACGATGATATTTATTAGCCAGAAACATTTAGTGTTAGAAGAAAAAATAGAAGTTAGTAAAAGAATTGCTGGAACCAGCACCATTGGTGTTAGAACAGCATTTCAAACAGTTATAGAGATCATTAATATTTTAATGCTCTTTAACCCACTCAAAATATTCATTCCATTATCATTATTATTTGCATTTATTACCACTTTATGGCAGATACCTATTTTTATTAGAGGCAATGGATTGAGCGTTGGTGCATTATTTGGTTACATATTTGCCTTCGTTATTTTTTTATTGGGCTTGATTGCAGAACAATTGGGATTAATCAGAAAATTAATCATCAATAAAAATGAGTGATCATTGTTTTGTTATACCAGCATATCAAGATTCGGCATTTTTAGAGAAATGTATTGAGAGTCTTTTACGACAATCAGTTAAATCGGATATTGTTATCACAACGTCTACTCCTACTGATTTGACAAAATCCATTGCGAGCAAGTTCAATATTCCTTATTATATCAATCATATTGACAATGCAGGCATCTCAGGTGATTGGAATTTTGCACTGTCAAAAGCAACAGCCAATTTAGTAACCATTGCACACCAGGATGATATTTATGAAGTAGGATTTTCAAAAAAAGCTATAGAAACTTATCACAAACACCCAGATTTTCAGATCTGTTTTACCAATTATGCCGATTTATTTGATCAAACCATAAAACGGAATTCCATTTATCAATTGATTAAAAAATTACTATTAGCACCTATTTTAATTTCCAAAAAATCAGGTAACCCATTTATCAAAAAATGGTTGATCGCTTTTGGCAACCCCATTTCATGCCCTACTGTTACGTTTAATAAAAGAAATCTAGGCGCATTTTCATTTAGTACCAATTATCGATTTGTAGTGGATTGGTTTGCCTGGCTGGAGTTGAGCCGACAAAAAGGAAGTTTTGTTTATATCAATCAATCATTGATCCAGCATCGGATCCATGAAAAATCGGCAACAACCAAAGAAATGAAAGATGGAGCAAGAATAAGTGAAGAAAAAGAAATCTTATCAATCATTTGGGGAACTTCGATTGGTCGAATCATAGCATATGTTTATCAACTAAGTCATTTGCAAAATCAAACAAAATAAATTCGGAAATTAAAAAGCACAAAGAATCAACTTTCAATATGCAACAACTCAATTATACACCAACAGAAAGAATTCAGGTACCAAGCCCTGTAACCAGAATAAAGTACATTACAGAAGCTTGTACCAATAAAACTGTTCTCGATCTTGGCTGTTATGATGAAACTGCTTTGATTAAAAACAATACAGAGACTTATCTTTTTGCAGCAATTGATGCTGTTGCTAAAAATCATATTGGTATCGACAATTCTTCTCTACTTCCCGAAGAAGGAATTACATTTTCTCCAAATAGCCGGATTATAAAAGGCGATATTCGATCGTTGAAAGAAACAAATATCAATTCTTCAGAAATTGACATTTTAATAGCTGGCGAATTAATTGAACATATTCCCAATACACTCGATTTCTTTAAAACTATTAAAAGTGAATTCGCCAATAAAAAAATCATTTGTTCCACACCAAATACAACTTCTCTATCAAATATGATATTAGCTCTTTTCAAAAGAGAGTCTTGTCATATCGATCATTACCAGGTATATTCTTATAAAACGCTGAACACCTTATGCAGAACAGCAGGATTTACGAATTGGAAAATTATCCCCTATCATGTAAAGTATACTGAAATGATTCTGCGATCAAAAGGAATCAAAAAGATAATTGTTCAATCTTGCGAAAAAATCATCAATTTACTGGAGTATATATTTCCATTAACTGGTGGCGGGTTTATCATTGATATTGATATTTAAACAGTTTATATGCTATTGATTATCCTTTTTTGGACATTGATCTATTGTTTATGCAATGCATTTTCCATTGTTCTATTGGGAGATAGATCCTTAATTTCTGGGAACTTGTTAGAATGGTCTGCAATCATCAAGCTATTATTCAACTGGAAATTTATACTGGCAATGACACTGGCTGTTTGCGCCAGGGTCAGCTATGTATTTTTAAACAATAGTTTCTTAAAAGTGCCCAGATTGGCCAGCATTTCTACTACACTAACCACCTTTGTAACATTAATCTCTTTACTCTTTATTGTACTCGCCAATTACTATTTTCTGGACGAAAAATTGAATATGCAGCAAATGACAGGTGCAGCTATCATATTATTGGGCGTTGGGATCATGATGAAATAATTCTTTAGCAATACATAGCTTTTTCAAAAAACTGCCCAATTTTAGCAAATTCTGTATAGGGAAACCTACCAATAAGCAGTTAGATTCTGTTGAAAAACAACATTTTACGCCTATTAAAGCGCCCAAGAACGAAGTGTTTTAACATTTTATTATACAATGTTAAAATATTATAATACATTTAACATGTAGTGATATTACTACACTAATTTCTTGTTTTCAGTACCCCCCAATTTCCTATTGCAAACCAGTATTTGGACAATATTCAATTTGAAAAACACAACTGATTGATTTTCAACAAATTAAACATATTTCATAAAATATGTTTTTTATAAATTTTGAAACCTGCTTTATGAAAATAAAATTTTACCTATCCGTTTTATTGCTTTTATGTTTTGCAAACTTTAGTTTGAAGGCGCAAAATCAGCAATTATCAATCAAGGATTTTGTTTTATTTAGTACCAAGGACCTCAAACTAAGCGAACAAATAAAAGTTCTCCCAAATGGAACTACTCCAGGAAATCTAGGGAGCTTAAGAAAAATAGCCTTTAAAAAAGAATCTGTTATTAATGGCAATATCTACAGTAGAGAATCAATTGATCTAGACAAAAGCATTACCGTTACAGGGAATCTTTTTGCCAATAATTTTTCGAATGAGAGAAAAGATATACTCAAAGGAGATAAGGATATTAGAATCACAGGAAATGCTTTGATCAATGGAAACATTAAACTTACATCAAGCGGTAGCACGTTTATTGGTTCTATCAAACAAAGACTTGGAACAACTTATTCCGGACCAACCCCAACATTAGGAAGAACAACTGGCATGTTGATGCTACCCATTTTTCCAACCCTTCCCCAAACAAATAGTTTTACACCAGGCACTACAAGAATATCAGGAACAAGAACAATTACCCCTGGGAATTATGGTGACGTTGTGCTCTCAAACGGGCAAACACTTACATTAAATGGAGTAGGTACTTATACATTTAAATCAATTAAAAATACAAGTGACAAAAAAGTAAACATTGTATACAATTTCAATAATATTAGCACTGGGCAGTTCCGGATTTTTGTAAAGGAAAATGTTGACTTAAAATTTGTAAGTACTAGTACAATCAATGGAGGTAGTGCAGCAAGGATTTATACAGAGATTCAATCGAATCTAAAGCCGCCAGTTAGAAACAGAGACGATGATGACGATGGTGACGACGATGATGATGATAATGCTTTTTTTGTTACAAGTGGATCTTCTTCGCCAGGTTCGGTTTGGCTAGGTACTCTTTGGGTTCCCAATGGTAAAATAAAAATAAAATCTACTGGAAACGCAGTAGCCAAATTTGAAGGTGCCATTTGGTGTGGCGATAAAATTTATATCGAAAAAAATGTAGAAATTAAATTCACACCCCTCGTTGCCGAACCGAATAATATTTCTCCCTACTACCCTGCCCCTCCTACTGGAAAAACAAACGATTTAATTGGCGTTGCACTAACACAACTTGCAACAAATACTGGCACGATCAGCAGTATTCCTAATAACAATATTTTTACCATTCAAAATAATAAAGTATTAATTGAAGTAGTTGCTCAACCTGGTCAATATGCAGCATTATTGGCTTATTTACAAAGCCAGGGCCTTACCGACATTGTAAATAATGGTGCAAACTCATTAATTATTACTGGTTATTTCCCAATTGCCAATCTACAGAACTTAAATCAACAGATCAACTTGATCAGGTATGCACGACCTGTATATCAACCGTTGACAAAAGCTGGATTAACAACTTCACAAGGAGATAAAGCAATCAGATCAGATTTAGTAAAATCTGGATATAATGTAAATGGATCTGGAGTAAAAATTGGTGTTATTTCTGATAGTTATAATACACTACCCAATAACCCTGCTTTAGCAGATGTAACTAACGGAGATTTACCTGGCCTTACCAATCCTTATGGCAATACAACACCTGTTGATGTGCTTAAAGAATATCCAACTGGAGCGAGAACTGATGAAGGTAGAGCCATGTTACAAATTGTACATGATATAGCACCAAAATCTACTTTGGCTTTTAGAACAGGGTTTATTAGTGCAGGAGATTTTGCAGAAGGTATCCGCAATTTAGCAACTGCAGGATGTAAAGTAATTGTAGACGATATAACTTACATCACTGAGCCATTTTACAGAGATGGTATTGTATCTAAAGCTGTAGATGAAGTAGTTGCAACTGGAGTTACTTATGTTTCTGCGGCAGGTAATTATGGATCAAAAGCTTATGAAAGCGTTTTTGTACCTGGCCAAGCTCCGGCTGGTGTTTCAGGACAAGCACACGTTTTTGGATCTGGAAAAGTATTTCAAAAATTAACATTAGCGCCAGGCACTTATACTATTGTACTTCAGTGGGATGATAATGTCTATTCATTAGGAGGCAATGCAGGTACTCAAACTGATTTGGATATTTATTTAGTGAATAGCGACGGCTCCGCTTTATTTGGATTGAATGGTCCAAATATTAATGGAGATCCAATTGAGGTTCTCCCTTTCACTGTTAGTGCACAAACTCAAACCAATATCATGGTAGTGAAAGCTGCCGGATCAAATGTAAAATTCAAGTACATCATATTCAGAGGAGAAGGAACAATTGATGAATTTGCTTCTAATTCTGGAACAATTGTTGGTCAGGCAAATGCTGCAGGCGCAATTTCTGTAGGAGCAGTATTGTATACCAATACTCCACAATTTGGCGGAGTTGCTTCACCTGCATCATTTAGTTCAAGAGGTGGATCATTGGTGAATAATGTCAATAGAAACAAGCCAGATATTGCAGCACCCAATGGAGTGAACACAACTGTTAATATGGGCGGAGTAAATATTGATGGTGATGCATTTCCCAACTTCTTTGGAACCTCTGCTGCTGCACCACATATCGCTGGCACTGTTGCCCTATTAATGGAAGGCAAACAGAAATTTGAAGGGGTACAATTAACTCCAGCAGATGTAAAAACAGCATTACAGTCAAGTGGTCTAAAAATAAATGGCGTTTCATATGATATCGCAATGGGAGCTGGTTTAGTACAAGCAGATGCCATGTTTAAATCATTTGCAAAACCAAAGCCAATCCTGACTTCATTAGAGTCTATTGGCAATACAGGTTATGCTCCGGGCACAAAACTTAAAGTAAATGGCAAGTATTTTTCCCCTGAAACTAAAATAATGTTTAGAGGCGAAAGATTAACAACAACAGTAATTGATGAATTTACTGCAACGGCAGATATTCCACCATACGTTGGCGGAAACCCTAGTGTTCAATTAACCACTGATGCAGTAAGTAGAAGTTTATTGGATGGTGGAACTTCTGATTCGCTAAAGCTATTCAACATTACAAAGAAAACGGTTAAAGTAATTGTAGACAATCAGGTTAAAAAATATGGTGAGCAATTGCCCAACTTTAGTTTTAAAGTAACTGTAGATGGCAGACCTCTCGATTCAACTGGGTTAACTTTAACCAATTTAAAATTAAACAACCTACAATTTAGCACTCCAGTAAATGCATTGACCAATGCAGGCAATTATTTCATTAAACCTATCTCTCCTTTTGATTCATCTAATTTATCATTAACTGATATTGGTTTGCTAGAATTATATAATTATGAATTTGTTAATGGTTTAATTACAGTTAAAAAATTAAATATCAAAGTAACTCCACAAGATAAAAGTCTTGTATATGGAGATAAGATCAATAACATTCAATACAATTATGTAATAGACCCTACAGCGAATATTTCTAGCGCAGTTAGAACTAGCTTAACAGATTCATTGAAGTTTTCACATGCATCTATTTTAGATACCAGCACTATTGCATTAGTTGATTCAAGAGCCATTGTTAATAGTAGAGCTATTGTGAACTCAAGAGCAATCGTAAATAGCAGAGCCATCGTAAATATGGGTGTTTTGGTAAGTAGCAGGGCGATTGTAAATTCAAGAGCTATAGTTAACTCAAGAGCTATTGTTAATTCAAGGGCTATTGTTAATAATGTTCAATTATACGATACTACTTATGTGAAAGACACTACAAAAGTGGTGGATGTTCCGGCATCAGTTATACTCGACTTCAATTACGATACTGCTACCTCTACTTCTACTTCAACACTTACAAGTAGTAGAGCAATTGTAAACTCCAGAGCCATTGTTAATAGTAGAGCAATTGTAAATTCAAGAGCTATCGTTAATAGCAGAGCTATTGTAAATGGCACTTACAGTGGAGAACCTTTAGCAAATAGCAGAGCAATTGTAAACTCAAGAGCCATCGTTAATAGCAGGGCAATTGTAAATTCAAATACTGTTGCAGGCAATTCAGATACAAGTAATATTAAAGTAGCGGTAATTATCGATCAAACTGATGTAGATTTTGCAAGAGACTCTAGTTTAATGCAAGATCCTATTGAAGCATTCAAGGCCATCAGTATGATTACTGGAACAACCGTAGGGCAGCATTATATTGTTCCAGCTGCATTAATGATTGAAAATTTTGAAGTAACCTATGAAACTGGTCTACTGAATATAGCACCAGCAACTCTTACTGTTACATCAAAAGACACTACAATCAATGTTGGAATTACGCCGACATTTAGCCATACTATTAGCGGATTTAAAAATGAGGATAGTGTAGGTAATGTAATAAAAGGCAGCCCTGTATATACATTGAAAGATAGTACTGGAGCAACTGTTAATAGTACAACCCCACCTGCAGGCAGTTATTCAATAAATACAAGCTTACAATTAATTGCACCTCCTGCACCTGATTTCTTAATTGGATTATTAGGAACTGATTTAGAAGTAGTAGCTGATACAACAAGACCATCTAATTATGTCATCAATTATATCAATGGAACATTAACTGTTACAGGAAATTCAGACAATCAACCACCTACAATTGCTTGTTTACCAGCAGTTATAATCAATACAACGCCTGGTCAAGCAACGGGCACTTCTACAATAACACGTCCATCAGTTACTGATAATAATGGAAGTTCAGGTGGTAATGCATTGCATTTTAATGGTACCAACAATTTTGTTAATGCTGCTTTACCAATGACAGCAATTGATAATATTTCAATGGAAATGTGGATTAAACCTGAGGTATTTAAAGCCAGTGACGTCAATTCTGGAAGTCAAATTCCATTATCCTATGGTTTTGATGATGCTGCTTCATTTGAAGGCACAAATGGAATGTCTGTGGCATTAGTCGGCTCAGAATTGTATATACTTTATTCAGGTGTGCAATGGTTTGCAACAGGATATAATTTACCAGCTACCAATCAATGGTATCATATTGCTCTTGTAAGAGCCAATGGAGTTGCAAGCATTTATGTAAATGGAATACAAAGAGGAAACACTTCAACCATTGTTCCTAAAACACCTGCTTCTTTTAGAATTGGAAGTCAAGAAGGAATTCGTCATTTCAGCGGCTTAATTGATGAAGTTCGCATTTGGAATATTGCTCGTACCCAAGCTCAGATTCAAAACAATATGAATTTAACATTGAGCAATGAAACTGGCTTAGTTGCTAATTACCAATTTAATCAAGGAGTTGCTGGTGCAAATAACACAAGTGTAACATCATTGATTGATTCATCTGGCAATAATATTAATGGCACATTAAATAATTTCACACTCAATGGCTCTACCTCTAATTGGGTTGCAAGCCAAGAGAGAGGCATAACGCTAACTAATAATGCACCTGCAACTTATCCTATTGGTAATACTACAGTTATTTGGACGGCTACTGATAACGCTGGCAATACTGCAACATGTAACCAAACCGTTACTGTTCGTGATAACCAAGCACCAAATGCTATTGCGCAACCTGTAACTGTTACATTAGGAAATGATGGTACAGCAACTGTTAATGCTTCACAAGTAAATAATGGAAGTACCGATAATAGCGGTGGACCATTAACTTATCAGTTTTTATTACCGGGCGGAAATAATAACGGTCAAAGAACTACTACAGTAAATAGTGGAACAATTTCTGGAAGAAGTATTACTGGAATTACCTATACCTATAATGGACAACAGAAAACAATAACACCGGCCAATGCAATAAGGTCAAGATTGGTATTGTCTTCCCTTACCGCAAATCCAGTACCAGGTGCTGATGCTAATAGATTCTGGGATTTATCTGCCAACACTATGAGTGAATCAACTGGTCTGAGGGTATTGGGCGATTTTGATATGGGCACTGCATTTCAAGATTGTGGAGATCAAACTCCAGTAAATCACCAGGTAGTTTTTGATAGCCCGATTGTACCAGGTGCTGGTCCTGAAATTTTCATTGTCCATGGAGGATTGGTGAACGATATATTTATATTGGATGTTGCCGGAAATGTAGTGTTAACCATTCCTGCAAGTGAAATCAATAACAGTTCATCGGTATCAATGGCTGCAGGAAGTATATTTAATGGATTCTATTTAAGGAATAAAGCTCCATTTAGTGTACAGCTATTAGGTGTACATGGAAATACACAAAATAAAGTACTGGCATTAGATATCAATTTTGATGAAATACCATTAATTGGTGGTATCAGATATGGTGGCGGATATGGAGGAAATTGCAACTACGTATACGAAATCTTTGGAGTACAACAAACACCTTCTACTGCTTCACAAATTACTTATACCACTGCAAATATTGGCACAAACCCTGTAATATTACAAGTAACTGATGCATCTGGTAATAGTGCTACTGCTAGTCAAGTAGTTACTGTAGTATGTAATGCTACACCTCCTTGCCCTGCTGACATTACTGTAAATTCAAGTCCATCACTTTCTACTGCAGTTGTAAATATTCCATTCCCTACAACTTGTGGCACATACATAAATTCAACAATTCCTGGTTATACTTATATAGGTATAAACAATGGAAGTGCATACTATTTGTCCAATGCTGCAAGCTCCTTTGATGTTGCTAAGAGTGATGCAACAACTAGAGGTGGTCATTTGGTTTCTATCGGCTCAGCGGCTGAAAACCAGTTTATTGTAGCCAATGTTCCATCAGGAGGATATTGGATAGGATTAAATGATGTTGCATCAGAAGGAACATTTGTATGGGCTAATGGTGAACCAGTAACATATACAAATTGGAGTTTCATTTATGGCCAACAGCCAGATAATTATCTTGGTCTTGAAGATGCAACCATTATTGGTATAGGAGATCCAAATTCAAATGGCACATGGAACGATGTTCCAGTTTATGATAATTGGAGACATATTTTGGAAATACCAAACGTAGTAGGTGTCAGAGAACAAATTGCAGGTATTGCAAGTGGTAGTCCATTCCCGATTGGTACAACAACCAATACATATGTTACCACAAAAACAAATGGATCAAAAGATACATGTAATGTGAAAATAACAGTGCTTGACAAACTTGCACCAACCGTTATTTGTCAACCTGTTACCGTTAATTTGGGACCTGATGGAACTGCCACTATCACTGCTTCGCAGGTAAACAATGGAAGTACCGACAATATTGGAATTGCCAGTATAAGTATAAGTAAATCAACATTTAATTGTGCTGATCTTGGAAATAAAGCTTTGAGTTTTAATTTAACTCCAGATGTTGTTGCATCTAATAATACAGCGAATATTCCAATAGGCAATAGTCCAAGAACCATTAGTGCTTGGATAAACCCAAGTGTGGTACATAACAACTGGGGTATTATAGGTCAAGGTTTAGCACCTGAAAGTAATCGCAATGGAAATGGCAATATTTTTGCAATTGGTTTACAGAGCGGTAATAGATTAACTTTCTGGGGATCTTATGCAGACTATGTTTCACCAGCGGTAGTGCCGATGAATACCTGGACATATGTTGCTGTTACTTTTGATGGAAGCACAGGAGTATTGTATATGAACGACCAAGCATATCCATTTAATCCGATGAGCTCGCATGGCTGGCCAATCAACACTTTAGCAAGTAAGTTTTTTGTAGGAGCTGAAACGGATGATAACGGTGCAAATTATAGAACACAATATGAGGGCTCAATAGATGAAGTGAAAGTGTATAACCGATCTTTATCTGCAGCAGAAATTGCATCCGATAAAGCCAGTACCAACCAAACTGGATTAGTGTTGTATTATCCATTTAGTGAAGGAACAGGAACTACCATTAGTGATGCATCCGGAAACAACAATCCTGCAACACTAGTAATGAATGGCAGTAATTCCAATTGGGTCAATAGAATTGGCGGAGCTGTAACTACCACATTAACAGTTACTGATTCAGCAGGCAATTCATCCAGTTGTGTTTCATTAATTACTGTTTTGGACAACAACAACTATTGTGCAGTCAATCAAAATTCAGTAACACCAATTGTCAATAAGGTTCAATTTGAAGAATTCACGATTACAAGTAGAAAGAAATCAAAAGTATATCCTAATCCTTCTTCTGATAAAATCACGGTTGAGTCAGAGAATGAAATTGAATCTGTAAATCAAATTATCTTGGTTGACATTGTTGGGAAAATAATGCCACAAAGAAATATCAAACTATTATCGAAGAATAAAATAGAAATTGATATTACCAATTTACAGAAAGGAGTGCACTATGTTAAACTGATGAGTAAAAAGGGCCTTGAAGTGTTGTCATTTATAAAACAATAATGTAAAAAATACTGTTTGAAACTATGATCAAAAAAAAGAAGCTTTTCCTAATTTCAATAGCAATATTTGTATTATCGTTTTCAGTTGCATTTTCTCAAGAAGCTTCTACTAATGTTTTTACTAAAGAAGACACCAGTAGAGTAAACCAATTGTTGTCTATTAGTAAAAGCTATTTTAGCAAGGCTCCAGATTCTGCTATTAGTTATGCTTTACAAGCAAAGCAATTGGCAGATTCTGTTCAATATTTAGAAGGGAAAGCATATGCTTTAAAAAATATTGGAATAGCTTATTATTATCAAGGAAAAGATGTAGAAGCCCTGGACTATTGGAAACAATCCTTAGAAATATTTAAGTCCATCAAAGACGAAATCGGAACCGCCAATATTTTAAACAATATTGGTGCTATTTATTTCAACAAAAAAGATTTAACCAATGCTTTAGAATATTATTTACAGTCATTAAAGCTTGCAGAAAAAACAAAAGACAAATTGCGAATACTCTCTGCCTTAAACAATATAGGCGGAGTTTATTTTGAAAAACCTGTAACCCATGACAAAGCATTGGTTTATTTTTTAAAGTCTTTACCGCTGAGCGAAGAGCTAAAAGATTCTGAAACATTTGGAACAACAGCAGCTAATTTGGGTGAAATTTATTATGTTCAAAAAAAGGATTCTTTAGCATTAGTTTATTTTAACAAGTCGGCAAAAGCATTTAATAATTCAGAAAACAGCCCATACGCCTATAATAATTTAGGAAAAGTTTACAATAGAAAGAACAATTACAATCTTGCAATATTTTATCATAATAAGGCTTTAGAAATCGCCAAAAAATTAAACGGAAGTTTAGATATTGTTCAATCATTAATGGGACTTGCGAAAACCAATATTTCAAAAAGAAGTTTTAGCGAAGCGTTAATTTATCTGAAGCAAGCCGAAGCCATTGCATTTGAACATAATTTTTCGGGAGAGTTAAAATCTGTTTATGAAGAATTTGCAAACGTTTATAATCAAACTAAAGATTATAAAAATGCTTATGTATATCAATATAAGTATTCTGCAATAAAGGACACTTTATACAATATTGAAACAGATAGAAAATTAGGAAGCTTACAATTCGATTTCGACATTCAAAAGAAACAAAGTGAAGTAGACTTATTAACCATAAACAAAGAATTACAGGAAAACAACATTAAAAGGCAAAAATTTGCTAAAAACGCCTTTCTAATTGGATTTATCCTAGTGTTACTAGGCGCCATTAACATTTTTCGCAACTACCTAAGAAAAATTAAGGTCAATAAATTATTGGATAAACAAAAAGAAGAAATTGAGGGTTTACTGTTGAATATTCTTCCTGCAGATGTAGCTAAAGAATTGCAAGATTCCGGTAATTCTCCCCCACGCAGTTATCAACAAGCTTCTGTTTTATTCAGTGATTTTAAAGGATTTACTAAACACGCAGAACATATGACTCCTGAAGAACTGGTAGAAGAACTAAACACTTGCTTTGTAGCATTTGATGAAATTGTAGGAAAATATGGTCTGGAAAAAATAAAAACGATTGGGGATGCATATATGTGTGCCGGCGGGATTCCGAATGAAAAAGAAGGTCATGTATTTGACATGATTAAAGCTAGCATTGAAATGCAAGAACATATATATAACCATAATTTAAAAAGAAATGAAAATGGCTTAGAATCATGGGATTTAAGAATCGGAATTCATGTAGGGCCAATTGTAGCTGGAGTGGTTGGTAAAAAGAAATATGCTTATGATATTTGGGGGAGCACTGTAAATATTGCCAGCAGAATGGAAAGTAATGGAGAAGCAGGGAAAGTGAATATTTCAGAATCGACTTATCATCTGATTAAAGACCAATACAATTGCACACATCGAGGTAAAATCTATGCAAAAAACGTAGGTGATATAGATATGTATTTCATTGAATCTCCAATTGCTGTGGCATAAACCAACTATTTTGATTTTAAATAAATTGATAAATTAAACAATAATTTATTTAAATTTAATTTTTATCAATTTAAACAAGCATATGAGATTTTTATTTTTCACCATATTGTTTTTTTTCAGCGTAACAATAAATGCGCAGAACGCATCTACTACAAAAACCAAAACTAAGCCTTACACACTTCAAATCTGCACAGATTCTGCAACCAATAAGCAAATCGTAAAAGGTTCAAAACCGCTGGTTTGCAGTAAAGGAGGAAGGAGAAGCTTTCAAATAGACATTAGCTGGAAAATTAAAAACAATGTTATCACTTACAATGGCCTGATTGTTAAGTCCAGCAACATGGGCGGCTGCATGGAAAAAGATGAATTACTATTTTTATTTTCTGATAATACCAGTTTTACTTTAAAAGCCTGGAATGAGCCCAATTGCGATGGCGTTTCATTATTTGATCTGGAAGGAACTGAAAATAAAAAGTATTCAAACAAGAAGCTGGTGTCTATCAGATTGCAAAATGGAAGAACATTTGAATCACTCTCCTATACACCAAGCGGAGATCAAATGAATTATTTCAGAAACGCGGCTACTGCTTTGCAAAACAAAGTATTCGAAAATATAAAATGCAAGTAAAAAAGGATGTTCTCTTTTCTACTTGCATTTTGCTAAATGAAATGGACAATTAATTTTTCTTCTTAGGAACTACAGAGCGTTCAATTTCACCAATAAAAGGAATTGCATCTTGAATTTCACTTCTTACAGATGTCTGTAAATACGCTTCTAATTGTACAAATTTAGCGGCATTTACAGATCCGATTACTTTTTTGGTTTTGTCGTAATATTTAGACATTAATTTCTCTACTTCAATATTATTTTTTAACGCTGCTTTTGTTAACTCATCTGCCTTTTCTTCACTAAGCGTTTCATAATTTCTAGCATAATCGTTTACTAATTCCATTTTCTTCATCCCCAAAGCTTTTCTTTCTACTTCATAAGCATCATACACAGTCCAAAAAGCTGCTGCCTGAGGCTCAGCGAGTTTCATATAAGCACCAACTAAATCTTTCTTACTCTTACCATACACACTTTGAATGATGGCCATATCGTCTTTCATTCCAGACTGAGCAATTAATTGTGTTGAAGTAATCAACAAAATAGCGAATACAATTTTCTTCATTTTATTTTATTTTAGGCAACGAATATAAAACTTTTTGGAGCTATAAAAGTTTAATAAATCATGAATTATTCATTCCCTTTATGATGCTTAGCCCCATAATGAGCAGCCTTTGTAACGATTCCACCTTCAGCTGTTAGCGTTATTTTAAAAATATAATCATAATCATCATCTGTTAATTGTGCAACTGGGCGAGCGCCTCCTAATGCCTCAATGGTTTCCAATACAGTATTAGAATGCCCTACTACTAATATTTTTTTACCTTTTTGAAAATCTAACAAACGTTGGCCAAACTCTTTGATCAAACTAGGATCGTAGGTATTTACTTTAGCTGTAAAATGCGCTGCTGTTTGTCTGGTCCTTTTTGTATTGGTAGAGAAAATCATGTCGGGCTCCTGCCCTTTTAAATAGGCAGCTAAATCCAGTGCACGTTGTTTACCTATTTCTGTTAATTCAGGATCTCTTTTTTGAGCCGCACTGGTATCTTTTTCTGCATGTCTAACAATCCAGATTGTTGTATTCTGAGCATTTAAATCGGTTGAAATGCCTATCAATAAAATAAATGCTACAATAAATTGTTTAAAAAAATGCTTCATGTTTATACTTGATTTTGATGTTTATTAAATGTAGCAATTAACGAGCCGATATTTTTTGCAAAAGCAATTCTTTTACGCCAGCATTCCACTCCTCTTTTAGAATGCGCAACACAATTGAATCTCTTCGGGTACCATCATCTTTCATTAAATTGCTTTTGAGCACCCCCTCCACTGTACAGCCAATCGACTTCATAGCAGCAATACTTCTAGCATTATTTACATCCGCTCTGAATTCAACTCTTTCAAAACCCATTCTATCGAATGCAAAAGAAAGCAACAAGAATTTACAATGTGCATTCAAACCAGAACCCTGAAATTGTTGGCCATACCAGGTATAACCCAATTGAAGGGCTTGATGTTTTACTTGAATATCATAAAATCGAGTAGAACCTGCATATTCATTGGTACGTTTATCAAAAACAATAAAAGCGTACCCATTTTTTTGTATTCTTGATTCAATGGCCAATTCCACATAATGATCCATTTTTGCCTTTCCAGCTGCAGATATTAAGGAATATTGCCACAATTGGGGCTCATTTAGGGCAAAATTAACCAGCAAATCCGCATCATTCTGCAATAAAGGTCGCAACATAACGCAATCGTCTTCTAATACATAGTCTTTTGAGAAATCAAAGTCCTCGATCATAATGGCAAAGATTCAATTAATACAGGCTGAACTGTTGAAAAACAAGCCTTTATTCATTAAAAATAATTAATCTTGCACCAATAAAAGAAACAAATTTATGTGTGGAATTGTAGGTTATACCGGGCCAAGAGAAGCGTATCCAATTGTATTGAAAGGTTTAAAAAGACTGGAATACAGGGGTTATGACAGTTCTGGTGTTGCACTTTGGAATAACAATAAGATCAATGTTTATAAAAAGAAAGGGAAAGTAGCAGAATTAGAGGAAAGCGTGTTAAGTGTAGACATGCATTCTCATATTGGCATTGGGCATACACGTTGGGCAACTCATGGAGAACCTAGTGATAGAAATGCACATCCCCACTTGTCTCAATCAGGCAAATTTGCAATGATCCATAATGGCATTATCGAAAATTATACAGCCATTAAAAAAGAATTACTTGGCAAAGGCTATCAATTTAAAAGTGATACCGATACAGAAGTATTGTTGAATTTTATTGAAGACATCAAGCTGAAAAACGAATGCAGTTTAGAAGAAGCATTAAGAATTGCATTAAAAAGAGTGGTAGGCGCTTATTGCATTTTATTGATTTCAGATGATGATCCCGAAACCATTATTGCAGCAAGAAAAGGAAGCCCATTGGTAATTGGTATAGGCAAAGGAGAACATTTTTTAGCCAGTGACGCATCTCCTATTATAGAGTACACCAAAGAAGTAGTGTATGTAAATGATTATGAAATTGCTATTGTTCGACCAGACGAATTGATACTTAAGAATTTAGGGAACGAAAAGCAAACTCCTTTCATCACCGAGTTAGATATGGATTTAGCAGCTATTGAAAAAGGCGGCTATGATCATTTTATGTTGAAAGAAATTCATGAGCAACCAAGTACCATATTCGATTGCCTACGCGGAAGATTATTGCCTAAAACGGGTCAGATAATGATGGGGGGAATTGAAAACAATATGGAAGCTTTTATCAAAGCTAATCGCATCATGATTGTGGCTTGTGGAACGAGTTGGCATGCAGGTTTAGTAGCTGAATATTTAATTGAAGAATTATGTCGTATTCCTGTTGAGGTAGAATATGCATCTGAGTTCAGGTACCGTAATCCGGTGATTCATCCTGGTGATGTAATCATCGCAATTTCTCAAAGTGGAGAAACAGCAGACACTTTGGTTGCATTAGAAAGTGCTAAGGAAAAAGGAGCATTTATTTTTGGAGTAGTAAATGCAGTTGGCAGCAGTATCGCAAGACTCAGTCATGCTGGAGCATACACTCACTCAGGTCCTGAAATAGGTGTTGCAAGTACTAAAGCATTTACCGGACAGTTAGCGGTATTAATGATGATGGCTTTGAAAATTGGTTTTGCAAAAGGAACCATTACAGAAGAAAGATATTTACAGTTAATGCTCGATTTAGAAACAGTTCCAGAAAAAGTAGAAGCTATTTTGCAAGACACTTCTAATATTCAAAGAATTGCCATTAAATATAAAGATGCAACTGATTTTCTTTTCTTAGGAAGGGGATATAATTTCCCAGTTGCTTTAGAAGGAGCGCTTAAATTAAAAGAGATCTCTTATATACATGCCGAAGGATATCCTGCTGCCGAAATGAAGCACGGCCCTATTGCATTAGTAGATGAAAAATTACCCGTTGTTTTTGTTGCTACAAAAGATTCTTATTATGGTAAAATAGTTTCGAACGTACAGGAAATTAAAGCCAGAAAAGGAAAAGTAATTGCAGTAGCCACTGTGGGAGATGATGTGATTCCTAGTATGGCCGATGATGTAATGCTGGTGCCCGATGCTGATGAAGTAATTGCACCTTTATTAAGCGTTGTACCATTGCAATTGTTGAGCTACTATGTGGGTCTAGCAAAAGGATTAGATGTAGACAAACCAAGGAACCTTGCAAAAAGTGTAACAGTAGAATAAATTAAACTGCAGAATTAACGATTGCTATGCCACAAAACAATATTGTCAAAACACCGCTGAATTCTTTAGGGTATAATTTCATTAAAGACCAGCACATCCCCAAAGGAAAAGACGAATATTATTTACGCAATATTCAAATTAAAAACGGCATCCATTATAGACAATTAATGGCCGAAGAAATTGAAATGTTGGTAAGAAATGGCAACACATCTGATGATTGGAATAATATATTGGTATCGGATGCATTCGATCCGAAACTGGTTAAAAATTGCAAGTTTTATGGACTGGTAAGAATTGGGAAACTGGAGCCCTATTGCCTGAGCTTTAGCGATTTAAAAGCACCTGTTGGATTGTATAATTCCAATATCATCAGTTGCGATTTTGGAGACAATGTTTCTATACACTATGTGCATTATTTATCGCATTATATTATTGGAAGTGAAGCCATCATTGCAGATGTTAATGAATTGATCACCACCAACCATGCAAAATTTGGAACAGGAATAATCAAGCAAGACGAGGATGAATCTGTTAGGATCTGGATGGAAATTTGCAATGAGAATACAGGTAGAAAAGTAATGCCTTTTAATGGCATGCTTCCGGGTGATGCATTTTTGTGGAGTAGATTCAGAGATGAGAAGATTTTACAAGAAAAATTCAAGGCATTTACCGAAAAAAAATGTGACAATAAAAGAGGTTATTATGGAAAGGTAGGCGACAGAACAGTCATTAAAAACTGTGGCATCATTAAAGATGTTTGGGTAGGCTCTGATGCTTATTTTAAAGGAGCGAATAAGCTCAAGAATTTAACCGTTAATTCTGGACCAGAAGGAAGAACTCAAATTGGAGAAGGTTGTGAAGTTGTAAATGGCATCATTGGATTTGGTTGTAGATTATTCTATGGAGTGAAAGCTGTTCGTTTTATTATGGCAGATCATTCACAATTAAAATATGGAGCCAGATTAATTAACTCCTACTTAGGACAGAATGCAACAATCTCTTGTTGCGAGGTATTGAATTCTTTGATATTTCCTGCACATGAGCAGCACCATAACAATTCATTCTTATGTGCCGCTTTGGTAATGGGGCAAAGTAATATTGCAGCTGGTGCCACCATTGGCTCTAATCATAATAGCAGAAGTGCGGATGGTGAAATCATTATGGGTAGAGGATTCTGGCCAGGCTTATGTGTGAGCTTGAAACACAATTCCATTTTTGCATCATTCTCCATGGTCAATAAAGGAGATTATCCAGCGGAATTAAATATCAAAATTCCATTCTCTTTAATAAGCAATGATGTTCATAATGACCAATTGACTATCATGCCTGCCTATTGGTTTTTGTACAATATGTATGCATTAGCGCGCAATGCCTGGAAGTACACAGACAGAGATAGAAGAACTTATAAAACACAGGAATTAGAATTTCATTATTTAGCACCCGACTCAATCAATGAAATATTCACTGCATTAGAATTGATGGAATTGTATACAGGCAGAGCGTATCTATTGAGTCAGAAAAACAGTATTGATTCAGATAATGAAGCAATGGAAGTTGGAAGATTATTGTTAAAAAGTAAAAACAAAATAGTTTCCCAACTCAATATCCTGGCAAATGATATTGAAAATAGTAAGCGAAATACATTATTGGTAAAGGTTTTAGAAGCCTATACTATTTTTGAAGATATTGTATTGTATTATGGAATTGAACAACTCATTCATTTAATTCAATCGAATAAGATCGACAATATCACAGATTTAAATAAATCAATTCCCCGCAAATTGATCCTGAACGAATGGGTTAATATAGGTGGGCAATTAATGCCTTCAACAGAACTTGCTGATTTAAAAAAGAAAATCACTACCGATAAAGTAAAAAGCTGGGATGAAGTACATGATCAATATGTTCTAAAGGGAAGCAAATATGTTCATCAAAAAAGAGAACATGGATTGGCTGCATTACAAGAAATCAGTGGCATACAATTATCTAAAATGGATGCCCATCAATTGAATTATTTTTTAGACGCTGCTATCAATACCAAAGAATGGATTACCAAAAGCATTTATGACTCGAGGGCGAAAGACTATTCCAATCCATTCAGGAAAATGGTCTATGAAAATTTTGCGGAGATGAACGAAGTGGTCGGGAAATTAGAAGACAATAGCTTCATCAAAGAACAGAATGAATCATTGGGCAAATTCAAAAAGGAAATTCAACAAATAAAGAAGTCTTTTAAAATAAAAAACTGATGCCCGCTGGAAAATTCAGCATTAGCATCAGTTGATCATTCATAGGTAATCTCTTATAAACGAATACCAACACCCAGTTGAATTTGTTGATTGGTCCATTTTTCTTTGTTGTCTATATTGTTGATATTATTCAAACCAATATTATACCTGCCATAAATTCTCAATGCATTTAAATTTAATTGGCCTCCAAATACCATAGAGAAATCTCCACTCTTAAATGCATTCTGACCATTCACCAACCAGTTGTTATTCTGATTGATCAAAATACCAAATTGAGGACCAGCATTAAGTGTGAACATTTTTCCTACATTGTATCGCAACAGAATAGGAATTAATATATAATCCAATTGGATTTGCTGATCGGCCCCTGGCGTTAATATATTTTGATAGATGGGATTGAAGCCAGCAGTTCTTGTTGTTTTAGATTGGCTCCAAATTAACTCGGGTTGAATACCCCATTTTTTAGTGACATCAATTTCAGCAAAACCACCTAAGTGATAGGATAGATCATAGCCGCTGTTAAAACTCTGTCCGGAAATTTGATTTAGGTTGGCACCAGCTTTTACACCTAGTCTAAAACCTGCTTGCGCTTGTGCAAGAACGCCGATCAATAAAAAGGATACAAGGAAAACAAAATACTTTTTCATATAGATGATTTCTTTTCATAAGACAATCATCATGCCAGATAATTTAGTTATTGGTTATTGGGCTAGATAGTTATTGGTTATTAGTTATTGGTTATTGGGCTCGTTAGTTATTGGTTATTAGTTATTGGTTATTGGATTAATTCGTTATTGGTTGTAGTAGCTGAGATTTTTATAAGGTTTAACTTTTAATTCATAACTTTTTAACTCTTCATTCATCTTTCATCTTTTATCTTTTATCTAATAACTATCAACTATTCGCTCTTAACTCTATTAAAGTGATTTCAGGCAAAATCCCTACCCTACCTGGATATCCTAAGAATCCAAACCCGCGATTCACATAGAGTTTTTGATTTCCATCTTCATATAACCCTGCCCATTGTTTATACATCCACTGCACGGGGCTCCATTTAAAATAAGGATTCTCCAGGCCAAATTGCATTCCATGTGTATGACCTGACAACATGAGCTGAATATCGGGGTATTCAGTTTTAACCTGAGCATCCCAATGACTGGGATCATGGCTTAGCAAAATTTTAAAAGGAATATTTTCTGTGCCAGGATAAGCCTCTTTCATTTTACCATATTTAGGAAATCTGCCCTTTGCTCCCCAATTTTCAATTCCCAATACTGCAATCTGGTCACCTTCTTTTTCAATAATATGATGTTCGTTCATTAACAATTTCCAACCCATATCAGCATGTACTTGTTTGAGCTTATTCAGGTTGGCCGTTTTGGCAGCAGGATCAGGCCATGCAACATAATCTCCATAATCGTGATTCCCTAATGTACTGAAAACCCCATGAGTTGAATTTAACTTACTAAATACCGTTTTGTAATCATTCATTTCATCAGCTCTATCATTCACCAGATCTCCCGTAAATAAAATAAGATCTGCTTTCTCAGCCAAAATCATATTTACTCCACGTTCAACAGCTTTGGTATCTTGAAAACTTCCACTATGAATATCGCTGATATGAATAATTTTAAATCCTTCAAAAGCCTTGGGTAAATTGGCAAAAGGCAGTGTTACTTTCTTTAACTGATAATTGTACTTATTGCCAAACCCATACAATAGTGTTCCAAAAAGCGTTCCTCCAACACCAATACCTGCCCAACTCAAAAAAGCCGATCTTGATATTAGTTGACCATCACCCAAAAACTGTCCTCCTGTATTCCTAAACAGTTTACTAATAGTCCAAATTACTCCACGCCTGATATCATCCGTCAAAAAGAAAAGAGATCCAATTAATTTTGCTAAAAACAAGCCTACCAAGATGGCAAATACATAGTTCCTGTAAACTTTTGAAGTTTGAAGCACTTGAATAAACGGAAATGACAGTAAAGCTGCCAAAGTAAGTATTGAAACAACCCAATATCCATAATGAATGAATACCCTCCAACGTTCCGAAAGAGGCTGAGTGACCACTTTTACGGCTTGAAAAACATAGCAATCCAACAAGAACATCACTAAGGCAATTATCCAAAAAGCACCAGAATTTCGCATAAAAATGAGTTAAAATGGGCCTAAAGATAACAAAAGCACCTCCGAAATTGGTTAAAATTGCATCCTGTTCACCAATGTTGAAAACTTAGTCGCATTTGGTTAAAGGCTTTAGATAATATTGTTTGATAGCTGTGCCTGATGCCGTATTTTTGGAAGCTTGCAAAAAAGGAAAAGCGAATAACTATGGCAAGAATAATTGGAGTAGCCAATCAAAAGGGAGGAGTAGGTAAAACAACTACGGCTATAAATGTGGCAGCTAGTTTAGCAGTATTGGAATACAGAACATTGTTGGTAGATGCCGACCCTCAGGCAAATAGTACTACAGGAGTCGGATTTGACTTACACAATATCACCAATAGTCTATATGATTGTATGGTGAATAATGTAACAGCCAATGAGGTTATTTTAAAAAGTGATGTCCCTAATCTGGACATCATCCCATCGCATATAGATTTGGTAGGTGCAGAAATAGAAATGATCAATTATCCCAATCGCGAAAATGTAATGAAGGGTATTTTAGATGCGGTTAGAGATAAATACGATTTTATCATTATTGACTGCTCTCCTTCTCTCGGATTGATTACGGTGAACTCATTGGTTGCTTCAGATAGTGTAGTGGTTCCGGTACAGTGCGAATTTTTTGCATTAGAAGGATTGGGTAAATTATTGAACACCATCAAAATTGTACAGAACAGATTAAATCCTGCTTTGCAAATTGAAGGGATATTAATGACCATGTATGATGGCCGATTGAGATTGTGCAACCAGGTTGTAAGTGAAGTAAGAAGACATTTTGATGATATGGTTTTTTCTACCATCATTCATAGAAATACAAGATTAAGTGAAGCACCTAGTGTAGGAAAGCCTGTTATTTTATACGATGCAGAAAGCAAAGGATCTGTGAATTATTTGAATCTCGCAAAAGAAATTTTGCAGAACAATGGGATGACAAAAATATCCAATCAAGATAGGATAATTGAATAAAGCGATAATAGAACTGAAAAATGACCACACCCAAACAAAATAAAGATTTGATCGGAAAAGGGCTACGCTCTTTATTACAAAATATAGATACAGATTTAAAGAATACTTCGGGAAGTCTTAAATCGGAAGTGGTAGAACAAGCTACTACAAGCAGCAGGATTAATTTGGCAGATATTCAAGTAAATCCAAAGCAGCCAAGAAGAGATTTTGATGAACAATCATTACAAGAACTGGCCACTTCCATAAGATTGCATGATATTATTCAGCCATTAACCGTGAGCAAATTAGCCAATGGTAAATACCAGCTAATTGCAGGAGAAAGAAGATTCAGAGCTTCTAAAATTGCCGGATTAAAAGATGTTCCAGCATATATACGTGTAGCAAATGATCAACAGTTATTGGAATTAGCGCTTTTAGAAAATATCCAGAGAGAAAACTTGAATGCAGTTGAAATGGCATTGAGTTTTAAAAGGATGATGGAAGAATTGGACTATACTCAAGAACAGGTTGCTGAGAGAATGGGAAAAGAAAGAAGTACGGTTACCAATTATATCCGATTACTCAAATTGCCTCCAGATATTTTATCTGCTGTTCGTAATAATTCTTTAACAATGGGTCATGCAAGGGCATTGGTCAATATAGACACCATCGATAAGCAATTGTTTGTATTCAAAGAAATTCAGCAAAAAGAATTGAGTGTAAGACAAACCGAAGAGTTGGTAAGGAAATTATACAAAGGCGGTTCAACCAGCACAAGTTCAGGAGCATCAAAATCTGACCTCCCTCCTGCATATAAAAAAATTGAAGATAATTTAGCATCGCATTTTGGCACGAAAGTTAAAATGACTCATAACAAAAAAGGGTACGGAAGTATTAACATAGAATACTATTCGCTCGATGAATTAAACAAATTATTGGATTTAATGAATGTAACGGTGAGCTAATGTTTAGTTTCAAAAAAAAAGTAGCTTTTTTTATTGTAGTTTTTGGGTGTTTTATTTCATTCTCCCAAGCCCAAGCTCAAACTAAAGATTCCAGCAAAATTGTTCAACCAATTTCAAAGGAAACCATTCTGCCAATCGACTCTTCAAAAATTAAAAAAAGGATAAAGGATTCAATTACTCTTGCAGGACATAGCCCAAGAATTGCTACAAGGCGTTCAGCCATTTTACCTGGTTGGGGCCAGGCTTATAACCGTGAATACTGGAAAATTCCGATAGTATATGGAGTACTCGCCATTCCAACGGTTGCATTTATTTACAATAACAATTATTACAAAAAAACAAAATTCGCATACGAAGCGCAATTCAAAGCACAGAACGGAGATAGTAGCGATCTGGCAGCAATAGATCCTGAATTGGTTAATTTAAGTATTGGCTCATTGCAAAATTATCGAAACCAATTCCGACGAGACAGAGACTATGCCATATTATTTTTCTTATTGGCATGGGGTTTACAAGTGGCCGATGCAACTGTATTTGCACATTTAAAACAATTTAATGTGAGCAATGATTTAAGTATGCAGATCAATCCAACCTTTAATCCCTATACAAGAACACCTGCTTTAACTGTATCATTGAATTTAAGAGAACATACAAAGAAGCCTTTAGCATTAGCCAGATAGTGCACCACTAAAAATACTTGAATATGAAAATTGCATTGATAGGATACGGAAAAATGGGTAAAGCAATAGAAGCAATTGCAGTAGAAAAAGGCCATCAAATTGTTTTAAAAATTGATGTAGACAATGCTGCTGATTTAAATCCTCAAAATTTGTCGAAAGCCGATGTGGCGATTGAATTTACTGGACCACATAGTGCAGTTGGCAATATCATGAAATGTTTTGAAGCGGGCATTCCGGTTGTTTGTGGTTCCACTGGCTGGTTGAGTGAATGGGAGGTAATTAAAAATGAATGCCAGCATAAAAATGGCACATTGGTTTATGCAAGTAATTATAGTATTGGGGTGAATCTTTTTTTTGAAGTAAATAAATATTTGGCCAAACTAATGAATGGATATCCTGAGTATGATGTAACATTGAAAGAAATTCATCATACGCAGAAAAAAGATGCTCCAAGCGGAACTGCCATTAGTTTAGCAGAACAAGTGATGGAAAATTTGCAGAGGAAAAATGCCTGGACCTCCAATGATCAATCAACCCAAGCAAACGAACTCTTTATTGCATCAGAAAGAATAGATCCAGCACCAGGCACGCATCATGTAAAATACAGCTCTCCTATTGATGATATCGAAATTATTCATACAGCGCATAACCGAATAGGTTTTGCAGGAGGAGCGGTAAAAGCTGCTGAGTTTGCAGCAGGCAAAAAAGGCATTTTCGGAATGAAAGAAGTGCTGGGATTATAGTTTAAAGGAAAAACCAACTTTTACATTAAAAGCGCTTGAAGCAGCCACATTAATCGGTTGTTGCCAATGACTTTGGGTAAGTTGAACTTCTAAACCTAATAATCTCACACCACCACCATACTCATACATCAAATTATCTCCTTTTACTCCAGAAGTGGAATAACTCTGTAAAGCAGTTCCAACATTTCCTAAAACAAATAACCTGCCTAATAAAAAATATTGTCGAATACCTCCTTTTAGAGTAGCAATATTCAATGAACCAGCCGGATTGCTTACAGAAGCTCCAAAACGCTGGTAACCAGCCGTAGCCATGAACATAGTAGAACCTAATCCTAACCCCGCTCCTGCTTCAATTCCAAGTCCACCATTGTTAAAATCTGAAAATGACGAACTGGTTGGAGTAGCATAATTGGCATTTAAGATCAATTGCATATGAGGTAATTTAAATTGAGCAAAACTAGTTTGCGCAATCAGTAGAAATACAAACGCCAATATGAAGTTCTTTGAAGAAATGTGCATAAATTTAATTTTTGTAAAGAAACAAAAAAATCACGAGAAGCCATGCTATCAAAAAAAACGCAATATGCATTAAAGGCACTAACCTATATGGCAGAACAGATTAATGCGGGCCCTTTTTTGATTGCCGATATTGCTAAGAAGAAAAAAATACCGATCAAATTCTTAGAATCCATTTTATTGGAGTTAAGAAAAGCAGGTATCTTAAATAGTAAAAAAGGAAAAGGTGGAGGATATTATTTCAATCAAGATCCTTCTACAATTCAACTAGCAACTGTAATGCGATTGATTGAAGGCCCAATTGCATTACTTCCCTGTGTAAGTTTACATTTTTATCAAAAATGTGCAGATTGCAACGAAAAAAAATGTGGCTTGAACAAAATCATGAAAGAAGTTAGAGACAACACATTATCCATTTTAGAAAACCGAACTGTTATAGACTTAGTAACACCATAATCATATGAAAAAAATACTCTTGTTTTTACTACTTGCACCGTTTATTGTTAATGCGCAAAGTTTAATTGGCGGTAGCAATATTGTAAAATGGAATTTATCTTCAATGGCATTGAAAAATTACCATTTTTCTTATGAGCGCCATATTTATAAAAACCTGTCGATTAGCTTGAGCTATCGTACAATGCCTTATGGCAATGTACCCTATCAAAAGGAATTTCAAGATTTGATCAATAGCAATGAAATAAATTTTGACAGATCCCAAATGGGGAATTCTGCAATAACCATCGAGCCACGTATATATTTGAGCTTTAAAAAAATGAAAGGTTTTTATTTGGCTCCTTATTTACGATTTGCCACATTCGATATAAGTGCACCTATTAAATATAATAGTGGAACTTTACCGCCTGTATCTAAAGATGCTGATTTTACTGGAAAAATTAAATCAACCAGCGCCGGATTAATGATTGGATATCAGTTTCAGTTACTTAAAAAACTGGTACTTGATTTTCAAATCATAGGATTCCACTATGGCAAGAGTAATGGAGATTTAAATTTTGCTGCCCCATTGAGTCCATTCGAACAACAAAGTTTAAGCAACAATTTAAAAAGCATTAATGCAGACCCCTTTACTTTCACCAGTACAGTAACACCAAATGGTGCTCAAATATCTACTGATGGTCCCTGGGCAGGAATCAGGGGCTTGAATTTGGGATTAGGCTTCCGTTTTTAGCGAAAGATTATCCAACATATCTTTTGTCATTTTTGTTAAATCAAATTCTGGTTTCCATCCCCAATCTTGATTGGCAACACTGTCATCAATACTTTGCGGCCAGCTATCGGCAATAGCTTGACGGGAATCTGGTTTATAATTGATGGTGAAATCCGGAATATGTTGTTGGATACTACTGGTTATTTCTTTAGGTGAAAAACTCATGCCAGCTACATTATAAGAAGTTCTAACAGAAATACTTTTAGCTGGAGCATTCATTAATTCTAATGTTGCACGAATGGCATCGGGCATATACATCATAGGTAAATAGGTATCTTCTTTTAAAAAGCAATTGTATTTTTTATTGTCCAAAGCTTCTGAATAAATTTCAACTGCATAATCTGTAGTGCCACCACCTGGAGCTGATTTATAACTGATTAATCCTGGGTAACGAAGACTTCTTACATCTACTCCAAAACGTTGGTGATAATAATTGCACCAGAATTCTCCAGCATATTTACTGATTCCATAAACAGTACTTGGTTCAATTACGGTTTTTTGTGGGCAATTTATTTTAGGGGAAGTTGGTCCAAAAACAGCAATACTACTTGGCCAATAAACTTTATGCAAATTCTCTTCACGGGCAATATCTAAGACATTTAATAAGCCTTGCATATTCAAATGCCAGGCAAGGTTGGGATTTTTTTCTCCTGTTGCAGAAAGAATAGCCGCTAATAGATAGATCTGGGTAATATTTTGGCGAATCACTTGTACATGCAACATTTCTTTATTCATTACATCCAAACTCACATAAGGACCTGTGCCATGTAATAATGGGTTCTCTTCTCTTAAATCTGATGCTACTACATTATTATTACCATATTGCTTTCTCAAAGCCATGGTTAATTCAACACCAATTTGGCCAGAAGCGCCAATTACCAGAATCTTGTCTTTTCTATTGGGCATATTCAATCGTTTATAGGAGCAAATATAAGTTGATAGGCTTTATAAAGTATATAGCTGAATCAATTAACAGTTGGTTAGGCAATAATGCCATTATTTTATGTTGGTTTACGCTATTTTTGTTACTCATATTAAACACGCAAAATGCTTCCAGCTTACTTACAGGAATTATTCAATAAACAAGATTACAACCCCCATTCCTTTTTTTTAATCGCCGGGCCATGTGTAGTAGAAAGTGAAGAATTGGTGATGGAGATTGCCGACAAAGTGTATGGCACATGTAAACAATTGGGAATTCCTTATGTATTTAAAGCGAGTTATAGAAAAGCCAATCGAACCAGTGCCAATTCATTTACAGGCATTGGTGATGACAATGGTTTATCCCTGATCAAAAAAGTTGGTGAGACTTATCAGTTACCTACCACTTCCGACATTCATGCACATGAAGAAGCAGCAATGGCTGCTCCTTTTATAGATATTTTACAGATCCCTGCTTTTTTGTGCAGACAAACCGATTTATTATTGGCCGCTGCTGATACGCAAAAAATAGTGAATGTAAAGAAGGGTCAGTTTTTGAGTGGAGCATCAATGAAATTTGCCGTTGATAAAATCAAACAGGCAGGCAATGAAAAAGTAATGCTTACCGAAAGAGGCAATACATTTGGTTATCAGGACCTGGTAGTGGATTACAGAAATATTCCTATCATGTTAGAGCAACAAGTTCCTGTAATTATGGATTGCACGCATTCATTGCAACAACCCAATCAAACCAGTGGTGTTACTGGTGGAAATCCGGGCATGATCAGCACGATTGCAAAAGCAGCTATTGCTACAGGAGCCAATGGATTATTCATTGAAACGCATCCTAACCCAGCAGTGGCAAAAAGCGATGGAGCCAATATGTTGCCATTGCATTTATTACCAGCATTGTTAGAAAAGCTTGTTCATTTAAGAGAAGCTGTGGTAAAACACTCCCTCTAATTCATGCATAAAACAAGACATTTAAGCCTACTTACTGCCATTGCGTTGGTAATTGCCAATATGATAGGTTCTGGTATTTATACCAGTTTGGGCTTTCAATTAATGGATTTTCAAAGCACAACCAGTATTTTATTTCTTTGGTTGACTGGGGGAATCATTGCATTATCTGGCGCATTGGTATATGCAGAGCTTGCTGTTGTTTTTCCGGACAATGGTGGTGAAATGAATTTCCTGGGAAAGCTCTATGGACCTCTAGCTGGATTTTTAGCCGGATGGATTTCTACCCTCGCAGGATTTGCAGCGCCAGTAGCCATTGTTTGTATTGCAATTGGTAATTATTGTACAACTATTTTCCCGAATACTCCGCCGATCATTATTTCTGTTACCGTTTTAGTGACTTTAACTATTCTTCATTCATCCAAGAATACGATCAGTGCAAGATTTCAACAGTTGGCAACATTGCTGAATTTATCGATCATTGTTTTTATCATTGGTGCAGCATTTTTTTTATCAGCATATCCATTCCCCCAAATTTCAATCGATCAAACAGCTATTCAAGAAATTACCCAATCAGGAAAATTTCCTGTGAATTTATATTGGGTACTCTACGCATATACAGGATGGAATGCAGCGGCCTATATTGCCGGGGAAATAAAAAACCCTGAAAGAAATTTACCCATTGCATTATTGGTAGGAACTATTTTAGTAACCCTTTTGTATTTGTTACTGAACTATGCATTTTTATTATCGGCACCTGCTGCAGAATTGAAAGGAAAAATGAATGTTGGATTTATTGCAGCCAACCATTTATTCGGCAAACATGGAGCCATCCTCATGAGTATATTTATCAGCATTACTTTAATGAGTACTGCAAGTGCCATGACATTGGCAGGCCCAAGGGTTACTGCAGAAATAGGCAAATCCATTTCCTATTTCAGTTTTTTGCAAAAGAAAAACAGGCAGAGCATTCCCTATTTGGCAGTCTACACCCAGAGTGCAATTACCTTATTGTTAATTTGGTTGAATCAGTTTCAATTTATCATTGATCTGGTAGGATTTTTATTGAGTATTTGTACATCACTTGCAGTAGCGGGCATTTTTATTATTC
>CALRYA010000019.1:0-41051 GCA_943372285.1 Sphingobacterium thalpophilum | reverse complement strand
CGCCGCCTCCACCAGCTTCTCCAATTGCTTACTAAAAGCAAGTATTTCACCTCTTTCACTCGATTCAAGAAAAAAGTAATTATTTGATGTTAAAGCTACTTCAATAAGTTTACCCAGATGCATCCTAACTTCAAGCAAATTCACTTCACTAAAAAATTCTTTTATAACTTCAACAGGATTCAACTTTTCTTCCTCTGTTAATAAAATAGGGTTGTTGTAAAATTCAGGGTGTAATTCAAAATGGTCCATATTCTTAATGTTTTGATTAATTAAACCCTAATTTCCTACAATTCTCATCAGATTTTCTGTATTTTCCATAAAATTAACAACCACATAATATAAGCATGAAAACCATCGAAGTTGTAGCTGCAATTATATTTAATGACAATCGAATTTTATGTGTACAGAGAGGGGAGAGTAAGTTTGAGTATATTTCCAAAAAGTATGAATTCCCCGGTGGAAAAATGGAGCAAGGAGAAACTAAGGAATCCGCCATTAAAAGGGAAATACAGGAAGAACTGCATATGGATATCAACGTTAAAGAAGAATTTTTAACTGTTCATCATAATTATCAAGATTTCATTTTAATCATGCATAGTTTTATTTGCAATTGTTCCGATCCAAAGCTTACTTTAATTGAGCACATCAATTACAAATGGTTAGTAAAAGATGAATTAAATACTTTAGATTGGGCTGCTGCCGATATTCCAATTATGGAAAAGCTTATGAACAACTAGAATGAGCGCATTGAATAGTAATTTAGAAAAAAGCTTATATGCCGGGTTTATTAACCAGGATGTTACATCATATAAGGAATACCTTCCTCAATTAATAGTTAACGATCAAAAAGAAGGCAAGAAGGTATTAACTACCATCATTCAGGAATTGAATAATTGTGAAGAATTCTGGTTTTCTGTTGCATTTATTACTACAAGTGGACTAGCTACTTTAATTGAAACACTGGTTAACTTAGAAAATAAGGGAATCAAAGGAAAAATTTTGGTATCGCAATATTTAAACTTCACTCACCCAGAAGCATTAAATAGATTATTGCAGTTCAAACAGATTGAAGTAAAAATTGCAGTGGAAGGTGCTTTTCATTCAAAAGGGTACTTATTTAAAAAAAGCGAAGTTTATACATTAATAATAGGGAGCAGTAATTTAACTGCATCAGCATTATGTTCAAATATAGAATGGAACTTAAAAATTACGGCTACCCCCTTAAGTCATATCATATTTAATGCCATCAAGGAATTTACTGCTGAATACGAGAAAGCCGTTTTTGTAGATAAGGCCTTCATTGAAAACTATAAAACCTTATATGATAAGCAATTAGATTATACCAAAATGCTTAAAAAAGAGTTGGGTATTTCTAATCAAAAAGAAATAATTCCTAACTCAATGCAAGTAGAAGCTTTGAAGAATATTGAGCATTTACGTGTACAAGGCAAAACCAAAGCATTACTGATTTCTGCAACAGGAACTGGTAAAACATTTCTATCTGCTTTTGATGTAAAGAAAGTGAATCCCAAAAAGTTTTTGTTCGTTGTACACCGATTGAATATTGCTCAAGCTGCAATGAAAGCTTACCAGACTATTTTGGGTAAGGATAAGAAAGTTGGGGTTTATTCTGGTATTCAAAAAGACTTAAAAGCAGATTTTATATTCGCTACAGTTCAAACAATCTCAAAACAAGAGAATCTAAGTCAATTTAGTCCAACACACTTCGATTATATTGTTATTGATGAATCACACAGATCCGGAGCAGAAACCTATCAAAACTTATTGAATTATTTTAAGCCTGCCTTTTTATTGGGAATGACGGCTACTCCAGAAAGAACAGATGGGGAAGATATATTTAAACTTTTCGATTATAATATAGCATTTGAGATCAGGTTACACAGGGCATTAGAAGAGCATATTCTCAGTCCTTTTCATTATTATGGTGTTACAGATATTACCGTAGATGGAACCCTTTTGGATGAAACTAGGGATATTTTGAAGCTTGCTTCAAATGAACGGCTTGATAGAATTGTTGAAAAAGCAAAGCTTTATGGTTCTGATAATGGTAAGGTACGTGGATTGATTTTTTGTTCGTCAATTCAAGAGTGCCAAGCATTACATCTTGGATTAAATAGCAGGGGATTAAAAACAAAATCGCTTACTGGGGATAATAGCGAAGAAGAAAGGGTAGCTGCTATCAGTTTATTAGAAAATGGCGAATTAGACTACATTATTACTGTTGATATATTTAATGAGGGTATAGATATTCCTAGTGTGAACCAAATTATCATGTTAAGGCCCACACAGTCAGCAATCATTTTTGTACAGCAATTAGGTAGAGGGTTAAGGAAAATTGAGGATAAAGACTATTTAACGGTTATTGACTTCATTGGAAATTATAAGAACAACTTTTTAGTGCCAGTGGCTTTATATGGAGACACTACTTATAATAAAGACACTTTACGAAAGTTAATGGCTGGTGGTAGTAGCCTGATCCCAGGAACTTCTACAATTAATTTTGATTTAATTGCAAGAGAGAAAATATTTGATGCTATCAATGCAGCAAATATGGAATTAAGAAGAGATTTAGTAACGGATTATAATTTATTAAAGTACAAGCTTGGCAGAATTCCAATGATGGTTGATTTTTTGGAACACGGTTCTAGAGATCCTCAGTTATATGTGAATTACTCTAAATCATATTTCAATTTTGTTCAAACTGTTGAAGATGAGTTGCGTGGTTTATTGAATGAAAGAGAAAAAAAGTTATTAGAACTATTTTCGAATGAGATTAATAATTCAAAAAGGGTAGAGGATAGTTTAATACTTTTGCATATCATTGAAAATAGAAAAATCAGTATATCTGATTTCAAGATTCAAGTAAAGGAAAAATATGGATACTCAGTATCAGATGAAACCATTCAGTCTAGTATCAATAATCTAAACTTCAAATTTATCACTGCAAATAAGGATGGCAGATTGGTCCCAGTGAGTGAAATACATGGAATTACAAATATTAAGCTGAGTGGAACTGATGTAGAATGCGAAAATTCCTTTCATGAAATTCTTCAAAATACTGCATTCTTGAATTATTTAAAAGATTCAACAAACTATTCAATTAAAACATATGATCGATTATTTCTAAAGTCAAAGTTCTATAATGGATTTGTGCTTTATAGAAAGTATTCACGAAAAGATGTTTTTCGAATATTAAATTGGGAATCTAATCCATTAGCTCAAAATGTTGGAGGGTATATGGTTAGTCCAGATAAAAAGAATTGCCCAATATTTGTAAACTATCACAAAGAAGAGACAATTTCAAATTCAACTAAATACGAAGACGGCTTTATTAATAATACTGAGTTTGAATGGATGTCTAAATCGAAAAGAACATTGAACAGCCCAGATGTTCTAACAATAAAAAATTATAAAAATGGGCTTAGAATTCCATTATTTATTAAAAAAAATAATGATGAAGGAACTGAGTTTTATTATATGGGAGAAATGACTCCAATTGAAAATAGTTTTGTTCAAACTACAATTGCAAATGATAAAGGAGGAACAGAATCGGTAGTAAAAATTAATTTCACTTTAAGTCATTCTGTTGAAGATACGCTCTACGACTACTTAACGCATAATTTTGATTCAAATAAAGAATCAGCATCAAACGAAACAAAAAAAGACCATCCATTCAAATTAATTCCTTTTGACCAAGTTATTCCATATGTAAATTCTATTCCATTTGTAAAAGCGGCTGCTGGTAGTATGATTAATTTCAATTATCAACATGAACTTGATTGGATTGAGCCTCCTTCAAATTTATATAAAGCCAATAAATATTTTGTTTGCCAAGTGATAGGAGAGTCTATGAATAAAGAAATTCCAAATGGCTCGTTTTGCTTGTTCAAAAACTATGAAGGCGGAAGTAGAGATGGTAAAATTGTATTTGCTCAATCAAGTAATATTCAAGATGGCGAATTCGGTTTAGGATATACGATTAAAGAATATCATAGTCAAAAATCAGTAACTCCTGAAATTTGGGGTCACGAATCGATCACTTTAAAGCCCAAATCATACGACCCTAATTTTAATAATATAGAACTTTCCAATTATGAGTTAATTGATTTTAAGGTTATTGGAATATTTGAAAGACTTTTATGAGTACCTCATCCCCAACTCACTCTCACTACTTCCACCAATTCTCCCTTTTTAATCCTATTTTCCACTCTCAAACAACAATCAAAAAATAATATGGATACCAATAATGGAACCAAACAAAATGACCCATGGCCACTCCCTAAATTCAGATTTGAAGTAGATTTAGGAGACGGTTTAAATGGAATAGCTTTTCAGGAAGTTTCTGGAATGGATGTGGAGACCCAGGTTATTGAATACCGAAAAAGTAATAGCCCATTATATTCAACTGTAAAAATGCCAGGGATTGCTAAATACGGAAATGTCACCATGAAAAGAGGTGTTTTTGTAAATGATGCGAACTTTTGGAATTGGCACAATGAAATCAAAATGAATATCATCAAACGCAGAACAGTAGTGATCAAATTACTGGATGAAGCAGGTAAGGTTACCATGCAATGGGAATTATTAAATGCTTTTCCTGTAAAGATCACCAGTACCGATCTAAAATCTGATGGCAATGAAGTAGCTATTGACACTATTGAAATTGCTCATGAGCAATTGGTTATTACCAATGGGAAATAACAGTTTTAATAATAACACTTTCAACCCCACAACAATTGGAAACTTATCCTTCACCCAGTTTTTATTTCGAACTTCATTTTAAAAATGAAAAGATCGCATTTAAGGAAGTATCAGGCATTTCGGTAGACTTTAATGTAGATGAGGACACCCCAACAGAAGACCATTTTAAACTTAGTTTATCATCGGGAGTAAAACATGGAAATCTTACTTTAAAAAGGGGTATGCTGCCTTCCAATTCAAAATTTTTTGAATGGTGTAATGGTATTCTCCAAGGAGATTTGTCTACAGCAATTCAACCCCATGACGTTTCAGTAGCACTGTTAGATTCAAGTGGGGGAGTACTCATGAAATGGACATTTCATAGAGCATGGCCAGTTAAGTGGTCCATTTCCGATTTTAAGTCTGAGGAAAACAATCTGATAGTTGAATCGATAGAATTAACGTACAACTATTTCGAGAGGGTTTCGACAAATTAAATCCTAGATCCACCAGGTATAAACACCTAATCACTTTCTTCACTTTTATCTTCCCACGTTAAGATTTTTTGAATTCTTTTGTTCTGTTAAATTTCAATAAACATTTTAAACTTAAGTAAATACCCTCGACTTAGGTTTTCAAAAACAAAATTTTGGATATTCCTAACTTAAGTATAAATTTATACTGTTAAAAGTAAAAAATAATACTATGTCAAAAATAAATCCATATAAAACTAAACCGATCCTTCTTTCTAGAACTTTTAAGAAGCCTGAAAGTCAAATGAGCCCTATAGAAAAAATGGAAAGGCTGCATGATGGTATCAGCAAAAAAGAACTAGAAGCACTTAAGTTGCGAACAGCGCTAGATTACGATAAATTGGCAAAGCTGCTTTTGGTGACAAGAGCAACACTTATCAATAAGCCTAGTGCTGAAAAATTCAATAGTGCTTTAAGTGAAAGAATACTCGGATTGGCAGATATATATTCTTTCGGTTATGATGTGTTTGAAGATGAAGCAAAATTTAATCAATGGATGTTTAAACAAAATAGAGCATTAGGAGGAAAGACACCCTTCGAGGTATGTAACAATCAATTTGGTCGTGAAGAGGTTAAAAACATTATTGGAAGAATTGATTATGGTGTATTTTCATAAATAGGCAAAGATGATTGTTTATAAAGTCGGAAAAACAAAATTTAGTAAAGATCTGTCCGGTGAAGGAGCAAGATTATATGGTGGGCGATGGAATCATATTTTAACTCCCTGCATTTATACTTCCGAAAGCAGGGCACTAGCTGTATTAGAATATACAGTTAATGTTCATATCGATGATATTCCAAGATCACTAAGTATCACTCAATTTGAAATACCAGATCTAGGTATACAAGAATTAGCAATTGCAGAACTTCCTGGTAATTGGATGGAATCCCCAGCACCAGCTTCAACTAAAGACTTTGGAACAAATCTTTTAACCCTAATGATTGCTCCAGTAATAAAAATTCCTTCAGCAGTAATTAGGCAGGAATTTAACTACATACTTAATCCAAAACATGTTGCCGCAAAAACATTTAAAATTCTTGATGTTGAAGATTTTGTTTATGATGTTAGAATTAAACTGCTTTAGTATAAACAAGATATAACAGAAGGCTTCGCACATTTCTGGCTTCTATCAGGTATAAACACCTAATAAATTCCCCTATAAGAGTATAAAGTGTATTTGACCATTACCTTTTTATTTCTTAAATTCGTTATGTGAAAAAACAGCAAAATAAAGGACTTGATTTCATTATCGATAAGCTCACTAATTCTGTTCAAAATGTTGTGACTGGTGACAGTTTTGCAACTGATATTTCACTTGTTACTAGTGCGGACCTAAAGACAGTTATTAAAAAGAACAATTGGAAGTTTGATTGGAAATTAGAATTTAAGCAACCACAGCGTGACGTTTTCAAATTGACAATAGTAAATAATCAAACTGTAATTCAAGGTTTAATTAGCCTTGAAATTAAATCCGACCACGTTTATATGCATCTTGTTGAAAGTGCACCGTTTAACAAAGGGAAATCGAAAGTTTATGCTGGTGTTCCTGGAAACTTAGTTGCATTTGCCTGTAAACTTGCTTTTCAACGTGGTCATGAAGGCAATGTGTCATTCTTCTCAAAGTCGCAACTTATCCAACATTATATTGACACTTTGGGAGCAATGCATGTAGGAGGCCGAATTATGATTATCGATACAATAGCTGCTTTAAAACTTATAAATAAATATTTTCCAAATGAAAAATAAACTTAAAGAATTAGATGTAGATTTCATAGGTGGGCAACAACCTTTAACTAAGGAGGAAGAATTTGCAATAAGCACTTTCATTCGTTTACAAAAAGAAAATAGGCGATTAAAAATAAACCGCAAAACAACAATAAAGGAATCAAAAAAATCCAATCATCCTGCTTAATTGGAGTCTTCTTAAATAAACATCTAGCTACTTACAACAATTAACAATGAAGTATAGCATAAAACTACTGCACATATTGGTGCTCTTAATTACCCTTAACGCAGTAGCCCAGAAAAAAACAGAAACCCCTAAATCAACCCTGCAAATCAATGGTAAGCCAGGCTCACCCAATGCTAGCACTACTATAAAAGGAGATATACTTCCTGCACCAGATGGCCGTTTTGAAGGTGTGATCAATCAGAAAGCATCAGAATCAACACCAGCATGGCCCGCACGTATAGTACCTCCGAAAGGCGCGCCCAATGTATTGCTTATATTATTAGACGATGCCGGTTTTGGAGCACCCAGTACATTTGGAGGGGTAGTACCAACTCCTGCCATGGATCGTATTGCAAAAACAGGAGTAAGCTATACTAATTTTCATACAACAGCACTTTGTTCGCCTACACGCGCAGCGCTCATCACTGGTAGAAACCATCATGTTGCAGGAGCCGGAGTGGTGGGTGAAGCCATCACAGGATACCCGGGATATAATTCTGTATTGAGAAAAGAAAACGGCACGATTGGTAGAATTTTGAAAGAGCATGGATATGCAACTTCATGGTTTGGCAAGAACCATAACACGCCTTCTTATATGTCTACCAAAGCGGGCCCTTTCCACCAGTGGCCAACCGGTTTGGGCTTCGATTATTTTTATGGATTTATGGGCGGTGATGCCAGCCAGTGGGAGCCGAACCTCTATCAAAACACTACTCCGATCTATCCATTCCATGGAAAAGAAGGATGGAACCTAACAACTGCAATGGCCGATGAAGCCATTAAGTATGTGAAGGAATTAAAAGAAGTTGCTCCTGAAAAACCATTCTTTGTATACTATGCGCCAGGAGGTACGCATGCACCGCATCATCCTACACCAGAGTGGATCAAGAAGATCAGCGATATGCATTTGTTTGATAAGGGTTGGAATAAATTGCGCGAAACGATTTTCGAAAACCAGAAGCGTTTGGGCGTAATGCCTCAAAATGCCAAACTAACAGAATGGCCAAAAGAATTGCCTGAATGGAATACCAAATCTGATTTAGAGAAGAAGCTCTTTATTAAACAGATGGATGTATATGCTGCTTATCTTGCTTATACCGACAATGAGATCGGTAGGGTAATACAAAGTCTTGAAGATATAGGGCAACTCAACAATACACTCGTCATTTATATTAGTGGAGATAACGGTCCTAGTTCTGAAGGAATGTTGGATGGTACTCCCAATGAGTTCACTTTCTTTAATGCAGTTCCTGTTCCGGTAAAAGCGCAGATGCCCTGGTATCCTTTTTGGGGATCCAGCAAAACTTTTCCGCACTACGCAGCAGAATGGGCATGGTCGATGAGTACCCCTTTCAAATGGGTAAAGCAAGTGGCTTCACATTTTGGTGGAACAGCACAGGGTGTGGCTATGTCTTGGCCCGGACATATACAAGAGCAGGGTGCAATGCGCAGGCAGTTTCATCATGTGATCGATATTGTGCCAACCATACTGGAAGCAACTGGTATTCCTGCACCTACAATGATTGATGGAATCAAACAGCGAGCAATCGAAGGAACAAGCATGGCCTATACATGGAAGAAGGACAATTCAACCGCACCAACTACGCATAAAACACAGTACTTTGAAATGCTCGGCAATAAGTCTATTTATGATAATGGTTGGGTGGCTGCTACAACGCCGGCAAACCTTCCCTGGGCTTCTAGTACAGAAACGCCACCCGATGTGATCAACGGCTATAAATGGGAATTGTATAATGTGATGGAAGACCCTACACAATCGAATGACCTGGCTGCACAGATGCCGGAAAAACTCGAGCAATTAAAAAAATTATTCTACTCCGAAGCGCAAAAATATGATGTACTACCTTTCGACAATACATCGATCACTCGCTTTCAGGCACCTAAACCAAATTTAACGCAGGGTAGAACGGTGTTTAATTATACTGGTACGCATACCAATATCAGCAATCCGGGAGCTCCCAACATCTTGAATAAATCTTACACCATCACTGCAGAAGTAGATATTCCGAAGGGCGGTGGTGAAGGAATGATTGTTACCAATGGTGGACGTTTTGGTGGCTATGCGTTGTTTATTAGCAAAGGTTTCGATTGGTGGTCTCATGCAGACTGGTTCAGGAATATAGCATTAGTATTTCTTGCATTAGGTTTGTTCCTGGTTTGGCGTGGAAACAAGAATAACTGGGGGCGTTTTAGAATGTTCTTCAGTAAAACAATATTAGTAGTTGCTTCAATCGTGCTCGCTTCCGTATTTATCACCAGTGTATTTAATGTTGGTGCTGGAAGGCCAGTATTCATTTATAATTTATTGAATTTAAAAAGAACCACCTGGGCAGGATCATCCCTCAGTGCAGGAAAGCATACCATTGTTTTTGATTTTAAAATTGATGGTCCTGGTTTGGGCAAAGGAGGGCTTGGTATTTTATCGGTTGATGGTAAAGAAGTAGCGAGAAATACCATGGAACATTCTACACCCATTACTTTCCCGATAGACGAAAGTTTTGATGTAGGTGACGACACTCGTTCAGGTGTATCGATGTTGAAATATGCCTATCATGTTCCTTTTCCTTTTACAGGAAAAATTGAAAAACTAACTTTCATTCTAAAACCAGTAAGCGCCCCTGCAGAGCAAGGCCAGACCCTGAGTAAGGAAGAAGTGAAGTCACTTTCAAATATTCCTGATTCGTCGGGTGTGGAGAATTAATTTGTACATTTATTCACCGGCAGCAAGCAAGCTGTGCGGTAATAAATAACCATGCCATGTTGATCAGAATCTTCATTTTTTTTCAATTGACCATTTTGTCAATGAATGGTTTCTTGCATGCTCAGGGGAAATTCACGGTTGCTCCATTAACAATGCGTGCTGGCTCATTGCAGGAAATCAATTACACTTATGTTGTTGGAAAGAATGGCATTAAGCCAGGCGGAGGCATCCGTATAGAAATACCCATTGCCTACTCCGAAACAGAATTTTTGTACTGGTCTAAGCCTCAGGTAAATCAAAGTGGAGACCTTGGATATACCATTGCGCGTACATCCAATAAGGCTTCTGTGAAATTAGTAGATCATGGTATGGTAGGTGGCGTGATCGATGTATTGTTAATCGACAAAGGGCTTTCGGCAAATGATAAAATCACTATTCAATATAAAGGGAAAGTGCAGAGTATTTCTGGAAGGGTTGAAATTCGTGCTGCAATGAGGGAATCTGATAAAGATGAATGGCATAAGCAATACGCGAATTTATTCTTCAATATTTTACCCGCTGAAGCCTCTCATATTTTAATTAACTATCCATCAGATATTAGCCTGAATGAATTGGTTGATGTATCATTTGTGGCGATCGATAAATTCGGCAATCCGGCAACTGGTTATACGGGCGCTTTAAAATTGCAATCAAATGGTATTGTCGCCAACCTTCCTGCAAGTATTCAATTTACTAAAGCAGATGCAGGAAAGCATGTAGTGAAAGGCGTTCAGTTTAAATCTAAAGGGTTCCAGAAAATTTCTGCAACCGACGATACCAAGACGGTGAAAATGTCCACCCATTATGCATGGGTAGATGATAAAGTATATCAATATAAACATCTATTTGGGGATACGCATTTTCACACAGGAACGGGTAACGATAATTTTGGTCTTTTTGCTTCTGATGATGGAGGGAATGTAAATACGTTAAGTACGGAAAAGTTTAAGGAATTAAATGAAGGGGGAGACCATCGGGGGAATTATACCAATGCAATAGATGCCTATAAATATGCGGTTGATATTGTTCAATTAGATTTTGGTTCTTGTTCAGAACACGATTCAAAACACCTCAATGATACGGTATGGCAAAAGTGTCAGGATATTACGGATTCATTTTACAAGCCTGGAAAGTTTACTACTTTTTATGCATACGAATGGACGCCCGCTTTATCGCATCACATCATTTTGTATAAATCAAAAAAATCGAAGGTGTTCGGTTACCGCAAATATCCTGATCTTCCTTCTCTATGGAAGGCCTTGGATAATCAAGGGGATCCTGCAATAACGATTCCTCATATGTCCTGGACTTTTGATAACCATGATGTTTGGAATGATATCAATGCTACCTATCATAAAATAGGAGAGATCTATTCTTTATGGAATAATCGATTTTTGGTTCAGCCCGATGATATGCCGCAACGTTTTGAATTGGGTGCGGAAAATAAATGGTCTTATCAATATGGATGGAGTAAAGGAAATCATATTGGTGTTGTAGGCTCTACAGATAATCATCTTGGAAGACCTGGTGCAAACAACTATACCATTTATACGCAACACAGTGGTGGATTAGCGGTTGCTTTATCTAGAGAAAATAATAGAGATTCATTATGGGATGCTTTTCAACAAAGAAGAACATATGCTACAACAGGCACTCGTATTTATCTGGATTTTTTGGCTGATGAACATGATATGGGTACAGAATATACCACCAAATCTGCACCAGTATTTAAAGGAAAAATTGCAGGAACAAATACATTGGCCAGTGTAGAAATTGTAAAGATGGTAGATGGTGCTTTTGTTTCTATTTATACTGTTAAGCCCAATGCAGAAACCCATGAATTTTCTTTTACGGATTCAAAGTTTACAAAATCTTCTATGTACTATTTAAGGGTGAAGCAGGTAGACGAATATAAAGGACGTTTGTATTCACACACTACCGCAGAAATGGCCTGGAGTAGTCCTATTTGGATCAACAAAGAGTAAAGGGAATTGGGTGAATATGGTGCAATTTTCCTACTTTTGATAGTATCATATGATACTATCACATGGAGCCACCGTATAAGCTTACAACCGAAATACTGAAACTAGTTAATGAGGTTTCCCATAAAATAGGAGAAGTCAACGCTTCCTTTATCACTCAACAATCTCCTGAGTTAAGAAAGCGAAATAGAATACGTACAATACAAGCTTCATTAGCCGTAGAAGGGAATACACTTTCTCTTGATCAGGTAACAGCAATACTTGAAAATAAAAGGGTGATAGGCCCTACAAAAGATATACAAGAGGTCTCCAATGCCATTGAAGTATATAAGCAGTTAAATAAGTTCAATCCTTTCAATGAAAAATCTTTTTTAGCAGCACATAAAATGCTGATGCAAGGATTAATGAATAATGCTGGTCAATATCGAAAATCTGGAGTAGGTATTGTAAAAGGAGCAAAGCTTACTCATTTAGCGCCCCCTGCAAGCAATGTCTCTTTCTTAATGAAAGAATTATTCAGCTATCTAAATAAAAGCGATGAAATAATGCTTGTTAAAAGCTGTGTATTTCATTATGAAATGGAATTTATTCATCCATTTAATGATGGTAATGGAAGGATGGGCCGGCTTTGGCAAACCCTACTTTTAATGCAACAATATCCTTTATTGGAGTTTTTGCCTTTTGAAACCCTGATTAGTAAAAATCAAAAAAAATATTATCAAGCACTTTCTAATAGCGATAAACAAGGTGAGTCAACCATTTTCATTGAGTTCATGCTTACCATTTTATGTGATTCCTTGGATGAATTATTGGCTGAGCGTTCAGGTCCGATTTCCAACACAGAAAGGGTTCGTATTTTCCTCGCAAGCGGAGTAACAACATTCACTCGAAAAGATTACATGATTTATTTTAAGTCAATTTCATCTGCCACTGCCAGTCGTGATTTACTGTTTGCTGTTAATGAAAAGCTGGTTAAAAAAATAGGGGAAAAAAATAAAACGATTTATAAAGTAAAATAAAGTTGAATAAATTTCACTAAATTGTAGATATGCACAGCATACCAATTAATATATCATTAGAAAGCCATGACCTTTAAAGCAATCATATTTTTTCTGCTCTTGTCTTCAGCAGCAAGTGCCCAAGAATCAAAATCAATTGATTCTTTAAAGCAATTGACGCCTAATCAGCTGAAGCCAGCATCGACTGATCAGAATCAACAGCTGAATGCACCATCTGCACAAAATATTAGAATATACTGCAAGCCAACTGAAACGAATCTGAATGTACTTTATATTGTTAATGGCAAGCAGATCAATAAAACGGAGTTAGCTAAAATTCATCCAGGAAGTATAAAAAACATAGAAGTGTTGAACCCGGCAGCAGCAATAAAAAAATATGGACCTACTGCTAAAGATGGAGTCATTTTAATATTTACATATAAATAATTCTATGAAACCCTTCCTTTACTTTTTATCGAGTATAGTATGCATCATTCTCCTTCAATCAAATACAAAATTTGTTCAAGCAGATTCATTAAATGGCTCATGGGTGCGCACAGCTGGCAATCAGGAAGAAGTATTGTTGATCTTAGATGGTTATTATACCCAAACCAATTATAGTAAGGAAGCCAAAAAATTTATAGATACAAGGGGCGGTGTTTTTATCAGCGATAACAAGGCATTTACTATTCTGGTAGAATTTGATACAAAGAGTAAAGAGCAGATAGGTAAATCAATCAGCTGCAATTATTCAATGAAGAAAAACGAATTAACCATTAATGATAATGGTATTAAATCTGTCTATAAAAAACTGGATGATGCAAAAGCTCCTTTGTCTGGAGTATGGGCTATTACTGGGAGAATGCAGGAGGGAAAAATTGTACAGATACAAAGAACAGGTACACGCAAAACATTGAAGATATTAACGGGTACTCGTTTTCAATGGGCGGCAATCGATCCAGGCCAGCAATCATTTTCTGGAACGGGTGGGGGTACTTATGATTTTAAAGACGGAAAATATACCGAGCATATCAAATTCTTTTCACGCGATAGCAGCAGGGTAGGCGCTTCATTAAGTTTTGATGGTAAGATAGAAAACGGAGAATGGCACCATAGTGGGCTAAGTTCTAAGGGAGATAAAATTTATGAAGTATGGAGTAAGATAAATAAACACTAAATGCCCCAACCCCCAATCACTCAATTAAAAAGAACCATCGGTGTATTCGGATTAGCTTGTGCAGTAATCAATATCATGATCGGTTCGGGCATTTTTGTTTTGCCTGCATTGGTAGCTGAACATTTAGGAGCAGCGGCCATTATCTGTTATGGTATTTGTGGGGGATTGATTTTTTTAATAGCACTTTGTTTTATAGAGATAGGTACAAAAATTACTGGAGATGGAGGAACCTATGCTTATATAGAAGCCGCATTTGGCCCATTCGCAGGTTTTGTAGCAAGCAATATATTGATCTTTGGTTCTGCACTTTTATCCGATGCAGCAGTGGCCAATGGACTCTTACAAATTATTACTCCATTTATTCCATTTGCTACAGCATGGTTATTTAAACCCATTTTCTTTTTGCTCTTATTTGGTGTATTGGCATGGATCAATATACGCGGCACCAAGGAAGGAATGATGGTAGTTATTGCAACTACCATTGCAAAATTATTACCACTGGTATTGATCATAGTATTTGGAATCAGTCAGATTGTACCCAGTAATTTAGCGTTTACCAATGCCATTTCATTAAATGAAGTGGGAACCACTTCATTGATCTTGTTCTTTGCATTTGTAGGGATAGAAACAGCGGTGACCAATAGCGGAGAAATAATCAACCCCAAAAAAACAATGCCATTGGGTATTTTATTAGGTCTGTTAATAGTCTTGTTGGTCTATTTAGGCGTGCAATTGGTTACGCAAGGAATATTGGGCAATCAATTGAATGTATATAAAGATGCACCGATCAATGAATTGGGAAATCGATTGTTTGGCCCCGTAGGTATTTCAATCATTATTGGTGGAATGATTATTGCAATGATCGGAACATTGAGCGGAGAAATATTTGCTTTTCCAAGACTGTTTTTTGCTGGTGCAAGAAAAGGGATCTATCCGGCATTTTTGGGCAAAGTAGATCCCAAATTTATCACACCTAAAAACGCCATCATCCTCTATGCATCAACTGGTTTTCTGTTCTCGATGATGGGAGAGTTGAAGCAGTTGGTCATTTTAGCAAGTGCATCTACCTTATTGATTTATTTAGGAGTAGTGTTGGCAACCATCAAAATGCGATTTACAAAAACGGCGGGATTGAATGAAAGTTTTAAAATACCTGGAGGGCTTACTGTGCCCATACTTGCTACTGCTGTAATTATCTGGATGTTATCCAATTTATCCAAAGATGAAATGATAGGGATGGTTGTTTCTTTAGTTGTATTGACGGTGATATATGGGGTATTGAAAAAAGGGAGAATGGGAGTTTGATGTATTTTGATACAAATCCATTTATAAATTATTTCAAAACATTGTTGTAATTTTGCAATGTGTTTGAATTAGATCCACATATAATTGATATTAATAGGCTTTGTTCGCTTCATGGCGTTAAGCATTTGTATGCATTTGGGTCAGTATTAACAAATAAGTTCAATGCCCAAAGTGATATAGATTTCTTAGTAGATTTTCTGCCGCTAAATTCAGCAGACTATGCTGATAATTATTATAATTTCAAATATTCACTCGAAGAAATTTTTAAAAGGGAAATTGATCTGCTCGAAGAAAAGGCAATAAGAAATCCTTATTTACTTCAATCCATCAATAGTAATAAAAAGATGGTTTATGGAAATTGAAATTAGGACTTGGCTTTATGATATTATTAAATCAATTGACGAGATCGACTCATTCTTTCTTGATACTCCAAAATCATTTATCACATTTCAAAAAGATGTAAAAACTAGGCGGGCAATTGAAAGGAATCTAGAAATTATAGGTGAAGCACTTAATAGAATATTAACTAAGCAACCGGAAATACAAATTTCTAATTCAAGAAAAATTGTAGATACTAGAAATAGAATAATCCACGGTTATGATAATGTATCAGATGAAATTATTTGGAGTATTATAATTAAATATATTCCAATATTGAAAAATGAAATTCAATTATTATTAAATAAGATTTAGTTAGATCTTCGCTTTCTCCATCGTATCTAATACACTCTCGGGATGTATGGTTTTAGACAATTCTTTAATTTCTTTGTCTTCTCCAATTTCAACTTTTAATTTTTGAGCAATTTCAGATACTACACTTAAAATTTTAGTAACCTCATGTTCGGTGAGTAAACTTACTTGCAAATTCAACTCTTCCCATTTCTCCGTTTTAGTATTCATATGCCGCTGACCAATCAAAATAAATGTGGTTAAGAAAATGGCTTCCACTGCAGCAAAAGTGCCCATATAAATAAATTCTTCATCAAAAGGGCTAAGAGGCAACAAACCTTTATTCCATAAAATCCAAACTCCAAATAAAAGCGTATGTAGATATAGAGACGCCATACTGCTGGCAAAACGCGTGATAATACCGATAAATTTTTCAGTAATGTTTCTATTATGTAAATCTTCTTTCTTTCTATGTAAAAGTGCAGTTACATTTCTTTCTACAAAGTTTAAAATGTCTGGGGTGATGTTTTTTAATGATGTTTTCATAGACGTTCTTGAAAGTAAGCATAAACAATACCAATCGTTGGGAAATATTTCAATTCCAATAATGATGTAACTCTTTTAAATGATACTATAATAGTTCACATAATTAGAAAGGTCAATTTTGCATAAGCGAAATTAAAAATCCGACTATGAAAATTCTAATTGTACTAACATCGCATAGCGAGTTAGGTAATACAGGTGCTAAAACAGGTTTCTGGATAGAAGAATTTGCAGCACCCTATTATATTTTAAAAGCAGCTGGGGCTATTATTACATTGGCTTCTCCTAAAGGAGGTTATCCGCCAATAGATCCTAAAAGTGATGAACCCAATTCACAAACTACTGCTACGATCCGTTTTAAATTAGATATTCCTTTGCAAAACCAGTTGGAGAGAACACATGTTCTAGCCGAAATGGATGCCGACAATTTTGATGGTATATTTTATCCGGGTGGTCATGGGCCTTTATGGGATTTAACTTCCGATAAAGATTCCATCCGATTGATCAATGATTTTTGGAAAGCCAAGAAACCGATTGCAGCAGTTTGTCATGCTCCATCGGTATTGTTAAATGTAAAAGATGATAAAGGTGAATACTTAATTAAGGGCAAACATGTTACGGGTTTTACCAATTCCGAGGAAGAAGCGGTTAAGCTTACACATATTGTTCCTTTTTTATTAGAAGACGAATTGAAACTAAAAGGCGGTTTGTATTCTAAGAAAGAAGACTGGGCGGTTCATATGGTAAAAGATGGATTATTAATTACCGGACAAAATCCAGCCTCTTCTGAAGCCGTTGCTCAGGAATTATTATATTTACTGACCAAGTAAAATAATATTCTCGATGTGGCAAGAAGCAAATGATCAACTCAAACGCATTTTTAAGTTCAAGAATTTTGTAGATGCTTTTGCATTTATGACCAAAGTAGCTTTTGCTGCGGAGAAGCTCAACCATCATCCCAATTGGAGTAATGTGTACAATCAGGTAGAGATCATTCTCACTACCCACGATGCCAATAATACGGTTACCGAAAAAGATCGGGCACTTGCCAAAAAAATTGATGAAATTTATGGAAGTTAAAATCAATCAACATGCCATTCACTAAATTACTCCTCAGTTACATACTCACTTTTGTTGTTTTCTTTATTATCGATATGACATGGCTGGGATTCATAGCCAAAGACCTTTACCGAAAATACCTGGGCGGATTTTTATCAAATCAAGTCAACTGGACTGCCGCCATTATTTTTTACCTGCTCTTTATCGTGGGTATTTTTATATTCACCATCATGCCTGCCGTAGAAAAAAATTCATTGTCATCAGCTATAACGCTTGGGGCATTATTTGGCTTCTTTACTTATGCTACTTATGATCTCACCAATTTAGCAACCCTAAAAGGATGGCCTTTAAATATTGTTTTTATTGACATTATTTGGGGAACAGTTTTAACTGCATTAGTGAGCACTGCAGGTTTTTACATTGTAAAATATTTTCAATAAAATGCTGGTCACCATTCTTCAAACGGCACTATTCATTTTTTGCTATGTGAGTGGCTGGTTTATTATTTCTTTGATCAAAAAAAGAAATGATGTGGCCGATATTGCATGGGGGCTGGGCTTTGTAGGAATTGCTTTTTTTCTTTTTCTAACCAAAACGCCAACAGTACAATCGGTAATTCTTTATATACTCATTGCCCTTTGGGGAATTCGTTTGGCTTTACATATTGGTTTAAGAAGCAAGGGCAAGCCCGAGGATTTCAGGTATAAACAATGGAGAGAAGAGTGGGGGAAATCTTTTGTACTTCGTTCTTATTTACAAGTGTACTTACTCCAGGGATTTTTTATGTTGATCATTAGCATGCCCATTATAGTGGTGTCGAATGCAACTGATCAAGCAACAAGCCCATTGATATTGGCAGGGTCGATTATCTGGTTGATTGGTTTTGCCTTTGAAGCCATCGGCGATTATCAGTTGATGGTTTTTATGAAGCATAAGAAAAACAAATCCGATATCATGCAAACGGGTTTATGGAAATACACCCGCCATCCGAATTATTTCGGTGAAGTACTACTCTGGTGGGGAATTTTCATCATCGTATTGCCACTTCAGTTTGGAATCTGGGCCATCATCAGCCCCATCACCATCAGTTATTTATTGCTCTATGTATCTGGCATTCCCATGCTCGAAGCGAAGTACAAAAACAATGAAGCATTTCAGGCTTACAAGAAAAGAACCAGCGCATTTTTTCCGATGTTGCCAAAAAATGAATCCAGTTGACCCCCTTTTTTGTCCAATTCACCCAAATCTGGGTTCAATAGAAACAAGCATTCTGTACATTTGTTGAATGTTCAAGCGGTTGCAAAAAGTTGCCATGTTTTCTTCTCCTGTGCTTGCATTATATGGCATTGCACCTGCCTATGTGTTGAATAAAATCCCCGCTCACCTTTTTTTTGCGATTGCATTCGGGCTTAGCCTGAATATTTTCATTTTCTGGCAGATCCATATTTACCTGATTAAAAAGTGGGGTAGTGATAGTTATAAAAGATATATTTTAAGTTATTTACTGCCCATGACCATTCATGCAATGGTTATTTCAATTGGAATGAACTTTGATATGAAACCTCCGGAAGTCAATTTGATTTTCCCTTTTATCGCTTCAATTGCAATCAATACAATCATTATTGTTATTGCCAATTCAATTGTATTTCAGTTTCAAAAAAAATCCGCAGAAATAGAAATAGAACAGTTAAAAGTGAACAATTTAGAGGCACAAAAACAAGCGCTGATACAACAGTTGCAACCGCATTTTCTCTTTAATGCTTTGAGTACATTAAAGTCTTTAATTTCCGATAATACCCAGCAAGCCGTAGATTATACAGTAAGGTTGTCTTCTTTTCTTCGTTATTCTATTGAGTCGAATAAGAATCAAATTGTGTCTTTGGAACAAGAGATTCAATTTCTAAAAGATTATATTGATTTGCAAAAAGTAAGATTTGGTGATGCACTCCAAACAAAAATGGAGATTGATGAAAGCTGCTTTTCAAAAAAAATTCCTGTTTATGCACTTCAATCATTAGTTGAAAATGCCATAAAGCACAATGCTTTTACCAATCAGCATCCATTGGAAATTAATATATCTTCCGATGGAGATAAAATTGCAGTCTCCAATAATCTTTCTCCCAAAGTAAATTATTTTACAACTGGTATAGGGTTACAAAACCTGAATAAACGCTATGCGTTGTTGAATAATAGCAGCATAGAAATCATTCAAACAACAGCCGCTTTTATTGTTAAAATCAATCTTTTGTAATTATGAAAGTTGTTATTATAGAAGACGAGAAATTAACGGCAAAAGATTTGCAAAGGACCTTACTTCAGGTAGATAGCGATATCGAAATTCTTGCTTTATTGCATTCTGTGGAAGAAGCTACCAGTTTCTTCAAAAATAAACCATCAATCGATTTGATTTTTTCAGATATTGAATTAGGTGATGGGTTGAGTTTCGATATTTTTAATAAGGTACAAATTAATATTCCTATTATTTTTTGTACAGCCTATAACCAATATGCACTTGATGCTTTTAAAACACATGGCATAGACTATGTGTTAAAACCATTTGATACAAATGCTATTGAAAAAGCGTTACAAAAATATCATACCCTAAAAGCTTCTTTCGAAACTCCTACAAATGATCTGGCAACTTTGCTGCAATCGTTTAAGCAATCAATAGTACCTCAGGCTCAATCCATCCTTGTACACCAGGGAGAAAAGATCATTCCTTTAAATGCCAGTGATATTGCCCTCTTTTTTATTGAAAATGATTATTGCTTTGCTTTTACTTTTTTGGGTAAAAAGTATTTGCTTTCGCAAAATATGGAGCAATTGGAAAAAACATTTTCGCCTGCATTTTTTAGAGCCAATAGGCAATTTATCATTAATCGTAAAGCGGTAAAAGATGCTTCCCAGTATTTTAATAGAAAACTCTTGGTGAATCTATCTATTCCATTTAATGAGCAAATTGTTATAGGCAAATTAAAAGTATCTTCTTTTACACAGTGGTTAAGTAATTATTAACGAGTCGCCCTGGCCATTTTAATCCTCTTATTGTCCCATTGAACCATTCTTAACAAATTTTAACAACCATATTGATACACTTTTGCGCAACAAATTAATAATTATGAGAAGCATTATTGCATGTACTTTTTTTCTTTTCTCTCTTTTGAACGCTTCAACAGGTTTTGCTCAAGATAAATTTACTTTGAGTGGAACCATAAAAGACGCTCAAACAGGAGAGGCCTTAATTGGAGCATCTCTCAAAATGGATGGAAAGTCCAATACAGGTGTAACTTCCAATGAGTATGGGTTTTATTCCATTTCCTTGCCTAAGGGGAAATATTCATTTAAACTTAATTATGTTGGGTATAAAGAGTTATCTCTTTCATTTCAATTAGATAGCTCTGTTGTGATGAATTTATTGCTGGAGTCGAAAGTTCAATTACAGGAAGTAGTAGTCAGTTCTAAAAGAAAAGACGATAATTTGAGGAAAGCAACAATGGGCACTGAAACATTGAATATGAAAGATGTTGCCAAGCTCCCTGTAATATTTGGAGAAAAAGATGTGCTTAAAACGATCCAGTTATTGCCTGGTGTTAAATCTGCTGGAGAAGGCAATAGTGGGTTTTATGTAAGAGGAGGTGCCGCCGATCAGAACCTTATACTATTAGATGAAGCTCCTGTATACAATGCTTCGCATTTATTGGGTTTTTTCAGCACATTTAACAGTGATGCGATTAAAGATGCAACCATCATTAAAGGGAATAGCCCTGCACAATACGGAGGAAGGTTGTCTTCTGTTTTAGATGTAAAAATGAAGGAAGGCAATAACCAAAATACAGAAGTCAATGGCGGCATTGGGTTAATCAGCAGCAGAATAAATGTGGAAGGCCCTATTCAGAAAGACAAATCTTCATTTATGCTTTCTGGCAGAAGAACCTATGCAGATATCTTCTTAAAACAAACAAAGGATTTTAAAGACAATAAATTGTATTTCTATGATTTAAATGCAAAAGCCAATTATAAGATCAATGATAAGAATCGTATTTACTTATCTGGATATTTTGGTAGAGATGTTTTGGCATTTGGTAGCAATTTTGGTACTGATTGGGGTAATTCAACCGCTACATTGCGTTGGAATAGTATTATCAACCCTAAATTGTTTTCGAATACTTCTTTGATCTACAGCAATTATGATTACAACGTAAAAATAAAAAGTGGGGAAACAGATTTTAATATCAACTCCAATATTCGTGACTTTAACCTTAAACAAGATTTTACTTTCTATTTGAACCCCAAAAATGCGATGCGTTTTGGATTCAATAGCATCAAGCATACTATTACACCCAGTACTTTTTCTGGTACGGTAAATAATAACATCACTAAAAATGGCAGAGAGTCACTGGAGAATGCTGCCTACATCAATAACAATTATAAAGCCAATGATCAGCTAACAATAGATTACGGTTTGAGATTTTCCGCCTATAGTATTCTGGGTGGAGATACTTATGGAATTTATGAAAATGGCATTAAAACAGATAGTGTAGTTTTAGCAAAAGGGAAATTTGGGAAAACATATTTTAATCTGGAGCCTAGGCTAACAGTTAATTATCGATTAAATGAGACCAGTAGTGTTAAAATGGGCTATTCGAGAAACACACAACATTTGCATTTATTAAGCAATTCTACTTCCGCCAATCCAACAGACCAGTGGATTGGAAATTCATACAATATCAAACCCGAAATAGCTGATCAATTTAGTATTGGCTATGCTAAAAACTTCAACAACAATGCCTATGAATTTGGAGTAGAAGCCTATTATAAGGATATGCAAAATCAAATTGATTATAAGAACGGAGCCGATATCTTAACCTCTGCTGATATAGAAAGTCAATTGCTTTTTGGAAAAGGTAGAGCCTATGGAATTGAATTATTGTTTAAAAAGAAAGTGGGTGCATTAACAGGATGGGTAAGCTATACACTTTCTAAAACCGAAAGACAAATTGAAGGAATCAATAATGGAAACTGGTACAATGCCAGGCAAGACAGAACGCATGAGTTATCTGTTGTTGGCGTGTACAAGCTCTCTCCTAAATGGTCATTATCAGGTGTATTTGTTTACAATACAGGCAATGCAGTAACTTTTCCAACAGGCAAATACAATATCAATGGGCAGACCATATTTCAATATGGTGATAGAAATGCCAATAGAATGCCTTCCAATCATCGATTGGATCTAAGTGCCACTTATGAGAAACAACGAAAAGGCAGGTATCAGAGTTCATGGAATTTTGGATTGTACAATGTATACGGAAGAGAGAATGCCTATACCATTACTTTCCAGGACGATCCTAATAACGCCAATAAAACCCAGGCACTGCAAACATCTTTGTTCAGATGGGTACCAAGTGTAACCTATAATTTCAAATTTTAAAATCAACGATATATGAAATACATAACATTTTTATTTATAGCAATTGTTAGTTTAACCAGTTGCGAAAAAGTAATTGATCTCGATTTAAGCAACAACGAAAACAAAATCGTAATTGAAGGAAATATTACCAATCAGGCAGGCCCGTATTTTGTAAAAATAACTCAATCGGTTAATTTCAATGCGCCCAATGATTTTCCTGCTGTAAACAATGCTATTGTAAGTATCTCAGACAATACGGGAGCAATTGATAATTTAGTAAGCATCGGTAATGGATTGTACAGAACATCCACTTTACAAGGGGTTACAGGAAGAACCTATAATTTATCAGTAACAATTGCTGGTAAAAACTATACTGCACAAAGTACAATGCCTCAACTGGTGAATTTTGATTCTATCCGGTTAAGCAGAAATATTGCGAATGATAAAGAAGAGATCACTGCTATTCCCAGATATACAGACCCAATTCAAATTGGGAATGGTTATCGGTTTAAACAAACCATCAATGGGAAATTAGACCCTACTTATTTTGTTTTTAATGACAATCTAAATAATGGCTTAGTTAACCAACGCCCTTTGCGAAGTGGTGATCCTGATGTTGAAATTCTAATAGGAGATAGGGTTACCATTGAAATGCAATGCTTGTCTAAATCGGCATATGATTTCTTTTATTCATTAAGTCAACAGTCTGGCAATGGACCTGGAGGTGGCACGGCACCTGCTAATCCTGTGAATAATATCAGTGGCAATGCATTGGGAATTTTTTCTGCTCATACTATTCAAACAAGAACTATTATAGTACCATAATCAGCAGCTAGTTTTACCACTTATCCATTTATTAACTTTCATTAACCTGTTTTTAGCTTTATTTTCCAACTTATTAGGATTAACATCCTCTTTATTGGAGAAACCAAGCTAACATGAGAGTTATTTTATTGATTACTGCATTGTTGATCTTTTCTTTTATTGGTGCAGAAACCAAGGCACAAGGAATGATCAGTGGAACTGTATTCAGCCCCGATCAACAAAAAGCAGAAGCTGCCATTGTAAACTTACTAAGAGCCAAAGACAGTGTATTGGTAAAAGCAGTGATCACTGATAGTATTGGTCAATATGAATTTTTAATTACAAAGCCCGGCACTTATTTGATATCAGTAAGTTTCCAGGGTGCTGCGAAATATTATACTAAGCCTTTTGGTGCTGCCAATGCAGATCAGTCAATTAAAATAGAACCTATTCAATTAATCGCTAAATCAGCTACTACATTAGATGAAGTAACCGTTGCCAGCAAATTGCCGTTTGTTGAGAAGAAAATTGATCGCACCGTTATTAACCCCGATGCACTAATTGCCAATGCAGGAACCAATGCATTGGAAGTTCTGGAGAAGTCGCCAGGCATCCAGGTTGACATCAATGGAAATATTAGTTTGAGAGGAAAGCAGGGAGTAATGGTTTTCATAGACGATAAACCTACTTATTTAACATCTGCTGATCTGGCCAATTATTTGCGCTCATTGCCATCAAGCACTTTAGCTACTATTGAGATCATGACCAACCCGCCGGCAAAATACGATGCTGCTGGCAATGCAGGTATCATCAATATCAAATTAAAAAGAACCAAAACAAAGGGAGTGAATGGTGGTATCAATACCAGTTATGGACAAGGGGTATATGCAAGAAGCAATAATAGTTTTAACCTGAATTATCGGGTGAATAAGATCAATTTCTTTACCAACCTGAGTTATAATGTCAACAATTCTTTTCAGGATTTATACATCGAACGTCAATATTTTAAACCCAATACAACTTCATTGAATTCTACATTCAATCAAAATTCTTTTATCAAAAGAGAAGCAACTGGCTTTACTGGAAAAATTGGTTTTGATTATTATATCAATAAAAAATCAACTTTCGGTATGGTATTGAATGGGTTTACTAACGAAACCAAAAACACTACCACCAATATTGCGCAAGTAGGAGATGCCAATGCTCAACTACAAGCACTGGTAAAAGCGTATAGTCCTTCCGATAGAAATTTCAAGAACCAATCACTCAATTTAAATTATACCTATAAACTAAACGATAAGGGTAGGGAAATTTCAACCAATGCAGACTATGTAGGCTATAACGGAGTTACCGATCAATATTTGTTGAACAGCATTTACGATGCCAATAATAATTTTGTTTCTTCCACTAATTTAATCAGTAACCTCCCTTCCAATATAGATATCTGGGCTGCAAAAGTAGATTATTTGAATCCTTTAAAAAACGGCGGACGATTTGAAGCTGGTGCAAAATCGAGTTTAGTAAACACCAATAATGTGGCCAATTTTTATGATGAAGTAAACGGAGCGCAACAACCCAATTATGATTTCTCTAATAATTTTACTTACAAAGAGAATATCAATGCGGCTTATATAAACTACAATTTTAACCGAAAGAAATTCTCCTTTCAAACAGGACTAAGATTTGAGAATACCAATATTCAGGGAACACAATTGGGCAACCCGGTTCGTAAAGACTCTAGTTTCACGCGCACCTACAATAATTTATTCCCTACTATTTTTATGTTGTATAAAGTGGATTCATTGGGCATACATCAACTGGGTTTAAGTGTTGGTAGAAGAATCAATCGCCCCGATTATCAATCGATGAATCCATTTACTTATCCTTTGGATAGATTTACATTGTATTCAGGAAATCCGTATTTACAACCGACATTTTCTCAAAACGCAGAAATCTCTCATACTTATAAGGGCCGCTTCACTACAGCATTTGAGTTTACTTATGTAACAGATGTAATCAGTGAAACCATTCAACAGGAGAATGGCATTTTCTATAGCAGGCCAGGCAATTTGGGACAACAGTATTCTTATAGTTTGTCTTTTAATGGTGCGTTTAATCCGGCAAAATGGTGGGTATTGCAATTGTATACCGAAATAACCATGAACGATTTTAGATCGAACGTTTATGGGCAACAATTGAATAATAAAGGAACCTATTGGTTTCTTGGGCCAACCAATCAATTCACCATCAATAAAAAATGGTCGGCTGAATTATCGGGCTCTTATCAAACGGCTGTAGTTACTGGTCAATTCATTACCATTCCTGTTTGGACAATGCGTATGGGTTTCTCCAAGAAAATTTTAAAAGACAAAGGTTCGCTCAAATTTAATTTGAATGATATCTTTTATTCTCAACAACCTGGTGGAGATATTTTAGCAGTAGCTAACTCCAGTGCAAAATGGAAAAGCTTTTTAGATACAAGGGTCGCAACGATTTCATTCAGCTATCGTTTCAATAAAGGCAAAAGTTTAAATGCCAGGAATACAGGCGGGTCTGATGCAGAAAAGGGTAGAGTGAAATAAAATGAACAATTCAATAAAACATACAGGTATGAATCATCCATTTTTCAAAACAAACAAAGGAAAATTTGCTGTGGGATTTTTATTGACCTCAGTGGTAATTTTAGGGATCATTAAATTTACCAAATTAGGCTATGCATTTGGGCAATGGTTGTATGTCTTTATTAACAACTAAGCCATCGAAGTAAACCTGCATCCAACTCGGTAAAACAATACTTTAGATGTTTGAATATTATTCCATTCTGTTGCATCATCTATATAGAATGGATTGATAGAAGATAATTTCTGCCTCATTTTTTGAGTAAAGCTTAATACATTAGCTGGTTCAACAATTTCTTTTTCAAGTAGCACAATACTCGATTCAATAATTTTGCTGATTTCTTTTTCTGTTTTTGCGTGGCGCAATTGATCGATCAATACTTCTTCCGATAGGGTAATATGGTTGAGCATGTTCTTGTTTTGCATAAAGCTATATCTTTCAATATTACCTTAATGTTAAGCTTTCAAGAATAGCTTTTTTGCAAAATGTTATAAATCATGCAATTTCATATTTAATTTATAATTATTTAATATTGCTAATTAAATTAGTACAATAAAATAGGCGCAACATGTATCAGCAATTGGTTGAATTCTATGGTTTGTTACCCCATCCCGAAGGGGGTTTTTATAAAGAGAATTATGTGTCTGCAGAACAAATTCCACAAGCTGCATTGCCTACACGCTTTACTGGAAATCGACACTTTTCAACGGCTATTTATTTTTTATTAACTGAAGGAAATTTTTCGGCTTTTCACAGAATTAAGAGCGATGAATGCTGGCATTTTTATGAAGGCGATTCTTTATTGGTGCATGTGATTACAACAGACGGACGGTATGAATTGATCAAATTAGGGTCGAAAGCATCAAATGGCGAAGTCTATCAGGCAATTGTTCCTGCTGGTGCCTGGTTTGCATCTGAATCTATTGGAGCCTATTCATTTGTTGGATGCACTGTTGCACCTGGTTTTGATTTTGCTGATTTTGAATTGGCAGAAAAAAATAAATTGTCGAGTATTTACCCGAATCATCGTGCGTTGATTGAAAGATTATGCCGATAATTAGTTAGTATTATAATGAATCAACAAATAACCAATAACAGATAACAAAACGATGGCAAGCACTGCAATGATCAACCATTGCTGGTCTTTAATGCCTCTGCGCTTTTTTATTTTTTCTTTTTTGGAACTGGCTTTTTTGAGTTGTTGATTGAGCTGTTCTTTTAATTGCAGTATTTTCTTTTTTTCTCCAATCGCTTGTAATCCTTCAATGGCATCATCTACAAAAGCGGAATCAGCCATTTGTGCTTCAATGGCATGCATTTCGGAATCAGAAGCTTTGCCCTCTAAATATTTTAAAAGGTCATGCTCATTCATCTCCTCGCTGTTGGATAATATATTTTTTAAATCGCTCATTGTAATGGTTGCTTTTTAACCATCAATAGTTTTAAATTTCTTTTACCGTTTTGTATATGACTCTTCACTTGTAAAACACTCATACCAGTTGCATCGCTAATGGCCTGATAACTTTGTTTCTGCAAGTAGAATAAAGTTATACAAGTTTGTTGTTCTTTGTTTAATTCGGTAATACAAGTTTCTAATAGGGTTAAATTGACTTCCTTCAACTGATGATCTTGTACATCATTGGTATCCTCTGCTAAAAGTGCATTATCTGCTAAAGGAAGGCTGGTCTTCTGGTCCCTCAATTGCATCAGGCAATGGTTACAGGCTACTTTATACAACCAGCTTTTTGGGTATTGAATAGGGTATTTACCCATTTCATTCAACGCTTTTAAGAATACTTGTTGTACTGCATCTTTTGCAGCTTCTTCCTGCTTTAAATACTTCATACAAACTCCGAGTAATAACAAAGTATATCGCTCCAATAAAATACCCAGCCACTCTTTATTTTGATCGTTTTGATAACGTTCAATTAATTGGTTGTCGGTAATATGTTGAAATTGGTTCCTGCTCACAAGTTAAAATAAGCATTTTGTCTTAGATGCAAAGCAGCTAAATTTCCATAACTTACAGTAAAATTTTTGAATGGCATATATGATGGTGTTGGTTGCAGTTGCCCCTTTAAGGGCTGAATCTGCACACAGGTCTGAAATGGTGAGTTCATTATTATTTGGTGAAGTGGTGGAAGTCATTGATCAATCGGGTGACTTTTATCAGATCAGATGCATGTACGATCAATATGAGGGATGGTGCCAAAAAACGCAATTATGGGTAATAAGCAATGACCTCGTAACCAATCAATCCAAAGATATTGCTGCTGAATTTTCCAATTTACTCGATGTGAATGGAACAGACATGCAAATTCCGATTGGCGCTTCCCTGGGTTTATTTCAAGATAAAAAATTGACCATCGGAAAATTTGATTTTACTTATAAAGGTGCAATTGCAAAACCCAATCCAACGCTGTTTACAGCAGATTATATCAAACATATTGCCATGATGTATTTGCATGCGCCTTATTTATGGGGTGGTCGTTCGGTTTTTGGAATTGATTGCAGTGGATTTGCACAACAGGTATTTCGCTTCTTTGCAAAAACTTTACCCAGAGATGCCTATCAACAAGCGGTGTTAGGGGAAGTGGTAGGCTTTTTACAAGAAGCTCAATGTGGCGATCTGGCTTTCTTTGACAACGCCGAAGGACGAATTACCCATGTAGGGATCATGCTCGATTCGCAGACCATTATTCATGCATCAGGCAGAGTAAGAATTGACGCAATAGATAATGTAGGTATTATTAGTTCAGATACGGGAGAGCGTACCCATCAACTACGCATCGTTAAACGTTACTAGCTCAGGTAAAGCATATAAAACAAAAATCCCCCATGCAAGGCAAGAGGGATTTTCTATACAAAGTTGTTGGAAAATTAATTACATGATGTCCATGGCTTTGGCAAAATAGGTAACTGTGCCAGGCAATGCCAACCAGAAAAATTCGCGATAAACCACCAATAAAGTGATCATAATAGCTAGCCAGAAAAAGCACAAAGCCCAATATTTTGCTGATGATTGTTTTGCTTCCATGAATTTATTTTTTGCAAATATAAGGTGGCTTCATCAATCTTCCATTGATTAAGCCTTGGTTTGTTGAATTTTTGTGGATTCAGTGGGTTTGGAGGCCCCAGACTTTTCGAAAAACAGCATTTTAATAGCAATAAGCATCAAAATCACCGCAAATACCTTTTTCATTTTGTCGTCACTTAAGGTAAGGGCCAATTTGCTTCCAAAAAAGCCACCCACAACAAATGAAACTGCAACAATCAATACAAAGTTGATATTGATATAGCCTTGCTTATAATATTGCAACACTGCTAATATGCCCACAGGTAGTAATAAAATACCTAGCGAAGTACCCTGGGCTGCTTTCTGTGTAAAACCCAAAAAAAGCACTAGGGCTGGCACAATAATAATGCCACCCCCAACTCCAATTAATCCGCTTAGAAAGCCTGCAGCAAGGCCTACTACTATCAATAATACAATCGTAGTAAAAGTCATACTATTTATTTAGGAAAGTAGTTTTGTAAAATTCAATCGCCTCTTCAATAATGGATAAAGCTTTTGCTTTATCACCAAAGTCTTCTACTACCACCGTTTTATTTTCTAACTTTTTATACTCTTCAAAGAAATGCCTTAATTCATCAAAAAAATGTTTGGGTAATTCTTCGATATTATTATAATGATTCACACCCGGATCATTAGCAGCTACTGCAATGATTTTATCATCCGGATCTCCCTGATCTACCATCTGCATTACCCCGATTACTTTGGCATCCATAATGGTTAATGGTTGCACTGGTAATGATGTAATTACCAATATATCTAAAGGGTCTTTATCGCCACCATAGGTGCGTGGGATAAACCCATAATTAATAGGGTAGTAGAAAGAAGAGAAAATTACCCGATCTAATTTTAATAAACCAGTTGGTTTATCAATTTCGTATTTACAACGAGAGCCTTGCGGAATTTCGATGATTGCATTAACAACTCTGGGTGCATGTTCTCCGTAAGATACACCATGCCAGGGATGAACAACTGTTTGTGGTTCCATGTGAGTGATTTTATTTGGTAAGCCAGTAGCCAATCGCTACAGCAATAAGACTTAAAATTAGTGTACCTCCGGCATAAACACAAAAATGAGTATATCGTTGTTGATTCAGTAATTGCAAATTCTCCCAGGCAAATGCAGAAAATGTAGTAAATCCGCCGCAGATACCTGTAGCTAAAAATAATCTCCAGGAATCTGCATTCACTTGTTTGGCCGACCATCCCATGATGATGCCAATCAATAGCGAACCCATTATATTCACCAGCAATGTAGCATAGGGGAATTGGCTTGTTTTAATTCCAATGGCTGCGAGATATCTCAAGATAGAGCCAATCATTCCTCCCAAACCCACTAATGCAATTTGTTTCATGCCATTATTGGTTAAACGTTTTTTTATAATCTACCAGCCAGTTAGCTTCTCTTTTAATGATGTATAATTGTTTGCTGGTAGTATCTGAGCTAAGACTATAGTATAATGTTACCGTTGAATCATTTGGTTCTTGAACAGACTTAATATTAATAGAAGAGCTTCTCAGTTCCTGCCTTCCTTCTTTGTCTTTTTCTCTATAACTGGCTTCTGTTGTTTTTAATAATTGCTCATTAGTGGCATCAGGCATTAAATAAAAATGGGCTTTGATAAAATCACCTTTTAAACAACCATCTATAAATTCTCTTCCGGCATCCAATCCGTTTTCTGCGGGCAATAAAGATTGCTCTTTGCTATTACAGGCAAATAAAAAAACAATCCATCCGAACATTACAAAATACTTTCGATTCATTGGGCTAAGTTAATCATTTAGAATGGTAAGTAATAGGGGGTGAGTAATGCACGAAATTCGGGACTGTATTCCTTGTTGATTTTGATTGTAATCGAATTCGTTTTTATTGTTGCCTGAGCGCTGCTTAGCAATAACATTGTTCTGAATGGCGGATGTTTTTCTGTTTGATGAACATCGGTACATTCTTGTACATAAAAATCTTCCTTTTCGGCCATTGCTATAAAGGGGGCTTTTCTTTCAAAGGGCAGTAAAACGGCAAAATATCCATATGGGGTTAGTAATTGTTTGACTGAAGCAATCAGTTCTTTTAATGTAAGTGCTTCGCTATGATGCGCCAGATTCTTATTGCTATTGGGGCTTTTTAAATCCTGTTCATAGAATGGAGGGTTGCTGATGATCAGATCATACAAGGGTTCATTTTTTTTGAAGGCTTGAAGGGCAAGCGGTATCACATTGATTCGATCTTTCCATGGGGATGCTTTGCAATTTGCTGCAGCTTGTGTTGCAGCGCCAGTCTCCATTTCAATTGCATCAATTTGCGCCGAACATGCTTGTGCCAGCATTAAACTCAAAAGGCCCGTGCCTGCCCCAATATCTAAAATGCTTTTAGGAGCAATTTCAAATTCATTGATAATAGCAGCTGTCCATGCGCCAAACAAACAGGCATCAGTACACACTTTCATGGCACACTGATCCTGCTCTACCCTAAACGCTTTGAATTCAAAATAATGGTTTGGCATTCATTATTGATTAATGCCTTCTAAAGCAAATAGGAATGCATAATTCAATGCAATGTCTTTCAAATAATCAAATCTGCCTGAAGCGCCACCATGCCCGAAATCCATATTGGTATGCAACAATAAAATATTCTTGTCTTTTTTGGTGGCCCTTAATCGAGCAACCCATTTTGCTGGTTCAAAATATTGTACCTGACTATCATGTAGTCCAGTTGTTACCAATAAATTCGGATAATCTTTTGCTTCTACATTTTCATAAGGAGAATAACTCTTCATGTAAGCATAAGCTTCTTTATTATTGGGGTTACCCCACTCATCGTATTCATTGGTAGTTAATGGAATACTTTCATCGAGCATAGTATTCACCACATCTACAAAAGGCACTTGCGCAATTGCACCATGCCATAAATTCGGCGCCATATTTACTACAGCTCCCATGAGTAATCCTCCAGCACTTCCACCTTGTGCATACAAATGTTCTGATGAAGTATAACCCTGGCTGACTAAATATTTACCACAGTCTATAAAGTCGGTAAAACTGTTTTTCTTCTTCATCAGTTTTCCATCCTCGTACCACTGGCGACCCAGATCTTCTCCACCTCTGATATGCGCAATGGCAAATGCAAAACCACGATCGAGTAAACTCAATCTGGTACTACTAAAACTGGCATCCATGCTAATTCCATAAGAGCCATAAGCATAAAGCAATAGGGGAGCCGTTCCATTTTTTTCAAATCCTTTTTTATAAACAATAGAAATTGGAATGTTGGTTCCATCAGTGGCTTTTGCATTCAACCTTTCAGTAACATATTGTTTAGCATCATAACCACCCAATACTTCTTGCTGCTTCATGAGTTTTTTATCTTTACTCACTAAATTATAATCATATACCGAAGCGGGTGTAGTAAGGGAAGTATAACTGTAACGAAGGTTGCTGCTATTGTATTCAGGGTTTGAATTAAATGATGCGGTATAAGCCGCTTCGCCAAAATCGATATAATGTTCTTCATTGCTATTGAGTTTGCGTACCCTTAATTTAACCAGACCATCTTTTCTTTCATTTACTACAATAAATTGATTGAATTCTTCTACACCCTGTATTAATACATCTTTGCGATGCGGGATTAATTCCTTCCAGCTGCTCATAGAAGTATTATCCAGCGGGCATTCCATCAACCTGAAATTAAGCGCATCTAAATTGGTACGAATTAAAAATTTATCTTCCAATGCAATTACATCATACAATACATTCTTGATTCTTGGTTGAAATACTTTGAATGACGCGTTGGGTGTATTGGCATCAATCAATCTCCATTCAGAAGATAGAGTAGCTTGTGAAACGATATAAATATATTTTCCGTTTTTGGTTTTACTTACACCGATATAATTGCTCTTGTCTGTTTCTTCATACACTGTAATATCAGCACTTGTACCAATAGTATGTTTCTTTATTTTTTCTGACAATAAAGACACCGGATTATTGGAAGTATAAAAAATGGTTTGATTATCATTGGCCCAGGTTGGATCTCCGCCCGTTCCAGTGATGGCATCTTTATACACTTCTCCTGTTGTTAAATTCTTGATATGAATCGTGTATTGTCTTCTGGAAACCTCATCTACTCCATATGCCAACAATTGATTGTTTTCGCTGATGGAAAATCCTGAAACACTATAATAGGCTTTTCCCTTCGCCATTTCATCTACATCCAGTAAGATTTCTTCGGGTGCGGTTAAACTTCCTTTTTTTCTGCAATATTTATAATATTGTTTTCCTTCATCGGTTCTGGAATAATAATAATACCCATTTTTAAAAACAGGTACACTCTCATCTTTTTCTTTGATCCTCGCCTTCATTTCGGTAAACAACTTGGCTTGAAAATCTTTAGTACCACTGAGCATAGAATCGGTATACGTATTTTCAGCAGTTAAATAGTCTACTACTTTGGTACTGTCTGGACCTTTTTTAAAGAAATCAATCATCCAATAATAATTGTCGATTACTGTATCTCCATGTATAGTTCTTGTATGCGGTTGAATAGTTGCGATGGGTGATTTTAAATCAGGCCACTGATAGGCTTCGTTTTTCATTTTTTTATCGTTATTACATGCGATTAAGCTTGCCATTACAAGTAGAAGTATTGAAAGTTTGCGCATTTTGTTTAATTTAATGGTCAAGGTATTACAAAAACGGGGTTTTATATTGATTTAGAAAGAAAAAACGAAAATAAGAATGTTGGTTTTTTGGAAGAAAAATAAGGCAAGCATATTGTATGGAGTTGCATTGGCCTGCTTACTTTTTCTGTTAAAATGGATGGAATTGAAATGGATGGTCTATAGTCATTCTATAGATATTTATATCGGTGCAATCTCCATCCTATTTACATTACTTGGCATCTGGTTGGCTAAACAACTAACAAAACCAAAAACCAACACCATTGTAGTAGAAAAATGGTTAAGCCCAATACCTTTAGAAAATGGGCAAATCAATGAAGATGCCATCGCAAGCCTGGGAATCAGTGCCAGAGAAATGGAAGTGCTTAATTTAATGGCGAAGGGAATGAGCAATGCTGAAATTGCAGCTGATTTGTTTTTATCCATTCCAACCATTAAAACCCATATTGCTAATTTGTTTTTTAAATTGGATGTGAAAAGAAGAACCCAGGCAATCGAAAAAGCAAAAAGGTTGCAACTGATTGTATAAACGCTGCTACTTTGGTATGATTTACGAGCTGTTTCAATAAAATCATACTTTAGTATGAAGGGATTTATTGGTTATTCATGCAATTTTGATCAAACTAAAATAAACAACATGATGAAAAAAATTATCTGGACCTATGGCTTAATTGCAGGAGCAATTACTATGGTAAGCATTACTATCGCAACCGTTTTTCATGACCAGATCGGTTTCGACAATGGTATGTATGTGGGTTACTCCATGATGCTATTGGCATTCTCCATGATTTTTGTAGGCATAAAAAACTATCGAGACAACCACAACCAGGGAGTAGTGGGTTTTGGTACTGCTTTTAAAATGGGCTTATTCATTACATTAATTGCATCAACCATTTATGTGCTATCATGGTTGGTAATGTATTATAATTTCATGCCCGACTTCATGGACAAATATGCTGCTTATGAAATTGATAAAATGAAAGCGGCAGGAGCATCTACAGCAGAAATACTCAATCATACAAAAGAAATGGCCGATTTTGCTGTTATGTATAAAAATCCGTTTGTAAACGCTGGATTGACTTATACGGAAATTCTTCCAGTGGGCTTGTTGGTGAGTTTAATTTGCGCCCTTATTTTAAAAAGGAAAACCGCAGCATAATAGGTTCGGTTAATCCTTGATTAACCTTAATTATAGTAAATAAAAAAACCTTGAAACATTCGCTTCAAGGTTTTTTATTGTATAAGATGTGTTGATTATTTTTCTGCTACTAAACTGGCTACTAAATATTCCTGATTCAATCGGGCAATATTGCTGATAGAAATTTCTTTAGGGCAGGTTGCTTCACAAGCACCAGTATTGGTACATGCTCCAAATCCTTCCTTATCCATTTGCGCCACCATATTCAATACGCGAGAATGACGTTCAGGTTCTCCCTGTGGTAATAAAGCCAGATGAGAAACCTTGGCACTTAAGAACAACATAGCAGAACTGTTTTTACATGCTGCTACACATGCACCGCAACCAATACACATTGCAGCTGCAAATGATGCATCAGCTTTGTCTTTATTGATTGGCAATGAATTTCCATCAACTGCATTACCAGTGTTTACACTCACATATCCGCCAGCCTGAACAATTCTGTCGAATGCAGAACGATCTACCATCAAATCTTTAATTACCGGAAAAGCAGCTGCTCTCCATGGTTCTACCACTACAGTATCGCCATCGTTAAAAGCACGCATATGTAATTGACAAGTAGTGTTTGCTTGCCATGGTCCATGTGGTTTACCATTAATGTACATAGAGCACTGTCCACAAATTCCTTCTCTACAATCGTGGTCGAATGCAATAGGCTCTTTTCCGTCTACAATTAATTCTTCATTCAACACATCAATCATTTCTAAGAAAGACATTTCAGTAGAAATATTTTTCACAGGATATGATTCAAATTGACCTTTTGCTTGACTATTTTTTTGTCTCCAAACTTTAACGGTGAGATTCAAATTGTTGTGTTCCATTATTTAAAATTTGTCAGTTAGAATTTGCTAATGATTTATTTGTATGAACGCTGTGATGGTTTTACCACATCATATACCAATGGTTCTTTGTGTAAGTTCCACTCATGTTCTGCTTTGTATTCCCAGGCAGCTACATACATATAGTTGGCATCATCACGCAAAGCTTCTCCATCTGGTGTTTGATACTCTTCTCTGAAATGTCCGCCGCAACTTTCATTTCTGTTCAATGCATCAATACACATTAATTCTCCTAGTTCTATAAAATCAGCTACACGATTGGCTTTGTCTAATTCAGGATTCATTTCGTTGATGGATCCTGGAATTCTTACATCCGACCAGAACTCTTTTTTCAAAGCTTGTACTTCTCTGATGGCTTGCTCTAAACCTTCTTTATTACGCGCCATTCCGCATTTATCCCAAATGATTTTTCCTAAACGCTTATGAAAACTTTCAACCGTTTGCTTTCCTTTAATATTCATCAAGAGGTTAATTCTGTCAGCTACTTCTTTTTCAGCTGCTTCAAATGCTGGATGCGTTGTTTCTACCGCTTTGCTATAAATTTCATCAGCCAATGAATTACCCAATGTATATGGTATAACAAAATAACCATCGGCTAAACCTTGCATCAATGCAGAAGCACCTAAACGGTTTGCACCATGATCGCTAAAATTAGCTTCACCCAATGCATACAATCCCGGAACGGTGGTTTGTAATTCATAATCCACCCATAATCCGCCCATGGTATAATGCACAGCAGGGTAGATGCGCATTGGGAATTCATAAGGGTTCTCTCCGGTTATCTTTTCGTACATATCAAAAAGGTTACCGTATTTTTCTTTCACCACTTGTTTACCCATGGAAATAATTTCTTCCATTGGAACATTGGATCTTCCTTCTTTACCTGCTTCAATTTTTCCGTAACGTACAATTGCATCAGCAAAATCTAAATAAACGGCTTGCTTACTTGTTCCAACACCATATCCATCATCACATCTTTCTTTTGCTGCTCTAGAAGCTACATCGCGTGGTACAAGGTTACCAAATGCCGGATACCTTCTCTCTAAATAATAATCTCTTTCTTCTTCAGGTATATCAACCGCTTTTCTATTATCTCCTTTTGCTTTTGGTACCCAGATTCTTCCATCATTTCTTAATGATTCAGACATCAAGGTTAATTTACTTTGATGATCTCCACTCACTGGAATACAGGTAGGATGGATCTGTGTGAAACATGGATTGGCAAATGTAGCTCCTTGCTTATGTGCTTTCCATGCAGCAGTTACATTACTACCCATTGCATTGGTAGATAAATAAAACACATTACCATAACCACCAGTACATAATAATACTGCATGACCGAAATGTCTTTCTAATGTTCCTTTTACCAGATCACGTGCAATAATGCCTCTTGCTTTTCCATCGATCTTTACTACTTCTAACATTTCATGGCGGGTATACATGGTTACATTACCCAATGCCACTTGACGTTCCAATGCCTGATAAGCACCTATCAATAATTGCTGACCTGTTTGACCGGCAGCATAAAATGTTCTTTGTACCTGGGTTCCACCAAATGAACGGTTGCTCAATAATCCACCATATTCGCGTGCAAAAGGAACTCCCTGTGCCACACACTGGTCAATGATATTACCACTCACTTCTGCTAAGCGATGTACATTGGCTTCGCGTGCACGATAGTCTCCGCCTTTGATGGTATCATAAAATAAACGGAAAACACTATCACCATCATTCTGGTAATTTTTTGCTGCATTGATTCCACCTTGTGCTGCAATTGAATGCGCTCTGCGTGGAGAATCCTGAAAGCAAAATGCTTTTACTTTATAACCCAATTCACCTAATGACGCTGCTGCAGAAGCACCAGCCAAACCAGTTCCCACTACAATTACTTCCAGCTTTCTTTTATTTGCCGGGTTAACCAATTTGCAGTGTCCCTTATAGTCGGTCCATTTATTGTCTAATGGTCCTGAAGGAATTTTAGCATCTAACATAGATCCAGTGATTTATGATGATTAGAATATACTTGAATAATTAACCGATCCAACCCATAATGAAGCTTACAGGCATTAAAATAAATATGGCTGCAATAATAATGGAGTAACCATAACCAATGCTAATGAGCATGATATTGTAACGCTTATTATGAACACCCAATGTTTTAAAAGCACTTTGAAATCCATGGGCCAGATGATAAGCCAATGAAATACATCCCAATGCATACACCACCACGATCCACCACTCTGTGAATGTTGCTTTCATCAAACCAAACATATTGTGCATAACCACACCATTGTAAGTAACTTCTTCTTCCAAACCTTTACCGGTAAAACGGGCAGAAACCCAAAAATGGTACAAATGCAAAATGAGGAAGATCAAGATAAGGGTTCCTAAAAGTCCCATACTTCTACTATACCATTTGCTGCCATCTTTATACGTTACCGCATAACCTACTGAACGTTTCTTTTGGTTTTCGAGCGTAAGCAAATAGCCCTGAAGAATATGCAGAATGATTCCTGCAAATAATCCAATTTCCATGATTCTGATCAATACCGTAGAGCCCATGAAATGAGCTGCCTTATTAAACATTTCGCCGTTTTCTTCCGGATTAACCAGATCAGCAAAAATGCAGGCATTGATACCAGCATGTACAATTAAAAATAAAACGAGGGAAATACCGGTTAAGCCCATTACTAGCTTTTTTCCAACCGATGATGTAAAGACTTGTTTCCAGGTCATAAAGCAAGATTGTTTAGTTAAATCTGCGCAAAAATACTACTAGAATAGATGCTATTTGAAAAAAATGTTGATTTCCAATATTTTCTAACCAATTAATCATGATTTTGTTGGGTAAGTCTTCATTTTTTGAGCACTTGTTCAATTTCTTGCTATCCTTTATTGATATGGGTTGAACATGGCTTTTAACCGCTTACATAAATTAAATGCGGTAGTTCATGCTTGCGTGTTACATTTGGGTTATGGTTAAATTGCTCAGTATTTTATGGAATAGTTTCCGAATGGCGTTGCAGGAACTGAAAGTAAATAAACTACGAACCTTTCTTTCTTTATTTGGAATTACCATTGGTATATTCTGTATCATCGGTGTATTAGCAACAGTGGACAGTTTAGAACGAAAAGTACAAACTGATTTAAAATCTCTGGGTTCCAATACTATATATATTGATAAATGGAATTATGGTGGTGGTCAGGATTACCCATGGTGGAAATATGTGAAGCGTCCGGCCATGAAGTACGAAGAGATGAAAATCATTAAGGCCAAATGCGATCTAGCAGCCTATGCCGCTTTTTTCACAAGTACGAGAGTAAATCTAAATTATTCCGACAATATCATTAACAATACACCCATGTATGGGGTGTCTAACGAGTTCAGCAATATTCAATCCATTGAAGTAGGTTCTGGTCGTTATTTAAATGAATCAGATTTTACCAGAGGTGCTACTGTAGGTGTTATTGGAACAATATTGGCCGAAGATTTATTTGGTGTAGCGGAAAGAGCTGTGGGTAAAGAAGTGGCTTATGGAGGAAGAAGATTGTTTGTAGCTGGAGTGATAAAAAAACAAGGTCAAAGTTTTGTTGGCGGATTTGATTATGATCATTGCATCATTGTTCCTTATAGGTATTTTGCTGGAGTATTTAATCCAGACAATAGCAACCCATATATAATGGTACAGGGCAAACCAAAAATTGCTTCTTCTGCATTGGCTGAGGAATTAATTGGAGTGATGCGTCAATTGAGAAAACTAAGCCCAACACAGGAGGACAATTTCTCTTGTAATGATGTGGCTCAATTTAGCGAACAGATCAATGGATTCTTTGGACAAGTAAGTGCTGGTGGATGGGCCATTGCAGGATTGAGTTTGATTGTGGGTGCATTTGGTGTTGCCAATATCATGTTTGTAACGGTGAGAGAAAGAACCAGTCAAATAGGATTAAAAAAAGCCATTGGAGCCAAGCGTAGCACGATACTTACAGAGTTTTTATTGGAGAGTGCTTTCTTATGTATCATAGGAGGATTGGTCGGGCTTGCATTGGTATGGATTCTATCTGTAGCATTAAGTGCTGCATTGCCTTTCCCTATTTTTATTGCTCCCAATATTGTTGGATTGGCACTCAGTATCTGTATTGTTTTAGGCATTTTAGCCGGAATTATTCCCGCATCAATAGCTGCTAAAATGGATCCAGTAGTAGCCATCAGAACAAAATAGCCTTTCAATTGACTATTTTTGCGCAATGGGCATAACAATTCTGGCAATCGAATCTTCTTGCGACGAAACAGCCTGTGCTATTTCAGTGGATGGAAAAATGATGAGTAATATCATTGCTGGTCAGGCCGTTCATGAAAAATATGGGGGCGTAGTTCCAGAATTAGCCAGCAGGGCGCATATGCAGAATATTGTTCCTGTAGTAGACCAGGCCATCAAAGCAGCTTTTGGTATTGATGGAGAAAAAATTCCTGCTTCCACACTCGAAAAAATAGATGCCATTGCCTTTACACAAGCTCCTGGATTAATTGGTTGTTTACTGGTTGGTGCACAGTTTGCAAAATCATTCTCGATTGCGTTGAATAAACCCCTGATTGCAGTACACCATATGCAGGCCCATGTGTTGGCCAATTTGATTCCTGAAAATCGTCCATCTTTTCCATTTTTATGTTTAACAGTGAGCGGTGGTCATACACAAATTGTGTTGGCTAAATCTCCTCTCGATCTGGAAGTTCTTGGTCAATCCATTGATGATGCA
>CALRYA010000018.1:0-54167 GCA_943372285.1 Sphingobacterium thalpophilum | reverse complement strand
CTGGGCTATAAGCTGTATAGCTTCCTGCCGTTGATACAGTGATTGTTGCACTTGTTTCTCCTGTTGACCAAATATATGATCCATTACCTCCACTTGCTGTAAGTGTTGTGGATGCTCCATTACAAAGCAATGTACTTCCTGCACTTATTATCGGCGCTGATGGTGCAGATGGTGTTGCATTGGTAGTCACTGTAACTGCATCGCTTTGCGGAGAAGTCCCACAACTATTACTCTCTTCAATAGTATAATCCCCTGCTGCTGAAACACTATAAGTTGCTCCTGTATGTCCGGTATTTGAACCATTAAAAAACCAAGTATAAGTACCCCCATTCCCATTTGCTGTAAGCGTACCTGACGCTCCATTACAAAGCGGCAAAGCAGGAAGTGTTACACTAGGTTTTGTAGGAACATTTTGAATACTAATTACAGATGGATCACTTGCCGGCGACACTCCACAAGCATTTTCTTCAGTAAGAGTATAACTGCCTGCAGAAGTTGCTGTATAACTTGTACCACCAACGCCTAAACTAGTACCATCTCTGTACCATAGAAGCGTACCTAAACCCACTGTTGCTGTTAGAAGTTGGCTGCCACTGCCACAAATAACAGCACTTAATGGAGTTACAGTTGGTTGTGTTGGGGTATCAACCCGATCGACCCGAAATGATTTAGAATCTGAAAAACCACCCGAAACCACAGTAACAGTTACCCACTCGTTTCTTATGAGCGGCGTATTTTGCGAAAAACTAAAATTACTAACTGCAGATGTTCCCGAAAACACCACTGGGTTAAAGCTAGGGTCGATATTTGGGCCAACCCTTACAGTATAATTTTGCGGAAAACCAGTACTCACAGTTGAGTAAAAAACTACTTTCCCTGTGCCATTATCCGTATCACATAAAAAGGCAACATTACCTGAAATCGTAACCTGTTGTCCATATGAGGGTAGAATAAACACAAAAAGAAAAACGCAAAGTGACAGAAACCCCTTATCGAATAAAATTCGTAAATTCATAGCAGTTTTTTTTATTTTACATCGGGGGTGGACTATTGGCGTAGTCTACCCCTACCTTTTTAAAAAATTATTGAAAAGAAAAAACCGTACGTTCGAGCATTGTTCCATCTTTTAGAGTTACCCTTATAGTGTAGTCGGTGTTTCCACTAGTTCCATTTCCCGATCCCCCTCCCTTGCTGTTTGTTGGATGAACGATAAACCACTTTCCGTTTAATGTATAAATTGTTGGTGTTTTTTTATCAAACGCAGTCGCAGTATTATTAACTGCAAATTCATCTACTTGAATAACTTTATTTATTAACGATTTTCTACCAGACGAACCACCATTCCAACCTTTCACAACGATGTGGACAGATTCAATTATTTCTTTTGGTTGTTTACTATTAAGCGTTGTACCACTTATTTCTACAGCCATAGGTATAGTATCAATTACCCCATATAAAGTAAAGTTGGCTTCTCCCGGAATTCCGTTACTATACTCAACAATTCGGGGCAATGTTTTTTCAACTTGCCAAATATTTGATGATGCTCCATAATTAATTTTCTGGAGTCTAAGGTCTTGCAAAACAACTGTTCCTAATGGCAAATTAATCCCTGCATCCAAAATTTTTTGTGAAAACAAACTATCAAACCCATCGATCACTCTCGCCTGAATCACTGTCTTAAATGTGTCGGTGAAAATGAAAGGATTCCCGAAATGTCTACTTGTTGGATCATAGTAACGCCAAGGCAGTACACGCATAGATCCTGGTAAGGAAGCTGGAATACTAATACTAATTTGTTTATTGAGTGGTGGTTGAGGGGTACTGCTTACCACATCACTCTTAGGGCCCTCTCCTGCTGAGTTTACTGCTGCTACTTGATAGTAGTAAGTAGTTCCATTAGTAAGACCTGTACGCAAGAATTTATTGGTGGTAGTAGTGGTGAGGGCTACTAAACCTGTGGCACTTGTGCCTGCATATAATTTATAGCTGGTAACACCTTCTGAAGCATTACTAGCAGACCATACCATCGAGTCCGCCATATCACGCGCGAAAACGGTTAGCCCGAAAATTTGCGAGGGCGGACTCTTTGGTTGGGGGGGAGTATCATTTTTTTTACAGCCCCATGAGCTGACAATGAATAAAATAATTGCTAGAAAAAAAAGAACGGGGTTGAATCGACGGTTTTTCATAAAAATTGGTTTTTGCTATAATAATTTCAATGTATTTTAAAAGGTGCATTTGGCTTGTAGCTAAAATTTGATTTTATCATAGTAATTATTCTACAAGCTATATTCATGATAAATGTTGCAGGAAACTCACCTTGCTTTAGAAGTGAGAGGAATGCGACCTGCTTTCGCTTTAATTGTTAGAAAATGTTCCAAAATGAAATGTTTTTTGAATTTTTTTAATTGAATAATTTTTCTTTTCTGCAAGAATATACTTACCATAAGAGTGAACTCCAGAGACCACTTTTCTTTCTCCATCTATCCTAACTAAATCCTTCGGCTGTATGGCATAGCGTTGTCTACGGATAGATGGCGCATATCCTTTCCGGTTGAGTTGCAACACTCGATTATTCTTGTGCTTTTGAATGATCTCTACTGGATCAATCCTTTGCTGATCCGTACCACCTGCAATGATAAAAGCATCATTATAATGCGTCTTCTCTATATTCAGGGCTATTCGTTTGACAAATGTGATATAGCCATAGCTTACCTTTAAGTCAGGAACATCTGTCCAAAATTTCTTTCGAATGATAGCCATATAAGTATTGGGTTTGTAACTTTTTGGTGCTGCTAGTTTGAGTTTCTTTTGGTGCAACTTCGTATGGCATTTTTTGTGCAGTATTGCTAAATTCTTTGCTCTATTACTTCCTGTTTGACTACGCTCTAAGCAATGGTGTATATGTGAAGGGGCTCCTTTTGAAAAAGGCTTGCGGCATAACTGGCAACAACCTTTCTCTCTTGCCAACAGGTAGCTGCGCATATTCTGGTAGCCATACATATCGCCCTGCTGATAATCAGTACCGGCAATATCGGGATTCTCTACTTTAGCAATATCAAAATTGGCTACTTCGATAGTTACACTACTGATTGGCAATAATCTTTTCAACTGTCGGATGATCTTCAAGTGCGTATCGTAGCGTCTTTGAGTGGATGGTGGCAACCAACCTTCTTTTTTCTTACGATTCAAAAAGCGCGGTTTGCGATACCATAATTTGCTTCTGCGCGCTCTGCGATACATGCGTCTTTCAGTTAACCTTTCTGAAGTCTTTCCATCCATTACCACCGCACCACTGGCCAGCTCATGTGTAGATGATACGCAGGAAAAACCAATGTTTTGATAACCACTATCAATACCCAGCTGAACATCCTGGACATTGTTCTCACAAACAAATTTTAGCTGGATGGTAAAAGGATAGCAGGTAACTACTTTTGCTCTTTGTGCTTTTAGCAGTTTACGGGCTTTTGTCTGACTGCAAGGCATGAGTGGTGCACCTACTATAGATAAAACATACACAACGGCTTTAGGCCCACCTGTATGCTGGTGTAGATCCACATCGAGGTTGTTAGCATAGGTTTTTGAGTCTGCCACACTAAGAGTTTCCTCTTTGTTTAATGACAGACCACAGTTGCTACGGACTTGTGGAGCATCCGTAGGTGTGTTCGTTGTCTTTCTCTTTGCTAACTGCTGCATAAAATTTAATTTTTAAGCCCTCTAATCAACCAATTACTCTTGCAGATCACTCCGCAAGCCCCTATGGCTTTAGCCTAGGGGTGATTGACTCTACAAGCTTTTTTGGAGCATTGCTTGAAAAAATCCGGTTAGAAAACCTAATAAGCAGTCTTGTTATTATTCCAAAAAATTGAACAATAGAACTAGTAGTGTCCAGGAGAATAAAACAAAAAGATTTCAACCACAGCAATAATGGAAGTATGATCACTTTAAAAACAGTGATTAAGATGAATAAATTAACGAGCAACTTAAGTGTTTCACCAGACATTTGGATATTGAGTAAATAAACCATAATCATATTTTATAATCAAATTTAGTATAAATAAGTATACGATAATCATATTTTACATACTTTTTTATTATAAGGGCATATTTTCTCCCTTTTGTAGGATAGTAAGTAAACAGTCATTGAAATATTAATTGAAAAGTTTAACCAACCGATATTGGCAACAAATAGTGCTCCATGAAGCTGATCGAATTAAAAGGCATTATGAAGACATACACCACTGAATAGATTCAAAGCCAACTCATAAAACTTACAACATGGTTACAGAAAGCCACAAACGAGTAAATATTAGCGAATAAGAATTTTTGCCATTGCAATAATTAAAGAATATTGCTACTCATTCATATAGAACTGAATGAATCTTTTTCAGCAGAAAATTCCAGGCAATTAAAGGAGTATGTCAATAAAAAATCGTATTATAAATCAAGAACACCAAAGGTTTGACCATATGAAATATTAAGGTCAATAAATTGAAATCTTGGATTTAGATTTTTTTTCAGCATGTTATATATTTTCTGACTTTCAGAATCTGATGAAAGGTAAAACTCTACACTTTTTTCGATATCTGCTGTTGCAAACAATTTTGTATCGTTTGGAATTATATTGCGCTCTTTAAGATTTAATTGACTTTTGTTTTGAAAGATCTGTTTTGCAAACTCCCCGGTTTTTTTAGCATGGTCGAGATTAAAAGGAATAATCTGTAGATTTTTCAAAGGCAATTCATTAATATCTCCTCCAACACAATATTCAGCAATAGATATGGTTGAGATATACATTTTAATTTCATTCTGCAAGAAATAGCGAAAATATCCATCTGCATTATTGTATAGAGGTGAAACATCATTTAGAAATCGCAAGAAGAAACTTGTATCAAGTAGAACTGCTTTATGCATCAAAACCTCCTCTTAATTCTTTAAGCCAGTTGTCAGGATTAATATTTTCAAGCCAAGATTTTTTTGCTTTTTCTCGCAATGATTGTAAATATTTTTCATCGTAAGTCGGCTCAAAATCAACTAACTCAACAAATTTTAATGAAGATTTATCTAACTCACCAGTTTCGCTATGCTGCTTTCCAACAGCTCTTATACCGTATGGTTTTTTATGTATTATATTTTCTTCCAAATTTTCAAAAAAAGAAACCGGTGTGAAAATAGTTATACTACCAAACTCATCTGTATTAATATGAATATTTGTTTTGTCTTTTCCACCCGCATTGGTGATTTTTCCATAAAAATAAAATTCAGCATCCACCCAAATAGCTTCTGTTCTATAAAGTTGTGTTTTTTTGTCAACTTTAATTTCATTTGAATTATCGAGAGAAGTGTTGATAGTAAAAATGTAATTTTTTTTTGCCGCTATTTCTTGAATATTTTCAAAAGCTTTTGCTGTTGACAGTTCTAAAAAATCAATACTCTGTGTTTTTTGAATCTGTCCAATTAAAGCATTAAAACCAATAATATATTGAATAGATGTTTTAAAAATATGCTTAACAGAACCTTCCTCAATTTTGTATGCAATATTTGGCCTATCTCTCTTCTGGTCAGAAAATAGAAGATCTTCGGCATTTTCTAAAATATTAATGATCTCTCTGATATCATAATTATCAGGGGAAAGTTCAATATTTCCTTTTGAACCAGTTATACGTATTTCTATATAGCCAATCTTTTCCACGAGTAAAATTACTCAAAATGAAAACTAAAAATTAAATATTAATAAGAAAAGTGATGTCTATAGTAACTAGTGGTTCAAAAAGGTACATTTATTTTGATTTATAAATGGGAAAATAGATTTTTAAAAACTACACCAATAAACTATAATCATATAAAACTTACTAAAATCAGTATAAAATATTTTCTAATAATAAAACGGCACTGCATATCACAGGTGGCACCGAATATCACACATTGCTATACAAAGCAGGAAGAAAAGATTAAAATAAAACGACAATATGACATATTCTTTTTTCCCTTTTGTTTAATACTCCAGTTTAGCGCTTATCTTAAATAGTATTTTATATATATCTTATAAAGTGGCACCGAATATCACAGGTAGGGGAAAAAATAAGCAATAATATTCACTTTAACTGTTTGATTATTAATTGATTAGAAGATTTTTAAAAAACGGGGTAGCGTGGCACCGAATATCACACGTCAAGTCAGCCGAGATGTTATAAATCTGTCATTAAAAGCTTGATTGTAAAGGAGTTACTAAATATTGATTAAAAATCTAAAAACGGCACCGAATATCACACGTGGAATAGCAAATCACAGGTAGTGGTACAGAATATCACAGGAAACGGCACCGAATATCACACGTGGCGGTACAGAATATCACAGGAAACGGCACCGAATATCACAGGTGGTGGCACAGAATATCACAGGTAGTGGGAGTTGAAAACACAGGTGACGTAGCTGCATATGGCAGGAGGCGGTAGAGTTAAAAGCTGATAGTAATGGAGCCATCTTCAGCGAATTGAGTAGCGAAAGCGTGATGTTCATCGATTGGGAATTTAAACATGCGGTTATAGATTTGTGCGTATATTTTGGCTTTGGTTTTAAAATCCTTTTTTTTGTTATCTAGCCAGTAGTGAAATTTGATTATTTCTTCTTCATTAAATTCAGTAAGTATGTTATTTTCTTTACTAAAGTGAGCTACGAGTGCGTCTTGAAGGGCGTGAGAGAAAATTTGTGCTCTATTGGAGTGCTTTTCTTCAGTGGTGATTGGTCGCATAGTAAAAGAGATAGCTGGGACGTATGCAAAGGAAGTATTTTTCCCTTTGACGAAGTTGAGACTAGCGTTAAGGTTGATATCTCTAGCATTTATTTCTTGGAATGCGTTCAATAATTTAGTCTTGAGTTTACGTACTTCGGCGTAGTCATACCCCGACACTTTTTTAAGCGTATCGAGTTTTTGAAATGAAACGATGGTAGTTTGCCCAGCATTTAATTTTTCGATTACTGCCGGAGAGTTTTCTAATTTTGTTTTAAGATTAATCAAGAAAAGATAAAGTTCTTGGAGTGCATTTGAGTTTTTAAGTTTGAGAGATGCGTAAGCTTTGATATCGATTTTAATAAAGAAGTTGTCTAGATTTTCTTTGAACGATTCTGATATTTTGATTTTATAAACTTTTTTTTCTCTGTTACCTTTAGCGGGAACAAGTTCTTCGATAACCGAAACTTTTTTTACTCCCCTACCCCAAGCGCCCCATTTATCATTATGAGGGTCAATTACTACGTCAATATGTGTTTTATATAGTTGAAGGAGTGCAAAACCCATAGTAGTATTGATTTCTGGGAATAAAGGATCTATATCAGTTGGATTGATTGATCTACGTAAATTATTATTATTCCAGTTCATTGTTTTAGAGAATTGTACAGGGTCGAAGACTTGGAAATGAAATAGATCTTGTTGCCAAATATTAGCAACGAAAATGATAATATCACGTATGAGCGCGTCATTTTCTTTGTAGATTGAAAATTGGCGAACGGTGGCCAGTGCCTTATCGATGCGAATAATAGGTTTATTCTCCTGCATAGATAATATGGATAGTTCTTTATTAATTTCCATAATTATTTTGGTTGGTTGGGGTATGAATATATTTTTTAATATAGATGGCTAATTTCTTTTTAACTTTTAATTTTTCATCGGGTTGAATTGAGGGGTCATCCCACTGTTCATTGACGAAGTTGACATTTTCGTCACTGGTTGTTAGGATTTGATCATTAGGCAAATAGGTGCATTTAAATTTAGGTTCTTTGTGACGAGTTATATTAATGGACCCATCTGATTGGAGGTCGATAGAAAAGGTAATCGGTTTGATGGTAAATATTTCAAGTAGCTCATCTATGGGATTATGGCGCAAATAATGGTCATAATCCTGGTAAATTGTACAGGGTTGGCCGTGTTTATAAATTTGGTAGCATTCACCCAGTTCTTTGATGCGATAGATAGAAGAAATGGTTCTGTTTTCAAGAAGTTCTATTGTAGCCCTGCGGTGTAAATAAAGGGCATTAAACACAGTGATCTCAGGCAGAGCGGTGACGTTTTGGAAATGTTCTTTAAAAATTGCTATAACAGCATCAAAAGAGTAAATACTCCAATCGTAGCGATGAATTAATTTTTTCATAGAAAAAAAATGGTTGTAAGGAAAATTGGCTGTAAGAGGGGTTGTAGGGAAAAACAGATGAATCATTGTATGTGGCCAGTTTTGAATGGGTGTCTCCCATTTAGAAAGTTCAATGAAGATATTACTAATTAATCAAAATGAAAATTATTTTACTCTAAAATTTTGAAAGAAATCAAGTATATAAAACCTCAGCTAAAATTGCTTCCCTTTTGTGTTCTTTGTGATGTTGATTTGTAATTGTATGGGCGCCCGGCGCGAGCTTTGCTTAAAAAGGTTCTGAGCGATAGCCTGCAAAGGGCGTGACGGGCGCAACAATCTCTGCTTTCGAGGATTTTAAATCTTCAGCTTATCAATAAAAAAAGGGTAAGTACCTAAGTACTTACCCAAATTTTTTATTCTAGTTCAAGCAATTGTTTGTTTAGGACAACTAGTTTAGCTTCCATTTTATTAATCCTTTCTTTAACTTCATCGTTAAACTGATTTATGATAGTATTTTCATCAATACCAGGTGTATTTGCATAAATCAAGCGCAACATTTGCCCAGCTGTACCGTTAGGGTATTTACTGTCGGTTTTATTGACAAGAGCGTGTTTAATTAATAAAGACAATTGTTCTTCAGTTGCATTTACACAAAACTCGGTTAAATCGAATTGTTCATCTTCATTGCGCTCTTCTGGTGTTGATATTAAGGCTAGAAATTGTTTTTTGGTGTGGTAGCCTAAAGAGTCTAAGAGCAAGAAGATCATCACTGCTCTGTCAAATTTTCCAACTGGATGTGTCGGTTCTTTGAAGGCTTGATTCTCTTGAATGTCGTTGTACATCGCCTCATGCAATTTGCTTTTATCAATTTCTTTTGAGCGCTCTTCTCTGGTACGTAAACGGGCAATTTCTGCTTCAACGATTTGTTTAGACAAGGATTTGCTTTTTAATGCTTCCTGATAGTCTTTAGCCTTATGTTCTGTTGCAGAATTATAATTATTGGAATTACCGGATTCAGCAGCTTCAGGAATTGCGGTTAAATAAACAATATTGCCTGTCTCTTCTCCATTAACGAAAATGGCTTTTTTATAAATACCATCTTTCACTTTAAGATCATAATTCTCCAAATCCTGGTGATATTCTTCAAGAGCATCATTATATTCAGCGATATTATCTTCTTCTTCATCATAATCGTTATAATCTTCTTGTAAAGGAAGCGTAGGAACATCAATGGTAGTATAATAATCTACATCTTCAATCAGGATGATTTTATTCTGTAGAAGAGCTTCATTTGCGGAGCAGAATTTATTTAATTCTTCAGTGCTTGGACAAGCTATTGGTAAATCAGGGTTTTCTTTAATAGCCTGAGCCAAAAGTAAGAGAACCGATATTTTACATTTATTCACAAAACAGGGCCTATTAGTACAACGAGCATCTGTTTCATCATCGGGGAAAAGAGAGCTAGTCACTGCTGTATTGTGTATACATTTCGTACATGCTCCAGCTTTTTTGTCAAGTTTTGCATTTTTGATGTCAAATGGAGCATCTCCTAGATCAAGCTGAAAGTTTTCGATTCTATTTTTAAAATTACCTATACTCCAGTATGGATCTGTGAGCCATTCAAGACAATATTGGTTATAAAATTCTAGTTGAGAATCAGCGTCAAGGCGAGCTAGAGATAATGCTTGGGAGTGGTTTAAAACATTTGCGAAGAACATGTCTTGAATCAGATTAATTAAGTTATTTAACTTGATTCTTTGGTACACATAGGCAATAGACTTTCCTAGATTAAGTGCAATTGATTCTGGAGTATTTTTAACACTCTTAAATTCCAACAATTTGGCAATTCCTTTAGCTTCAGAGAGAGGATGTGGATTTTCTCTTTGTAAATTTTCTACGATTTGAATTTCCATAACCTGCTCGTCTGATAATTGATTTACAATAACTGGAATTGAAGTCATTTTAGCGAGTAACGAAGCTCTGTAACGCCTCTCTCCTATTATAATTTCGTATTTATCACCGTTTATGCTTCGTACAGTGATTGGTTGGATTACCCCATGATTTTTGATAGATTCAGCTAATTCTGCAACGCTATCTTCTGTAATGGCAACTCCATCACGTCCGTGGTTGAAAGGTGAAACACTAATGTCTTTAAGTAAGACGTTAATTACTGGTGTTACTTGTGTGTTGTTTTTTGACTGTTTCATAATAATTGATATTTGATTGATTAAAAAATAAATAATTGAGGTTTAATTTTTTTGATATTAGTTTCGATTAAGCAAGCGATGTAATTCCATTGAGGATTTGCGCCGATTGTGTTTGTATAAAATGAGCCAATTCGAATTTTATAATAGTAATGGTCATTTTTTTGGAATTCTTGAAGGACTTTGTAATTTTTTGTGTTAGGTTTATTTCTACATGAATCCCAACCATTTTCAAGCATTTTTTGAACTGCTTTTTTTTCGGTTTGGGTAATGTGAAAACCTTCAATGAGTTTTATTTTATTCATATGTTTAATTTTAATGTTCAGATGGTAAATACAGTACATGATTACAAAACCATAATTCTGCTATATCTTCAGAGAAATCAGAGAATGGGATAATTTTATTATAAAGAACATTGCTATTTCCGTCTTCGCAAATCAGTGCGAAAGCATCAGTAGGTTCTAATTCTTTAAAGACTCTTATGATTTTCCAGACTTGAAAATCATCTAAACAATCAGGTAAGTTTTTAAAAAGTATTTCATCAATTAACCAATAGCATTTAAATAATTGTGCCAATGCTTGTACACCATCCGTGTAGACATATCCGGATAAGTGTTTGTAGTACTGCTCTGTGCAATTAAACGTTTGTAATTGCTCGTTTGCAGATTTAAGTTCAATTTTTTGTGTGTACATAGTATTAAATTTTTAGAATGAATAATAAGCTTCATGTCGGTGATCCAATCGAATAAGCGCCAAGGAGGAACGGAATAAATCATGGCTGATGTGTTGTTGGAACCTGTGTTTATGCCGTAGTTCCTTGTGCCGTTTCGAAAGCGTAGGAAGCTAGGCTTGGTGCATGGGGCTACGCTGGTTTGGATTTCGCCGAACTTTGCTCTAATTCATGATAAGATAATTTCCTTCTGGTCGTTCGATACGGGCTGAAGGAACAGGAAGCCTAGCAGAAGAAAAATGGGTGAAGCTCAGGGCTGTGTGTTAAGATCCCTTTTTTCTTTGGGGGGGGGCTGAAAAAAACTACCTATCCAAATTTTTGTGGTAGTATGTAAAGAGGAAAAAATTAAAGTAACCCTTCATCAGCAAAAGAGTAATAATGTTGATGTGTAATAATGATATGATCTAGAAGGGTGATATCAAACAAAGCTGCTGCAGCTTTTAATCTAGCGGTTATTTTTTCGTCTGCACCGGATGGCTTAACCGATGAGGAAGGATGGTTGTGTGAAATAATAATGGAAGTAGCTGCACAAGAAAGCGCAATAGCCAAAACGGTACGAATATCCACTACAGTACCAGTAATTCCACCTTTTGATAATTCAGTAACGCCAATGATAAGATTAGCCCGATTGAGGTAAATGGCATAAAAGGATTCACTGTATTGGTAAATCTCTTTGTCATATAAAGATCTTAAGAATTCAGCTATTTGGGCACTTGAGCATAGGACAGTTGAATGAAAAGGAATGGTAGGGATGAATGAAAGTTTAATGGTTGCTACTGGTGGTAAAATATGAATTGGATGTTTCATAAATGGTTTATTAAGTGGTTAATATTTTAAGATTGATTAGTGATTAATATTAGCTGAAGAGGCTTCTTGTTCATTATTTACCAGTTCCTGGCCACAGATGTAGTTAACTGCTTTTTCAGCATGATTAGCAGCAGTAAATATGAGTGTATGATCGTTATTAAGGGCACTAAGCCAGCCTTTAATATATGCTGCAGAGGAGGCGATTATTTGTTCTTTAATTCCTGATTTAGCCGATAATATAGTTGCTCCAATTTCAGCGATTAATTCTTCTTTAGAGTATGCCTCATCGCCAAATCTGGGTGTTTTTTCTTGTTCTTTAAAACGGTTTAATCTAGTCGGATGGCCAGTGGAGTGAATTAATTCATGAAAAGTGGTTTGGTAGTAATTTTCAGGGCTTACAAATTGTTCTGGAAGTGGCATGCAAACTATATCCAATCGTGGTGAATAGTAAGCTTGATTTCCTTGGTGTAGAATTTGCGGAGCTGTTGGCATATGAGTAATTATTTTCTCACATTGTTCAATGATTGAATGAGTAAGTTTATCGGGTGTTGGAATGATAAATTCGATTCCATCAATTTGGTCGATATTGAAAACTGTATGCAAAAAAGGATAGAGTCGAATTTGTTGTTTTGTTTCAATATCATTTGATAATTCGTTTGACTTTATTAATTTTTTCCAGAAAACTACCGTTATACCTTTTTCACTTTTGCGCACATTACCACCTGCGTCAATGGCTTGTTTATAGGTCATAAAGAGGGGATGCTTGTATTTTTTTTGTTGCATTTTCCATCCCAAATAGAATTGGTTAAAACCACTGTAGGATCTTTTAGTGACATAATTTGTACAGCCATTTCGCATTGACCAGGGTTGTTGCCAAATACAATTGCCTTTTTTTAATTCTTCGATGAGTTGCATGGTTACTTCAGTAGTAAAGCTCTTGAAGTTGTTTGTTTTTGAGATTTTCATAAATAAAAATTAAATGATGAATAATGGCCATTATTCGGGTCTGCAGCCGAATTAGCGGCAAAAGGAAACGGAATAAATGATGGGTTGGTGCTGATTGGATATGTGTTTATGCCGTAGTCTTTTGTACCGTTTCGGTGCTGTGTGAAGCTTAGGCGATGTGCTTCACTGATACACAGCAGAACTGCGTGCCCGAACTTTGCATACTATTCATGATTAGCTATTTTTTTGATCTTCTTTCGATAAGGGGATCAAAAAACAAGCAGCGCGAGCGGGCTTATTGTAGGTGAAGCTTAGGCTCGTGCGTTTGAAACTGCAATGAGCGAGAAGAGGGAGATGTCAGAATAAGGGAGAAAAGTGATTAAGTATTTAGTAAGTAGATATGCGAAATACGATTGTCGTGAAAATCCCGCAATGCAGTGAGGAATTGTAACAAAAGCGTGTTACCGAGTATCGGTATTCGCCCCTATCCTACTGAGTTAATTTATTTAATTTAAAGTTTTTTTTTTCGGTAGTATTTTCTACCTTAACAGACTCGAAGAAGTGAATCTTATGCTCTAATTTAAGCTGATTAGGTTGTTGATAGCTCAAAAATTCATTCCAATCTTTAACGACAGATTTCTCTTGTTGCCCAACTTTTAAAACGTCATTAGGTTTATCAATCAAGAAATGATCTGTAAAATAATGTTGATGATCAGCAAGCTTAACAAAATGAAAAATATCTTCAACGTGCAGGACATCGTTTTTACAATAGAGGTCAAAATGCCATTTATTATCATCTGATTTATATAGTCCTTCTGAATCAGCAAGTCTAGTATTATTTTTAATTAAATGATGATCAATTAAGTCATAAAGTTCATTAGCATATTGAAAATCTTTATTGTCAAAACTAAAAGAGAAATGGAGCTTATTAAGGTGAATATGCTGCTCGTTAGTAATAAGGCTAGCTGAAGCATTTAAAATAGGGCAATGACCGGAATTAGCAGGCTTAATGGCGCAAAGCGCCATTAAATCAAAGCGGATGCCAGCGGCATCATTGTCATTGGCCAGGATGATTTTTGAGAAAGGGTGTTGAGCGCAAATAGAAGATATAACGCGAGCTTGGTCAACGCGAAAATTACCAAGAGAGGAAACTAGAAGAGTTTTGTCTTTGAGCGAGGAATGGTGTAATTGGTAGTAAGAAATAGCGTCTTCTGGTGATTCAGACAACAAGATATAAGTAGGTTCTTTTGGTAAATTAGATCGCCAAATTGTTCCCGTTGTAGAGGGAGACTGATTAGTTCCTGAAGGATCTTTAAAATAAGGGAACTGTTTAACTGCTTTATCGTTTAAAAAATAACGTTGGCAAGTGGTCACAAAACGGTCTGAAGCATCATAGCAATTAAAACAAAGGTTATTGTGTTGATGGTTAACGTAGGCACTAATACGTCCATTAAACAAAGGCTCAGCAATAATACTATTATTTAACCCACGTTTGGTAAGGTAACTATAATCATTAGTTGGACGAGTATTAGAGAACACTTTATTAGAAAGCTCTGATTGAGAAAGGGAAACAGCAGGAGTCTTATAGGTAAAATTTGGTTGGTTCACAATAGAATTAAGGTGTGGGATATTATCAGCAATTCTACTGGCAGCCTTCTTAAAGTCTTCGTTGTGCAACCAAGCAACAAAGGATAAGAGGTCAACCTTTCGAGAAGCGGAACGACCAGTTGGAATAGTGCTACCATCGGTTGTAGAAATCCTAAATTCTAAACTATTATTATTGTCTTTTGAGACCAGGAACTTATCGCCAGTATTAAGATGTTCAATTACGGCAAAACCCGTAGGTTTGTTAGAATTAACCCAAGACTTATTGGATTTGGGAGACACAGAAAAGTCCTCAAATCTAGTGAGGTAATCAAAGGCATTAATTTGTCGAATATCAGAAAAGTTCACAAAAGCCATATAATAAAATTAGGAAGATTATGTAACAAATGGTTAAATAGAAAAGAGATGGGGCTAACATATATTAGCCCCAATAAAGATTACATTAAAAAGGGTTAAGCTTTTACTTTAATTTTTTTTTTCTCTTCTTGCTTATTTTCTTCCGAAATAATCTCTTCTTTTTTAGGTTCTTTTTTATATTTAGCCTGTAAGGCTTCAAGCGCTTCGTTAGAAATAAAAAGACCAGTAGGTGTTTTGTATTTATAATCGAGTCTTCGTTCTTCAATATTGACATGAAGGCCTTCAACTTTTAAAATTTCACCATTTTTTATATTGACACAGTCATTAAAATTAACTAATCGACCTTTTTCTAAATTTCGCTTATCTTCTTCTGTTAATTGATGGCCAAAGAAATCGTCTGGTACCTTAAAATACTTATGACTATATGATTTAACGTGATTCCACATTTTCTCAGAATCTTCAGCACTTTTACAAGGATTTTCCTTCATGGATAACCAAACTGATTCTTTTCCTACCATTTGACCATCTTTCCATTTTTCAACGTTTGTTAAAAATGATCTCAATTCTAAGAAATTTTCAAAAACGTCTTTACGAGGGAATGCACCATTTAGTGGGAATTTAGCAAAATTTCCCATTTCCTTATGGAAACCACTCGCCTGTAATTGATAGTAGCCTGATTTTGACATGTTATGCGTCAAAGTAAAGTCTACCTTTTTACTAAAGGAAAGATCTTTAAAAGAGAATGTGGTTTTATCTTCTAAAAGCATTTTGGTAACATTTTCTCTGTGGAATTCTGGATTAAAGCCTTTAAATTCAAGGTCTTTTAGGATTTTTTCAACTTTTTCTGTTGTTTCGATTGGAACTGATTCTTTTGACATGTTGTTTTTATTTTGAGGTTTTAAAAAACTGGGTGATTCTACCAAATCCGTTAATCTATTTACAAATTGGGAAAAGGAAGTCTTGTTGAAAATGATTTGTTTATGATGATCTTTAATGGTTGAAAAACTTATACCGGATTCTAGTTCCTCCATAAAATCATTCTCATATTCTCGATTGTATAAAGGATTGGTATCGAAGTTTTGGCTTTTTTCTTCTTTAGAAATTTGTTTTAATTTATTGAGGTCATTTGATTGAATAAACTCAATGGAGCCTAATTTCATGTGTTCCATAAATTCAGAGACATGAATAGTGTATTCATTCGTGGGTTCTGCAAGCTCTCTGAAATAGAGTTTTCCATCTTTACGAACACTGGTAAATTCAAATATTTCAGGGCCAAAATATTTAAATAAACAAGGATCAACACTCGGAGGTAATTTGATTTGGTGTGATGTTGCAATCCATGGTAAGTCTAATGTTTCAATAAGTTCTTTTGCATCATTAAACCAAGGCGTTTCTTTACCTGTTCCTTTAATTTTGAATGAACCAGTCTGTTCATTAATATCAATATCTTTTACTGCTATTTGACGCCCTTTGTTATTTCCATGAAATTGTAACTCATCGTTAAAAGTGATAATATTACCTGGTGTCGTTGCTAGAGTATATAACATTGCTTCAAGTAACAATTGAGCTGTTGGTAGATTATTCATTGTTTTAAATATTAATAGTCATTTATTTGATCATCATTTTCTATGATAAGAAAAGTATTAGCATCATATCGAAGGGTATCAATAGCTATTTGAAGTGATATTTGAACTGCTTTTGATAGTTCATTCGCTCTGGAAGGATCTGTTTTAATTTGTTCTTCTTCTTCTATGGCTAAATCAATATATGATTGCATTGCATTCATTTTTTCAGAATTAGTAGATTCATCACCAATTTGATAAGAAGTATAAATAAACTGAAGTAGTTGTTTATTGTTAGAAGAATTTATAAAGCGCCAAAGCATAGAAAACCAAAACTCTGTTTGAATTAAATTTTTAGTATCATTTCTGATTAGCGTAATATTATCGGTTGTTATTTTATCTATATATTGAATTTGCTCTTCTTCAGATAATCGGTTAAATTCTGGGGTATTAAAGTAAATTGATTTAGGTATTTTATTTTTAAATTCACCCATTGAGCTATCGATGTAATAGTGTTTTGGTTTAATGGTTTTTAATTTTCCTGCAAAAACTTTTTTTGTTTTTTTGTTATTGGGAATATTATTACTTATTTGACTTGAATCTAAATCAGATACCATCCCTACGAACTCTCCTTGATTGAGTTGTTGAATTTCATGTGGGTAGATTATTAGATCCGTTTGTTCAGATATATTGTAATTATTTTGTTCGTTTTTAGCATAAGATTTTTTTTGAATGATGTCTTTACCAATCAATTCTGCAGCGAATTGAGCAGTATTTTTTTCAGGAGTAGAACCTACAAAAATGTTACCATGAGTAGCTACAATCGTTTTTTCTTTTGATTGTCCATAAGCATCTCTTAATTGTGCAAAGTCTTGCATGGCAATTATACAAGAAACTTTATTGCTTCTGGCAGTTGCAGGCAGTTGCTCATAATTTTGAATATACATGGTCGGGAACTCATCAACAATGAGTGCGCACGGTTGTCTTTTTTGCTGATTGATTAATCTTGTTGTGATTGCAGCATATAATGATAAAGCAGGTGCGTAAGTGTCTTTAAATTCATTATCGTTACCAAGAATTACTACTTGCTCATTACCAAATTGATTAATATCTAAAGTGAAATCATTACCACTCATGACGTAAATCATTTTTTTATCATTTAATTTTGACAGTGCTATTTGTAAAGAACCAAGCTGTCCACCAAGTTGTTCCATCGAACCTGTTTGCTTCGCTGATTGAAGTGCGACAATTGTATTTTTTACTTCAGGATGTTCTGTAAGAATTTCTATTGTTTTGGCATAGTCTGGAAAAGAAGCAAATTCAATCACATGGCCCAGGGAGCATAAATTCTTATTTAATTCCAATGATTTGCAACGCAGGTACCAAATAATAGCAGTAAGAATAATAATTGCTGAATCAGAGAAAAATTCTCCTTGTTTTTGAGCCCATGTACGGTTAACGTTTAATAGGATTGTTGAAGCAGCTTGATTTGCTGTTGCATATTCTGTTAATAGTTTCGGATCTAAGGGGTTACAGCGATTAGAATACCTAGGATCACGAAAATAAATCACATGAAATTTGGTATTTGTTTTTTTCTCAGTAGTTGCATTTGTATGGGCTGCATAGGCATAGGCGGCAAGAGATGGAAATTTAAAATCGTAAATTAAAGCTGTAAAATTTTTATGAATTACTTGATCGATAATTGGTTCAATTATACCGAAGCTTTTGCCTGATCCTGGCCCTCCTACTATCATTATACCTCTAAAGGGGTTAATAATATTTACATAATGGTTGGGTTCAATTTGAAGAGTTAAGGAATAATCATTGTTAAATACCTTTTTTGACATAATGATTCGATCATGTAAATCAATGTTAAATTGATTGGTAGTACTAAATTGGAGTCTAAGAAAGTAAGCAAAAAAGGTATAGCCTAATGCTAAAGAACATATTGCAACTACTGCAAAACTGAAATGGGTTTCAGTAGTATTTAAAACAGTTGTATATATATAAATTATAGAAAGCGGAATAAAAAAAGCGGTGCTTAAAAACAAGTACCGAAATGGGTAAAGGTTTTCATTGTAAGTGTAGTAGAACTTATTTCCTAGAAACAATTTAAAACAGAAGGAAAAGGGAATGAAACAAGCAATTACCGCAAAGAGATGATTATAAATGAAGATAACAGGTAACTTAAGTCCTTTTAATATGGCAAAAAACCATTTATGTTGGTATTTTAGGTAATTGGAATGACTGGGATGGTATATAAAAATGGTTAAAGCGATGAGCAAGAAAACACTAAACGTGATGATAAAAAGAATGGACACTAGGTCTTTTTGCTCTTTGTCAAGCTGTTTCATTTATTATTATTGTATAATAAAGTTATATTATTATAACATAATAACACGAAATTAAAGGCACTTTTTTAAGTAAATCGCCCTAAAACTAGAATTTATTAGCTAAAAAATGTCTTCGAATTGGATCAGGGAGATATTTTAGCGAGTTCAAAAAGGTTATTTCTAAATTTTGTTGAATCGACAGCTGGAGTTTGATGCACACCTAATTTATCTGTAAGGTTTTCAGAAATAATTACTTCTTTCCCACTTTCTTTAATAATTAATTTTAATTGAAAATGATTTTCAGTCGCAAGTTGAATTAAATCATTTATAACATTAATGGACTGCCTGCGACTTTCCATGTAACCAAATAAGCGTTTTAATTCTTTAGTTGAAGTTGTGGGTATTATAGCAACATGAACATTTACAAAAGGCAGTTTTGTAAATTTAATTTTACTCGATTGTTTTTTTTCTTTGTAAGGAGTTGCATTATAGACAATACTTGTAATTTCTGGAGTGTCTACTTTTACTTTCCTAACAAAGTATTTGTTAAATAATTCAATAACGCGAATCATAAAACTCCATCTATATCTATATTATACACCTTTGCTTCTTTTTTAATTTTTTCTTGAATAGCTTCAATAATCCAATCATGCAATGAAATAGTAATTTTTTTATTTCGAATTTTTGGTCTTGCATCTCTTAGTTTCTCTATTATTTCTCCTTCAGTAGCTAAGAATTTTATATTAATATTTTTGATTGCACCCTCTATCCTATTACTTTCTTTTATGATTAGTTTATGCTTCGTTATTACGGATGTAGGCACGCCACCTGCATTAATAACTTCTTGAACTTTTTTTTCCTGGATTGAATTACTGGAAGACACTATGTCACTTTCATTATTTATTGCACTTTTATTACTTGGAAGTGCTTCACTAATTACATTATCGCTTGGTGGGAGTTTAATTGACATATATTATATATTTAATTAAATTATAAAAATAAATAAACCTTAATATAGGTTTAAAAATGAGTGTAAAATTAAACCTGTTTTAACACTTCATTGGTTATAGCATTAAATAATTCTTCAATCTCTTTAATTGCTTTTTTATCTTTCGGCTTTAATTCAAGTACTGATAAGCCCGAACCACTAGCATTTGAAAATGCTTTACGATTACTCAGTTGTTCCTCTAAAAATACCATTGAAGGACGATCTTTAAAAAAATTAATAGATTCCCTATTATCAGAGGAACGAAAATCTGCCCTACTAAGAAAACCAATTGCTATTAATTTTTTACGTCTAACGGATCTTATTTCGGCCAATAGTTTTTCTACTTCCTCTATCGTCCAAATGTCAAAACTTTTTGGCTGAAACGGCAATAAATAAACATCTGAGGTAACTAAAGCAGAACGTTGACTTGTTGTATCGGTACCACCTGCATCGATGATAATGTGATCATAATTTTTTTTCATTAGTTCAATATTAGCCCGTACAGCATCCCCTACTAGATTAATGCAAGCAAACCCAGATTCTTTCATTGCCTTCGTTCTCCACATATAAAATTTGGTTGTTGTATTCTGTGAATCTGCATCAATTAATAATACTTCTTTAGATTGTTTATATAACCAAACGGCAAGGTTGGTTGCTACTGTAGTTTTACCAGATCCGCCCTTAATACCTCCTACTGTGATAATCATAAATTTAAATTTAGGTTCAAAAATAATAGTTAAATATAACTTTAAAAAAAGGTTTTATTTTAATTATAAAAATAAGATTTATAAATTAGTTAATAATTAAACCTTTTAATAAACCAAATTTTAAACCTTTTTCTAGACCTTTATTTAATTCTAAATTTGGTTTAAATTTAGGTTCAAATTTAAAACGATAACTCAACCCAGTATATTGTTCAATTATTAACTTTAATTCAAACTTATATTTAGCTTTTTTAATAAACTCAAAAATAGATTTATAATTAGCCTTGTATTTAGGTGTAAATATAAACCTAAATTAAGTTCTTAAATATAAAATTATCTAAATTCATTTTTGCTATTCCCTAATTAGAGAATAATTAATTGACATCATAAATAGGTCTAAAAACAAACCTTTTTTCAGGTTCTAATTCAGGTTAAGTTATCCTTATCTTGTAAATATCCTCATTAAGATCATCTACCCCTCGGTTGATGACGCTATTGCGTAGACGGTCAACCATACTTCTTACATGGGTTTGCTGGTGCTTCAACTCTTGCTTAGTCGGTTGGCGATGGTAGGGGAGTAGTCCTGATTTCAAGGACGCTTTGGTTACATATTGTTCTTTTAGTTTGTTCAACAGAGTCTTCAACCCTTTGTCACCCGATGTAGCCAGCGACCATGAGCTATCGGCTGTTTTGATTACGATGTCAGCTAATTCAGCTTGAAGCTCTGGAGGGTGTAGGGCTAATAACGCCTTATCCTTCCTGTTCAATTTCAGGTTAACAGCCCCAGTAAAATCAGCCTTATACTTTTCCTTGAGCATCAAAGAGGAGAGGGGCTTACCCTCATGCTTTAAATCACCCGCTTTTACTAAATACCCATTAAAATGGATTGTAAGCCCTTTTAAGCCATTGTTGTCTTCATGGATACCAACATTTAAACCAACCTTTTCTGCCGCCTTATGCACAGCAGAAGCCCCAAAACAAGCATTCTGTAGCAATAGTCGGTAGGCAGTGGCCACCTTCGGCGCCAATAAATCATTTAATGGCCCATCCACCTTTAAATATGCAGGGCTTGGGGCTTTATCACTGCCTTGCTCTTTACAATACTGCTCATAGACGCTAGCCTCCGTAAATAACTTCAGCAGCCCTTCTTTTACCTCCCTATTTAAATAACGCTCCGCAAACAGCCTACAGCCTTTCTCCTTGTATAACACAAAGACCCGACCTTGTTTGTTAAGTCCAGCCTGGAAGCTATAGCCATGCCGCTGCTTAAGCCACTGTAGTGCTGCATCCATCGCCATACCATTGCCACACAGTATGGAGAGCTGCTCAAAAGCTTTGGTCGCTCGTTGATTGACCTGTAGCACTTTAGCGCCATTGGGTATCCAATGCTCACGAACCACCCCTTCTAGGCCTCTAGTCTCAAGCGCTGCCATAATATGGCGTCCATGTACAAAAGGATACGATGCCAAGCCCTCCAGTGCACTTTGTACACCCGCTATATTCTTCACTGATTCACTTTGTACATTACGCCTTACATCCTGCTCTTGATCCTGATCCTGCTTCGCACTATTGCGCTTTAACTGCGCTAGATAACCCCCACAGTCCTTCATCACAGATCCTCCCGATAAATAACTGATTTTCTCTCCCGCACTACTCAACCCATAAAACTTCACCTTACCACCTTCCCCAAGCTCCACCACCATATTCTGTGCCACAAAGTAGCCCTGCAACAACCTTAGATCATCCACTCCCTTGACCTTTAGCGCATAGTGTAAATGACTGCGCACCGACTCACGAAAACCCATCTGCGGATGGTAGGGCGGGGGAGGCGCATACCCCTTCACTTGCACCTCACTTAAGTCCATCGACAGCTCTTGCGCTATGGTAGCCTCTTGTACCACATTTAAGCCATATTGCTGCTCCAACTGCCGACAGATCTTAATGGCTCGTTTAGCCTCATTGCTATCATTGATCTTCTTGCCATTGGCACCTACGCGTGAACTCACAATATGGATGTGTGCATGCGCCTTATCATAGTGGCGATACACCACATAAGGCTGCTCCCCATAGCCCATCTGCTCCATAAAGGATGCCCCAATAGCTAAAAAACGCTCATTACTGATCCTTTCCCCAGCTTTTAACGCTAAACTGGCATGAAACACCGTTTTTTGTGTCCTTGACCCCTTCTTCATCACTGCGGCATTGTACTGTTCAAATAACTTCGATAACGATGCTGCCTTATCTGTTTGGTCTGCCAACAAGTGATAGGCACCAATTCTCTCAGAACCTTCCTGCGACACCGCTACTGCTCCATCAATGTCACTAGCTGCCGCCTGCACCGCTTTTTTGTTCTCCAAATAAAACAGTACCCCATAAAAATGATCTCCACTCGTAAGCTTCGGTATCATGGCTATTCCTTAATGATTTGTTTTAAACTGTCCGATAACCCTTTTAACTCCACCTGTATCTCCCTTAACACCACCTCATGATAGCCTTGCGCATCCAGTGTATTGCACCTTCGGGCGATTTGATTCATATTATGCCCTATGCGACTAATCGCCAGTAACTGCTCCGCCGGCAACGCACGCTGCTCCACTAGTTCCACCTTCCCCTTTTCCAACACACGAACAAAAAAATCTCCCAACTGCTTGGCTTTACTCTGCGTGTAAAAATTCATGATTACCTGGTACTGACTTGCCCTACAACGAAAACTGATCTTATGGCTCTTCTTCTCTCTTCCTACACCATCACCTGTGATATGCGGTGCCGCCAATGGCTGCCCGCCTGATGGTGCAACCCGCACAGCCGTTTTACCCAAGAGCCTTGTAGCTAAAAATGACCCTAGGCCGCCTTTGAGTTTGGAGTCCGCATAGAGCTGCTCCAGTGCCTGAAGATCGGCTGGAGAAAAAGAGATGTTCTTTTGGATGTGATTGGTAGTCTTATCCATGATGCTAGGTTTTTTTATGTCATTTAGAGGGGCTGACCCCCTCCATTTCAAACTCCTCCGGGAGGAGCAAGGCAGCTATGGAAGCGATGGTGATTGGAGAAAAAGTAGATTGCAAATCTACTTTTGTCGACAAACACACACCTTGCTATCTTTTTTCCTCTCTACTCAAAAATAGCCTTTTTTATGATTAAATAATATATTTAACCTATTTTTATACGCCACAATAATACAAATAGGGGAGAAGTAAGCATTTTTGCATATACAAACGCTATACAAATGACCTACACATGCTATACACATGCTATACAAATGACCTACAAATGATATACAAACGCTATACAAATGACCTACACTCCGATTTTTTACTAAAAAATTAAACAAACCCTTCCATGACAACCATCACTAAGTTTCATGCGCAGTATCTTCTTACTTATAGAACACCCAGACAAAGAGTCTTTCTTTTTGTACTACACCAACTCTTTGATGCCGCATTAAAACCTTACAGTTTTGATCCTGTTTTTTGTACCATTGTTTTTAACCGATTTTTTGAACTCAATGAAAAAAAAGCATTTAAAAATGTCCGTAAATCCATCACTCAAACCAGCCCACAAAAAATAAAACAACTAGCCAAAGAATACACCATTTGTGCTGAACTCACTCAAGCATTTTGTAATTTTACTTCTGCACTTGCCAATAAACAATCCTATATCCCTACCACCACACCATCCCAATTATCCTTCACTGATCAGCTCAATCAAAACAATCTCCATAATACCGATGGTGCTGAAGATATTAAAGAGCAATTCAAAAAGCTGGATCAATCCCTTATCGACCTTGAAAAAAACCCACCTAAACTTTACAAAGGATTAAAAATTACACGCATTATACCTGGACAGGATATTTCTTAGCCAAATATTATGCTGTAATAATATTTTTATATACTTTTATCATAAAATATCATTATGGCAAAAACAAAAAGCCCTGCAACTATTCTAACAAAAACAATGATCACTAGGATTTTCACAGAGTCTCATAGTCGTCTTAAAAGGCCAATCTTGCACCATTTATTTAACACCTGTAAACTTTTCGGTGATTTAAATAATGTAAGTCAAGCAAGTGCTCGAAAGTCTTTTTGCGAGTTCTTTCAAATTGAAATTAGTATAATGAAATACCATATGATGCAGAAAAGCTTTGAATTAAAACAAATTGAAAAATTCAATTTTACAATTGAACAAAAAGTGATTACAGACTTTGAAAACAAATATTTAAAATAAATAATATATGAAAAAGGCATTAGTTCTCCAAGAAAAAGGAGGTGTAGGTAAAAGTTATTTTTGTAAGCTTCTTTATCTATACTTCTTAAAGAAAAATGAACCTATTACAATATACGATTGCGATAATGCTTCGCTATCAATATCGAAATTTGCTTCAAATACGATAAAGAAATTAGGAGATAACATAACAAATGTTACTGCTGAAAATTTAGATTTTTTAAATGAAAATCAAAAGATTGATCGCAGTAAATTTGATGAATTCTTACAACTATTAGATACTAACCAAACCAACTGTATTGTTGATTTTGGTGCAGCAACAAGTGAACAATTTTTATATTATGCCAGAGAAAATAAGGGCATTTGTGAAATTCTTCAGCAATTAGGTATAAATATTTATGTAATTGTTGCAGGTGATACTTCTTGGCAAGATTGTTACTCTTTTATAAAAAAGATTGATTTAGCTGGCTTAATGCCAATTGTACAAATTGTAGCTAATGAATTTCAAGGTGGGGTAGGAGATAAGAGCCTACATTCACTTTTAAAAGATCATAGATTTAAATCAATTGTCGTAAGTAGAATTAGTGATCAGGGTGATTCGGCTTCACAGGAGTGGCAAGACTTCATGATACATGGAATAACTTGGGATGAAATTGATGCACTTCCTTTAATGAGACGAAGAAGGGTCAATAATTATCTTGATACTATATTTGAACAACTATAATCATCATAATATGAGTTTAGGTTTAAATATAGGTTTAATTTCTAACCTTAATAATAAAGATAGGATATCCTGCCTTTCATATTTGTTTGCCAGCACATGTGCTTTTGAAAATATGTCTGTTACTGTTTGGGATTTAACACCGGATATTTATCTTGTAAAAGCTCGTGTATGGGATTACATTAAAGTTTTACATGGCAAGTTTTCTTCCAGTAATCCTGTTGATCAAATTATATATCGAAATAGCACAATAGATCACTTCGGCATGATGGGCGACGAAACCGCCATACGTGATGTAAATTTTATTATTATTGATAACAAAAGAAAATACTCCTCAACAGAAATATTAAGTTTAGAAGCTTATTGTGATAAGTTTATTTTCATTACAGCATTCAATAGCAACGTTGAAGAAGTAGCTCTTTTAGATAATTTTCAAACTTCCAAAATGATTGAACTTTGGTATTATTCTAATGTAGATAACAAATTAATTCAAGATCATTTAAAAAAATATTCAAGTTATTATTCAGGACAAGGCTACCAATTTGGTGAAATTATCCCAAAAAAAGAAGCAATTAAAGGTTATTTCACTTTCTTTGAATCACCATCTGAACAAGATCTGGTGTCTTCATGGTCAACTGCAATAACTAAACTTTTTTATCATGCTTCAAAATAGGGATTTGATAGTATATACTTTATTAGCAATTTTTCTTTTCGTAGGCTTATTCTTAATATTTAAAAAAAAGAAATTAGGTAATGAGCAAAAAGTTAGTAAGGATGAAAAAAACACTCAACAAGATATTGAACAAATTGAGGCATTAAACAGTATAATATTTTTATTGCATGATTTAGCAAAAGAATACAGTAATTCAGGTTATGAGAAAAAAGAAGTAGAAGACTATATCGGAAAAATAGTTATTAGTAAATCATGGGAGGAACGTTTAAATAATTTGCCTAAAACAAATGAAGAAGATGTTAGAGAATAATCAAAAAATCGCAGGTCAGATATTAACTAACTATGGTATACATATCAAATCCACTGATGAAATTATACCTTTTTATGGTCTTTTATTTGATTTAAATGAAAAAATTAAGGACTTGCAAAAACAAAACAATAAAACAGAAATTCACTTTACTGATACTAAAATTGCATTCTGGTATGGCATAGGAAAATGGTTAGGGTTTGCGGTACTTTTTTCATCTATTATAATAGTAGGTTTTTTTGTATTAAAGCCTCAAAAAAATTCACTTCCTATTAATTTTATAAATAACAGTATACTAGTTACAAAACAACTTTCTTCAGACAAAAAAGTAACAGGTTTTCTTTTACAAAAAGGGGAGAAAGACAATTACAAACCTGGTCAACATTATTTATTAAATAAAAGTGATGGTACAATCCTTGTTCCTTTAGAATAAAATTTTTTTATCCCTACTATATGATTATGTAATATTTTTCTATTATCTAATAATTAAACCAAAAAACAATCGTATGAAACGTACATCCAATTTCAACTTAAAGAATTTAAAAACAACTTCTTTAATCTTCACACTTATCCTTATCAGCAAGATTGCTGAAGCACAAACAACATCAACAGACCTGAACCAAAGCGGACTAGCTAATTTTAGAAATAGGGTTATCCCTATTCTAAATGGTATTGTAGCAGTATTTGCACTCCTAGGGATATTTTATGCAGTATATCAGTTTTTTACTGGTGACGCAGAAAGAGGAAAAAAGTTCCTTACCTCTGTCATTATAGGTGGTGTTGTTTGGTTTTTAGCTGCTCAAATTGTTAACGCAATATAATTATTCATGAACTATACTGTATTTAACACAGAAGCAAACAACTCATTAAAGGCAGACGTCTATGTATATGGAATTGTAATAGAATTAGCTTTTATCCTTTTTACAGTACCTGCAATTGGTTTTTTGTTCGGTTTAATGCTTTCATTTTCAAAATATCTACAGTATAGCTGTATGGGGGTCTCACTTATTATTTTTCTCATGTTATGGAATGGTATTCATAAAGGGAAAAAAAATAAAACAATAGATAGTATTATTTTAAAAATGATCTATCAAAATAGTACTAAATACATTCATTCTGATTGCTATTCACTTTTAAACAATTCTCATGACGAAGATTGAAGAAAAAAGGGCATTATTTTCTAAAATATGCCCGCTTAAACAGGTAGAAAATGATATTTTAATAAGTCATAAAGGTGACTTAAGTATTATTTACCAGTTATCATTACCCGATGTTATGAGCTTAACCGAAGATGATTACAATGCTGTCCAGGCAGCGTTTTCATCTTCGATTAATATGTTACCGCCAAATTATCAATTACAACGGTTAGATTTTGTTTATCATTTACCATCACAAATAGAACAGCAGAATAAAGAATCATATTTAGAATACCACAATTTGAAATTATTAAATGCAAAGTATGCAACTAGGACAGAAACGTATTTTATTATAACCTTGGCTCAAGAAAACACTAAGACTACTTATAAAAAAGGATGGTTTGAAATATTTAATACTACACTGGCCAAATCTCACTTAATCGATCGTTCTCGTACAAATGAATTAACCCAAAAAGCAGATAATTTAATTCGTCAAATTACTGATGTGCTTAGTCATCGCAGAATTTCTGCAACCCGACTAAATAATGAGCAAATAAATCATTTGGTCATTCATAAATATTTTTCCTTAAGCTTTTACAAGACGCCCGAACCTATTAATTGTTTTACTGATTATGCAGATTTAAAGGATTCAGCAACTGTTGGTAGTAATATAATCAAAGTCTTTTCCTTATTAAAAGATGGCTTACCCGAGAAAATTAGCAATATCAAAACCGAGGGTAACTATTATAAGAAAGGAATCAGTGAACTTCCTGTTAGCTATTTACATGACTTGAGTTTTAATTTACAGTTTCCACACATCGTTAACCAAGTTATATACTCTATTGACAACACTGACTTATATGCTAAACTAAAAAGAAAAAGAAATTTAATGAACGGCATGTCTTGGGCCAATAGTTTAAATAGCAGAAACGGCAATAATATCCAACAAATTATTGAATCAAAAGAAGGAAGCGGAGATAAATTAGTTGAGCATCATTTAAGCGTAACAGTTATTGGGCCTGAACAGGATAGGCAATTATTGAACCATTTCTCTAACCAAATGACCAACTATTTTGAACAAAGTGGAATGAAATACAGTGAAAATTCCTACAATACACTACGCTACTTTTTTTCAGCTGCACCAGGATCAGCCACTGATATTCCTTCTGAACATAAATCATATCTTTTTTCAAATCAAGTTGCTTGCTTCCAAGTTTGGGAAGAGGGTTTAAGAAGTTCAAACCAAGGAGTATTATTTGTTGATAGGAAAACAGAAAAACCGATTAGGGTTGATCTATGGAATCATCCATTAATCACTAATCGCAATAAGATAATTATTGGAGCTAGTGGTACAGGTAAAAGCTTTTTGACTAATAAATTAATTTCTGATTTCTTAGATATGGGAGACGATGTATTCGTTACTGATATGGGTGCTTCTTATGAAACAACTATCAAAATTTATAATGGTGAATACATTGAATTTACACCATCCCAACCATTAATACTAAACCCATTTTTGTTGTCAGGAAAAACTTCTCAAGGGTATTATAATGAGCCCGATTCAGAAACAATTGATTTTATAACAATGTTATTATTCACAGCATGGCAAAGTGCCAATAAAGGATCTATTACATCTGAAATAAATGCCGTTCTAAAAATTCTTATATCAGGGTTTTATAAGCATATTAATGAGCATAATATTTTCCCCGATTATGATCAATTTTACAAATACTCAATTATAGAACTTGAAACTAATGAACAAATTAATTCATTAACCTTCAGTACATTCAATAAGGAGTCTTTTAAATTAGTTATGAGGGGTTTTCTATCAACAGATGCCCTGGGTTCAGCTTCAGCATATGGTGATATCTTTAACGGTCGAGAAAATAGTAATCTAGTTGATAGTTCTTTTGTCGTTTTTGAATTAAAACACATTAAAGGAGATCCTGTGAGGTTTCCTCTGGCATTTTTCATTATAATTTATATTATTTCTCAGAAAATAAGCGCAGAAACGCAACAACGCCGAAACAAAAAAGTACATTTTTTCATGGATGAGGTTTGGAGTGTTCTAAAAGGCGAATATGGTGACGCTAAAGCTTTTATTGAATTTGCTTTTAGAGCATTTAGAAAAGAAGGGGGGTGTATTTCCATAATTTCTCAATCTCTCAGTGATATATTTTCAAATCCAGAAGTTGGAGATAGTATAAAAGCTAACTGTGACATAAAAATCTTCAAATATTTAGATCAGGCTGAATCAAACATAGTTGATAAACACTTAGAGCTTAGTGATTTTAATAAAAATATTCTTTATTCACTTAAAGACAAGTATAGAGATATCTGTGTGTTTTTTAAGGATCAAGCTTGTGTATATAAATTAGAAGTAGATAAATATACTGAAGGGGCGTATACGACAAGTCCTGAAGAAAGAAGATGGCGATCGGATGAACTAATTAATCAAAATGGCAATATACACAGAACCCTTACCAATTACAGTGATATCAAAAACGGAAAAATACCAGATGACAGAAAAATTAAATTAAAAAAACAATAAATATAAAAACATGAAAAAATTCGTAATCATACCTATACTCATTTTGTCTCAATTTAAAATATGTGAGGCCCAGATGGTAGTGAGTGATCCAGTCCAAACAAAATTATTAGCTGTCTCAAATATGTATACCAACGCAACATCAACCTACACAAAATTAGGTGCTCAGATGGCTGAAGGCACATTAGGACAAGTAACACGAAGCGCTGAATTGGCAACAAGAAATTTAGACCTATTACAAAAAGCAGTTGATGTTTCTAACATATTTATGGGTAGCCAAGTAACTCTTGATTTCTTTTATAATCAACGCAGAATTTTAGATAAAGTTCGAGAAGTATCAAGAGATATGTATACCATACCTGCAGATATTCTCAGACCAAACGTAAGAGCTCAAATCATTAAGAATTTAGATGATGGATTTGTTACTGCTACAAAAAGCTTACAAGTAGCTAAAAACGCATTTGTACAACAGCAATTAAACCTGACAGAGAGATTAACTCATATTGAAGCTGCTAACAAATATTTGGAAGAATCTCAAAGAAATATTTCTAATGCTGTTTCTATTATTTCTAATGCAAAACTTGTTTCCAATAGGTTACAAAGTAGAACAAAAACAATCAAATTATTATACTAAATCATTCTCTATGCACCTCCTTAATATCAACCTTAACGAATCATTACAAAACGTATTAGTCAATGCAGAAAGCAGTTTAAAAACAACACTAGATCCGGTATTTAATACGGTATACCAAAGTTGCGGAGTTTTTGTAGCTATTGGAGTATTGCTAACTATACTTGTAATAACTATGCAAATGATGATAGGTGGAGAATTATCAGTCGATAAATTTGCTAAAATGATGGTGTTTTATTTACTGTTTGCCAATTCAAAAGAACTACTTGAAATTGCTGATGCTTTATTCCAATTACCTGCTAACGCTCTTGATAAACAATTTGCAATAAAAACACAGCAATCAGGAGGGTCTCTTGTAGCAGCTTATAAAGATGCAGTTATTCAAAATATTGACGATTCCCATAACTTAGGGACGATATCGCCAACAGCAATGGTAGAAAAGATGCCAGTTTACATAGGTTATACGATAAGCACAATCTGTACTGTTTTATATGATCTTGCTTTGTTTTTAATCAAATTCGTTAGTATACTCGGTGCTAGGATTTTAATTGCATTTTCACCAATCGCCTTTGCAGTTAGCTTATTGCCAGGCTTTGAAGGATCTTTAGTTGGATTACTTAAATATATTTTCGTTATTAGATTATGGGCCGCCATTGGTGCAGGATTAAAACTAGCATTTTATGGAGTTGGTCTACTTCATGTCTTTGAGCAACAAAGAGGTATGATAGATAGTGGGGTAGGGACTTCTTGGGATTGGTCAATTTGTGCCCTTCAACTTGTTTTTCTTTTATGTACGGTATTAATTCCCACATTTGCTGACGCATTGATTTCTGGAAGTCAATCAGGTGGCTTCTTTTCTGCATCAGTAGGTTGGGGATTAAGCACAGCTCAATCAGTTACAAAAGATGCAACAAACTTAGTTTCCGGTGCATTTAAAAGCGGGGGAGCCGGTGCATCATCAACCTTTGGTTCTGGAGAGGGCGGAGGAGGTGTTTTAAATGCAGCAAGTGGTGATAACGGAGTAAATAGTGGCAATAATGCTAATACAACAGTGAGTAACACTCCTGCAAATTCTGGAGGTTATTGGAACAATAATCAAACTAAAAATAATTAAAAGAAAATAACATGTCTACAGAAAATAAATATGAAATGCCTGTTTTAAACTCTATGGAAAAGACGCTTATCAATTCTGTGAGAATACAACTAGCTATAGTAGTTATAGCAGTAGGATCGCTACTTATTGGATTCGTTTTATATCAAAAAGCATTACTTACTGCAGTAGATCGGGTATACGTTGTTAAAGAAACGGGAGTGGAGCGTGTCATGGACAAAAAAGTAATGATTAAAGGCCATGTAGGTAATTTTTACAAACTTTTCTTTCAGATTGATCAGTTTACCTATAAAAACAATATCAATCAAGCACTAAATCTAATTGGGGAATCCGGAAAGGATCTATATATCAATTACAAAAACAAAGATTATTTTGCAAAACTAATCTCACTCAATCTAACGATTACTGCAGATATTGATTCAATTAATGTAATTGGCAATAACTTCCCATATCAAGTTCAGCTATACGGTAAAAGAAGAATACACAATGCCTATGGAAGCCTTATAACCAATTTAAATGCATCTATGATGGTTTACCCAACCACAAGTTCTGAACGCAACCCTTACGGACTAATGATTGATCGATTTAATATTACTGATGAATCAGAAATTATTCAACAAAAAAATTAATTAATTGATTCTATATATAATTCTTTACCCCATTACTGGTTTCTTTTATTAAGTTGAGGTCTTTTCAATTGCATTTCCAACATCAATTACATCGGCGCCGGTTTTGCAATTGTTAGAATTAAAAGAAGTTGCGAAAATGTTATAGAAAATGCAAAAAAAAGTAATTTTAGACGGATATAGCTTCCTTTGTGAAGATTTACTTATAAAAGGATTATTGGTTAATCCAGTCGTTCCGAAAAAATTTTTCAGAGATAATTATACTGCAACTGAAAAGGATTGTTATAAATGGTTTGAAAGACCCTTTTTAACGACTTTAAAAGAATATGATTTTAAGTCTAAAGTAAAAAAAGATGAATTTTTATCCCGGTATCCTACTGGTATTTTATATATATACAATATTTTGACTTTAAATGGTTGCAATTCGTTTGAATGGTGTGAATGTGATGAATCAGAGCATCTATCATTTTTTCTTGATTTATTCTTAATCAATATTAAAAACAGAAATCCAACAAAAATGTGGAGATTTAATTTCGATAGCGCAGATGAACATTGGGCAATCTTATCAGAAGAGGAAAAGAAGTTTGCAATCTCTAGTCAAAAAAAATAACCTCGTAGTGAAGAGTGACTACGACCGATTTTCCGAACTTGATTGGGATCTTTTTGCATTGTCTTTGTCTAATTTAATATTTATTAGTAATAGGTTTCAATTTTGTTCGCATCTTCTTGCATTAATTTACAAATTATTCTCAGCAACTATAGCCTATTTCGCAACAACTTTAACATGTTTTTCACCTTCACTGTATCTATTAATTCGCACTTACTCTTAAAATTAGTAGCAATTTAAATAGGTTTTTTCAGGCTCTGTAATGCCTCTCAATAGTTCTGGGTTTCTGCCAGATATCAAGGATAAATACAATAAAGCATCTGCATATTTACTTACTTGAGAAGGTGAGCCTGGAAATAAGACCACTGGAATTTTACAGCTGGATTTAATCTGATGTATACATTCATCTAAATGACTTTAGATAACCAAGCTTCCACCTACAAAAAAATAATCCACCTTAGCTTCTACACCTAATGATACTAATTGTTCTATAGCAGCAGCATCTACCTTATCCGGATCGATTAACACAGCAAAAGATTTCTTTCCCATTTGCTTGCGTTCGGTAAATTGATGATATATAGCTTGCTTCATACCTCGAATAAATCTGATACTTGCAAAAAAACAGAAAAGTTTTCGTTAGAGCAGCCTTTTGAGTTTCATGCAAGTTTTATCCTTTTTAAAACAAAAGTTTTTCAAATCAAAAGGTTGTATTCTAGCTTCATTAGACTATCATATAGCATATTCGTTTTTGTTTTTTTCCCTATTTGTGTTAAATATTAAAGTAAATGCGAAAAATCAATACTAAATGCGAAAAAAAGAAATTATAAATAATGGACTAAGCTCAATTAATAATGCTTCGGGGTTGATGTTTTCCTAAATCTTATCTATCAAATACAAAAAATCGGCCGTTGCTTACAGCGTCTTATTTCAATTGCACAAACCCCATGTATTGTGCTGGCGGATTTGTCGAACAAAATGGTTTTAATGTGTCGTGGGGTTTTGGAAGCGTCAGGAAGCAACACTCTTTTATAATGGTTTGCTTCTCTGTCTGGACTTGTGTTCCTTTGTAAATGTGTGGGGCTTTTGTCGAGCCAATTTGTTTTTGAATATTAGCTTTAGTCTTTAATGGAACAATATTATACCGTATTTGGGCTTATTATGAACGTAAAATAATAAAATGGCATAAAATTATGCCAGTATTAAAAATGTCTGTAACTTTGCTGAAACTCAACATTTTATGCCTGAAGATAAAATCAACGATGGCTTTATGACTGAAATTTACAGTCTACTAAGTCAAAGCAATAATTCCGTTGATATTCCTGCTTTAATAGATAAGAAGATGGCGGAACTGGACTTATCTGAAAGGCAATTAAGTACAATTTTAGGTATTGAAAGACCTTCTTTAAAAAGATTAAAAGCAGGAGAGACACAGAAGGTGGATTTATTGACTGCATTAAAGTTGATTCAGTTTTTGGGATTGGAAGTTGACGAGTTTATTAAACTTTATGTATCTACATTGCCAAAGGATTCTATTGGTGGTCTTGAAAGAGTTAGGAAAGCAAACTATTTAGTTGAGAATTTTGATTTAAAAACACTTAAAAAAATTGGCTTTATTGATTCCGTTACCGATTATGAAGAAATCGAAAAGAAAATAATAAATCAGTTCAATCTTTCTTCAATTTTTGAATACTCTTTAGAAGTTGCGTATCCTCTTTTTAGTCGTGGTAAACGACCGTTTGCAGATAGAATGTTAGAATACTGGGTAAAGTCGGCATATTCTAAATTTTTAGAAATTAAAAATACTAACAGGTTTGACAAAGTGGGGTTGGAGTCTTTAATTCCTAAAATGCGACCATATTCTCGGGATGTAGAATTTGGAATGCTAACAGTTATAAAGGCACTTTATAATTTGGGAATTACAGTTATAGTTCAGCCGTACTTAATGAAAACTCATATTTATGGAATGACAATGATGGTCGAAGGAAAGCCATGTATTGCATTGTCCAACTACTATAATAAATATCCTACTCTTTGGTTTACACTTATGCATGAACTTGCACATGTTTTTTATCACTTAGACAAGGTTTCTACAATAGGTTATCATGTGTCAGGTAATGATGATTTGTATTTGATGGAACCAGAAGCGAATTTATTTGCGAGAGAAATGCTTTTTTCAGAGGAAAAGATAAACTACATAAAACCATTTATTGATAATTACATGGTGGTAGAGAAATATGCAGAACAGAATAAAGTGCATCCTTCAATAATCTATGGAATATATATAAGGTCATTAGAAGATACAAACCCTGGCGTTGATTACGGTGCATTGTACGCCAAATACAATTCGTATATGAATATAAGTCCAGAATCTACTATTAAAGCTGTAAATACAAAAGTATTTGGCAATGTAAAAGAAGATTCAGAAAGAGTTAAACAAGCATTTTCAAACGCATTAAAATAAATAAAAAATGAAAGAGAACCCAAACGAAAAAAAGGTTATTAGCTCCGAAATTCTTGAGAGCATTAAGAAGATGGCAGAATTAGCGGATATTGAAGCTACAAGGTCTGTCGCTCAAGAATTTCCGTTTGATAAAGAATTAAGTGATGATGACAAAGAAACCATAGAAATAATAAAGGACACACAAAACCCACAAGTGTCTTACAGATTGTTTTATGCTATTCAGGGATTAATGAAACAGTTCTTACCAAAAGGTGACCAATACAAAGGGCTTCGTGATTATGCTTATGAGTTAAAAAATATATTGTTAACTCAGGGGAAAAATAAGGACGAAAGAGGTATTAGAGGCGGTGATTCAAGACAAGCATTTATTTCTGCTGAATTAAAAGTCATGTATGATTTGATTACAGATTGGGTAAAAAATGGAGCAATGGCTGCATATTTAATTGAAAGATTGCAAAAATTAAATGAAGAAAGAGGGCATGATTTTCCGGGAAACCCTAAACGAAGAGAGCAGTAGTTTTAAAGAAGCGTCTTTAAAATATTAGCACTTTTGTGTCAAGGTACTGTGTTCAGCAAACGTGCTAAAATGTGTCGAGTCAAAGAAGCAGAGCAGAATTAAAACACTTTGAAAAACTAAAGATGAATGTCAACGGTCTGCCGATTAGTGATTGGTCGCTCCGCTTGCACATTACAACAGGTATTGCCGATTGTGGGGGATTCGAATTCCGTCAGACAGGAATAACTGCTGATTGAAAATATAAAGTTGAAAGTTGTTTGTCCCACCTGAACAACAGCTTGGATTTGCAATTTGTTGATGATTGCTGATCATGCCCAACTTGCATAAAACCCAATGTTTGGCGGAGCCTAATTTGTGAGATGCTTATTCTCAAATTTTTCAAAGTATTCCAAAAACTTCAAGTAAGTTGATTTGTCTTCAATAATTATCTCAAATGTTTCGTCAAATTTTCGTATTAATTTGTCTGAATATTTAACCGCTAATTTTATATTGTAAATGTCAATTGCAAATTCACCTAGAGTTGGTTGGCGTAAATATTTATGCAGGGGATTATCGCTTTGTACAAGATTATATCTCGCTATGTGTCCCCACATATTATGTGCGGCAGTTGAAAAAGGGGTATAGACAAAATTATAGAAATCCATACAATCAGATTCTTCTGCCATTTGTCTTGTGCTAATACCTGACCATGAGCCAACATTAACTTCAGTTAGAAATGTATATCGCTGGGAGTTTAACCAAGCTTCGCTGTATTTTATCATTAAATCATCATCGTAATTTCTTTTTGTATGAAGTAGCGAAAATAACCGTCAGCATTTTTGAACAGTGGATCACTCTCGTTTAAAAAACGCAGAAAAAAAACTAGTATCTAATAGTACTGCTTTATGCGTCAAATCCTCCTCTAATTTCTTTTAGCCAATTTTCACTATTAATATTTCCAAGCCATGAAGTTTTTGCTTTGTCCCTTAGTTGTTTTAAGTATACTTCATCGTATTTGGGTTGATAGTCGATTAAGTCTATAAGTTTTAAAGTACTGTTATCAATTTCACCTGTTTTCGAATGCTGTTTTCCTGTCGTCCTAATTCCGAATGTTTTATTAATTAGGTTTTCGTCATATTGCTCAAGAAAACTAATTGGCGTTTGAATTCTTACTATTCCGAGTTCTTCAGTGAAAACATGAATATTAGCTTTGTCCTTACCTCCGGCATTGGTTACTTTTCCATAAAAATAAAATTCAGCATCTGCCCAGATTGTTTCTGTTCTTTGATATCGAGTGGTTTTGTCGAGTTTTACTTCGTTTGAATTGTCAAGTGATGTCTTTATAGAAAAAACATAGTCCTTTTTAGCTGCTATGTCTTGAATATTTTCAAAAGCCTTGGCAGTATTTAAGTCAAGGAAGTCTATATTTTGAACTTGGCATACTTGACCGATTATAGCATTAAAACCTATAATAAATTGAATTGAAGTCTTCAGTATGTATTTTACGGATACTTCTTCAATTTTATAACTAATGTTTGGTCTGTCACTTTTATCTCCAGGAAACAAAAGGTTTTCTGCATTTTCGAGTATAGAGATAATATCCCGAATGTCATAATTCTCGGGTGACAGCTCAATATTGCCCTTTGAGCCAGTAATTCTAATTTCTATGTAACCTATTTTGTCCACGTAACAAATGTAGCAACTTTTAAATTCCTTGTGTCAATTAGAGAATATTTCTTATACGAAGCAGGGTTCTGCTTCAGAATTACCGCTAACGTTTCGGGCCTTTGCGAAGAAGCGGAATTAGAAGCACAAATGTTCGTTTTAGCAAAAATGTTTATTAGAATTCCTAATGTTCAATTTAGCACTGAACCCGCCATTTTGCCAAACTGCTGTTGTTTGCTGTGCTTTCACTTATTTCGCAATATGTTTGGTAAAAATTTATCTATTTCTTCGTCACTAAAAGTTAATTCGTCATTTACTTGAAGTGCTTTTTGTGCATTTTTATAAGCTTTGCTAAATGTCCTTGGAGAACCTTTATATGTTTTCGAAAGTTCTTCAAGAAGTTCATTCCTTTTTTCAATAATAATTTCGGGAGTGAGTAACCCAGCTTTTAAATCCGTTAGAAGAGATAAATATTTCTCTCTAATGTCAAATAATTCAAGTGCTGCTGTTGAGTGTTTTTGAATAGTCTCACCTAAGTTATACTCTTTTAGAAAACTTGTAAATCCAAATTGTATTGCTGATAAAATAGTACTCAAAATTAACGCCCATTCTTCGCCTTTAAAAACACGTATTAATAAACCAGTAGTAATGAGTGCGGAAAGAATTATTTGGATATTCTTAATGCAATTGTTGCGTTTTGATAAAATGTCTGCACATTTTTCTTGTGTTTTATGAGAATAGACAATTTTGCCATAATTCTCTCTTAGTTGAGCTTCTAATATTTGAAGTTCATTAGCTTGGGAATCTTGTACCATATATTTCTCTCCATTTTTGTTTAGCTGACCATTCCATTTTGTCAGTTTGATATTTTATTGCCTCTTTTGATTTATTAAATGCAACAGTAGCTTTATATCTAAAATTGTCTGGATTGTAGATTGTTTGACCACTTCCAATTGCATACCAAATTGTTTGATTTTCTGTCTGGTTTTTTAGATACTCAAAAAAATCTCGACACATTAAATCGTAATAAAAATAGGATTTATCTCGATTGCTCCAGTTAGTTAAAAATCTGTACGCAAGCGTGTCGATTAGTAAGCCATTAATTGGAACATCGCAATAATATTTCCAAGCTCTTGTCATTCTACATAAATGTCTTAAATTATTGTTTGTTAGTATGTCTCCCGTAGATATCGATTTAATTTCAGGGATAGGGTTTGTCTTTTTCCAGCTTCCTCCGCCATTTGAGTCAGCAAATGTATATGATTCATCTGTGTTTTTGAATGCTGGAAGAACTTCAAACTCCATTCCATCAGTAAACTTTACTAAAACTATTTGTCCGTCACTTTTCAATGAAGTTGAAGGGTATGTTTTTGCAATAGAATTTTTTACTGCTTGTAATACAGCTGACTGCCCATTGCTTATATAACTATTGTATGTTGTGTAAGTCGACCAAGGCATTTCAAATAACATATCAATATCACTTATCCAGCTATTTGCAGTATTTCTTCCAAACGAACCGACATATCTTCCACCAGAAGTGGTATCCATATTCCAAAAATCTTTGTTTAATCGTGTACATATTGCTAAATATCTTGTGGAAATTGTTGAACGCATTGTCGTTCCAACAAGTAAGTCAGTACAAAATTTTTCAAAGTAAACAGCTTCGCTCATTAATCTATATGTTTTGTCGGTTTCGGTCTTTTAGCATAGCACACAACGTCCCAGGCTTTGCGCAGTTTGGATAATCTGTGATCCTACTGCTGGCTTGGCCACTATAGACGCGATTAGCTAAAGCCAAATTACTGATACTGGGTCAGAATTACAAATGCCGAGGATATATTCTGTCGCCCGGCTTGCTTAAAGCTGATGTTAGCGGCAGTTTGTTAGTCAGTCAATATACCAATTTAGCTTTCCTTCAATTTCAGAACATAACCCAATTCCCGCCTTTCCAGAATCATCGTAGGCCATGTGATATTCTATTGTCAAATCGTTTTTGTTTACAATGTGATATATGTCAGGAAATTTATTTGCTAAGACTGAAAATAAGGATTTCAAATCATCAAGCTCTTGAAGTATATTCCCTTTCGAGATATTATTGAAGTTAATAGTGTTTGTCCAGCCAGTAACTAAAAGCTTACCTGAATCACTCGTTCGAATAGTCATGCTGCCCAACTTAAGTGGAATGCCATCAGCAATTAGCCAAATTCTTTTTCGTATGTTTTCGTCTGAATCCATTTTTAAAAGTGCTTTCAATAATGGCATCCAATTTTTAACCTTCAATTATTGAACGGGTGGATGAAATTGCCGCTAAAGTTCAAGGCTTTGTGCAGGTTTGGGGTTTCGAGTTCCGTCTGCTTGTAAACGTCAGCCAAATTTATAGGTTTAAGTTGATGTTTTATTCTTTTGCCAAATAGTGTTCTGTCTAGCTGGAATTGAAGTTAAATAGTAGTACAAAAGTTGATGGCGAATTCCGTCAAGCCCAACTTGCACAAAACCCTATGTTGCCTGCAGTTTTATAGTCTGTCAAACACAAGCTGTACCGCTTCATTTAGGTTTTCAATAATAAACTTTCCAGAAATTCTTAATGTTCTAATTCCTAATTCTTCAAGTTGTTTGCCTCCATCGGATTTCTCTTTGCTCATTAGCCATTTTTTTTATAGTGGCAAGAGGTAATGAATTCAATATTTCTTTTAAGGGAATGAGAGCCTTCATTTTTTTTCCATAATTTCTTTTATATCAACATCTAGGGCTTTTGCTAATACATAAATGTGTGAGACGCTTGTATTGATTAGTCCACGTTCAATCCTGCTTAGTTGTATATACCTTATTCGAGCCTTCTTTGATAATTCTATCATTGTCAATTGCTTTGACTTTCTGATAGCCCTAATGTTCAGTCCTATTTTCTTAATGTAGTCATTCTTTCTTAAATATATAGACACAGCTTTTCATTATTAAAAATTAAGAGAACCGATGTTAATTATTTTTTTCAAAAATATATCAAATTTGATACATTAAGAAATATTACTTATTTTAGCACTATCAGTTTTTTATTACTAATTGGTTTTCTGAAAACCAACTTAAAATTTCATGTAATGGCTGGAAAAAGAATTGAAGTATCGATAGATAAAGTCAATCTATTTGAGGAGAATCCACGTTTTGAACCGGTGAAGTCTCAACGCGAAGCACTATTCGCATTACTAGCTAATCAAGGTGATAAACTAGTAGAGCTGGCAAAAGATATTAAAGACAATGGTCTTAACCCTGGGGATGCTCCTTATTTAATGCAGGATACAAAAGACTCTGATTTTTATATCGTATTAGAAGGTAACCGACGTTTTGCTTGTCTCAAGATATTAGAGAATCCTGGCCTGATAAAAGATTTCGCCGATCAGAAATATTATATAAAATTTAAAAAAATTAGTGAAGAATACCACAAAAGGAAAAGCAGAATCAGCGAGGTGGATTGCATTTTGTATGGTTCATTTATAGAGGCGGCGCCATGGATTGAAAGGAAACATGCTGGAGAGGGTGGCGGAAAAGGAACTGTTACCTGGATATCATTACAATCGAATCGATTTAAAAGACTTTTGACCGGTAAGGCTTCTGCTGAATTGCAGGTTGCCGATTTTGTCAAATCACGATTTCCAGAAATCGCTAAAAGCATTGAGCTATTGCCTATTACAAACCTAGAAAGGCTCTTAGGCGATAAGTATGTGAAAAGCCAATTAGGATTAGATATACAGGATAGCGTCGTGTATTCAACCATTCCACTCACAGAGATATCTAGGCCACTTGGCAAGATACTTACAGATCTGATTGACGGTTCAATTGGGGTTAATGATATTTATCACTCTGCAGATCGAAAAAAATACATTGATGGACTTGACGCTGAGTATCGACCTAATCTCTCCAAAAAATTAAAGACACCTTTAAAGCTTGATCCTATATCTGCAGCCACTCCCGTGACCGGTTTTAAGAAAGGTAAAAAGAGTAAAAGTCCACTGGAACGCACTTCAGTGATTAGTCCGACTGAGAATATTAAATCGGGGGATACTAAGATTGATCAATTGATCTATGAATTAAAACATATTAATGCAGAGAAGTACCCGATTAGTGGAGCTTTTTTACTCAGGTCATTATTAGAGTTTAGCGTCCAAGGATATATTGATAGAAATAAAATCAGCCCTGCGAGTGATAAGTTACACGTACGTGTGACCGCAACATTAACTAGCCTGAAAGCAAAGAAAATTGTCGGCAGAGATCAGACCAAAGGGATAGAATCATGGGTTAACGACCCTGCGTCTTGGTGCTCAATTAATTCTCTTAATGCAGTTGTACATAATAAAACATTCTTAATCCCACTTAAAACATTAATTACAGGATTTGAAAATATCAATCCGTATTTAATCGTTTTGTGGGCAAACTGATAACTTATGAATTTCTATTCGCCCTTGCGATACCCTGGTGGAAAAGGTAAGTTTGCTGAATTCGTATCTGCACTTGTTGAAACCAATAATTTATTAGACTGTGTTTATATTGAGCCATTTTGCGGTGGATCAGCTGTCGGATTATCCCTTTTATACGAAGGGTATGCCCGCAAGATTATTATAAATGATTATGACAGAGTTATATTTTCTTTTTGGGATGCAGTTCTTAATGAGACGGAAGAGCTTGTACGAATGATTAAGAAAACAAAACTTAGTATCCGGACATGGGAAAAAGCAAAGATGATACATAAAAACCAAGATGATCATACCAATCTTGAAATCGGGTTTGCAACTTTTCTGCTTAATAGGGTAAACAGAAGCGGGATCCTGAAGGCCGGTATTATCGGCGGTAGAGAACAAAGCGGCCCATGGAAAATGGATGCCCGGTACAATGCAGCAGATCTGACCAAGCGCATTGAAAAAGTAGCTAGTCTAAAAAATCGGATTGAGATAATGAACCTCGATGTATTAAAATGCATAGATGTTTTGGGCAAACGAAAGATAAATAAACCTTTCATTTACTTTGATCCGCCATATTATCATAAAGGGCCGGAATTATATCTTAACTATTTCAATCATGATGATCACGTAAGAATAGCTGGTTATATTCAAAAGATTAAATTTTCTCCCTGGATGGTTTCTTATGACAATTGCAAAGAAATACGTGACCTATATTCATTCGCAAATTCCCAAGGATATAAGTTAAACTACTCAGCTGGCAATGTTCGAAGTAAAGGCAGGGAAATTTTATTCACTTCAAATGATCTTAAAGTTCCTGCCGACATTTTTCCAGATAAAATCGAAGAATATAAAGTATAGATATTTAGCGTTTTCTACCAAAAGATTATCTTCTTTATTAATTCAGTGCTTCAAGTAATGGAATCATGTTATTAAATAGTGTGCTGATGTCAGCAGGTTGTCCAGAAAGTAAAATTCGCTACTATTTCGTGAGAAGTTACGCCACCATTGCCAGAATATATTAGATCTTTTCCAATTGCCAGAAGTTTATCAACTTCTTCAACTAATTTTAATGTTTGTTTATTTATTTAATTGTCCGTTTGCATTATCGCTAACTTCCAGGGCTTTCGCAGTTTGGATATTATGTGATCTTATTGCTTGATTGGCCACTAAAGACACGATTATCAATAGCCAAATTACTTAGGATTATTAGTAATACCAAAAGTAACAGGTTTTGTAGCTAGTATTGCAAATGTTACAAGTTTTGCGAAAATGACAACTGGCAATTGTGAACGGTCGAGCACAATGCCTTAGACTCAAAAATTTAAAAGGAATCTGTCCAAATACCAAACTTCGCCATCTTCATATATATCACGATCAAATTGATAATTGAAATTCTTTTGTTTTGGATTTGTATTAAAATAGGTGAACCCAATTTTATCTAAAAGCTCTGTTGTAAAATTTTCATCATCAAAAAAGTATCTCCCTTTATAAACATTAGGGGTATTTCTATATAGTTTTTTAGAAATACTTTGGATTTAGCATTGCTTAATTCAATTCAGATACTTATGTTTGTGATTCCTAAAATCAAAAGAATTAAAGTTTTTTGTCATAATCATTTAGGGTTGTGATGTGAAAAATTAACATTCTAAAGAATCTCAGTTGGGCCAACGACTGGGATTTTTTTATGCCCACACTTGGCTACATATATTCAAATACAATACATTTTTTATAAAAGTAGTTGGTGGATTTTCCATCAATGGGTTTAATGAGCCAATTACCCATATCAAAATTGCGGCTCGGCATTAAACTTTTTTTACAATGGTTTTAGGAACATGTAAAAAATGCGGTAATAGCTGCCAAATCATTTTCAGGAAGTCGTTTATCCACCCTGATACTGGTGCTAAAGTGGTTGCGCCCGGAAAGGCGTTTCCTATTCCGCTCTGTGATTGTTCAAACAAGTAATGTTAGCGCATTACGTGGTAAATGGCTTGGCCGCTATTTACCGGAAAGGGATAAAGGCGTATTTATGCGCCTCCCTTTTTTATTAAACGCAAAGTATAAATACCTATTGCATTAGAAGTCACAAAAATGTAAATTCCTTCAAAATTTAACTAAAATGCAGAAAGAAACACGTTTTCCCAATTCTGAAATACAAATATGCTGGAACCGATTCTGCAGGAACGTCAACACCAAAATGCTCGTCAATCAGGTCAAATTAAGCCAATTTTTATATCAAGAACTAATCAAAAAGGGTTTAATCAGGAAGCCAATACTTAATCATTTTGAATATAGGGCAAAATTGTTAAATATTAATAACCAAAGCTATCGAATATAACTTCCCTGATACCATTACTTATTTATCTTCCCTGTGCGCACAAACTTAATCAACTATTTACCCAGGATCTTTAGATTTGTCTAAATTGTCAACGATTTTCAAAAGTGTTTCAGAATACTTAAAGATGTCGTCCAATGAATTAATTTCATTTTTAACTTCTTTCTTTTGATCGTCAAGAGTAACGAAAAACTTTTTACTACCATTCAAATAAAGTCTGCAAATTGTTTTACGGTTATTATCGTCAAGTAAAATTGCAAAATATGATTGAGCATCCCTATGAGTAATTCTTGTTGCACTAAATTTTTGTCTTAGTATTGTTTTAACAATCATAAATCCTTCAAGTTCTTCATCGGTTGTAACAACTTTTACTTCGTCAAGTTTTGCTTGTTCTAATGCTTGAACAGCTTCTTGTTTTTTAGTTTCTTCGTCTTCCTTTGTTAAAGCAGTTTTTAGTCGTTCCGTAATTAAATCGCTAATATGTTGTTGAGTAGATTTTTTAATTAAGTTAGTAAATTGTTCCAACACCTTTGCGGTTATAACACTTGGATAAACTTGTCTTGCGAAGTGTTTAACAAAGTCAGGAGTTGGGTTTAATAATTCTTGTTGAATAAGTTGTTTTAGCTCATTCATAAATTTCAATTCACTTGCAGTATTTGTAATACTATCAGCGTCAAAAACAGACTTATGAAACTTTTTAAGTTCTTCAACTTGATTATCTTTAATTTCATTGATGTTAAATTCTAAAAAGGGTTTCTCGTCCATTTTATTTGCCGCCACTAGGTCAGAATAAAAACGGTAAATAATACCGTTTGTTAAAAGCCCAAATTTTGCTTTTGAAACGTGGAAATAGCGTAAAAGCTGTCCATCGTGTATGTTAAGGTTTTGAGCCCAATGTTTACACTCAATTAAAATAGTTGGCGACCCGTCCTTAAAAATAGCGTAATCTATTTTCTCTCCTTTTTTAAGTCCAATGTCAGAAATAAATTCTGGAACAACTTCAGTAGGATTAAAAACGTCATATCCCAGCGCTTGTATAAATGGCATAATAAAAGCATTTTTTGTAGCTTCTTCTGTCTGAATTTGGTCTTTCAACTTTACAACTCTTTCTCCGAGTAGTTTGATTTGGTCTTTAAAATCCATTGTTTTTTAATTTATAAGGTTTTACTTTTTAATAAAGGAAATATTCTTTTAAAGTCGTTATTGCATATCTACCAACGTACCGCCTTTGGCCAAGTGGCGTGATCGCTGCATATCAATTCCCTTGTTTACTATTTCTGATTAAAGCTATGAATTTGATTTAATACTTCAAGAACTAACAAAGATCATAGAAACTGAATCATGATCAGATTATATATTCAAACGATGAATCTCTTATTTCTAAAGCACCCAATACTAATATTGTAAGATGTTTATTTGCCATAAAAAGATTGTTAAAAATAATGGTTTAAAAAATATATATGTAATATTTATTAATGCAATAAAACTGTTATAAGTAATTTAATTTCAATTACTTATAACCTAAAGGTGAAGCGGTATTTTAAAACAAAAAAAACGCAAGTTGGATAAAATGCTACGAGTACTCACTTTCAAGCCACGACCAATCAAAAACAGGTTGGTAACCGAATTTTTGAAGTACATCTACAATTTTAAAAATGTGCTTTTGCGGCAACCTTCTGCCTACTTTTAAAAAGTTGAGCAGTGTATTTTTTGGCACTTCGGCTAAAAATTCTATTGCTGCAACGCTCATTACTTTTGACCTACTATAATCAAAGAAATCCATTATTCTATTTAACTCTTTGTCTAACTGTTTGTCATCTAATTTTACTGGCATTCTTTTAATATTTGTGTGTAAATATACACAAATATATTAACCCTTAGGTAACAATGAAAGTCCACCATTTAAAAATTAAAGCATATGCGAAAAAAAGAAAAACTTTATATAATAGAATAAGCACAAATAGTAAAGCTTCTGGCTTGATGATTTCCTAAATCATATCAATCAAATACAAAAATTGCTTTTAACCAGGCAGTTGCTTGAATTCTATTTAGGTTAGCTAACTTTGTTGTTGACTTTTTTGAGCCATACTGTGTGCAGTCATTCTTGCCATTTCAGTTGTTGTCGAACGAAGTGTTTTTAATTCTTCTTTGGTGTTGTATTGCTCTACTTGACCACCAAGTGTAAATAGGTCAATTAAAGAACCAATACCTAAGCAACCACCTGTAAAAATCCAAATAATACCTGTCCCAATTTTACCTAAATAAAACCTGTGAAAACCGAGCCATCCGAAAACACTGATTAACCATAAAAAATAAGCTGCTCCTTTTGATTTCATAATATTTTAATTTTTTAGTTGTGCCTACTCTGGTCGGTTTTCAGCGTACCCGTTGTCATTGATAACAATTTTTGTGTCTGTAGATGGAAGTATGCTTTTTAGTTTTTCTAATTTGGTCGTATTTGATTTATTGTAAGCAACCGTGCTGGCCACAGAGCTTGAGATTATGAATTACCAGTTGCAAACAATAGTTCGTCTAAAATCATACAATTAACCAAAATTATTTGTAGCTATTCTTCGAAATTACTTATAATAACTTATAGTTATTTATATTGTAATGTTTCTACATTCTACTGCAATAGTTGTGAATTGTTTCTGAAAATCTTTTGGGTCTACCAATATTATACAAAATTAGGTGCTCAGATGGAGAAATGTAATCAATTTTTGAAAGGTCTTGTTTTGGATCATCTTGCATTGTCTGTATTAAATTTTCATATACAAGTAGTTGATTTTCAATAACATATAATTAATCTTATGTTAAATAGTCATTTCAAACCCTCTTTAAATTCATTGTTTTTGTTGTTTCTTTTCGATCACTATTGAAGCCACCGCAAGAAATAAAGAAATAAAGGCATTAAACAACACGCGATTCATTTTGAAAAGGTTTTTTAACCCTTCGTAAAACCCTTCAGTAGAGGTAGTTATTGCTAATTGAATAACTGGCCCCAACAAAAAATCTAATAAAACTAAGAAACAGAAACTCACCAATGTCCTAAATAGTATTGTCTTTATTAATGACCAGTTTAATTTCTTTTTCATAGCCTTTACTATTAAATATTCTTATATATTTTGTTAATTCAGCTTAATTTCTTTTGTATAGTCTTTCGCTTGGTAAGCAAAAGAGAATTGAAGTACCCGTTCAATTAGAATTGTGTCAGTTACCTCGCATCCAACGTGATATGAAGTAGTGTTTAAAAGTTAAGAGTGATGACATTTGCATCTATACAATATCCATATGATTCAATAAAATCAACAAAATTATTAAAATCAATGGGATTGGCTTTTTTATCAGTTGGAAGCTCCTCGGGAAACATTTTCCATAGTTCATCTTGTTTATCTTCACTTAACAGATAAAGGTCGCCGTCAACGTTATAACATCTATTGGCTAAATCATTAGTCAACAAAAAATTGATTATCTTTTGCTTCATTGAAATAGACATAATATTTTATTTTTTTTGTTGATTGGAATTAGTGTAAATAGTTTTCATCTGGGTTCTCTGTTGATAATATTGAAGGTCTGCATTATCAACGACGTTATGGCAATGCTCTAAAAGAGCTGTAGCATCTATCAATGATGGATCATCTTCGTACAATTCCCCGCTAAAGAAATCATCATCAGTTAAAATCAAATCTAATACAAAAGAACTGATGCCAGTTTTTTCTTCTAGAATTTTACAAACCGAAATACGCAAAACCGATTCGGAAACCTTTGCAATGCGTTTGGTTTTAACATAATCGTCAATAAACTCCTGAAGTTGTAGTGTGGAATATTTAATACGTTGCGATTTTTAAAAGTTAATGTAATCAACATTATATCAGTCTTAATTTAAAATGTCACTATAATTTGCATTACGTTTGACATATATTCTTATGTTAAATATGGTTCTTTTCTACAATACCGGCTGAACATTTTTGTCTGATTCTAAAATGTATCATGGCCATGTTGTTATAGAGTTTTAATGTCATTAATCGTTTTGAATACTAGTTTCACCAGAGCCAATCTAAATGAATTTAGTTTTTCAATAGTTTTCCATTCTGCTGGTTTCTCCAATTCCATTAATTCAAGTGCTTGTTGTAAAAAACATTTATTATTCCTTTCATATTCATGAATTATATCGTTATGTTCAACGATAAGGTATTTACCACGCCTAAATATTTTACACTCACTTAAATTTGTAGTGCGTGCAATTTCATTTATTTTTTCTTCCGATATTCTATCACACAGATTTTCTACATCCCAGTTTATTTTAGATGCAATATATTTCCATGTATCTCTTGGGTGTTCGTTTTCGAATTCAACTTGAAAGTATTCCATTTTTTTTCATTTTACTTTTACAATTCCCCTCATCACCATCAACCCTCTTTAAATTCATTGTTTTTGTTGTTTCTTTTCGATCACTATTGAAGCCACCGCAAGAAATAAAGAAATAAAGGCATTAAACAACACGCGATTCATTTTGAAAAGGTTTTTTAACCCTTCGTAAAACCCTTCAGTGGAGGTAGTTATTGCTAATTGAATAACTGGCCCCAACAAAAAAGCTAATAAAATTAAGATACAGAAACTCACCAATGTCCTAATTAGTATTGTCTTCATTAATGTCCAATTAAATTTCATCTATTCAGCTTTATTGTCAAAAAAAATTAAATCATGTTCTCATAATGTCTCTCTTTTAATCAGCTCTTTTTGAGTTAGTTCAAATTTAAATTTTAGTTCTTTATTCGTTTTTGCATCAAAAGAAAAAATAAGCTTACCGGTGCTAGATAATTCGAGACTATCGGTTATGATAATAAAATCGACCTTTTCGTACTTTTTGAGCAAATTATAGCCAGACTCCTCATTAATATAAATTAAATTACTCAGTTGACCTCCTTCTTCCTTCATAATATTGAAATTTTCCACTTGAAACTCCCCTAGAGAAAAATTAGCAATCTTAATTGAAAAATAAGTAAGATTACCTGCTTTGTATAGCTTTTGTAAATAAATTCTTACTCCCTTTTGTATATCTCCAATCGTTATGTTTTGATTTTTTGATCTAACAGCAGAAAATAATTTATTCTTAGGATTCATTAATGTAGCTGCATTTTTTTCTAACTCATTTCTATTATCAACGACCACTGTAACACTATCTATTTTTCTGTTACGCGCTAAAAGTGTTAATGAATCAATTTGTCTTTTATAATAACTAGTCAGACCTGGCAATGAATAACCATAATAGTTCTTTTCCGGTGTAGGATCGTATTTTATCAAAAACTGGACACTGGTATCTTCGCCAGTTAAAAACAAATTAGTTTCTGCAAAAGGCTTAGTAGCATGTAATTTAAGTATGTGAGAATTCTCCTGTACCGCAAGTTTTATAACGCCATTATTTCCACTTCCTAAATCACCACTAACAAAATCAAAGCCTTTAACGTCAACGAAGGCTGTTTTTGTAAGCCCTAAAAAAATGGTATCAAGATACTCTTTATTAGTAGCAGTAGTGTCTTGTTTAGTGCCTACCTTAATGGTTTTCTGGGCTAATACAGGCCCTCCAAAAAGAAAAACGCAACAAAACACTAACAGCGTTTTTTTAACCTTTTTAAGAAAAAAATAGCAAATTAACCCCAACCCTATGGAAAGAAAAATATATGTAATCGCTAATTGGCTATTACCCGCTCTAAAAAAGATTACTGTATTGTAGCAAAACTTAACACATATTAAAAATGTTAATATCTGAATAAGCTTAATTTTGCCCTTATTTGTTAGTTGCATATTTTTTTGGTTTTTAACTTATTATTGAATTTTAAGTACTTTACAGCATATTTGTCATTTTAGAGCTATAAATAATCTGATTAAAACCTACATGAACACGTCACGAGATACGAAAAAACAGAAGCTAGATTATATTCCTCAACGATTAAAAGAGGTCAGAGAGTCATTACTAATCAGCCGTGCTGAAATGGCTGAAAAGCTAAAAATCAGTTCTGTTCATCTTCATCAGATTGAAACTTACGGGTCAGGCTCATGGCCAACAATTATAGACATATTAATTTTTTTTTACACTACTGCCAAAATCAATCCTTTGTGGATAATTTCAGAAGACAATCAAAAAATTTCTAAAACATATCACGAAAACTCTAATCAAGATATAATCAACCAACTGGGTCAGGAATTATTGAAACGTGGCTTTGTCCAAAAGGAAGACTAATCCACTCTTATTCCCTGATTAAAACTTGATAACCTTGCGGTATTACAGCTTCTGTTTTATTTTTATTTCGGTTAACTGACGAAACTATCCCTCCTAATAATTGTCCTCCTGCACCTAATGCCGAACCTGAAGAACTAATCACATTATCAATACCTCCCCTAACATTGGCATTTAAATCTTTTTTTATTCCATCCACTTGTAAACCCTCATTACCGTCATTATCGTATAAATTGAGATAAACCTTGTGAATTTGACCTTTGAAATTAATCCCAGTTATTCTTCCTGTTACTCTAACACCAGATAAATTCGTAATAGCTGTGATTACCGTTCCTTTTGGTACAACAATTCCCGCTGCCTGCAACTGCAGATCTGTTGTAAGGGTAATCTTTAAAGCAGCATTGGTATAAATTTTAGTTTTTTCATTGACTACTCCTACTGCTTGAGGTGATTGAGGTAATAAGTTTTCTGGAATCTTTTGTTGATTATAATCATTAGCAGTAGCAGGCTGTACACTTTTTTGTTTATTCTTATTGATAGTAAAACCTCCAAATTGAAAATCAGGATCTGATTCGTTTTCGTGATTATTAACAACTGCAATTTTCTGACTTTTATTATCAATAGGTTGATCTTTAGCCACTTCTTCTCTTAATCTTTTTTCTAAAGATGAAGAGTGACTATTCTTTTTATTATTCCCACCATATTTAATACCATCATCATAATTCACTTTGTTTTTTTCATTAACAGAAGCATCAAAATTATTGATGTTTTCAGCTTTTTTTTGCTCAACTTCATTTAACCTTTCTATCATATCTGCTTTATTAGCAACAGTATCCCAATCTTGTTTCTTAGTAAATTCATTACTTTCAATATCAAGTGGCTTTTTTTCTACAGAAGTACCTGTAGAATTGTAGTTAGTAAAATAATAATAAACACCACCAATTGTTAAGATGGTTAAAACAAGCAACACAGCTGCTATGATTTTCTTTTTTTGTTCCATAAAAAATTATTGATTTCCAAAATGAATTTTAACTCCAACTCCGATAAAATAATTATAATTACCTAACGATTTTTTAGACATTACCCTCTGATCAACTTGTAAGAAAAATCCAACAATCGGGTCGAAAAAATATTCACCCATCAATTGTAGATTTAAGCCATAATTTAATCGTTCCGAAAATTTTAGTGATTTGTAAATTGTAGGTTCAAATTCAGCTTGAATAACACCTCCAATTCCTAATGCAATATTTGTTCTTGATTTAGATGTCATTAAAGTGTTCCCAACAACATAATATCTGTATGATGCACCAAGACCAATTTGTCTATATCGTAAATCCTTTACATGAGAAATTTCAAAAGTTAAATCTGTATTTAAAGTGGTTTTCTCACCTAGTGCATATTCCAATCCAGCTCGAAGAAAATCCCCAGGCGTACCACTTCTTCCATACGCAAAATTCCAATTGTGATATTGATCATTCTCTTGTGCCCTTACTACTAAAACAAGTATAACGAAACAAAATAAAATACTTAATTTTTTCATTTTTTAAAATTTAATAATATTATGTCCTTCAATTAAATTAATATAAGTATGCAATGCCCATTCATGTTCCTTTTCAAAAGGAATCGATTTAATTCCATATACAGACCTAATAATTAATACATTATTATCAGTGCTTACAAAAACTGTTGATTTTTTAGAAATTTTCAGGATTTCTTTTTTTATTACTTTAAATACTACATTTTTTATTTTTTGATTATCCATAATTATTACTTTTCTCCAAAATGAATTAAAAATTGTAGTGCATAAGCATTACGCAACGGTGATTGTGAACTTAAGTTTCCTATAGGTTGTTGATAAGAAAAATTAATAGCATAATCTGAATCCTGATAATCCCAAGTAAACCCTGCACCAGCACTGATATAATTTCTGCTTCCATATCGAGGATCTTCATAAGCGTATCCTGCACGGACGGCAAATTGTTTTTTAAAATGAGTTTCGGCGAAAATTCCTAAACGAATCTGTTTAATATTTTCTTTGAAACCACCGGGAGCATCTGCCCAGGTACTAACAACATTATTTAATACGCTTCTGTTAGGCTCTTTTCCACTTATTATATTCCCATTGATATCATAAAGTGGCAATGTTGGTATCATTGGTTTATCAACTTGAATCCCCACAGAATAAGCAAAGTCTTGCATAGACTGCTTGTCTGCATCATAGTATCCGTCACTATAAGTAGCCCCAAGTGAAAAGTTCATAGGCTGGTATAAGCCATTTAATTTAGAACCTATATTGGTTAAGCTTAGACCAAGTTTTAAATTTTCAAATTCATCTCGCAGTGGCAAACTTTGAATATATCCTAAATCAGCAGCTACTGCTCCACCACCACTAACTACTTGATTAGTTGTATGGTCAAGTAAATTAGCCTGGTGCAAGTAACGCAGAGAAGCACCTGCAAAGCCATTCGCACCTACTTGTAAGCCATACGACAGCGTTAAAAAATATTCTGCTTGTTTAATCATTCCCAAATCTGCTCCAACGTCATTTCTTAAATTAATACTCCCAGAAGTAAAATAGTTAATACTTATAGCTGCAGTAGATCTAGCTGTAGTTTTAATACCATACTTTATAGCCATTTTTTTGGCTTGTGATGATATTGATTCAAAAGGAAGGATATCAAAGGAAAGACTATGTTGTGACTGCAACAATGCAAGTCTTGCAGGATTGCCATTAACAGAACTTATATCAGCATTTAGTGCTGTAGTGGCTCCAGCCATAGCAGCAGAACGAGCATCTACTGGCAATTGCAAAGATGGAAAAGCCGTTGATACAAGTTGTGATGTTGCTGAAAAATAGATCAATACAAAAGGGAGAAAAAGGAGTTTTTTCATAAAACAATTTTAATTTTTTCTACTAATAATGAGCTGTCACCTAAATCGTCTTTGACTTTTAGACCAATTCTGTTGGTACCTGAAAAAATAGTCATTCGCATTTTGGCTAAATAGCTATTTGTAGGTAACCCATTGACATAATAAGTATACTCAACAATTCTACTCATAAGGCTTTTGCTTGTTGAAACAATATCAATTACAGCATAAGAATTCGCTACCTCAATTACATCTATTCTAAAATCTGCTATAGGCGCTTCGTTGGGCAAAACCTTAACTGGAATCTCTTTAATTGCACGTTGTTCTAATTGATCCGTTAACTTTAATTTTAAATTATATAGCCCTACTTTTTTACAAGCAACATAAATCCAGACTGGCTTATTAATCGGTAACTTGTCTTTTAACACCAAAGAATCATAAAACACCTCCAACTGGCCACTACTATCATCTGCTGTTAAATAAAGCCCTTTCGCGAGTGTATCTTGAACAGTTATTCTCAATAAACCATTGTTAGCAAAATACCCACTATAGTCCTTCACTCGAATATTGATTGAATCATGATTCGTGTAAATAATTGGGGGAGCATTTACCCTCAAAAAACTTTCATACTTATCGCTGCATCCACCACTACAACCAATTATTAAGAGTAAGTATAGTAGTTGTTTTACTGTTGTTTTTTTATTCATTATTATTAATTTT
>CALRYA010000017.1:0-55806 GCA_943372285.1 Sphingobacterium thalpophilum | reverse complement strand
TTGCTTAATCTTTTTTTGTTCCAATAGATTTCTAAAGCATGCTCTAGTTTTGTAATGTCCGCCAATTCCTGTTCACTTAAGTAATTGCTTCTAATGATTTGATAAGGCGCAATCGGATCAAAAACATACCCGTATTTTTCGTACTTATCTCTCACTGGAGTACCCTTCAAAAATTTCAAAAAACCCAGTTGAAGTTCTGGTGGAAAAAGAGCGAAAACGGTTTCGAAACTGTATTTTGTATCTTCCCAATAATCCAGTGGAAGCCCAACAATCAGGTCTAAATGCATTTCTACATGGTCTTTCAATTGTAGAATCACTTCTTTGGTTTTCTCGAAATTTTGTTTTCTGCTAACTTCCAAATTGGCTTTTTGATTCACTGTTTGAATGCCAATTTCGAAACGGAACATCCCTTTGGGAACTTTGTCGATGATAAACTGCATGATTGCAGGATGCAAAATGTCGGCAGTTATTTCGAACTGGAAAACATTTTCGGGCCTTGCATGGTCTAGGATAAATTGAAAAATATCTAAGGTGAAATCTTTCTTTACATTAAAAGTTCTATCTAAAAATTTGATCGTTTTTCCATGGGTCATTAAAAACAAGAGATTGCTTTTAATATGTTCCATTGGTAAATACCTAACTCTATTGTCTAAGCTGGCTAAACAAAATTCGCATTTATATGGGCAGCCTCTTGACGTTTCGATATATAATACCCGATTGCTAAGGGTAGTGACATCGTCGTTTTGATAAGGGTTGGTATTGGCATACAATGCTAAATCAAATGTAGCCGCATTATTATGGTAGCTAATGGAGTCATTTACCTTCGCCACTATATTGTCTATAGAATGGATGTTTGGATAGTTTTGAATAAAAAGCTGGAAAGGAATTTCGCCTTCGCCAGTGATGATGAAATCTATTTCCGGAATGGCAATGATCGATTGCCAATCATAAGTTACTTCTGGTCCACCCAATAATATTTTAGTACCAGGATTGATTGCTTTGATTAATCGCGCTACTTCGAGGGTTTGGGTAATATTCCAGATATAGCAACTAAAACAAACTACTTCAAATTGGCTGCAATAATTGGCGATTTCGGTTTTATCTTCTTTTATGGTGAATTCTTTCCATGAAAGTCGTTGGTCCGATTTATTGAGTTCATAGAGCAGCCGGATCGCCAAATTCATATGAATGTATTTGGCATTCAGGGTAGTGAGTAAAAATTGGGGGCTTTGCACATTGCAATGGTAATTATTTTATTTTGAGAATTAAAGAATTGGCTATTGAAATCAAGTAAATTCTTACCTATATTTGGTTTTAAATAGCCTAGGTTCCATTTTAAGTAAAAATCCAATGCGCATTCTCATTGCAGATGACCATAGTTTAATTAGAGAAGGGTTAAAGAAAATCCTTCTTGAGTCATTGCCTTTTGCGGAAGTTCATGATGTAGCTGATTCAGCAGAATTATTAAAATTAGCCATGAATGAAAAATGGGATATCATCATTTCAGATATCAGTATGCCAGGTCAATCAGGGATAGAAGTGCTGAAGCAAATAAAGGTACATGTGCCGAATACACCGATACTTATGTTGAGTATGCATGCTCCTGAACAGTATGCTGTGCGGGCAATCAAGGCGGGTGCTTCCGGATATCTTACAAAGGAAAGTGTTCCTTATGAATTGGTTACAGCAGTACAACAAATACTATTGGGAAAAAAATACATTACCAATAGAGTAGCAGAAGTATTGGCTGAATCTTTAGAGAACTACAACAATAAATTGCCTCACGAACAACTTTCTGATAGAGAGTTTGAAGTGTTAAGAATGATAGTAGAAGGGAAGTCCATTTCCGAAATCGGAGATATCTTGTCTTTAAATGTAAATACCATTAGTACCTATCGTTCCAGAATAATGGAAAAGATGAATATCCGCACAAATGCCGATCTGGTCAAATATTCAATGGAGAACAAGCTTTTCAATTTGTAGTAAAAATACTACAAGAATTGCGTGAAATCACTGGTTGTTAATTTCCAACACTAACTTATTTTTACCTCATACAAAGCAGTTATCGTTCTGCTATTTTAAAATTCAATATCCTGAATATCCAAGTTTTAAGCCAAAAGACTTTGTGGGTAAAACTGCAAAGTCTTTTTTATTAAGCCATTATGATGACCAACCAATTAATTGATGTTTTAATTGTAGATGATTCCAATATCATTTTAGAAAGTTTATCTGATCTTATAGGGGAGAATAATCCAGGTATTAATTTAGTATGTGTAAATTATGCATTGGATGGAATTCAAGCATTAGAAAAAACAGCACCCCGAATTGTTATATTGGATATCAACCTGCCAGGAATGAGCGGTATTGAAATGCTGCGGAAAGTAAGGGCTTTAATGCATATTCAGCCCATCATCATTATGCTCACCAATAATGCATATTCTTGTTATGAAAGAGAATGCATGAAGATAGGGGCAGATTATTTTTTAGATAAGTCAAGAGATTTTCAGCGCATTCCATTAATCATTTCAGCAGCACAAGAAATGATTGCACGAAATTAATTCACCAATTCCTTCGATTTCCAACCAATCAGTACCACACCCAATATTACAAAAGCTGTTCCTATTACTTGCATGAATAATATTTTCTCGCCCAATAAAAAATGTGCTTGTATAATGGTTGAAACAGGGCCAATACCAGTAATGATGGAAACATTATTGCTGCCAATTTTTTTCATGCCATTACTCATTAAAAAGGAAGGAATAACAGTAGCGATGATTGCGAGTGCAATGGCATACCAGGTTAGGGTAGGGGTAAATTGAATTTCAGCAACATTTTTAGTTAGTAGAAAATGGGTGAATATGCCCACTGTAGCAGCGATCATTGCATAGGCTGTATACCTTGTTGCACCTGCTTTATGAACCAGTTTGCCTGTACCAACTAAATAAAATGAATAAGTAATCGCACATAAAAAAATCATGAATGCGCCATAAATGAAATTAGGGTTATCATTATCCATTTTTAATTCGGCAAAATAAGCAATGCCTATTCCAAAATAAGTAAGCATCAATGCAATTATTTGCTTTTTACTTAAGGATGCTTTAAAAATATAGGTATTGATTAAAACAGCAAATGTGGGATATAAAAAAAGAATCAATCTTTCAAGACCAGCTGATACATATTGTAAACCTATAAAATCGAATAAGCTACTCAAATAGTATCCAAAAATACCCATCGCAAATATCCATACAAGACTGATTTTATTCAGTTGTTGAATATTTTCTTTTCTTAGTGCAAACCAGGCTGCAATCAAATAAAAAGGGAGTGCGAATAACATTCTTAAACTTAGTAATGTTACTGCATCTACACCTGTTTCTTTGAAAGCCAGTTTAACAAAGATTGCTTTGGTAGAAAATAATAATGCGCCGGTAAGACTTAAGAGAAAGCCAGCAACAAAATGATTGTCATGTCTTTTATCGGTCATTTTAAACGCTCACATTAAAATCTCTCAGTGCATCGTTTAAACTTGTTTTCAAGTCGGTACTTGGTTTTCTTTGACCAATAATTAAGGCACAACTCACCTGGTATTCACCAGCGTTGAATTTTTTGGTATAGCTCCCCGGAATGACAACGCTTCTTGCAGGAACCCTGCCCTTCATTTCAATGGGCTCAGATCCACTAACGTCAATTATTTTAGTAGATTGGGTCAACACTACATTTGCTCCAAGTACGGCTTCCTTTTCAACAATCACTCCTTCCACTACAATACACCTGCTTCCAATAAAACACCCGTCTTCTATGATTACTGGACTTGCCTGAAGTGGTTCCAGAACTCCTCCAATACCAACACCCCCACTCAAATGCACATTTTTACCAATTTGGGCACAGCTGCCAACAGTTGCCCAGGTGTCCACCATGGTACCCTCGTCTACATAGGCGCCAATATTCACATAGCTGGGCATTAATACCACGTTTTTTGCAATATATGAACCATACCTTGCCGTAGCAGGTGGTACAGCACGAACACCCAACTCTTTATAGTTCGTTTTTAGCAACATTTTGTCATAAAACTCAAATGGAGGAAGGTCCCAGGTTTGCATTTGTTGAATGCCGAAATAGAGTAAAATAGCTTGTTTTACCCACTCATTCACTACCCAACCATTTTCTGAAGGAGATGCTACCCTTAATTGCCCTTTGTCAATCATTTCAATCGCTTCTTTTACCGCATTCAGGTGTTTCTCTTCTTTCAATAAGCTTCTATCGGCCCAAGCCTCATTTATTAATTGATTCAGCATCTTTATTTTTTTGCAAACATAGCAAATACCTTAATGCTTTGTTTATCAATTTGTTGAATTAGGATCTCCTTAAATTTTGTGTAAACTTCAACAATTTTAAACCTTTGACTGTTTTATAATGGTCATATTAAATACAATTTACCCGATGAACTCATTTAAACTCATTCTTACCCAAACAGATCAACACATTATTCAGGAAATAAACGCCAGTGTTTTAATGTTTGATTGGGAATTTTTCAGCAATGAATTAGAATACGAATAAAATAGTGATAGAGTTGTAATTTTACCAAATGCAGCGCATTTTGGTTATTCAAACCGCTTTTATTGGAGACGTAGTTCTGGCAACTTCTATTCTTGAATCTTTACATCATCAATTTCCTGTTGCTCAAATAGATATTGCTGTAAGAAAAGGCAATGAGTCTTTGTTTCATCAACATCCATTTATCCATGAAGTGCTGGTATGGGATAAAAAATCGAATAAGTATAAGCACTTACTTCAGTTATTGAATACTATTCGTAAAAATAAATATACCCTGGTTGTAAACTTGCAACGATATGCTGCAACAGGTTTTTTAACTGTTTTTTCAGGAGCATCTAAAACGATAGGTTTTAATAAGAATCCATTTCATTTATTGTTTACTGAATCGGTGGAACATTCAATGAATATAGATGGAACAGGTGGGCATGAAATAGAAAGAAATCATCGCTTGCTTCAATCTATTTGTACGGGTGGAACCAAGCTTCCAGCATTGTACCCTTCCGCAGAAGATAATCAGGCTGTAGCAATATATCAACAACAAAAGTACATCTGCATTGCACCAACATCGGTTTGGTTCACCAAGCAATTCCCGAAAGAAAAATGGATTGAATTGATCAATCAAATTCCAACAGATTTCAGTCTTTATTTATTAGGAGGCCCAGGAGATTTCTCCATTTGTAAGCAAATACGTGAGTCAAGTAGCCATCAACAATGTTTCAATCTGGCCGGAAAATTAAGTTTTCTTCAATCTGCATCTTTAATGAAAAATGCGTTCATGAATTATGTAAATGATTCAGCTCCTATGCATTTTTGTTCTGCCATGAATGCACCCGTTACAGTAGTGTATTGTTCTACCATTCCTGCTTTTGGTTACGGGCCATTATCTTCCAATAAGACCATCGTAGAAACCAAAGAAAAATTAACCTGTAGGCCATGTGGATTACATGGTAAAAAAGAATGCCCATTAGAACATTTTAATTGTGCAAAGACAATCCAAATTGAACAATTATTCAACAGCATTATCTCCTAAGATAAACAGCCCTACATTTGCACTGAATGGATATACAATTGAGTCATACGGAGTTGGCAATATTTAAGCAAATCAGTTCAATTGCATCTGGCATGAACATGCCTGCTTATTTAATTGGAGGCTTTGTTAGAGACAAAATAATTGACCGCCCGGTTAAAGACATCGATATTGTTTGTATTGGCGATGGAATTGATTTAGCCAATGCGTTTGCAGCCACATTAAATCCACGACCTGTTGTTGCTTTTTTCAAAAATTTTGGAACGGCTCAAATTAAGTATGGAGATTTTGATATAGAATTTGTGGGAGCCAGAAAAGAAAGCTATCATCAAGAAAGCAGGAAGCCAGCAGTGGAAGTGGGTTCTATTGAAGACGATCAGAATAGGAGAGACTTTACCATGAATGCATTGGCGATCAGCTTAAATGAGCATGACTTTGGTAAACTGATCGATCCTTTTGAAGGAATTACTGCTATTCAAAATAAATTGATCAAAACGCCATTAGACCCGGTAACCACATTTAGTGATGATCCATTAAGAATGTTAAGGGCTATTCGATTTGCAACACAGTTGGGCTTTGAAATTGAAGGGGCTACTTTTTTAGCAATCATTGAAAATGTACATAGAGTTAAGATTGTTTCTCAGGAAAGAATCACCGATGAATTAAATAAGATCATGCTTTGCGATAAACCATCTTATGGTTGGGATCTATTGTATAAATCTGGTTTGTTGAAAGTCATATTCCCTCAAATGGTAGAACTTCATGGCGCTGTATATATTGATGGATTAGGGCATAAAGATAATTTCTATCATACCCTACAAGTGTTAGACAATATTTGTGTTCATACCAATAATTTATGGTTGCGGTGGGCTGCATTATTGCATGATATTGGCAAGCCGCCTACCAAAAAATTTGAAGAAGGGCATGGCTGGACATTTCATGGTCATGAAGTGGTTGGAGCGAGAATGGTCCCTAAAATATTTGCACAGTTGAAATTGCCATTGCATGATTCGATGAAGTATGTGCAAAAATTGGTCTTACTGCATTTAAGGCCCATCAGTTTAACCAAAGAGAATATAACGGATAGTGCCATTCGAAGATTGCTTTTTGATGCTGGAAATGACATTGACGATCTGATGATGCTTTGTGCTGCGGATATCACCAGTAAGAATAAGCAGAAAGTCAAACGCTTTCAACAAAACTTTGAATTGGTCAAAGAAAAAATGATGCAAGTGGAAGCATCTGATCGTTTGAGAAACTGGCAGCCACCCATTACTGGAGAAATAGTAATGGAAGTATTTGGTCTGCATCCGGGTAAAAATGTGGGGATTATTAAAGATGCCATTAGGGAAGCTATTTTAGATGGATTAATTCCCAATAATTATGAAGCAGCTTATCAATATATGTTAGAAAAAGGGGAAGAACTGAACCTTAAACCCATCAAATAATCACTAATTTGCACCCCAACCCTAAAAATCGGATTGAATGGCTATTTTAAAATTTAGAATTTATTTGGAAGAGGATGATGCAGTGTATCGTGATATTGTTATTAAGCATACACAATCTTTTCAAGACCTTCATTTTACAATACTTAAGTCTTTTGAATTTGATTCGAAACACCAGGCAACATTTTATAGAAGTAATGATAACTGGCAACAAGGAAGGGAAATTAGCTTTGAGAAATACGACAAGCCATACAAAGCTGAACCATTGATCATGGCAACTACATTGATCGGATCTGAAATACAGGACACGAATCAGAAATTTGTTTATGAATATGATTTTATAAAGCATTGGACTTTTTTAGTGGAGTTAATTAATGTGAGTAAGGAAGAAAAATCAAAAACAGAATATCCATCTATTTCCAGAACGGAAGGAATCGGCCCTCAGCAATATGGCACAAAGAGTTTGTTAGGCGATAAGTTTGCAGACATTGAGGAAAAATACGATCTAACTGAAACCATGGAAGGCTTTGGAGAAGAAGGAGATGTAACTGATACTGACGTGGATGATGAATCTGCAGATGAAGATGCTCAAGAAGCGGATGGTGCAGAAGAACAAAATTCAGATTTTGAAGAATAGTAATGTAAAAAAAGTTTTTGTTGTAGTTGGTCCAACTGCCATTGGTAAAACTAGTTTTGCAATTGAACTTGCCCAATCATTGGGAACCGAAATTATATCAGCTGATTCAAGACAATGTTTTAAAGAACTCTCTATTGGAGTTGCAAGACCATCCATTGAAGAGTTAAATACCATTGCACATCATTTTATTGCCACCAACTCAGTAGCCGAAGATATCAATGCAGGTTATTTTGAGCAATATGCACTCGCAAAAGCTCATGAAATCTTTCAAGCACATGATTCATTGGTGATGGTAGGAGGAACAGGCTTGTATATCAAAGCCTTTTGTGATGGAATTGACCCAATGCCCATCATCCCTCCTGAAATCAGAGCAACAATCATACAGGAATACAATACCAAAGGACTCATTTGGTTGCAGACGGAATTAAAACATAAAGACCCTGCTTTTTGGGCTGTTGCCGAACAACAAAATCCTCAAAGATTGATGAGGGCGCTCGAGGTTTTATTAGCTACTGGCCAATCGATCACTGTGTTCAGGTCTTCACAAAAAAAGCAAAGGGATTTTGAAATAATTAAGATCGGATTAGAAATGCCATTGGATCAATTAACTGTAAGAATTAATCAAAGAGTAGATCAGATGATGAAAGCAGGATTGCTTGATGAGGTTCGATCTGTAATTGGATTTAGAAATAAAGCAGCATTGCAAACTGTTGGCTACAAAGAGTTGTTTGAATATATCGATGGAAAAATTTCATTGGAAGAAGCAGTGCAACAAATAAAAGTTCATACGCGACAATACGCCAAACGTCAAATGACCTGGTTTAAAAAAGATGCGGAAATTAAGTGGCAGCTAGTCTAAAAATAATGGGAGGATTATAGCCATTATTTATGTAAATTCAACTCAATAATAGTTGTATTGTTTTTAGTCATTCAGTATTTTTTTAATAAATGGGTTTTAGTAATTTAATATACGAAGCTGCTTTAATAATTGGCATTCCAGTTATTGCTCTTCTATTTTATTCTGGTAAAAAAAATAAGAATAATATTTTATTGGGTTTGTCATTGCTTAATGTTGAGTATTCATTGCTGATGAATGTGATGAATCAAAATATGAGCATCCTCGATTATCCCTTTTTAATTAGAACGGGAAGTATTAGTGTTTTCCTTTTCTTCCCATTTTTTTACTTGTATGCTCGAAATACTTTCTATCCAGGGTTTTTTTTAAGAAAAAAAGATTGGTTATGGTTCATTCCAGTGATGATTTATATACTAGACATGACTCCTTTTTATTTATCCAATTCGTCTTATAAAATAGCAGTGATGAAAGCGGTTTTATCTGATTCTTCACGGTCGTTTAAAATTTCTGAAGGTTGGATTTCTTTAAATGGGTTTCATTTTTTACTAAGATACATCAGTGGGATAATTTTTTTTGGATTATTAGTTAGGTTAGTGATTAGAAATAAATCGTATAATCTATATCAAGAAAACCCGCGAAATACCTCAATTTATTGGCATCTAGTAGTTATTACTCTCATATATGGAACGCTTATATTTCCTGGCATTTTTGGCGTAATCTTACATCTTAAATGGTATGGTTTGCCATTTAATGGCTATAATCTTTCTTTTGTAATTCTTTCTACCGCTTTTTTCTTGTTATTTTCTCCTCAAGTACTTTATGGATTTTCTACTTCGATTTCACAAAAAGATTTAAATCCAATAGAGTTTGATGGAAGTGAATTAGATATAGATAAACAGGTAAAAATCAGTCAAAAAATTCAATCAGAAGAAACATTACAAGATTTGTCACAAAAAATCGAAGCTTTAATGATTGAAAAGAAAGCTTTTTTAAATGCAGATTATTCTATACATCAATTATCTATGGATATAAGCGTGCCAGTTTATCAATTGTCACCGTTTATCAATAATCAATTCAATAAAACTTTTAATTCCTGGATCAATGAATATCGGGTAAACTATTTTCTTACACTTTGCAAAAATCCTCAAAAAAGAGAACTTACTTTAGAGGCTTTAGCAATAGAATCTGGATTCTCCAATAGAACTACTTTTATTTCAGCTTTCAAAAAGCAAATGGGAATTACACCTAGCGTTTATATCAAAACAGGACAATTGGCATAAATTGGCTATATTATGTTAAGAATTGATAAATTCTAACATTTTAGTCTTCTTCATTTTAGTTGAAAGCTGGTTTGTTCGATTATTTTCAAACTTCAATTAATTGATTATGCAAAAGCATTTTTTTGTCTCCATTATTTGTTTGATTTTGTTCGCACAATGTAAAAACACATCTGAAAATGTTTCGGTTAGTGAATCAGAATCAGGTGCAATTTTACCTTTTGCTGAACCGCCAACTGCAAGTATTGCTGGAGAATCACTTGAAGAAAGTAAGCATATTCGAAGGGCTCAAGTCAATCATTTACCTAAAAATGCCCCCAATATTATAATCATATTAATGGATGATGTTGGATTTGGAACCCCATCAACTTTTGGAGGAGAAGTTAATACACCTTCATTGTCAAAGGTTTTTAATGAAGGAATTGCGTATAATCAGTTTCATACAACAGCTATTTGTTCGCCTACACGTGCTTCTTTACTTACTGGACGAAATCATACAAGGGTGGGTAATGGCACTATTGCTGAACGTGCAGTAGATTGGGATGGGTATACTGGAATTATTCCAAAAGAAGCAGCTACGGTTGCTGAAGTATTAAAAGATTATGGCTATAGTACTTCGGCTTTTGGAAAATGGCATAATACACCAGCCAATCAAACCACTTCTCAAGGACCTTTTGAATATTGGCCCAATAGTTATGGGTTCGAACATTTCTATGGTTTTTTAGGTGGGGAGACTTCTCAATGGGAACCACATTTAGTGGAAAATTATAGTCAAGTGGAACTGCCCAAAAATGAAAAATACCATCTTTCAACGGATTTAGCTGATCATGCAATTGGATGGATGAGTCAACATAAAGCCTATGCAGCCGATAAACCATTCTTGCTGTATTTTGCTCCAGGTGCTGGACATGGCCCTCACCATATTTATAAGGAATGGGCTGATAAATACAAGGGCAAGTTTGATGATGGTTGGGATAACTATCGCGAAAGAGTGTTTAAACGCCAGAAAGATTTGGGTTGGATTCCTTCTTCTGCCAAACTAACTCCAAGGGATAAAACAATGGCTTCTTGGGAAAGTATTCCGCAATCTCAAAGAGCTTTTCAATCCAGATTAATGGAGGTTTTTGCTGGTTTTGTAGAACATGCAGATTATGAAATAGGACGTGTGTTGGATGCTGTAGAGAAAAATGGACAAAAAGAAAATACATTGATATTTTTTATTTGGGGAGATAATGGATCAAGCGCAGAAGGGCAGAATGGATCGATCAGTGAATTATTGGCTCAGAATGGCATTTCAAATACGATCGATCAACAAATTGATGCATTGAATAAAATTGGTGGGTTAGATGCTTTAGGCGGTCATGTTACTGAAAATATGTATCATTCATCATGGGCATGGGCAGGAAACACCCCATTTAAATATACCAAATTAATAGCATCACATTTTGGTGGAACAAGAAACCCAATGGTGGTTGCTTGGCCTGGACACATTAAAGCCGATAAAACGCCAAGGAATCAATTTCATCATGTAAATGATATTGTACCTACCATATATGATATACTTGGCATCACTCCTCCTAAAGTAGTTAACGGATTTTTACAGATACCTATTGATGGTATTAGTATGAAATATACATTCGATAATGCAAAAGCAACTCCTGCATCCAAAACACAATTTTTTGATAATAATGGTAGCAGAGGTGTTTATAGTGATGGCTGGTATGCTTGTACATTCGGTCCTTTGTTCCCATGGATTCCTGCTCAACCAGGATTGGATAAATGGGATTCAAAAAAAGATGTATGGGAATTGTATAATCTCAGTGAAGATTTTGCGCAATCCAATGATTTAGCTGCTAAAGAACCGGAGCGTTTGAAAAAAATGAAAGCACTTTATTTAGATCAAGCTAAAGACAATAAAGATTTTCCAATAGGAGCAGGTATTTGGTTGCGATTACATCCGGAAGATGCTATCGCTTCTCCTTATAAGTCTTGGGTATTCGATCAAACTACTTATGGGATGCCTGAATTTAGTGCACCAGGATTAGGTAAGAAAAGTAATAAGGTAGAAATTGATATGGAGATAGGTGCAAACGCTAATGGAGTTGTTTATGCTTTAGGTGGGTCCGCAGGTGGTCTTACCTGTTTTATGGACAATGGAAAATTAGTGTACGAATACAATATGATGTTGATTGAAAATTATTCAGTTGACACCAAAGAAAAGCTAGCAGCAGGTAAACACCATATTGTTATTACTACAAAAATTGCCAAGCCATTTGCTCCAGCTGAGGTAAGTATTAATATTGATGGTAAAGATGTTGCATCTTGTGTTGTAAAACGTACTGTCCCTGCAGCTTTCAGTGCTAATGAATCATTTGATGTTGGTAGAGATATTGGAGCGCCAGTCTCAATTCGTTATGCTAAAAAAGCGCCATTTAAATTCAATGGAATAATCAGTAAAGTAAAGGTTGATTTATTATAAACATTAAATAAGGCTGTGCATGAAAAATTTTCAAAGCACTTTAAATTTTCATTTATGAAACTATTGCAAGTTTTCTTTTTGGTTTTATTTTCCGGAGTAGTTGCTGCTCAACAGATTCTCCCATTCCCTCCAACACCATCAGCTTCTAAAGCCGGGTTGACTATGGAAACATCAACGTATAAAAAAAGAGTGGAGAGCAAACATTTAGAAGAGGGGGCACCCAATATTTTAATTATTCTGATGGATGATGTAGGACCTGGAACTGCTTCTACGTATGGAGGTGAAGTAAATACGCCCACCTTAGATCGTGTTGCCAAAATGGGGGTTTCTTATAATCGATTTCATTCTACAGCCATGTGCTCTCCAACAAGGGCTTCACTGCTAACTGGAAGGAATCATACGTTTGTTGGCAATGGACAAATTTCTGCAATCGCTAACGATTTTGATGGATTTAGCGGCACTATACCAAAGTCTTCAGCAACAGTTGCCGAAGTATTAAAAAATTATGGATACAATACTTCTGCTTTTGGAAAATGGCATAATACACCCGAAGAACAAATTACCAATAAAGGTCCTTTTGAATACTGGCCAACGGGTTATGGATTCGAATATTTCTATGGATTCTTAGCTGGGGAAGCTTCTCAATATGAACCAACAATGACAAGGAATACTAATCAATTGGCCATGCAACATAAGGAAGGATATCATCTAACTGAAGATATTGCAGATGATGCCATCAATTGGCTTCGAGATCAAAAAGCTTATGCTCCAGAAAAACCTTTTTTTATGTATTGGGCACCAGGTGCTGCACATGGACCTCATCAAGTAATGAAAGAATGGGCGGATAAATACAAAGGCAAATTTGATGATGGCTGGGATGAATACCGTAAACGAACTTTTGAACGAGCTAAACAAAAAGGATGGATACCTCAAGATGCTCAGCTAACTCCACGTCCTGCATCAATGGCGTCATGGGAATCAATACCTGAAAATGAGAAACCATTTCAGAGAAGATTAATGGAAGTATTTGCAGGATTTGCAGAACATGCCGATTATAATGCTGGAAGGATCATTGAAGAGTTAGAAAAAGAAGGTAGGTTAAACAATACACTCATTTTTTATATCTGGGGTGATAATGGTTCTTCATCAGAAGGTTTGAATGGAACAATTAGTGAGCAATTGGCACAGAATGGAATTCCTACAACAATTAAGCAACATTTAGATGCTTTGAATGAATTGGGAGGACTTGATGCACTTGGTGGACCAAAAACGGATAACATGTATCATGCTGGCTGGGCTTGGGCTGGAAGTACGCCTTATCAAGGAACAAAATTAATGGGATCTTATTTTGGGGGCATACGTCAACCTATGGCAATTGCATGGCCTAAATCAATTAAAGCAGATCCTATAGCAAGACCACAGTTTCATCATGTAATTGATATTGTACCTACCATTTATGAATTAACAAAAATAACTGCCCCTAAAGTGGTAAATGGTTTTGAACAAGACCCAATAGATGGAGTAAGTCTGGTATATAGTTTTAAAGATGCAAAAGCAAAGGATACCAGAAAAACACAATTTTTTGATATTATGGCAAGCAGAGGAATATATCATGATGGTTGGTTTGCTAGTGCTCCTGGTCCTCGTGAACCATGGGTAGGAGGAATTCCAAAAGGAGTTAAAGAATGGACGCCTCTTACAGATAAATGGGAGTTGTATAATATTGATAAAGACTGGAGCCAAGCAAATGATTTAGCGGCAGTTAATCCAAAAAAGTTGGATGAAATGAAATCGCTTTTCATTTTGGAGTCTACCAAATATAAAAATCTTCCGATTGGGGGAGGTCTTTGGTCTACTGCAATGTTCCATCCAGAAGATGCGCCAGCATCATCACTAACCGAATGGACTTTTGATCAACCAATAATTGGAATGCCTGAATCTGCAGCGCCTAAATTAGGCAAGAACAGTAGTTTGGTTTCAATGGAAATTGAAGTGCCTGAGAAAGCAAATGGTGTATTGTATGCGCTTGCTGGTTTCTCTGGTGGGGTAGCTTGTTTTGTAAAAGATGGTTACTTGAATTATGAGTTCAACTTATTCGAAGTACAAAGAACAAAAGTAAAATCAAAAACAAAATTGCCAGTTGGAAAATCTAAAATAGAAGTTGAATCTAAACTGGTTGACAAAATTGGCGGTGCCATGGATATTACTTTAAAAGTAAATGGAAATATTGTTGGAACTGGAAGAGTGCCTGCAGCTATGTCGCTCCACTTTACTTCTAATGCAACATTCGATATTGGCATTGATACCGATTCGCCCGTAACACTGGATTATTATGATCAAGCACCATTTAAGTTTAACGGAAAGATTGGGAAGACAAATATCGCATACCTGAAAAAATAGTATTTCATTTTATAAATTGGCTTGTTAAGCTAAATCAAATTTTATGAAAATCAGTTCGTCGAAAAACAGACTATTTATATTGTTAATTTTATTTTTTGCAAGTGCAAGTCTTTTTGGTCAAGGTGATGGGGCTAGAAATTTATTAATGGGGCCAAAAGGAATTTGGGTATTGCAACCTAAATGGATGAATCTAAATCAAAATATAACCCCAGCAAATATTTTGGTAAAAGATGCAGAAATTAAAATAGACGTTTTTCCTGTAACCTTAGTACATAATTTTAATCTAGGTGGCCGTTACGCACAAATTATGTTTTCAGCAGTTCCTGGATCTGCCAGTGGTACTTTGGCGCCTAACCAAGTTGGGTTACCTGCTCCTCAATTGAGTGCATCAGGATTTGCTGATGGTTTTGTTGGACTGAAAGTTGGGTTAGTGAATCAACCAGCGCTAAGTATAAAAGAATTTTCAAAATACAAACAAGGGTTTTCAATGATGGGATACTTACGAGTTTGGTATTCTGGATCCTATAATATTAAGAATCCGCTTAATTTAGGTAGTAATAGAACAACAGTAGAATTAGGGTTTCCAATGAATCTGCAATTAAGCAATAATCCTAAACGCCCAACTTGGTTAGAAATTTATCCGGCTATTCACATGTACACGCCTAATAATCAGCCTACGCTAGTTACTATGGCAAACAAATCGCAACAGTTAGCACTTTATTCATTAGAAAATCATTTATCTCACAATTTTACTGATAAGTTTTGGGCTGGTATTGATTTACGTTACCAAATTGGTGGTGCTTTAAAATTGGACGGCGTGAATCAGAATAATAAAATGAATATTCTTGGAGGAGGATTAACTGCAGGCTATCAAGTACTTCCAATATTGGGTTTAAATGCCAGTTATGGAGGAATTATTTCTGGTGATAATGGAGCTAAATCTGATATGTTTCGACTAACTGCAATATTGCTTTATGTGAGCAAAAAGAATTTGAAATAGTACTGCCTAGTTATTTTTTTTTACTTGACAGTTCTTAAATAATATTCACTTCGCGCTCAAGACTAATTCCAAATTTTGCTTGCACTGAATCTATAATAGTAGAAGAAAGTTCATATATATCGACACCTTTAGCATTGCCATAATTGACCAATACCAATGCTTGTTTATCATAGCAACCTGCATCTGCTTTTCTAAAACCTTTCCATCCACATTGTTCAATCAACCATCCTGCGGGTACTTTCATAGCTTCCTCATTCGCATATCCTGGCAACTCAGGGAAAGATTTTTTGAGCAGATCAAATTGATTGGTAGGTATTACAGGGTTCTTGAAAAAACTTCCTGCATTACCTATTTTTTTGGGATCTGGTAATTTGCTGCTTCTAATATTGATAACCGCATCTGAAATGGCTTTGATAGAAAGGCTGCTAATTTTCATAGCTGCTAATTCTTGCTCGATGGCACCATAGCTGGTATTGTAGATTGGTTCTTTTCTTAATTGATAAGTAACACTCAAAATAATGTATTGATTTTTAAATGCTCGTTTAAAAACACTTTCCCGATAACCAAATGCACAATCTTTATTGCTAAATCGGACTATTTTTTTATCAGCAATATGATAAGCTTCTAACTCATAAAAAATATCTTTTATTTCTACTCCATATGCACCAATATTTTGCATGGGGGAGGCCCCAACATTGCCAGGTATTAAGCTTAGGTTCTCCATTCCTGCATATCCATTTTCAACACAATGTAAAACCAATTGATGCCAGTTTTCTCCAGCCATGGCTTTCACATAAATAAATGAATCGTCTGTTTTAATTACATCAATTCCTTTTAAATCATTTTTAATTACCCAGCCATCAAAGTTTTTGGTAAATAATATATTACTGCCGCCACCTAAAATCAGCAATGGGTCTGATGATTTTTGTTGATGCTCAATAATTTCTTCTAAGGATTCAATTGAATTAAATGAGGCGAAATACCTGGAAGATATTTCAATGCCAAAACTATTGTATGGTTGTAAGGAATGATTTTGCTCAATTTTCATGTCTATCTAATAAACAGGATCAATGTTTGGAATAATATGAACTGATCTATATCTTTTATTGCTTTGAACAATCACCATTTGTTGATGGATTGCTTTTTTACATTGTAATAAATAGGCAGCGTCTTTGGGCAATTTAATTAATATCTCCCATATGTATTGATTTCTAACCCTATCAACAATTGGTTGCGAAGGGCCATTAATCATTGAACCATAGGGGTTTTTAAGGCCTTGTGTAAATATATTGGCAGCTTCTTCGGCAATATGTTTTTCCTTGTGTTTAAACGTTACTTGAATCAATCTTGTAAATGGAGGATAGTCAAAATGTTTTCTATTGTCAATTTCAAATTGAAATAAATCCTTGTAATTGTGTTCTTTCACAAATTGTAAAACCGGATGATGGATATTGCTCACCTGAACCATTACTTTTCCATTGCCATCTTTTCTCCCTGATCGGCCACTTACCTGTTCCATCAATTGATAAGCCCTTTCATTCACCCTAAAGTCCGTAAAATTTAAAATGCCATCTGCATCAATTATTCCTACCAGACTAACATTCTCAAAATCCAATCCTTTCACTACCATTTGAGTACCTACTAAAATATCAATTCTGTGTTGTTCAAATAAATGGATCAAGGTATCGTGGTCATGTTTTCCTTTTACACTATCATAATCCATTCTGGCAATTTTTGCATCCGGAAAAGATTCTGCTACCAGTTCTTCAATTTTTTCAGTCCCAAAATTCTTTTGAATAAAATGATGACTTCCGCATGCAGCACATGTTTGAATTACCGGATAAGTGGTTCCACAATAATGACAGCTTAGTTTATTTTTTGCTTTATGGTAGGTGAGGGTAACATCACAATGCTGGCAATGGGGAATCCAGCCACATGTATCGCAAATCATGTAAGGAGAATATCCTCTTCTATTCTGAAATAAAATAATTTGTTTGTTGATTGCTAAGGTTGCTTCGATAGAAGAAAGCAATTGTGGTGATAATGGACTTTTCGTTTTGTTGGCCAATGAGGTCTTTTTAAGATCTATTAGTTCTATTGTTGGCATGGCAACATCTCCATAACGTTCAGTTAGTGTAACCAATCCATATTTTTCTTGCTGGGCATTGTAATAAGTTTCTATGGAAGGGGTGGCGCTTCCTAATAATACTTTGGCATTGAATAAGGAAGCGTAATAGATAGCAGCGTCTCTGCAATGGTATCTTGGCGCAGGGTCTTGTTGTTTGTAAGAAGCATCGTGTTCTTCGTCGCAAATAATAAGGCCCAATTCTTTAAAAGGAAGGAATAGCGCAGATCTGGCACCCAATACAACTTTGGTTTCACCAGATTTTATTTTATTCCAGATCTCTACTCTTTCGTTGGGATTAAATTTAGAATGATAAATCGCAATATGACCGCCCAGGCTTTTTTGTAAGCGACGAATCATTTGTGCAGTCAATGCTATTTCTGGTAATAAATAAAGTACTTGTTTCTGTTGGAGTAATTGCTGCTCGATTAATTTTATATAGATCTGGGTTTTACCGCTGGATGTAACTCCGTGTAATAAGCATACCGATTTTTTTTCTAGTTGGGTGTTAATACTTTCCAGCGCAATTTCTTGTGCTGCTGATAAAGAAAAATCCACAGCAATTTCTTTGGAAAGATTGGGCAACCTGTCTGTGTTTCTTTTCTCAATAATTAAAACACCTTTTTCTACAAGCCCTTTCAGTTGAGCCAGTGAAGCATTGGCTTTTTTCAGCAATGCTGACTGTGTTACCTCGCCTTCGGTTTGTTTAAAATGTAAATAGGCCAGCAGCAACTCCATTTGTTTAGGTGCTTTCCCAAAATTGTTCAGCAGTGATTCAATTTTTTCTTCGCTATGATAAGCTGGGTGCAATAAAATATAGGAAGTTATTTTTTGTTTGTATTTTTCTTTCAACTCTTCCCAAATAAAGCAGACTCCTTTTTCAATTAGTTTTTTAATTACAGGATAAGTGTTGTTGATATCCAGCAATTGCTGAACCTCACTTAAACGCAACTCTTTTTTTATTTCCAATGCTTCGGCAACAATGAATTCATTGTCTGATAGATCGCTAAAGTCCAAACTTCTTTCTTCATTCCACTGAAGTATGCTTTCGCTGGATAATTTTAAATTGGCAGGAATGGCTGCCTGCATTACTTCGCCCTCACTGCACATATAATAATTGGCAATCCATTCCCAGAATGCTAATTGCTGTGCATGAATCAGCGGAAGTTCATCCAGTACATTGATGATCGGAGATGGTTTAAAATCGTTGGGTATTGAAGTCAATATTTTTTTTACTATACCTGCATATTTTTTGTTTTTCCGAAGGGCTACCTCAACACGAATGCCTGGTTGAATAGCATCTTTAAAATTATCTGGTACCGACCAGGTATAATTTTTAGGTAAAGCAAGCGGTATGATTACTTCTACAAACAAGGATTCATTTTTTTCAAAAATACACTTATGGAGTGGGATATTGAATATATCGTTTCAAGCCTTCTTCCATTAAACGATATACCTGTTTTTTAAGTTCAGGCAAATCTTTGTCTGTAAGGCCATCAACAGGTATTTCTGCTAAATAAACGGCTCTATTCATGCCTGGTGTTAATTCAAACATACTTCTGTAATGCAGCCTTTTCAGGGTATCAACAAAAAGTATAGGCTTTATGGGTGTTTGGGTTTCTATGGCTATTTTGAAAGCGCCATCATAAAAATCTTTCAATGGGCCTCTTGTTTCATTAAATGTGCCTTCAGGGAAGATGAAAATAGAGACATTGCTTTTGATGGCTGCTTTTAATGCACGAATACTTTTAGCTCTTGCCTCCATATTTTTTCGATTCACTAAAACTACCGCAGCTCTGTAGATCCATCCAAATATGGGAACTTTTACCATTTCGTACTTGCCCAATGCTCTAAAAGGCTGATGCATGCACAAAACAATGGGTGGGATATCCAAATAAGAAATATGGTTTGCAACAAATATGTATTGTTTAGATCGGTCATGCGGACTTTCATATATCTCGCCGTGTTGAATGCCAATGAGTATATACCAGATTCTTGCCCAAACTTTACAGAAAAAATAAACCAAATTGCCGCCTCTTATTTTACCAAAAGGAATGGATAGCATGATGAAAGGAAATACCAGCAGCATTGCAAGAATAAATGTGGCAAATGCATAGATCGAGTATATAAACTGCAGAAATCGAATTAATAGTTTCATTTGAGGCATTCAAGGTATAAAACAGTTGAATACCTGCCAAAAAAACCCCGTAACATGTGTTACAGGGTTTCTAACCTTCCATTTCTCTGTTTAAAATTTATATACTGCTGCAAAAATAAATGAGCCAACAGTTTTGGTTGTAGATCCATCACCTTTAGAAAAAAGCATTTGATCACCACTGTCTGATCTTATTTCTGGAATGATGGTCAGGCGGTCAATTTTAATATTTGCTGATAGGGTTGCAGCAAACATGTTTCCACCAATAACCGGATTGATTTTTCTATCATTAAAATAATCACCTCTCAATGTAAGACCAAATTTACTGGTTGGGTCAAAGTTCAAATAGAGGGCATTGCTTTTCCAATTGGAACTTTCTCCATTTACTTTTGTTGTTTGGATACTTCCATCATAAGCCATACTCCATTTGTTAGACAATGCAGCAGTAGCAACTATATTGAATTGAGTTACCCCACCACCTCCTTGAAAATTAAAATAGGCTTTTATTTTATCATCATTTGTGCCGGTGCTGAATTGTGCTAATACAAATTTAGTTGGGTTTGCAGTAGTGGAATAATCAGTTGTATTGGCTACTCCTACCATGAAAGCAGATTTGCCACCTAAAGATATATCTGTTCTAATTCCAGTATGGAAAAATGGGCCATAGGAGAAACCATAAGACATACTATAGTTTCTATTACCTATCGGATCTACCAGTTCATAGCCAATATGTGTTGCCCATTTACCAAAAGTAAATTTTACTTTATCGGAGGGGGCATACGTGACAAACAATTGTTTTACACTTGCCAATGACCCAACATCATTATAGGAGAATTCCTGAGCCCTTCTTCCAAAACCCAGGTCTGCAGTAGCAGAAACTTTACCGAATGAATGATCTATTCTAATAGAAGCCATTCCTAATTCAAAATCATTTTGTGCATTGGTAAAACTGGTTAAATTATTGGTTTTACCTGGAGCGTCAGAAAAACTATACCGGTAATAAGCATCTACAAATCCCGAAAACGTGGTGCTTGTCTTTTTTGTTGAATCTGTTTGAGCATCAGTAGCTAAAAAAGAGAACACACTGATAGATGCAGTTAAAATTTTCTTTAACATTGTATTGGTTTTATGATTAACAAATGGGTACAGCCTTTAAACCTGTTCAGAGGTTTATGCAATGGCTGTACCTTATTTTTTTTGAAGCAAAAATTACTATGCTACTTGAGGAGTTCTTCCGTATTTTTCATTGTGTTGAGAAGCATCAAGTCCTTGCTCTTCTTCTTCAGAACTTACTCTCAAAGGAAGAACCAGATCGATAAATTTAAAAATAGCGTAAGAAACTATAAAGCTGTAACCTACAACAATAACCAAGGCTTTTACTTGCGTAAAGAAGAATGCACCGTTTCCGTATAATAATCCATCGGCACCAGCTCCATTCACCGTTTTAGTTGCAAATATGCCAGTCATTAACATTCCAACCATTCCACCTACACCATGGCAGGGAAATACATCTAAAGTATCATCCAAAGTAGATTTACTTTTATAATGAACGGCTAAGTTGGAAATGATTGCAGCAACAAATCCAATGAAAATACTTTGTGGAATTGCAACAAAACCTGCAGCAGGTGTAATGGCTACTAGGCCTACTACAGCTCCAATACAGAATCCTAACACAGAAGGTTTTTTGCCTCGAATTACATCAAAGAACATCCAAGAGCAACCCGCAGCAGCGGCAGCTGTATTGGTGGTAGCAAAAGCTGAAACGGCCAATGCATTAGCACCTAATGCTGAACCAGCATTAAATCCAAACCAGCCAAACCATAATAAGCCAGTTCCAATTAATACATAAGGAATATTTGCAGGAGGTATTTCTCTATTTTCTATATGTGATTGTCTGCGCTTTAATACCAGGGCTCCGGCTAATGCAGCACAACCAGCAGAAATATGTACAACAGTTCCGCCAGCAAAATCCAATGCGCCCATTTTAAATAAGAACCCTTCAGGATGCCAGGTCCAATGTGCAATGGGTGCGTAAACTAAAATGCTAAACAAGGCGATGAATAAAATATAAGCAGTAAATCGGATTCTTTCTGCAACAGCTCCAACTACTAGACCTGGAGTAATAATTGCAAACATTAATTGGAACAAAGCAAATAGCCCTAGTGGAATAGTAGGTGCTAAACTCCAGGGAGCTCCGCTGGTAATTCCTTTAAAGAATACATGGGTGAATGGGTTGCCAATAAAACCTCCGATTGATTCGCCAAAACAGAGGCTATAACCAATAAATACCCAAAGAATACTTACTACACCAGCAGCAACAACACTTTTGATCATGGTAGAGATCACATTCTTGCGATGTACCATACCGCCATAGAAAAAAGCCAAACCAGGAGTCATTAGAAAAACGAGTGCAGTGGCTACAATAATCCAGGCAATGTCTGCAGCGTTATACATTTTACCTCCGTCATCAAAATTGGGCAATGAAGGAATAAATATGGCTCCAATGGCAACGGCCATAAGCACTAAAAAAGGGGCGAGTTGTTTTGCTTTTGATTTCGGCATAATTAAACATTAAAAATTAAAGTAATACAATATAATAAATCTAAATTAGTTAAATATTTTGATAAAATGTTAAATAAAATCAAATATAAATAATTGTAATGTTAATAAGTTTTCAATCATTAATCCTTTTAGAATGATTGTCTGTATTGTTCTCCATGAAAAAAGTCGAGTTAAAATGGCTCGACTTTTAATTGTATATAAAATAATTATATGTATTAATTATTCACTAAATAGCTCGAATCTTTAGATTCTAGTATGGAAGTACCTGTTAAGAATTCATCTACTTTACGGGCAGATTCCCTTCCTTCGCTGATGGCCCATACTACCAGTGATTGTCCCCTTCTCATATCCCCGGCAGTAAAAACTTTCTGAATATTGGTTTGATAGTTTTTTTCAGATGCCCTTACATTGCCCCTTTCGTCTAATTCCACTTCCATTTGTTGAATCAATCCCTGGTGTTGAGCATGTAAGAAACCCATAGCTAAAAATGCCAGATCGCATGGAATGGTTCTTTCAGAGCCTTTGATCTCTTCAAAACCTGCCGTTCTTCCATCGCTTCCAATTTTCCATTCGAGGTCAACTATTTCTAAAGCAATTAATTGGCCCGATTCATTGCCAATGAATTTTTTGGTAGCAACTGCCCATTGTCTATTTGCCCCTTCTTCGTGGGAAGAAGTAGTTTTCAGCAACATGGGATATTGTGGCCAGGGCATATTGGCTGTTCTTTGTTCTGGAGGTTTGGGCATTAATTCAAATTGTGTTACCGATGCTGCACCATGACGGTTAGAAGTGCCTACACAATCACTTCCTGTATCTCCGCCGCCAATTACAACAACATGTTTTCCTGTTGCTATAATATTGTCTTCTGAGAAAGAAATGTTGGCAACTCTTTTGTTTTGTTGTTTCAAAAATTCCATCGCAAAATGCACCCCCTTTAAGCTCCTGCCTTCGATGGGTAAATCTCTGGGTACGGTTGATCCGCCTGCTAAAACAATAGCATTGTTTTCTCTCAATAGATCATTGATTGAAATAGTTACTCCCACATTGGCATTGCACTTGAAAACAATTCCTTCTTCTTCCATTAATTGTATTCTTCTATCAATCACCCATTTTTCTAATTTAAAATCAGGTATGCCATATCTCAATAAACCACCAATTGCATCATCTCTTTCAAATACGGTTACACTATGGCCAGCATAATTTAATTGAGCAGCGGCCGCTAATCCTGCAGGTCCAGAACCAACCACAGCAATTTTCTTTCCTGTTCTTAGATTGGGTTTTTTTGCTTGAACAAAACCTTTGTCGAAAGCAATTTCAATGATGTGTTTTTCAATTTCTTCAATGGTTACTGCTGGTTGATTGATGCCTAATACACAAGCAGCTTCGCATGGTGCAGGACATATTCTTCCAGTGAACTCAGGAAAATTATTAGTGGCTGATAAAATTTCATAGGCTTCTTCCCAGCTCTGACGATAAACAGCATCATTAAATTCAGGAATAATATTTCCTAATGGACATCCGCTATGACAAAAGGGAACCCCACAATTCATGCATCTTGCAGCTTGTTGATTGAGTGTTTGATCGGGTAATCTTTCTACAAATTCTTTGTAGTCGTTTACTCTTTCATTGGGGGAACGCTTATCTGGCAGCGTTCTATTAAATTCTAAAAATCCGGTTGTTTTTCCCATTATAAGTTATAAGTTTTTAATTATTGGTATAAACTCCAAATTGTATCTCATATCTCTTAATTCTTATCTCTTAATTCTTTATGCGTGGCTTTTTGTAACACTTTTTTATAATCAGATGGAAATACTTTAATAAAGTTTTTCAATTGATTATCAAAATCAGCTAAAATAAATTGAGCAACTGCACTCTTGGTGAAAGCAGCATGCTTGGTAATTAACTGTTGTAACACTAAAGCATCCGATTCTTCAATAGGATCTAACTCAACCATTTCCATATTGCACTTATTGGCAAACTCATTTTTAACATCATATATATATGCAATGCCACCACTCATACCAGCAGCAAAATTTCTGCCTGTATCGCCTAGTATTACTGCAATGCCGCCAGTCATGTACTCACAACCATGGTCGCCAACGCCTTCAGTAACCACAGTAGCGCCAGAATTACGAACAGCAAAACGTTCTCCTGCTTTTCCTCTGATGAAAGCTTCTCCAGAAGTAGCTCCATACAATGCTACATTTCCGATGATGCTATTATTTTCTGCAATAAAATTGGCAGTAGCAGATGGGTAAACAATTAAAGTTGCTCCACTCAATCCTTTTCCAAAATAATCATTGGCATCGCCTTCTAATTCTAATTTAATTCCTTTGGTATTAAAAGCGCCAAAACTTTGGCCAGCGGTTCCAGTGAATTTAAAATGAATACTGTCTTTAGCTAATCCTTCACTCTTGTATATTTTGGTGATTTCATTAGATACAATGGTGCCCACTGTTCTGTCTGTATTTTTAATATCAAATGCTGCAAATACATCAGACTGTTTCGCAATTGCTTGCTCGGCCACTTTCAATAATTGCCAATCCAACACTTCGGCAATACCATGGTCTTGTTCTTCTTGCTTGAATAATCCAGTATACAATGAGTCGGGTTCTTTGAACAAAACTTTAGAAAGGTCTAAGTTTTTATACTTCCAATGTGTTGAATCTGATTTTTGAATCAGGTTATCTGATTGACCAATCATTTCATTGACCGTTCTGTAACCCAAATCAGCCATGATCTCCCTTAATTCTTGTGTAATGAATTTGAAAAAATTAACTACATGGTTGGGGTCGCCTGTAAATCTTTTGCGTAAAGTTTCATCTTGTGTAGCAACACCCACCGGGCAAGTATTTAAATGGCATTTACGCATCATGATGCATCCTTCAACAATTAATGCAGCTGTTGCAACACCCCATTCTTCTGCGCCGAGTAGTGCAGCAATGGCAATATCTCTTCCCGTTTTCATTTGACCATCTGCTTGCACAACAACCCTGCTTCTCAATTTATTTTTTACCAGTGTTTGATGGGTTTCCGCCAATCCTAATTCCCATGGTAGTCCCGCATGTTTTACAGAACTGATTGGAGAAGCTCCTGTACCACCATCGTGTCCGGCAATTAACACTACATCTGCTTTTGCTTTTACAACACCTGCTGCAATTGTTCCAACACCAGCTTTAGAAACCAGTTTTACATTAATGCGTGCAGCTCGGTTGGCATTTTTTAAATCAAAAATCAATTGAGCTAAATCTTCGATCGAATAAATATCATGATGGGGTGGTGGAGAAATTAATCCAACACCAGGAGTGGCATGTCTGGTCTTTCCGATCCATTCATCTACTTTATAGCCAGGCAATTGACCACCTTCTCCAGGCTTGGCACCCTGCGCCATTTTAATTTGTAATTCATCTGCTTCTGATAAATACAAAGCAGTTACGCCAAATCTTGCTGATGCAACTTGTTTAATCGCAGAGCGCATAGAATCTCCATTGGGTAATGGAGTGTATCTAATTTCGTCTTCACCACCTTCGCCTGTATTGCTTTTTCCGCCCAATCGATTCATGGCAATGGCTAGTGTAGTATGCGCTTCCCATGAAACAGAACCGAATGACATGGCGCCTGTTGCAAAACGTTTGTAAATATTTTCTGCCGGCTCTACTTCGTCTATTGAAATGGAAGGGCGATTTTTTACAAATTCAAATTGACTTCTTAAAGTACAGGCTCTTTCACTTTGTTCATTTATAACTGATGAGTATTTTTTGAAAGTGCTGTAATCATTTCTTTTTGTAGCATCTTGTAACAGATGAATTGTTTGCGGGTTGAATAAATGAAATTCACCTTTTCTTTTCCATTGATATACGCCGCCTACTGGTAAACGATCTACAGGCTTGTCTTTTTTACTAAATGCAAAAAAATGTTTAGTCAATGTTTCACGGGCAATTTCATCTAAGCCCATTCCTTCAATTCTGGAAGTTGCTCCGGTAAAATAAATATCTACAACTGATTTGTTGATGCCAATGATTTCAAAAATTTGCGCACCTTGATAAGATTGCAAAGTTGAAATACCCATTTTAGAAAATACTTTGAGCAAGCCTTCATTCACTGCTTTGATATAATTCTTTTTTAATTGCTCTGCATCTAAATTGGTTTGTAATTTTCCGCTAAGCTTCATGTCGCGGATAGAAGAGAGTGCTAAATAAGGGTTGATTGCAGTTGCACCAAATCCAACGATACATGCAAAATGATGTACTTCCCAAACATCTCCTGCTTCAACAATTAATCCTACCTGACCGCGATATCCTTTTTTAATGAGATGATGATGCACTGCTGCAGTGGCTAATAGAGAAGGGATTGGAGCATGGTCCGAATCTATGGCTCTATCCGTTAAAATGATCACTTCAAATCCATCTTGAACGGCGTCTACAGCATACCTGCACAAACGATCTAAGCCCGCTTTTAATGAACCGGGTTTTCCATCTGCTCTAAAATAAGTTTGTAAAGTTTTTGCTTGAAACACGCCCGTATCGATACTGCGTATTTTTTCCAGCTCATGATTATTGAGTATGGGTTGTTTGAGTGCAACACTATGACAAGCCATTGGGTCTTCTATCAATAAATTACCGTTGCTTCCTGCGAAAGTTGCAAGCGACATGACCATTCTTTCTCTGATTGGATCAATAGGTGGATTGGTCACTTGTGCAAATAGTTGCTTAAAGTATGCACTTAAATGTTGTGGTTGATCGCTGAGCACTGCCAATGGAGTGTCGTTGCCCATGGAGCCGATCGGTTCTTTTCCATCCAATGCCATTGGCGCAATGATGGTATCTAAATCTTCTGTAGAATATCCAAATGCTTTTTGGTATTTAAATACCTGATCGTGTTCTAAATGCGTAAACATTACTCGCGGTTCAGGTAATTCTTCTAATCTGATTTTGTATTTATTGAGCCAGTCTGCATAAGGTTTTTGAGAACAGATGGTTTGCTTCAATTCTTCATCACTGATAATTCTTCCCTGCGCCATATCAACCACGAACATTTTGCCGGGTTGAAGCCTTCCTTTTTCTTTTACATTCGCTGGATCAATTGGAAGCACTCCTGTTTCAGATGCCATTATTACTCGATCGTCGTGTGTAACTATATACCTGGATGGTCTTAATCCATTTCTGTCTAATGTGGCGCCAATCATATTTCCATCGGTGAAAGAAATAGATGCAGGGCCATCCCATGGTTCGATCATGCAAGCATGATATTCATAAAATGCTTTTTTAACAGGATCCATATCTGCATTGCCATCCCATGCTTCTGGAATCAGCATCATCATTACATGTGGTAAAGATCTTCCAGTAAGGGTAAGTAACTCTATCATGTTGTCTAAACATGCAGAATCTGATTGACCTCCAGTAACGATCGGTAAGATCATTTCCAGTTCTTCTTTAGAAAAATGTGGCGTAGTAAATCCTTTTTCGCTGGAGCGTAGCCAGTTAAGATTTCCTTGAAGGGTATTGATCTCTCCATTATGTGCCATGTACCTGAACGGTTGGGCTAATTTCCAAGAAGGGAATGTGTTTGTAGCAAAACGTGAATGGACCAAACCAAATGCAGAAACAACACGCTTGTCATTTAAGTCAGGAAAATAATTACGCACTTGCATGCTGGTTAGTTGTCCTTTATAAATGATCGTTTTTGCAGACAATGATGCCATGTAAAATCCGATATCATCTTTGCGCGTACTATTGTTGATGGTATGTGTAGCATAATTGCGAAGAATAAATAATTTTCTTTCGAAATCGATGGTATTGGTGATTGAATCGGGGCATCCGATAAACACTTGCTCCATACAAGGTTCAACGGATAGGGCAGAAGGGCCGATATCATTTTTATTGACAGGTACTTTTCGGTAGACTAAAATTTCGAGGCCGAGTTTTTCTGCTGCTCTATTAAATATATCTCTACACTCTTCTCTTAATCCTATAGATTTTGGAAAGAAGATCATTCCAACCCCATATTTGCCATAGCTAGGGAGATGAATGCCTAGTTTGATACATTCATCAAAAAAGAATTCATGCGGAATTTGAAAAAGAATACCTGCGCCATCGCCTGTATTGTTTTCGCAACCACAAGCTCCTCTGTGTTCCATGTTTTCTAACACAGTTAAAGCATCTGCAATATGTTGGTGAGATTTATGGCCTTTAATATTGGCAACAAAGCCTATGCCACATGCATCGTGTTCAAACTCTGGATTATACAAACCTCCATCCATTACGGAATTCATCATAGCACCGAATTAATCGTGAAATAATAAGCTGGCAGGCAATCTGATGGAAATTACAAAAAAAAGCGTAATTATAGAATAATAAAATACGATTTATCCATTATTTTAGAAAATATCTAATAAAATGTATAATTATTTAGAAATTTAAAAAATGAACCTTCTTTTTGGGGTCATTCTTTGAAGCCGTACTCTTGATTTATCTGAGCAATCAATTGACGAGCATTTTTTTGAGATAAGTATAAAAATCGATTGTAATTGACTACAGCTATTTCAAAAGAAAACAATGCATTATGGAATTTTTCTAAAGTGATTTTATCACTATTCAATAATTGAATTTGCTGATTATTCAATAGTGCCGACAGATCGTTTTTAAAATCATTTACGAGGATTGGGCTGATGGTATCTGAAATAGTATCAATAAATTTTAATGATGTAGTACTAAATATTTGATTCGAAATTATGTTTAGTTTATCCGATTCTTTCTCGAGTGTTTCTCTATAAACTTCTGACGCAAATAATAATCGCTCATAATAATCTTGCATTTTTTTTAGTAAAGAGTCGTTCTTTACTAAACGCAATTGACCGGAACTTTTTAGTTGTGTGATAGCGGATTTATTATATGCAACTAAGCCTGGAGAAGATTTTTTAAAATGAAAATAATATAACTGATTGGTATTTTTCTGGCCTGCAATTGCTTTATTAATTTCAATTCTGAGAGAGTCGCAATCTGTTTTAAGTTCTTTATTAATTGGGGCATTTCTGTCTACTCTTTCAATATCATATTTTAAATTCTCTACTAAATCGTGCATATACTTTTTTAAACGGTCTCTTTCAATTTTATGCTCTAATTGATATTCGGCCAAGAAGCCGCAAAATACAGCTAAGAATAGCATAAAAAATTCCCAGAAATATTCCTTCCATTTTTTGGGATGATGCGTGTGGTGATGTACTTCCATGGATTAAAGATAATTTTTTGGTTGACTATTTTGATTCATTAATACTAAGCTGGTTCAAGTAATAACAATAAATCATTTGTCCTTTGCTAATACTGGATACTCTTAAAAATTCATTAGCCCCATGCCATTTTTCGTCGGGTTGTTGAAATCCTAGTGAGTATGCAAATAAACCCAGTTGTTCTTTTATTTCTACTAATGCACCAACGCTTCCGCCTGTTGCATTTTGAATAGGTTCTCTGCCATAATAATCTACTAAAGCTTTAGATACATATTTAAATGCCTTCGTGTCTGACGGAAATTTCATTGGCCTTGCAAAAGCACCATTGGATGGTTTATAACTAATGCTTGCGCCAGCAGGTGTATTTTTAGCGATATGTTTTTTGATCAGTTCAATAATTTCAGCTCCTGTTTGATTGTTTACCAATCGGCAAGTAATTCTTGCAAATGCATTGCTAGGAACAATATTGGAACTCCCTTCTGCAGCAGTATATCCACCTTGTATACCCGTAATTTCCAATGTTGGTCTATACCAGATTCTTTCCAGTGGTAAATATTTTGGGTCGCCCACTTCGGCAGTAGTTCCTAGAAATTGCATGTCTTTTGCAGGATCGTAAGGAACTTGTTTCAACTTATTTTTTTCTGCAGCCGTTAAAGGAATTACTTTATCATAAAATCCTGCCACGGCTACATTTCCTTCTTTGGTATAAAAGGAACTAATTATTTGTGATAAAATAACTGCTGAATTGGGAGTCTTTCCGCCATACTCACCGGAGTGCCCATCAATATTGGCTGTTTTTACACCAAACTCCATGGTAACAGCCCCTCTCAAACTCATCACAATGGAAGGGGTATATTCGCCTGCTTGCCCGCCATCTGCATTCAATGCAAAGTCAGCTTTTAAAAGCTCTTTATTTTTCACTAAAAAATCATGAAAATGAGTACTTCCAATTTCTTCTTCTCCTTCAAACATAAATTTTACATTCACCGGAAGTTTACCATCTTTTTTTAACATGGCTTCGACAGCCCAAATAGGAATCATCACTCCACTCTTATCATCGCTTGCACCACGTCCCATTATTTTTCCATCAACTACTTTAGGTTCAAATGGTGGAATATCCCATTCTGAATCTTTTACTGGCTGAATATCATAATGCGCATAAATCAATACTGTTGGTTTGCCCGGAGCTTTATCCCAACTGCCAAATACAATGGGATTACCTGCTGTAGGAATTTCCATAGCACTGGTCATGCCTATGGATTGTAATTTTTTCACAATCCATTCTGCTGCTTTTTTTACATCTGCTTTATTGGATGGTATAGAAGATATACTTGGAATAGAAACCAGATCAATGAATTCTTTTAAATGTTGTTCTTTGTTTTCCTCAAAATATTTTTCATACTCACGCATCAATTCTGTTCTATATGAAAGCCTTTGAAAGCTGGGCCTTTGAGCAAAGGAAGCATTGGAGAGGAGCAACAAAAAAACAATCGAAAGGATTAAACTAAACTTAAGTGTATTTTTTTTGATCATTGGAATTAGTTGAGTGATTTGTTTGTGAAAGATATTATTTATTGCTTAACCTTTATCAATTTTCAAAATCGTCTGCAACAATACATTCGCTCCATTGGCCATATCTTTTGCAGTTGAAAATTCTTTAGGAGAATGACTGATGCCGCCCACACTTGGGATAAAGATCATTGCTGATGGGGCTATTGCTGCAATATGTTGAGAGTCATGCCCTGCGCCACTTTGCATCAACTTAGTGCTAAAGCCAAGGGATTTAGCAGTTGAATAGATTATTTGCTGAAGCCCTTTATCGGTTAATGCAGGTTTCGATTCATTGGCCTGCCGTTCAAATTTGATGGTTGTTTTGCTTGAAGTAGCTATGCTTGCTGCACGTTTTTCAATTTCCTTAAAAAGCATTTCAATTTTATTGGCAGATAAATCACGAATCTCCAAGCCTAAAACTACTTTGCCTGGTATAACATTATAAGCTCCTGGTTGAACTGCAATTTTCCCAACGGTACCTACCTGAGTTCCTTTTACGCTGGTGATCACTTCATTTACTGCAACAATAAATTTGGAAGCGGCCAATAATGCATCCTGTCGCATATTCATTTGTGTAGCGCCGGCATGATTGGCAAAGCCTTCAACAATAACTTCCCAATGAACAATGCCTACAATGCCTTCTACTACACCTATTTGTATTTTTTCTTTTTCTAAAATGCCACCCTGTTCAATATGTAATTCCACCCATGCATGTATGTCTCCTTTTTTGCGAATACAAGATTGAATATTGTCAGGATTGCCACCAATAGCTTTGATGCCTTCTGCCATTGTTAAACCACTCTGGCTTTTTTGTTTTAAACCATCGCTTGAAATATCACCCACCATTGCTTTACTGCCAATGGTCCCGCCTTCTTCATTGCCGAAGATGATCAGTTCTAAAGGGTGCTCTGTTACAAAATTGTTTTCATTCATTATCTCGATTAGTTCTAATGCTCCTATAGAACCGAGTGTGCCATCGTAGTTGCCTCCGTCGGGAACCATATCAATATGCGAACCAAATGCAATGGGTTTGAGAGAAGCATTTTTTCCGTTCCGTTTGCCGATGATATTTCCTGCTGCATCAATTGTAGGATTGAGCCCTGCTTTTTTCATCAAATCCATAAACCATGCACGGCCTTCAATATCGCCATTGGTATATGCAACCCTGTATCCACGCCCTTTTTCATCTACTCCAAATTTTGCGAGTTCAAAAATGCGGCTTTCAATTCGTTTGCCGTTAACAGTTAAACTGGTAACAGCGTTTTTATTGTTAGCGATTAATGAACCAAAAACGCCAATGCCAATTGCAGTGAGGGATGATTGTTTGATAAAATTTCTGCGTTGCATAAATGGTAGTTTAATAAAAGTTATTTGCCCAAAATTGCCCAACCGAATGCGATGCATCAGTATTGCGAAATAGATACACCAAAAGAATACTCAATAGAACTCCATTAACAATAGCGTAAGGTTTCCAGTTTTGTTTATTTCGGATATCATTCAATAATAAAATGATTGAAAGGCCAACAACCAGGTAGAGATCATACCAAACTGTTGCTCCAAAATATTCAAAAAATATCCTACCCACTATTGGAATCATCATCAACAGTGCTGTTCCGATCATAAACCGCATGTGATAATAGGTTTGCTTTCTGTAAATAATGGCTAATGAATATAATATAGTAAAACTGAACAATTGCATGATGATAGGAGCCTGATTGGACAATTCTTCTTGCATTGAAGTTTCCAAAATATGTTTATGGTAAGTGAATCGTAAAACCAAAAACATAGAAAGAATCATCAAAGGTGCAATGATGTATGATAGCTTTCCAGCAAAACGATGAGCTTGCAGTTTTCCTTTGTGTATGAGTATAGGTTGCAAAACCAACAGTATGATCCAGGAAACCATTAGTGCCCCATGAACATGATGCAGCCAGGTGAATTTTTCGAAAGAAGGAAAGTATTGAATATAGGTGGGATGAAAACCTATTTGCAAAATGACAAATAAGAATACCATGCCTGCAATAATGACTTTGGTATTGATAGTTGCATCTTGATTGTTTTTATTGCTTCCCATCTCCTTTATTATTGTTTGCATTGAGATTCATAAACGGGCTTTTCAATAAAAACCAAAAACTTTGCCGCTCTGCTGAATCAAATTCTTCCAATCCGTATTTGATTTCATGCACAGGTAAAGTTTTATAAGTGCCAAATAATTTATCCCAAATAATAAATATGTTCCCGTAATTAGAATCTGTAAATACCTGTTGCTGGTGATGATGTATTTTATGGAAATTTGGACTCACAATAATTCTCCCAACCGTTTTGTCGAACCAATCAGGGACAATAAGACTGGTATGCTGTGCTATAAACAACGGCAAATAAAGAATAAAATCAAAAGCAATGATATTCATATCCAAGCCAAATAGGATTGTAGCTACAATTATTGAGCTATTTTCCAAAAACCAGTCAAATGGGTGAAACCTGAAATATGTAGCACTGTCCATATGTGTGTCGCTATGGTGCACTCTGTGCAATCGCCAAAATAATGGAATGGTATGATAAGACCGATGAAACCAGTAAGCCACTAAATCAATACCAATAACGCCCAGTATGACTTTTAATGCATAAGGGATTTGAATCATATTGAATAGACCGATCCCATTCTTGTTGATCCATTCAACAATGATTACTACCAAAAATGCCAGTCCAAGATTCATGAGCATATAGCATACCTGTAAAGGAATGCCATGTAAAAAATGTTTCAATTTCATTTTAAACAAATCATTATTGATGACTTGTTCTACGGTGAAGAAAACGGTGAGCAATACAACCCAGATGATATCGGTATTGATGCTTATAATTCGTTCAAAAATTTCTTTCATTTTTTTATATTTAATTGATTTGCTTTTTTTCTAATACCAGATCTCTCCATTTCATAAATGGCTTTTCAATAGTAAGGTGCAAGATCCATGCAGCAGCAATTGAAAGTAACACACAGATTAACAACATGAGGCTGGAGTTTTTATCAATTCCCCAATCACCAAATACAACCTGTGTCATATGTATGATTCCTTTGTGAGAAAGATACATTCCATAGGAGAGAGTTGCAATAAGGGTAGTGAAATTTGATTTCCATCTGAATAAAAAACTTGAAGGACTCAAAGCACCTGTTACCATAAAACCATAACCAATTGAAATAATAGTGTATCCGTAAATTGATGTATTGTACTCGTAGAGTTTGGAACAGAACTGAAAACATAGACCAAGAATAATAACACCAATAATTATTAGCCAATTCCCATACTTTGAAATACGTTGCCACAATGTAGGAAGAAATTGATAAATACCTGCAATGCTCACTCCAACTAATAAGCCATCTAAGCGATTGTAGGTAGGGTAGTAGCTATACATGCCCCAAAAATCAATTTTTTCTATTGAATCGATATTTGGGAGGTAGAGATAATGCCAACTGTATAATCTTAATAACAAACTTGCTATAAATAAAAAGATAAGGATCCAATAAGCCTTTTTAAAACTATTGGTGTATTGAAGGAACAAAAGAATAAAGGGAAGAAATAAATAAAAATGTTCTTCTACGCAGAGCGACCATGCATGCGAAAATGTGCCATAAGCTGCTCTGTTTAATCCAAAGTTTTGTGTGAAAGTTAAAAATTTCCAAAGAGGAGGGAGTGACTCTTTTTCCCGAAAAAATGGAATACAAAAATAGATGGCAACTATAAAAAGATAAATAGGAATGATACGGAACAATCGTTTTAAAAAAAACTCCTTCAATGAAATAATCTTCCCTTTTTTAATTTGTGCAAACAATTGTGATGCAATTAAAAACCCGCTTAACACAAAGAAGAGGTCTACACCTGTCCATCCTGTATTAGAAAAAATTGCAGCCCACTCTGGGTGGCCAAAATTTAAATAATGAAATAAAAGCACCAGTAAAATAGCCAATGCCCTTAAATGGTCAAGTCCGTAAAGTTTGGTTTGTTCTTTAATCATTTAATCCTTTTATATTTTTTCAATAGATCAATTACTAATTGATGAGGCAGCGCATAGGCTTTATTTCCATTGATTCCTTCTAAGGTTTCTGCTGCAACCATTGCATTAATTATTGCTTCTTCAACTGCTTGAACTGTTGCATTAAAAAGCGGATTGATCAAATCGTTGGGTAGTTCATCTAGTTTTGTAAATTCTTCTCTTTGAAAAGCGGTAGGATTTGCAGTAGAGAAAGCAATAAAAATATCTCCCGATCCATTTTCCCCACGACCTCCAACTTTACCAACTCCGAGGGCAATTCTAGCAGCGATTCTTTTTAACTGATGTGGTAGCAATGGGGCGTCTGTTGCCAAAGCCACGATAATAGAACCATCACCAGGCTGATAAGATGGGGGTGCTTTTAATACATAATTCATTGTGTCTTTTAATTCTTGTCCTATAGGAACTCCGGCTATGGTAAAATTATTTTTATTACCAAAGTTTGATTGTACAAGTACGCCAATGGTATAAGTAGAGTCATTGATTTTTACTACTCTTGAAGAAGTTCCTGTTCCGCCTTTAAAACCTAAACACATCATGCCTGTTCCCCCACCTACATTGCCTTCTTTAATAAAACCGCTTTTTGCACTGTCTAATGCTTCATATGCATTTTCTTCTTTAACATGGAAACCATAAATATCATTTAAGAAGCCATCATAGGTTTCGGCAACAACTGGATAAGTGTACCAAAAATCATCTTTGTACCAACCCTTCTTTACATACCATTTTAATACTGCATCTCTAACCACACCCACACTATTGGTATTGGTAATCATTAACGGACCTTCTAAAAAACCTGATTCAGTGATCCAGGTGGTGCCTGTCATTTCGCCATTGCCGTTGAGTGCATACCAGTTTGCAAAAACAGGATTATTGTTCATCCCTCTAGGTAAAATAGCAGTAACACCTGTTCTTACAGGGCCTTTGCCTCTTATGTTTTTACCCTGCCCTGAAATAATGGTGCTGTAACCTACTTTTACGCCTTTTACATCAGTAATGGCATTGAATTTTCCTGGTATTCCCTCAAAAGGAATTCCTATATCTCTTGCACGGGGTTTCTGTGCAGTTATTAATTGTACGACAGTTAAAAAACTAAGAAGAACTAGACTGATTTTTCTCATAACATGAATAGTTTTATAGAGCTGTGAAATTTTATTTCTTCAAAATCTTTTTTATCTCTTCATCATTCCCAGTTATCTGCCAACCCACTAATGAAACTGGAATAATTCCTGCCCCATAAAATTTTTCAAAAAACTTGTACAAGGTGAAATTGTTTTGTTGCAATCGACCCATGTCCATCATGAGTTTTTCTATAAGATATTTGCCAGTTACGTAACAAGTGCCATAGGCAGGTTGACGCAAATACAGATGTTGTTCAAAACCTACTAAGCTTTCATCACCCGTCCAACCTTTGGGCGTGTACTCAACCTGAAATTTTCTTGCTTCTTCATAATTGATCATATTGGCCTGTGCATATAACGAAGCCAATCCTCTTGCACAGCGTTGCGCCAGCATAATCCATACAAGTTCTCTTGCTCTGGGGTTTTCATCCCACATACCAGCATGCATCAATGTTTCTTCCATGCTAGTTGCCAAACCTTCATCACGCATCATCCACATATTATAAGGCAATGCCTCTTTGCGCAGTAAACTGGCATGTGGTTCTTTTGTGAGGCCTTCCACTTCAAACCAATGGGTGGAATGAGAATACAATACCGCAGGTGCACGGTGGCTGATATTGGCAAAGAAATTTCTTTTTTCCTCAGGAACGAAATCACCCAAATGCTTGCGAAGCGCAGGCTCCATATAGTCTTTTACAGGCAGCACTTTTTTCTCTTTTAAAAAACGCATCATTTTGGTTGCTGAGGCATCTGTTTGTGTTTTGTATTGTTCAACAGTTGAAAAGGGGGTAAGCTCTGGTAAATTTTTGTTGCGTTCTCGTTCTAATTGTAGCGATGCATAAGCTCTTGTTAACTCACGTTTTAGCAGCATCACTTCATCATCCCATGTGAGAGGAACTAGCAATACATTTTTTAAATGCCAGTTGTAATTTTCTTTTCCGATTCCAGAAGGGCCAGTCTTAAATGGTAATTGTTTTTGAAGCCATGCAATGAGTTGAAGACTTGCATTTTTTGCAGCTGCGATTGCGTTTTTTAATTCAGCACTGTTATTTGTTGTTTTGCCAGCAAGTTCATCCAACATTGTTACCTGGTCCTTGATATTACCGATGCCAGCCGTCCATAGATCTTTTGCATTGCCCCTGAGGTTTATTTTTGCTTGCTCATATAAAGGTGGAATGATTTTTAATTGAGTTGTCAATTTAGTAGCATCAGCTTCTGATAGAGGGTAATTGTATTTCCATAATTCAATGGCTGAAAAACTATTAGGGCCTTCATGATCAGGAGTGTCGCTTTGTTCATTCCATACAATAGCATAAAAAGCTGGGTCACGCACCCATGGTTGTAAAATGCGGCAGTTGTAATCCAGCGCATTCATTTCGGCATGTAGCAATACATAATCTACCTTTTGCTCCGTTGACCAACCCGTTGTGTCCATTTTTGCATGGCGTGTTTTGTACTGCAATAATGTTTGCTGCATTTTTGCAATGGTTTGGCTGCGGTAATCAGGAACGCCATTTGGGAGAGATGTTCGTTCCAGCTGGCGAAGTTCTTTGCACAATTCTACAAGCGATGGATATGTATTGGCTTTTGTTTGTGCAACCGCGTTGAACAGTAACAAAAGGGAAAACAGAATAGTAATATTGATTCTCATGGTAAACTGTTAATCGAGATGGTATTCTTTTTGTAAAAACTCAATGGTATTTGTTGCTTTTTCCTTAAGCAATTTCAACCTGGTAGTAAGAATGATATTGCTACCCTTTATTTGGTTAATACAATATGCAAGATCTTGATGAACTGAAGGGTCATAAGTTCTTAATAATGGGTTATCAGTTGGCTTATTGATATTATTATACTCGTCTAGCATTTTATTAAATACAAAAGGGTTAAACATTTTTGCAAGTAATGGGTCTGCAGCTCTTCGTTCAATGCGGTCATCTTCCTGGTTAGATAAAATCAAGTCAACAAGTTTCTGATACGTAATAATACTATCAGCTGCATTTTCATTTCTTATCAGCCTTAAGGAACCTGAATATTTAAGTTGTGTAACAGTGCGGTCATTGCTTTGAAATCGGCTATTTCTAACCAGTGTTCTTCCTAAGTAATAAAGATCATTTTCATAACCTTTTATTTTTTGTTCACTTAATAGATCATTTAAAGAATCCAATAGTTGGCCTTTTCTTTTTCTAAAAATCAAATTGGCATTAATATTGGCCGTATCTACTTTTAAATCTTCAATAAAAGTTTGAATATATCTTTTCTCCCGATCCCTCTCAATCTTATGCTCGAGCTGATACTCTGCTAAAAATCCGCAGAACACAGCGAGGAATAACATTAAGAATTCCCAGAAATATTCTTTCCAGGTTTTTTTTCCGTGGGAGGGATGTGTGTGGTGGTGTACTTCCATATCTTGTCCGGTTATAGGTTCTTTGTTATCAGTTATTGGTATCTGCTGTTCAGGGTGGTTATTTTCTTCTTCCATAAACTATTTAAGATGATATTCTTTACGTAGCAGTTTAAGTAACTGTGCATTCAGTTCGATATATTTTTTCAAATGCAAGGTTCTGGTGCCTCGCATGCCGTTAAAAGTGAAGAAACTCAAATAATTGGCAAATTGACCTGGGTTAATGGTTGCTTTATTTACAAACTGAAACGGGATAGTGGTGGAGCTTTTTTCGTAGGCAAGCAAATTTTCAAAAATGGTTTTATCTCCAAATTGGTTGAGCGTTTGGTCGAAATCATAATTATAATGCTCCGCAACAAACGGGTTGATATACTCAGTCCTTACAGAAGTTTCCAATGCTTGTCTGTCATTGATATTATAAATGGTTACAGATAGGTCACCCACTAATTTCTGCAATTCATTGCTTTTGAAATAGCGCAAAGAGCCTGAATTTTTTAACTGCTCCAGCACCACGGTTCTGGCTTCAAATAGATAGGGCGATCGGAACATTACACCATAATGAAAATTTACGACAAAGTCTTTTGATAAAGAGGTTAAACTGCTGTCTTTAAAATAATTCACTAAAAATCGTACAGCTGATTCCTGTTTAATTCTACCCTCAAATTTTTCAGCAACATTTACCGAATCATTTTTCAACTCTTCATAAAAACTTTTTGCCAGTTCTTTTGCCCGGTCTCTTTCTATTTTATGCTCCAACTGGTATTCTGCTAAAAATCCGCAGAACACAGCCAGGAATAACATAAGGAATTCCCAGAAATAAGATTTCCAATTTTTTTTGTGATGTGGTGCCGCGGGATCATGTGCGTGGTGGTGTACTTCCATATCTTGTTCGGTTATAGGTTCTTTGTTATCAGTTATTGGTAGCTGCTGTTCAGGGTGGTTATTTTCTTCTTTCACTATTTGCCTTTTGTAGCCATTTCAATAAACGCTGCAATATCTTTTTTAAATGTAACTGCTGATGCAGGGTTTAAATACATCATGTGCCCAGCCTGATAATACTTATAACTTATATTATTCCTTATAGCCGGTTCCAAACCTAAATGATCTAGTGTATATTCTATTCCCAAGAAAGGAGTCGCCAGGTCATAATATCCATGCATCACCAACACTTTTAGATCAGGATTGCGGCTCATCGTTTCTGCAAGGTCAATGCCAGTGTGCGGAGGTGATGGCATGGCTCGAGAATTTGAACTTTTTGCATGTTTCCAATCCCATTCAAAACCTTCGGTACCGCCTGCGGATGTGTGATAATAATAGTTTTTATCAACTTTCAATGTGTTATAATAGTAATCAAGAAATACTGAAGTATAGGCAGGAGAAACGGAGGTACTTTGCGCATCAAAATTTGCATTTTCGGCCAATAGATTTTGTGTAACTCCTTTATATCTTGTATCCAATCTTCCTACATTCATGTGTTCACTTCTTAACAATTCCTGTCTGAACTGCGATGGGTTGAAGCGCAGATTAGCTTTTATCACATACTCTTTGCTTAATCCTGTTAAGGTGGCAATTTTACTTGCCATCTTGTCTTTCTCCAAAGCAGTTAATGCACTACCCTTCATTAAAGCACTGGCATATTCTCCCATTGCAAACTCTCTGGCATTTTTTAAATAACTTTCCAAGTCTGCAGGCTTATTTTCTATTTTATTATGATACCATGCAGTAGCTGCGTAAGTGGGCATATATCCTATATATGGAAGATCATCTCCGGTTTGGAATGCAATTGTGCGGTAATCCATTAATACAGAAACAAGGATCACACCATTCATAGCCAATCCTTTATCTTGTAAATAATTAACTACTCCACCTGAGCGGATTCCTCCATAACTTTCACCCAATAAAAACTTTGGCGAGTTCCATCTGTTATTTTCTGTAGTGAATTGATAAATGAACTGACTAACGCTTTTAATATCCTGATCAACTCCCCAAAAATCTTTATTCTTTGCTTTGCCAATTGCATGGCTGATACCGGTGCCTACAGGATCAATCATTACCAGATCGCTGATGTCTAAAACCGTATTAATATTGTCTTCCGACCTATAGGGAGGAGGCGGTGTGTTTTCAGGATCATTTACTACTGCTCTTTTTGGCCCCAAAATGCCCATATTTAACCAAAAAGAAGAAGAGCCAGGTCCACCGTTATAAGCATAGGTTATTGGTCGTTTACTCAAATCATTCTCGCCTTCTTTTGTATAGGCCGTATAACCAAACAAAGCGATCCCTTCATTTTTTTCATTTTTTAAAATCAATGCTCCCGCAGTAGCTATATAGTTTACTTGTTTACCATTAATAGTAATACTGTGTTTGGTAACTGATTTTATCGCAGCGGGTAAAGCTGTTGAATCAAAACCAGCTGGTTTTGACTGTGCATTCACAACGATGTGAAAAGTTACCAGCAAAAGAATAAAAAGTTGTTTCATGATGGTTGTTTTAGTTATTTAAATTAGTTGAAGATGCTGTTTTTTTTAAAGGGTATAGAGTCTGATTATTTTATTCCATCAGCTATTTTTAATTTGACGGTAAATAAATGCTGCAGCAAATCCAACTATTACAAATAGGAAAAATTTGAATAATTGTTTTTTCCAAGTTCTTTCTTCCGACATTATTTACAAGTTTTGTTTTTGATTGTTTTCTTTCAAAAATTCAGTTAATAACTTCTACTTTATATGATACTTTGATTGCAAAAAGTCAATCAGGGATTCTGCCTTGGCTTTTTGCCGAATCAAATAAGACCGATTCACTTTTGTATATAGAATACATCTTGTCAAATTGCCAAAGAATATTTGATTTTGAAGTTTATTGTTATTCAATGCAGGTAAATCATTTGAAAGAATTTCACGGTTTTCAAAATCAACATATAAACTATCAGCAAAAATCCAAGTTTGTATTATAGGGAATGCTTCATCCCATACCTTATCATTTTGTTTACTAAAACTCTCATTATGATCAGTAATAAGTCTGTTCTGAGAGTCATAACTTAAAATACTATCCACTACCTCTTTTTTTCGAATTAATCTCAAGTTGCCGGCATTCTTTAATTGGATTACCGTTGCGTCTGTGGGTCTGAATAATGGCCCAAATGCACCCTTAAAAAAATCGCTGTAGAATTGCTTTTCTAATTCAGGATTTGAAAGGTCTTTAGTGGCAAGCCTTAGCAAAGAAGCCCATGCAGCTTCTTTTTGATAGTTTCTTTTTATTGTTCTTGTTAAGTTGCTGGTATCTGCCTTTAAGTTTTGTATAAGGCTTTCAATGTATTGAATTTCTCTGTCTCTTTCAATCTTATGCTCCAGCTGATACTCCGCTAAAAATCCGCAAAATACTGCGAGGAACAACATGAGGAATTCCCAGAAATAAGATTTCCAATTTTTTTTGTGATGTGGTGCTGCGGGGTCATGTGCGTGGTGGTGTACTTCCATTGCAGATTAATTTCTGCATAAGATACAAACTAAATAATATCTATGCGATAATCCAGCTGCTTTTTGATTTGAATGTTTGCATGTTGTGGATATATGCCAAATACCGAACTTCCACTACCGCTCATGCTCGCATAAATAGCTCCGTCAGCATATAATGCATTTTTAATTTCAGCAATTTCAGGATGCTGTTGCATGATGGGTGCTTCAAAATCATTCTGTACATAAAGCTTCCATTCTTCAATGGGTAATTGAAAAATCTCTTTAATTGAAATAGCAGGCACTTTGGGTTTAATTTGTTCAAATGCCCATTTGGTATTTACATGTATGCCAGGGTGAATCAATACAAATGTATAGTTGCTTAAATCCAGATTAATCGATTCAAGTATTTCACCTCTTCCAGAAGCAAATGCGGGTTTATTTAAAATGAAAAAAGGGCAATCGCTTCCTAAGACAGCAGCATAATTGATCAGCTGTTCGGTAGATAAATTCAACCGAAATTTTACATTCAATAATTGCAAAGTAAAAGCCCCGTCTGCACTTCCTCCACCCAAACCTGCACCCATTGGAATATGTTTGTGCAAGTGCATTTTAATTGCAGGTATTTCTGGAAAATCTTTCTTTAATAACTGATAAGCTTTGATGCACAAATTACTGGATGCATCTCCCGGAATAGCTATTCCTGTTGAAGAAAATTCGAATTCATTGGAAACAATAATTTCCAAGATGTCTTTTAAACCTACAGGATAAAAAACAGTTTCGATATTGTGAAAACCATCTGCACGCTTACTGGTAATGTGTAAGCCTAAATTAATTTTGCAGTTGGGAAATTGAACCACTATTTTCTTTTGTTGAGTTCGTCTCTGATGGCAATAGCCCTGATATAATCTTCGGCTTCTAATACATCATTTAATAATGTATTCAATTCTTCTATGCTTAATAAACTTAAATCGTCTCTGCCAGAACCCGTTTCTTCTATACCTACTGCTTCACCTCTGTTTTTCTTTGGTGCTCCATCTTCCATTAAAATACCTGCACTTTCTAAAATATTTTCATAGGTATATATAGGGCAACCAAAGCGAACGGCTAATGCCAGAGCATCGCTGGTGCGTGAGTCAATTTCAACCGTATCATTTTCGGTAAAGCAAACCAACTTAGAATAAAATATCCCTTCCTGTAAATCGCTGATGATGATTTCCTGCAATTCTACACCAAATGCATTCATGAAATTTTTCATCAAATCATGGGTGAGGGGGCGGCTTGGTTGCATATGTTCTAATGCTACAGCAATGGCTTGTGCTTCAAACCCTCCAATTACAATCGGCAATCTGCGTAGACCGTTCATTTCTCCTAAAACAACCGCATAGGAATGCGTTTGAGTAATACTATGAGAAAGTGCCACTATTTCCAGTTCAATCTTATTCATATTACCCACGAAAATAACTCAAAATACTACATCAAATACCTTGAGTCTTCTGTTTCTTGAGCCATCGATCAAAAATGAAAGTTCCAAAGGGTAAAAATGCTGCGATTAATGCAATCAATAAAAATAAAGATGGAAAGTTTTCTTCCTCCTTCACAACAAAGGATTGGTACAAAAACTGGATGAGCAGGATCCCATGGATCCAACTCACCAGCCTGAACAGGTCGGGGGAACTGTTGAAATATTTTAAGGGCAGGGCTATAAATAATAGAATGATAAAAGTGATTCCTTCGGCATAACCATTGAGTCTTAAGCGGCCAATTGAACTGTCAATTAGATTTCTCATTTTTACTATTTTTTGGGGGATAGAAATAATAACAATGGAAAACTAGACCAGTAACTATAAAAATTTTGTAGTGTTTAAACGATATTTCTCCGTTTTTTAACGGGTTTTTACTAGATATTGCATTACAAAATCAGGTAAAATGCCCAAAATTCAAATCAACGAAATCCCTTCAAAGCCCCTAATTGCTGGGTATGATGCACAATTTGTGCATACTTCATCAGCTACTTTTTCGCATGTGCGTGCTGTTGCTGGTGCTTTATTGCCACTCCATTCACACCCACATATTCAGGTTTCTTATGTGTTGGAAGGCTCATTTGAATTAACGGTTGATGGGGAACCCCACCATTTGGAGCCCGGTCAATTATTTGTCATACCGTCTAATGCGCCGCATAGCGGAAGAGCCATTACAGATTGTTTTATACTGGATGTATTCACTCCTGTGAGAGAAGATTATAGAGAGAAAGGAGGCTTAATAGTATAGATAAAAGATAAAAGATAAAAGATATGAGATACACACTTGATTGGAAATGTATCTCATAATTCATATCTCATATCTCATAACTCTTAAGAAGTTGCGTGCAACTTCTTGATCTCTGCCGTCAATTGAGGCAATACTTCAAACGCGTCGCCAACAATACCGTAATCGGCCGCTTTAAAGAATGGCGCTTCAGGATCTTTATTGATTACTACAATCACTTTACTTCTATTTACGCCAGCCAAATGCTGAATGGCGCCAGAAATACCAATGGCTATATATAAGTTAGGTGCAATCTGTACACCGGTCTGACCAACGTGCTCATGGTGAGGTCTCCAATGTGCATCACCAACTGGTCGGCTACATGCAGTAGCAGCACCTAATTCTTTTGCTAGGTCTAATAGAATTCCCCAGTTCTCTGGTCCTTTTAATCCTCTACCACCACTTACTACTACATCAGCTTCAGTCAAAGGAATTTCGCCTACAATTTTATTTACTGCAGTTACTTTTAGTTTAGAAGCATCTACATTTATTGCCAAAGGATTAACGCTTGCAGTACCTTCTCCAGCTACGGTTTTATAACCATTCGGATTTAAAGAAATTACTTTTAAAGGAGAATTGATGCTGATATTAGCAAAAGCTTTTCCAGAGAAAACTGTTTTCTTTACGGTGAATCCATTGCTGGTATCTGGTAAAGCACATGCGCCAGTTACAATGCCCGCTTTTAATCTCGCTGCAGTTCTTGCAGAAACGGCTTTGCCAGTTTGGTTATGTGAGAAAACTAAAACTGTTGCACCGCTAGTAGTCACCGCTTCAGCCAATACTTTAGCATATACTTGAGCATCCACATTGTTCAATGAATCATTGGCAACTTGATGGATGGTTGATACACCGTATTTTCCTAAAGCAGATAAATCATCGGATACAGTTCCTAAAACAATACCTGCAGCAGTAGTGCCTAATTGTTTAGCTAGGTCTGCTCCATAAGTAAGTGCTTCTAGTGATGATTTTTTAACGTGACCGTCTGAGTGATCGATGAATATTAAAACTGACATATTACTAGTTATTAAGTTATTGGTAATTGGTTATTAGTTGGAATATTAAATGGCTTTCGCTTCTTCGTGTAATAAACGAACCAACTCAGCCACATTATCTGGTGCTACTAATTTCACACCTGCTTTTGCTGGAGGTAATTCAAAACTTACAATAGAAGTAAGGGCATCAATTGCAGCTGGCTCAACCACTTTCAATGGTTTAGTTCTTGCAGCCATGATACCACGCATGTTCGGAATTCTTTGCTCGGCAACTCCTTTTTGACAACTTACCACAACCGGTAATTCAACAGCTGATTCTTCTTCTCCACCTTCAATTTCTCTGGTAACGGTTGCTGTGGTTCCAGCTAATTCAAATTTAGTAGCCAATGAAATATAAGGTGCATCTGTAAGTTCTGCAATCATTCCTCCGATAGAAGAACCATTATAATCGATGGTTTCTTTTCCGGTGAAAATAATATCATATCCACCTTCTTTGGCAATAGTAGCAATTTGTGCTGCTATATAATAACTATCACTGCTATCTGTATTGATACGAATAGCTTCATCTCCACCTAAGGCCAAAGCTTTTCTAATGATTGGTTCTGCTTCAGCACCACCAACTGTTACTAAATGTATCATAGCTGAAGCATCTTTTTCTTTTAACTCGATGGCTCTCACCAAAGAATACCATTCGTCATATGGATTAATGATCCATTGAACACCAGCTTCATCAAATTTTTTATTACCATCGGTAAAAGCAATCTTAGCCGTTGTGTCGGGCGTTTTACTGATACAAACTAAAATCTTCATATAAAATAAGGTTTAACTTTAAATAGTTGTTTATGCAACTATTCGCAAATATAGTAAGGTTTAGATAGCAGCAAAACAATTGTGGAATTATTTATTCATGAAACTTTGTTAAAAGATGATTCTTTGCCCATTCTTGTATATTTGTTCAATGGATAGAATTGCCCGAATTAAGGAGTTTTTAGCAGCCAACCCAACTGATAACTTTCTGAGACATGCATTGGCCTTGGAATTGATTAAAAGCGGGGACATGATCGGGGCAAGAGGGCTATTTGAAGCGATTCTTAGCACATCCCCGGATTATGTGGGGTCCTATTATCATCTGGCTCAATTATTAGTGAACATAGGGGAGAAGGAGCTGGCCATTGAATGGTACGAAAAAGGGATGGCTGCTGCCAAAGCTGCCAAAGACCAGCATGCTTATAATGAGTTGCAGAGTGCTTATGAGGATCTGGTTTACTAGTTTGAATCTAATTGGATGTCTAAGATTATTTATAATTATTGAATGTTTAAATTGACATGTAATGTCTGCACCAGATTCCAATCAAATTTTTCCATTGGCTAATTATGATCGGCTTTGTTTTTTAAAGCATGTCGTTAAAAATCCCAACATTATTGTTGGTGACTATACTTATTACGACGACTTTGAATCCGTGGAAAATTTTGAAAAAAATGTAAAATATCATTTTGATTTTGTTGGTGATAAATTGATCATCGGAAAATTTTGTATGATTGCTTCCGGCGTGAGTTTTATCATGAATGGAGCCAATCATTTAACTGATTCAATTAGTGCTTATCCCTTTGCCATTTTTGGTAATGATTGGAAAGATGCAATGGATGGAAAATCCTATCCTTCCAAAGGAGATACCATTATTGGTAACGATGTTTGGATTGGGCATAATGCTACAATCATGCCTGGCATTACTATTGGTGATGGGGCTATCATTGCAACCAATGCAACGGTCACCAAAAATGTAGAACCCTATTCAATAGTAGGAGGAAACCCAGCAACTTTAATAAGAAAGCGGTTCTCAGCCGAACAGATCACTCAACTCTTATCAATAAAATGGTGGAATTGGGATATCGATAAAATCACCCAGAACGTTCATCACTTAACCAGTAATCATTTCGAAAAAATTGTATAATGGAAAAGCCTACTTCATATTGCGAAGCAGTTTCGCGGATGGAAAAAAACAATGTGCATCGAATATATCATGACACAGCATATGGGTTTACCATACATGATGATAATGAATTGTTCGAGCGATTGATTTTAGAAATTAATCAGGCTGGTTTAAGCTGGACAACCATTTTGAATAAGCAGATTCATTTTAAAAAAGCTTACCATGGTTTTGACATTAAAAAAGTAGCAGGGTATAAAGAAAAAGACAGAACCCGATTACTGAATGATGCTGGTATCATTAGAAATCGGTTGAAAGTAGATGCGGCCATTCATAACGCAAATGTGATCCTTCAATTGCAAAAAGAATTTGGGTCTTTTAAAAATTGGTTAGATACCAATCATCCCTTAACCAAAGAGGAGTGGATGAAACTATTTAAGAAAACATTCAAATTCACAGGAGGAGAAATTGTGAATGAATTTTTGATGAGCACAGGATACCTAAAGGGAGCCCATATTGAAACCTGTGCAATTCATAAAAAAATAATGAAGACTAAGCCTAAATGGGTTGGTATATGATACAACAATTATTTGCCGAAAGGGCGGTAGAGCTATTGAAAAAAGATGCATCAGTTATTGGGCTTACTGTTGGTGGTTCCTGGTTGAGTAAGGAGTTGGATGAGTATGCAGATCTGGATTTAATCCTCGTTACCAAAACAAAAATATCAGGAGAGAAGCATCTTATGATGCAGTATGCTCAAGGGCTTGGCAACTTATTGTCCGGATTTACAGGTGACCATGTTGGCGAACCAAGACTATTGGTCTGTTTATATGATAATCCATTACTGCATGTTGATATTAAATTTCTAACACTCGATGAATTTGAAGTAAGGGTTGAAAATCCCGTTATTTTATTGGATACCAATGATCAATTAAAAATGGTTATTGAAAACACCAAAGCGGTTTATCCATATCCCGATTATCAATGGATGGAAGATCGTTTCTGGATTTGGATCCATTATACATTGGGAAAGATTGCTCGAGGAGAATTGTTTGAAGCAATTGATGCGATCGGCTTTATAAGGGCCAATGTGATTGCTCAATTATTGCATATAAAAAACAATGGTTTACCAAGAGCCATGCGCAAAGTGGAAACTAAATTTCAAACCGATGAAATTCAAGGTTTAAAAGAAACCATTGCTGATTATACTCAACAATCCCTACTATCCAGTTTGCATAAAATAGTAGACTTGTATAAGCAATTAAGAATGGATCTATTTGATGAAAAAATTCATTTGCAAGCCAAAACTGAAATAGCTGCAATGAAATATTTTAGCGAAATAGACTCGAAAGTTCAGTAATATAGGAGATGTTTTTTTATTTCTTTTCATGATATCTTTTGTATATTGTTGAATGAAAAGAATCAACCACCTGCTGCCAAATGGCCTAAATAGGCCCTTCGCTACAATCCTGTCTTTTTTTGTTTTTAGTTGCATTTTTATAATGCCGATAATAGCTCAAACAAGTAATGAGCCTGTTATTAATGCGATCATCAAAGAAGCAACCCAAAACTCTCAACTTAAAAGAATGAGTCATGAGTTAATGGATGGAGTAGGGCCTCGTTTAGTTGGTTCTACTAAAATGACTCAGGCAAGTGACTGGGCAATTGCACAGTATAAGCAATATGGTATTGATGCAAGAAGAGAACAGTATGGAACCTGGCGTGGATGGGATAGAGGAGTAAGTCATATAGATATGATGAGCCCTTGGTTAAAATCTTTGGAAGCCACACAATTATCCTTTAGTCCTGCAACCAAAAAACCTGTTGTAGCAGAAACAATTATTCTGGCTGATGTAGCGGATTCTTTAGCTTTCCAACAATGGCTTCCTAATGTGAAAGGCAAATTTGTATTGATTTCTATGTCTCAACCTACAGGAAGGCCGGATTATAATTGGCAGGAATTTGCCACAAAAGAATCTTTCGAAAAAATGAAGAAAGAAAGAGCAGCTCAAACAGATGCCTGGAGAAAAAGAATCAGTAAAACAGGTCTCAATAATCGACAATTAGCAGCAGCATTGGAAAGTGCAGGTGCTGTTGGCATTGTAGCGTGCAACTGGTCCAATGGATTTGGAGTGAATAAAATTTTCGATGCATACACTAAAAAAATCCCCACAGTAGATGTGGCCTTAGAAGATTATGGTTTATTGTATCGTTTAACTGAATCAGGAAAGCAGCCTACTATAAGTGTGTATACTCAATCTAAGGAATTAGGAAATGTACCAACCTTCAATACTTTAGCCGAAATGAAAGGAACTGAAAAGCCAGGAGAATACGTGATGCTTTCCGCGCATTTCGATTCATGGGATGGTGCAACTGGAGCAACGGATAATGGAACTGGTACAATGGTGATGATGGAAGCGATGCGTATTTTAAAAGCCGTTTATCCAAATCCAAAAAGAACCATCCTTGCCGGACATTGGGGTAGTGAGGAGCAGGGTCTGAATGGCTCTCGTGCATTTGTAGAAGACCACCCTGAAGTGGTTGCCAATTTACAGGCATTGTTTAATCAAGATAATGGTACAGGAAGAGTGATCAATATTGGTGGAGCTGGATTTGCAAAAGCCAAAGATTATTTAGGTAGATGGATCGCTGCTGTACCTTCTCCGTATAAAGATTCTATCAGAACCAGTTTCCCTGGATCTCCTGCTGGAGGTGGCTCAGACAATGCTTCATTTGTTGCAGTTGGTGCGCCTGCATTTTCTTTGGGTGCTTTAAACTGGTCTTATTTCAATTATACCTGGCATACCAATAGAGATACCTACGATAAAATTGTATTTGATGATCTGATGAATAATGCAATTCTTACAGCCATATTGGTATACAAAGCATGTGAAGACCCAGAAAAAAGTTCTACTGAAAAAGCGCCATTGGCCGATGGTCCTCGTGGTCCACAAAAATGGCCAGAGCCAGTTAAATCAAAAAGAACTGGCGGGTTTTAAATTTTAGTAAGTGTTGGTCATGTCTTCATCCACACAAATGATATAATCTGCCTTGCCTTTGTTTTCGGCAAGTAAGGTTTTAATATCTTTTTGTGTAACGGTGCTAATGGTGGCATATTTTAAATTAGGCTGGGCCTTTTTTAAATACCAATTAATGCCATCATAATTATCGGAATGGTATGCTCCATTAAAATGGATGAACAAATTGCCGAAAGTATAATTTTGTAAAATGAAGTAAGCCATGGTAGCATCTTTGCTGGCTTGTGCTTTAGGCATATTGATACTTCCATGGCCTGCCATCATATCCATCATTTTTACATAGCCAGGAAGCGCTGGGTCATAAGCCATTGGAAGTGGAGCCATCCACTTTTTTTCGATTGAAGTAAGGCTATCCAGTTTTTCGAAACCACCTTTTGAAACCAATGAAGCATATTTTCTGGGAATATTGGTTGCAACAAAAGGAATTTTATTGTCTTTCGCAAAATTGACAATTGGTGCATAGTCTGTAGGATAGTTCTTCCACAAGCGAGCTGCTGAGTCTAAGCCTTTGGCACTTAATTTATTTTTTAAATAGGCGTTTAATGGTTCTTGATTATCTGCTTCAAACATTTCGGCACCCAAAATCAATTCCCTGCTTTGCTTTAGATCTTTGGTAACTGCTAACTGAAGCCAATGCGCTATGGCATTATTGTGTAATTCTCCAAACAAAACAATGTCTTTCTCTGAAAGTGTTTTGATCATTTTTTTATACGAAACTTCTTTTCCTTCTGCATTATAAAGGGTATAAGGCATTTTATCTTGAGCGATAAGAATTGTTACAAAGCTTAAAAAGCAAAAAAACAAGATCGATTTTTTCATTGGTGGTAATTGTTGTTGGAATTTTTCAAATATATGATTTGTTATAGCACTATTCAAAAAGGCCTAATTGAAGGGCTTTTACCTGCTTTTTGGGAAGCAGCACATGCATTGCCTGGGTAGTACTGATTTCATAGACCTCAGAAGCAGCATACCTAGATGCAATGATGATTTGAGTTTCATTTGTATGAGCTTCAAAAAGGCTTTTTGCCAGTTCTGGACTATTGTTTTCTTTGGAAAGATGCGATAAAAAAAGATGTGACAAAAACTGAGACCGATGATTGATAAACAATTCTAATGCCTGTTTATTGGAAATATGTCCTTTGCCATTTCTGATTCGCTCTTTTAAAATGAAAGGATAGCGGCCATTCTCCAGCATGACCTCATCGTAATTCGATTCTAAAAATACTGCATGACATTGCTTGAAATAATGAATCACCCGATCACAAACAGTACCAATATCTGTAATTACCCCAACGTTAATTCCATTGTTACTTATAAAAAAACTATGTGGATCGATGGCATCATGTTCTTTTCGAAAAGGGATCACTTGAATTGATCCGATCTGAATGGGTTCATCTGCAGTAAAATGAGCAGATAAATGTTTGATCAATCTTGGTCCTTTCTTGCCTGTTTCTGATGTTATATAAACAGGGATCTTATATTTATTGGCCAAAACAGAAACACCTTTGATATGATCTGTGTGTTCATGAGAAACAAAGATCGCTTTCACTTTATTCATTGTGAGGCCAATTTGCTTCATTCTAATTTCCGTTTCTCTGCAAGAAATGCCTACATCAATTAAAACGGCTTCGGAATCATTTCCAATATAATAGCAATTGCCATTGCTACCCGAATTTAAAGATGCCATTTGTAGTGCCATAGAATTTACAAAGAAAGTGTATATTTAACTCACAAATAAAATTTGTTCTTTATGAGTATCGCCAGTAAATTTTTAGCTGAATTAAAACAAGAAGCCGCTAGTACAAGAGCCATGTTGGCTGCTATTCCTTTTGAACATGCCGAGTTTAAACCCCATGCCAAATCAATGAGTTTGAAAAGATTGGCAGCACATGTTGCTGAAATCAATGGCTGGTGGAAAGAGTGTTTAGTGCAGGATGAACTGGATTTTTCTAAAGATGGGGGAACGCCAAAAGAATATCATTCAACCGATGATCTAGTTGCATGGCATGATGAATTAATTGCAAAAGCCGAAATTATTTTGAATAATACAGCCGATGATGAATTTGCTAAACCATGGTCTATGCGAAATGGTGAAATTATTTACTTCACTCAACCTAAAGAGCAAGTAGTTAGAACCTGGTGCCTCAACCATTTATATCATCATCGTGCTCAATTAACAGTTTATTTAAGATTGCTGGAAATTCCAGTGCCTAGTACGTATGGACCTACAGCTGATACAATGTAATGGCTAGTATTATTTTTATTATTGGAGTTGCGGGCTCTGGCAAAACAACGATTGGTAATCTGGTAGCTGCTGCCATGGGAATTCCTTTTTTTGATGGAGATGATTTTCATTCAAAGGAGAATAAAAATAAAATGGCGACAGGAAATCCTTTGAATGACGAAGATCGATTGCCATGGTTGAAAGCGATCAATCAAAAAGCCATTGAAGCAACATTGAATAATGGAGCAGTCATTGCATGTAGTGCCTTAAAGCATCAGTATCGTAGCTTATTAGCAAATGAAATCAGCCATGTTCATTGGATTTTTTTAGAGGGCAATTATGATACAATTCATCAAAGACTGCTCGAAAGAAATGATCACTATTTAAAAGCATCATTGCTCCAATCGCAGTTTGATATTCTCGAAAAACCAACCAATGCATTTACTCTTTCAGTCAATCAATCTCCTGAAAAAATGGTAGAATCAATCATCCAACATATTTCATTGAACCAATTAGGCATTATTGGTATGGGCGTTATGGGGAAAAGCCTTGCTATGAATTTTGGCAATAAAGGCATTCGGTTGTCTTTGTACAACAGATTTGTTCCCGGCAAAGAAGAAGGGATCGCGCAATTGGTTGTTGAACAAAACCCTTCTCTACAAAATGCCCAACCATTTGAATCCCTGGAAGCATTTGTACAATCATTGTCTGTTCCAAGAACCATATTTTTAATGATCAATGCAGGAGAAGCAATTGATCAAACCTTAGATTTATTAAAACCCTTACTCGATAAAAATGATCTGGTTATTGATGGGGGCAATACCCATTTTTTAGATACCGCAAGAAGGGTTAAAGAAATGCACAATGAAGGGTTTCATTTTATGGGAGCAGGTGTATCAGGTGGAGAAGAAGGTGCATTGAATGGACCTTCCATTATGTTTGGAGGAGATATGCATCAATTTATTCGAGTTAAACCTTTGTTTGAATTGATTGCTGCTAAAGATAAAAATGGCCTACCATGCATGGGATATATCGGACAAGACGGAGCTGGCCATTTTGTAAAAATGGTTCACAATGGAATTGAATATGCCGAAATGCAACTCATTGCAGAAGTCTATTATATTTTACGAAAATTAAATAACGAGACTCCGGCAACAATTGCAGCAATTTTTGAACAATGGAATAAAGGAGAGGCCAGTAGTTATTTACTTGAAATTACCATTGATATACTCCAGAAAAAATCCGGGGATCATTTTTTGATTGATGATATTTTGGATATTGGTGCATCTAAAGGAACAGGAAGTTGGGCTACTCAAACTGCAGCTGAATTAGGAACTCCAGCAGTAATGATGACTACGGCTTTATTTGAAAGATTTCAGTCCAGTGAAAATGCGGAGAAAGCTGGTAGACATAAAATGAATTGGCCAAAAGACAATGAAGCAGGAACAGTTTTGAGAAATCATTTTGGCGATGATTATATTGAATTGATAGGAGCTGCTTTTCAACTGGCACGTATCGTTAATCATCACCAAGGCTTTTCAATGATCGATGCTGCATCTAAACAATATCAATGGTCCATTGATAATAAAGCTGTTGCTGGAATCTGGGTAAACGGCTGCATTATTCGTTCTGTATTAATGGAACAGCTGGCAATGAATATGCAACAAGACATAGCTATTCTTGATCTGCCATTTTTCAAAGACTTTATTGAAAAGCATCAAAGCGCTTTAGCAAAATTAGTTGCAATGGCTATCAATAATGGATTATCGGTTCCTGCATTAGGGGTGGCTATTCAATTTGTCAATGGTTATTTTTCCGAAGATTCACCCATGAATATTATTCAGGCACAGCGCGATTATTTTGGTGCACATAAAGTAGTTTTGAAATCTGACCCTAATAAAAATCAGGTTCATATTCCCTGGAAATGATTCAATCAGATCAAAAATTGATTAAGTAATAACACTCCAATTAAGCCCACTACAGAAACAATTGTTTCCATCAAAGACCAGGTTTTCAATGTCTCTTTTACCGTTAAGTTAAAGTAAGATTTAAACATCCAAAAACCAGAATCGTTGATATGCGAAAACATCAAACTGCCTGCTCCAATAGCGAGTACCATTAAATTAGCATCAAATGCAACGGTGTGTAATAATGGGGCTATAATACCTGCTGCAGTTAAAGCAGCTACAGTGGCTGAACCAATACAAACCCTGATGGTAGCAGCTATCAGCCAGCCTAAAATCAAAGGATTCATATCAAGATGATTAAAAGCCATTCCCAATTCTTTACTAATGCCACTATCAATCAATACTTGTTTTAATGCGCCTGCACCCGCAATTATTAATAGGATAGGTGAAATATCCTGAATGCCATCAGTGAAGTATTGCATTATTTTTTTTAAGGAAACTTTACGCGCAATGCCCAATGAAAAAAAAGAAAATAGCAATGAAACCAATAATACAATAGAAGGGTCGCCCCAAAAAGCGATGGATGGATAATCCGTGGGGTTCTTAATATTATATTGTAGCAATGAAAAAAAACTGATTAATAAAACAGGCATTAAAGCAGCAACAAAACTGATCCATTTTCCGGGCAAAGAAGCAGGTTCAATAACAGGTTGAACGAAAATGGATAAGGGTGATGCTTTTACGTTTTTGATTGTTTGAGCAAATAAAGGGCCGGCAATAATTACTGTTGGAATTGCAATGAGTAGTCCATAGAAAAGCACTTTACCCGTTTCTGCATTGAGTTGAGCGGTAATGGCCACAGGGGAAGGATGCGGTGGAAGAAAGCCATGTGTTACTGATAGTGCAGCCAACATAGGAATGGCAATATAAATAATGGGCAGTTTAGTGGAATGGGTCAGTGAAAAAACCAGCGGTACCAATAAAATAAAACCAACATTGTAAAACAATGGAATACCTACGATAAATCCTGTGATCATCATGGCCCATTGTAATTTTTGTTTACCGAAAAGTTGAATAAGGCTATTGGCTATTTGCTGGG
>CALRYA010000016.1:0-62814 GCA_943372285.1 Sphingobacterium thalpophilum | reverse complement strand
ATCACTACCCATTTTAGCATTTTCGATTTTTTACTGGGGCTTGGAAAATACTTTGAAAGCAGAAGCAGTTTTTTTTCATACACTGCTATGGACATTTACAATATTGCCAATGACTTTGTGAAAGAAAATTATCCAGACAACTTATTAATTCAAGAATTATTGGCAATTGACTATTACTTACAACACAAAATCAAACCAGCAGAAAAATTCATTTCTGAAATCGCTAAAAAAGACAAGTTTGCTTTTTTAGACAAACATCAACTGCCCCATCAAAAATTTCGCTACACCCTCATTCCAATCCATTTCAATTACCATTTATTCAAGCAAGATCAAATTATTTTTAAAGAGGAAGACTTATTGGTCATTCAATATGATGGCACCAGAAAGCCGATTGTAATAAGAACAGAAACATTTGTAGAAAATTAAACCACCATCAAGCTACAGCCTCTCAGATCACTATGATCCATTCTGCCTAATATTTCAAAACTACCATCTTCAAATACTTTTGCAATATCCTGTGTAGCGATAAAGCAACAACTATCAATATTGGCTAAGTCTATGATCATTAACAAACCAATTCCATTCGCTTGAATTGTCAGTGGGTCATCTTCGCTTTGCACCATTACTTTCATCCATGGTGGACAAATATACCTGCCATTACCAGTAGAATAAGCCTGACTCAATAATTCAGTCATTCCGTATTCTGCATGGATGGTATCCACGCCGAAATTCTTGCACAGTAAATGATGTAATTCCAATTTAGTGAGTTCCTTTCCCCTTCCCTTCATACCCCCAGTTTCCATTACGATAGTATGTTTTAACTGTTGAGGAAAAGCCTTTGAAAAATCAAGCAAAGCAAATGTTACTCCAAGCAAAATAGTTTTTTGACCCAATCGCTCCAGTTGTTGAATGGTGTCGTTTAGTTCTGAATGATTATATAAATAAAATCCGCTTTTTGAATGACCGCTCTTTTGTATTAAATGATCGGCCATATAAACCAAAGAAGATGTATTTCTTTCCAAATAAGAAGGCAATAATGCTAAAATGCACCAATCTTGAATGTCTCCATAAAACAATTGGAAAGATTGCAAAAATGATTGTTCATATACCTTTAAAGACTTTACTAAATGCTTGCTGGTAATCATTCCTGTTGTACCGCTACTTTCAAAAACCTTTTCAGCACTAAATACACCTGTAACCACTTCAAAGTCCTTGAAACATTGGATAGGCAACGATGGTATTAAACTTGGTATCTTTTCAAATGAAGCATCTGGCCTTATTAAATCTACCCATTGTTGATATACAGGGTTGTTTTGATACTGAAATTCATAGATTTCAGCGCAATACTGGCTAAACCGCTTTTGAGCGTCAATAAAAATATTGTTAATATCCAGGAAATGCACTGCTAACTATTGTATTGTTTTAACTAAATTTGAATAAGAAAGTAAAAGAATGAGAACAAAAATATTGATACTAATGGCATTTGGCAGCTTTTTTTATGGCTGTGGCAAAGACACTTATACCACTGCTCCACAAATAAAGTTTACCAGCGCTAGCTCAACCGTGCTTAATCAAGGCAATATTCTCACTTTTACCATCGACTTTACCGATAAAGAAGGTGACATTCAAGACACCCTTTGGGTTCAAAAAATTTCCAGGACCTGCCCTACTACACCGGGCGTTCAATTCACCAGTAAAAACAAGATCCCTGATTTTAGCCCTACCAGTAATTTAAAAGGTAAAATGGAAATCAGTTTTATCTACAACGCAAATACCCCAGGCATTGCATCCATCATTGGGTGCAGCAATAGAAATGATACTTCTTATTTTAAGTTTTGGATGAAAGACAAAGCACAAAACAGAAGCGATACCATCAGCTCTCCAGACATTGTTTTAATTCGCTAGATGCGCATTCAACATTTGATAAAAGCCCTTTTTTTTAGTAATGTATTTTATGGGATTTGCACAGTTGCGCTCTGTATGGAGACTTCTTTTCAACAACAACTTCCATTAAGCAATATTTACTTTTACATTTTGCTTTTTAGTTTGTGTACCTTTTACTACACGGTGGCTTATGCAAATCAACAAATTCGGCCATCGATCCATGCCAATGAAAGATCGCACTGGTATTATCAACATCAAGAAAAGATCAAGTTTACCCAAACTGGTTTTTTATTAGTTGGTGGATTTTCATTTTTACAATTACTGATACATGAGTCATTTTCATTTTCATCCATTGAATGGAGAACATGGCTATTCATGCTTGTATTCCCTATATTAGCTGTCTTGTATTATGGCACTGAGATTCCAGGTAAAGGCTTTGTTTCTTTAAGAAAATGGGGACTTTTCAAACCATTTCTGATTGGATTGATCTGGGCAGGCACCGTTTCGATTTTACCTGTTTTTTACCATGATATTACCCATAGTAGCAATTCTGTATTTACGATAACCACAGCTTTCTTATTACTTAAAAACTGGTTTTTTATTTCTGTTCTTTGTATTCTTTTCGATATTAAAGATTATGCCAGCGACTATAACTTTCAATTGAAAACATTTATCGTACGCTTAGGATTGCGCAGAACAATTTCTTGGGTGATTTTGCCCATGGCCATTGCGGGATGGATATTTTTCTTTTTGATAGCAATTATCAACCATTTTCCGGCCTTAAGAATACTATTCAACAGTATCCCTTTTGTTATGTTGATAATTGTTAGCTATACAATGTATCAACGTAAATCAATTCTCTATTATCTTGCAATCATCGATGGATTAATGCTGGTAAAAGCAATTTTTGGAATTTTCGGCATGATCCTCATAAAATAAATCAACATGGCAAAAGCAAAAGCAGTAAAATCAAAATCAGTTACTACCGCTGATTCAATGAATTTTTTGAAGAACTACATCAACACACCCTCTCCTGTTGGCTTCGAAAGTGGTGGTCAAAAGTTATGGATGGAATATATCAAACCATATGTAGATTCTATTTTTACTGACCCTTATGGAACGGCGGTTGGTGTGATCAATCCCGATGCACCTTTCAAGGTAGTTATTGAAGCACATGCCGATGAAATAAGCTGGTTTGTTAACTATATTAATGATCAGGGATTAATTTATCTAAAAAGAAATGGTGGGGTCGACCACCAAATAGCTCCAGCTAAAAGAGTATGGATTCATGGCAAAAAAGGCCCTGTTAAAGCGGTTTTTGGCTGGCCAGCAATTCATACAAGGTTGAGCAATCCCGAACAAAAAGAACCAGCTCCAAAAATCGAAAACCTATGTTTGGACTGTGGTGCAAGAAATAAAAAGGAAGTAGAAGCTTTAGGTATTCATATTGGTTCGGTAGTTACTTATGAAGAAGGCTACGAAGAACTTGCCTATGATTTTATCATCGGCAGGGCTTTTGATAACCGTGTTGGCGGTTTTATGATTGCAGAAGTTGTCAGATTAATTAAAGAAAACAAGAAAAAACTTCCTTTCGGACTATATGTAGTGAATGCAGTACAGGAAGAAATTGGGTTAAGAGGGGCAGAAATGATCGCTAGAAGAATAAAGCCGAATATTGCCATTATCACTGATGTAACACACGATACCAATACACCGATGATCAGTAAAATAATCGAAGGTGATATTCAATGTGGCAAAGGTCCATCCTTAGCTTTCGCTCCGGCTATCCACAACAAATTATTGTCATTGGTAGAAGATGTTGCCACTAAAAACAAGATCCCAGTGCAAATGCGCACATTGAGCAGAAGTACAGGAACAGATACCGATAGTTTTGCTTATGCCAACGATGGCTGCCCGTCTGTTTTGATCTCTATCCCTCTAAGATACATGCATACCACGGTTGAGATGATTCACAAGAAAGACATTGAAGAGACCATCAAACTGATGTATGAAACCCTACTCACTTTAACGCCAAAAACCAACTTGACTTATTTTTAAACTTCTCAACACTCAAATGTGATAAAATACCAATCATTTTGCCTAAGAAAATACGGCAAAAATGATAATATTGCAGTAATATGAATTTACCCGAAGGCACTGAAATAAAAGTAGCAATCCTCGACCTCTATGAAGGAGTTGCCAATCAGGGTATGCGTTGTATCAAAGAAATCATTGAAGAATGGGGCGATATTCATTCTTACAAAGTGATCTATAAGGAGTTTGAAGTGAGGTTGAAAATGGAAATTCCTTCCATTGATTATGATATTTACATATCAAGCGGTGGGCCTGGGTCACCCATAGAAAGTACTGGAACAGAATGGGAAAAAAAGTATTTTAATTGGTTGGAATCCATCGAAAACTGGAATAATCAAGTGGGCAATTTTCCTAAAAAACATGTACTGTTCATTTGTCATAGTTTTCAGCTGGCTGCTAAGTATTATCAGATAGGCAAAGTTTGTAAAAGAAAATCAACTGCTTTTGGCGTATTCCCTATTCATATGTTGGAAGAAGGAAAACATGAATTGGCTTTCGAAGGATTGAATGACCCTTTTTATGGTGTGGACAGTCGCGATTATCAAGTGATAGAACCCAACCACAACAAAATCAGGGAAATGAGAGGCAGTATTTTAGCTATTGAAAAACATCGTCCTCATGTGCCGTTTGAAAGAGCCATCATGGCATTAAGATTTAACCAATATTTTTTAGGCACTCAATTTCATCCGGAAGCCGACCCGATTGGAATGGGCATGTATTTGCAAAGAGAAGATAAAAAGCAAACGGTGATTGAAAACCATGGCGAAGAAAAATGGAAAAGCATGGTGGAGCATTTACAGGACAGGGAAAAAATTATTTGGACACATAATCATGTATTACCCAATTTTTTGAATCATGCAGTAGGCGAATTGGTGGACGCCATTCAATAAATCTTTCTTTATGATAGCTACAATTCGCAAACAATTCAATCAAGATTTTTCAGTTGAAAAATATGAACAATACCTCGATGAATTAAAGTCGAAACATCCAGGAGCCATTGAATTTAGGGTAGCAGAAACCCCTGTTTTTATTGATAAAATATTCACCGAAAAAATGATCGCTGCATGCGAATCGATCGTTGATGTAATTACACAACCCGATTTTATGCAGAATAGCGATAAAGCTATTCCAGCAGATGTTCATGTTCCTGGCAAAGAGAAACATCCTCATTTCATTGCTTTCGATTTTGGTATTTGTTCAAACGAATCGGGAGAATTAGAACCTCAATTAATTGAGATGCAAGGTTTCCCTACCCTATTTGCATATCAAATATGGCATGAAGAAATTACCAGAAAACATTTCAATATCCCCAATAATTTCAGCAGCTATTTAAATGGTTTTACTCCCGAAAGCTATACCCAGTTATTAAAAGAAATAATTGTGGGAAATTGCCAACCAGAAGAAGTGATTTTACTGGAGATTCTTCCACATCAACAAAAAACCAGGATTGATTTTTATTGCACTACAGATTATACTGGCATTCCGGTTATTTGCTTAACAGAATTAATTCAAGACGGGAAAAAATTATTTTACAAAAAGGACAACCAGTTAATTCAGATAAAAAGAATCTATAACAGAATTATTTTTGATGATCTGCAACAACAAAGTTCAGCCATTCAAGAAAAAGGAAAATTATTATTAGAAGAACTTGATGTGGAATGGATCACTCACCCCAATTGGTTTTATCGGATCAGTAAATTTACCCTGCCTTTTATTAACAATCCTTATGTTCCCAAAACCTATTTTTTAGATCAATTGAATCCTATCCCTACAGATCTAGAAAACTATGTTTTAAAACCACTTTTTTCTTTTGCAGGGCAAGGCGTTGTAATTGATGTTACCCAATCAGATATCGATCAGGTAGCAGATAAACATAATTGGATTTTGCAAAAAAAAGTGAACTATGCCGCAGTCATTCAAACCCCAGATGAACCTGCAAAAGCCGAGATCAGGGTTTTCTATTTTTGGAAAGACGGAGAGCCGCGACCTATTGCCACCAATAATTTAGCCAGACTAAGTAAAGGAAAAATGATTGGCGTTCGTTACAATAAAGACAAAGAATGGGTAGGCGGAAGTTTAGCCTATTTTGAACAATAATTATTGGAGTAGCTGAATTAATTTATTCAATTCATCAATTGAATTGAAAGCATGTAAAATTATTCTTAGTCGTTCACTATTCTTTGGCACCGTAGGATACAAAATTGCCCTCACATCTAATCCTGCATCTTGCAATTGATTAGCTATTGCCTTTACTGCTTCATTCCCTGGAATAATAACAATTTGAATGGGCGTATTCGATTGTAATTTTTCGAATCGAATCGGAGCCTGATTAAAATGATCTATTAAATGTAGAATAGATGCTCTTTCATTTACCATGTTTGGGAACAAGCTATAAGATGCTTGAATTGCAGCTATAGCAAAAGGCGGCAGTGCAGTTGAATAAATAAAACTCCTGGCAAAATTGATCAGGTAATTTTTTAAATTAGCAGAGCCAAGCACTACAGCACCATGGCATCCCAGGGCTTTTCCAAATGTATGTACTCTTGCAAAAACACGTTCTGATAATCCACAGGATTGAACCAAGCCCTCTCCCATTTTCCCGATCACTCCTGTAGCATGTGCTTCATCAACAATTAAATGTGCCTGGTATTTCTCCGAAATGCTAACCAGCTCATTTAAATCGGCAAAGTCCCCATCCATGCTAAAAACAGATTCTGTTACAATAAAAATAGTTCCAGTTGCATTTTGTAATTTTTGCTCAAGATCTATATGATTATTGTGTTCAAAAGAAAATGATTTTGCCAAAGACAATCTGATTCCATCTCTGATGGATGCATGGCATAAATAATCGTATAAAATCGTATCCCCTCTTTGAGGAACAGAAGATAATAATCCCAGATTGGCATCGTATCCCGAATTAAAAATCAACCCAGTTGCTGCTTGATGAAAATGGGCGATTTCTGCTTCAACCTGTTCAATCAGTGCATCATTTCCAGACAATAATCTGGACCCCATCGAACCATGTGCTAAGCCCTGATGGTTAATTTGAATTAAATGATGATGAACAATCCCTAAATAATCATTTGAATGAAAATCTACTTTATTGGAAGGCAATCGCAAAGTACGAAAAGCATTATTGGCCTTTCTTTCGTTTAATTTGCCTTCTAAAAATGAATCATTATACATCATTCAAAACTAACTAAAATGGCTTATTGAAATCGGGATATTTGTAACTAGATTGCAGTTTTAATTCTTTCATTTATGCAAGACGAATTATCGCAACACACAAAAAATATTTTGGGATTACAACTCCCAACAGATCCTCGTTGGGTAGACCTTACCACCATTTCGCTGGAAGCCATTTTAACTGACCATGCTTATTGTGAGCAGAAAGCTGCATTAACATGTATTTCTTTGATCCAGCGGTATTCAGACAGAAAAGAATTGGTGCAGGAATTAGCACCAATTGTAACCGAAGAATGGGGGCATTTTAGATTGGTTCTAGCTGAATTAGAAAAAAGAGGTTTACATTTTGGTAAACAACGAAAAGACGAATATGTAAATCAGTTATTATTATTTCAAAAAAAAGGCGGACATATAGATGATCGCATGTTAGATCAGCTCTTAACAATGGCGTTAATTGAAGCCAGAAGTTGTGAACGATTTAAAAGACTTAGTGAAGGATTAACGGATCCTTATCTGCAATCATTCTATAGAAGATTCATGGAAAGCGAAGCAGGTCATTATACCCTCTTTATTAATTTAGCAGACCTCTACATTCCAAAAGAAAAAGTTAGAAAACGCTGGAAGGAATGGTTGGCCCATGAAATAGTCATCATGAAGGACCTTACATTAAGAGGCGACAGAATCCACTAATTGATCCATTAGAATATTGTAATAAGCTTCTCCTTTTGAATTGAAGGCATAAAAAAAACCTTCCTGAATTTTCAGGAAGGTTTTTTAGTATAATGTTTACAGAATTAAAGTTCTTGAACTCTGAACTCAACTCTTCTGTTTGCGGTTTTACCTTTTGCGGTTTTGTTATCAGCAATTGGTTTACTGCTTCCAAATCCTTCAGTCAATAATCTATCCGCAGCAATTTTTCTGCTAAACAAGTAAGCCTTAACAGAAGATGCTCTCTTCAATGACAATGGCTTGTTGATTTTATCAGAACCAGTATTATCTGTATGACCTTCTACATATAATTTCAAAGTAGGATACTCATTCATTGCTTTAACCACTTTCTCTAATTCTACTTTAGAACCTTTAGTTAATACTGAGCTACCAGTTACAAACAATACTTTCTTATTATCGAAATTGTATTGCTTACCTAATTCAGGACAACCGTTATTAGCAACAGTACCTTTTACAGTAGGACACTTATCTTCTTCATCATTTACAGTATCTCCGTCTGTATCAGGAATAGGACAACCTTGGTAACGAGCTAAACCTGGAACTGTAGGACACTTATCTTCTTCATCATTAATACCATCTTTATCAGTATCAGGGATAGGACAACCTTGGTATTTAGCCAATCCTTTAACGGTAGGACATTTATCATTCTCATCATTGATTCCGTCTCCATCAGTATCTGGTACAGGACATCCTTGGTATTTAGCAACACCTGGAACTGTAGGACATTTGTCATTTTTATCCAAAATTCCATCTCCGTCAGTATCTTTTTCAACAACTGGAGGAGGAGGTGGTGGAGGAGCTACTACTACTGGTTTTGGCTTATCCTTTAATGGAGAAGCAATTCCTATAGTGTAAGCCATATGGTTTACAGCTAAATTAGAAATACCTGGCTTATACAACATTTGGGTATTGATAAAAGTACCTTCACCTAATCCAATTTGTAAACCCATACCAGTATTACCTTGTGCTGCAAAATAAGTACCTCCATACATTGATGCGCCTAAGCCCATTGTAATATATGGTACAACTACATATTTATCAGTCAATAACTTTACATTGATATTTGCATCAGCTTCTAATAAGAATTTTGCTGTTGTTGAAGGAGTTACACCTGACTTAGGGTAAAAAGGATATTTGGTAAAATTTCCTCCTAAAGATCCCATAAAATCAATATTCTCAGTTATCCCTTCAAAATATTGAATTGCCAAACCTGGAGTCATTTCTGAAGTTTTTGCCCATTTGTTATTCGAAAGAATATCGGACAATGATGTTCTACTGATTCTATCAGCAGTAAACATATCATTCAGAAAAAAAGACACTCCTAAACTTGGTCTTTTTTTGTAACTAGTTGGGCCCTGAGCAAAAGTTGCTGTGGCAAGACCTACAACCAATAAAGAAAACAAAAATTTCTTCATAAACAGTTTTTTATTAATTCTTGCAAAAATACAGTTAGAATTTGACTTTTTAAAATTAAGATAACTTTATCTTTTAATATTTCTTTTATTTTTTAGGGGGGTCAATTACCTCTAATTTAACTTTAGTAAGGCCCGCTTCCATAAAATCGAGCTTTTTGGCTGCCGACCTACTTAGATCTATAACCCTTCCTTTCTTTTTCATTGCCGGATGCATCCGGTCATTGATTCTGACCACTACAGTTTTTCCGTTTTTAAGGTTGGTTACCTTAACCCAGGTATTGAGTTTCAGGTTATTACTGGCCCCGGTAAGCTTATTGTTTCTGAAAATTTCGCCTGTTGCCGTTTTAGTTCCATCCAGGCTGGCACTATAAAAACTAGCTATTCCTTTAACCACTTTCCCGGTCAATACCAATGAATCAGCCAGTTTTGCGGAATCAATAGCGGTAATAACCGTATCAAAAGGGATCAAAAAAGTATCTTTTTTGACGGGATTCTGTATCGTATCCACTTGTGCCCAGGTGGAACTTGTAATAAAAATAGACAATAGCAGCCCAAAAAATTTTATCATAATTACAATTGTATGATGAATAAATACTAGAAGGGCTAGATTATTTACAATACTGACCCCTTAGAACCGGGGTATTGCCAAATTTAGTGCCAAAAGGAATAAAAAAAGAAAGAATATTAGGCATAAATAGTTAACACCATTTATACCAATTCTTTATATATGTAGTAAAAATGTTATTTTATTGAATATTTGTTACTTCAACAACTGCATCTAAATTTAATGCTCCATGAATATGAGGGAAAACCTCGTTAATTGACCCAGCCAATTCAAAAACCAAGGGCCTTTCTACTTTTTCTTTTTGAATTTTTAATTTTACCAAACCAGTTCTTCCAACATAATATCGTTCTAAGACTCCTTCAACCTGGCCTTCGGTACTGCAATGCATAAAACCTTCCACAGCTAATGTTTCGGCTTCGTACTGTCCTTTTTTAACTGCTTCTTCCCACTGCTTTTGAGTGGTTACATGATATATATAATCTGAATCCATACCCTTAATTTTAAATAATTCTATTAATACGCTGTTCTAATAACATCAAATCGGTCATAATTATTGCTGTAACTGCCTCCAAAACAACCGGAACCCTTAGAGCAATACATAAATCATGCCTACCTTTTATGGAAAATGTTTCTACTTCCCTGGTTTCCCAATTCCAGGATTGTTGCTCTTTAGGAGTAGATGAAGTTGGTTTTATAGCGATTCGAAAAACCAAGGGGTTTCCATTGGTAATTCCCCCAACAACTCCCCCAGCATGATTAGTGCTTGTTTTTCCTTCTGCATTTTCTAAAGCATCATTATGATCTACTCCAAACATTTTAGCAGCTGCAAAACCTGTTCCAAACTCAATTCCTCGAACGGCAGGAATAGCAAAAACGGCGTGACTAATTAAAGATTCTACCGAATCAAAGAAATGTTCCCCTAATCCAATTGGCAATCCATTTACCTCACATTCCACTATACCGCCCACACTGTCTTTTTGATCGATTGCTTTTTGCAAACCTTTCTCCGTGTCTTTCTCACCGGCAATTTCAGTTACTCTAGCCATTGCGACAATTCCAGCTCCTTTCAATAATTTTTTGGCAATTACTCCAGCAGCAACTAAACACACAGTGAGCCTTCCACTAAAATGTCCTCCGCCTCTAAAGTCCTCGTTTCCCCCATATTTTTCATGAGCAGTAAAATCAGCATGTCCTGGTCTTGGAACTGCTCTTTGTTTTTCATAGTCTCCACTTCTGGTATTGTTATTCTCAAATAAAATAGTGATAGGAGCTCCTGTTGTTTTGCCATTAAATATACCCGACTTGAAAATGGGCAAGTCATCTTCTTTCCGAGGAGTAGTTCCTTTTTGCACACCTCCTTTTCTTCTTTCGGTATCTTCTAAAAAATCATCCACCTCCAGCGGTAGACCAGCCGGGCATCCATCGATTACAACACCCACGCTTTCTCCATGAGATTCACCAAAAATATGTACTCGAAATAAGCGACCAAAAGAGTTCATAAAATAGAATTTATCGATAACAAAATGGAATACTTTTATTTAACCCCTACCCCTAATGATTGTAAATGCTCAAAGAAATTAGGATAAGATTTGTTGATTGCATCTGCATTTTCAATACAGACTGGCCCATCAGATTTCAAAGCAGCAACTGCACAAGCCATGGCTATTCTATGATCATGCCTGGAATGCACCGTGGTACTTTTTATTGTTGACTTAGATGAACCTTTGATCAACATCAAATCTCCCTGTAACTGAATGTCAATTCCCAATTTAGCAAACTCTTCTTGTAATGTAAGTCCTCGATCACTTTCTTTATGCGCCAGCCTGCTTACACCTTCAATCACCGTTGTTCCCTCACAATAAGCTGCCAATGCAACCAAGGGAGGAAATAGATCAGGACAATCCGTTGCATTAAAATGAAAAGCTTTCAATGGCAATGGTCCAATTGCTATTTGTTTTTCTTCAACCGACAATGAAGCACCTGCATCCATCAATGCGCTTAGAATAGCCTTATCAGCTTGTGTAGAAAAAACATCTAACCCTGTAATGATAATATTGCCTGCAATTGCTCCTGCAACTAACAAAAATGCTGCACCACTCCAATCTCCTTCTACCTGATAGGTATGACTATTTTTAACTGATTCTTTTGAATTTTTGGTAAAATGAAAAGCCTGGTAAGAATCATTATTAATTTCCCATCCAAAATGTTTCATTACATCTAATGTGAGATTGATATATGGGCGGCTTTTTAAATCATTCACTTTTATAGTAACCCCATCTGCACCTGCAGCAGCATAAGCCATTAATAAACCAGTTAAAAACTGAGAACTCAAAGAGCCATCAATTGTGATATTGGCAGGAGTTAATGGCCCTTTTATATTTAATGGAAGTTTACCCTCATTCGATTCAATTGAAATTCCTAGTTGAGGAAAAATTTCATCAAAAAAACCCATGGGTCTTGTTAATAAACTTCCTGTTCCATTTACTTGTATTGATTGATTGCTCAATGCAGCTAATGGAGTAAACATTCTGATACCCAAACCACTTTCGCCACAATTCATCTCATTGGAAATTGGGGAAACACCATTTGATTGAATAATTAAATCACCATTATTATTGTATTGAATAGTGGCACCTAATTTTTGAATTACTTCAATTGCTGCAAGATCATCATTACTTATTCCAGGATTGACAATGCGTGTTTCTCCCTTTACTAATAAAGCGGCTGCACATGCTCTTTGCATACTGCTTTTACTGGCAGCTGCTCTGAGTGTACCACTTATTAAAGATGGATAAATCGTTTTATTCATAAAAAACAAAGGCCTTTATGATTGCAATTTTTTGAAAATGTCTTTGAGCTGAACCAGTAATAAAGGCTGTATTACTCCTTTCCCAATTTTTTCTAAGAGAATATAATTGATGGAAACATTTTCTTTTTTCTTGTCTTTCAATAAAACTTTAAAAGCCTTATTGGTGTCAAAATCAACTAGTGTTGGCAATCCGTATTTATCCAACAACGCAACTACTTCTTCCATCCCTTTAAAAAATTTCAGTTGATGCGACATGATTGAAGCATAGGTCATACCAATACTGATTGCCTGACCATGACTTAATTCATACATATTCTCAATTGCATGCCCAAGGGTGTGCCCGAAATTCAATAATTTTCGATCTGCTTTTTCAAACTCATCTTTCACTACCACGCCAGCTTTTAATAATGCGTTTTTTTGCACCAAAGTTGAAATGGCTTTTTTATCTTTTCGATAAGTAGACAAATTATTGGCTTGAAGTTCTTTAAACATGCTGGCATCTTTTATACATGCATGCTTGATGATTTCAGCAAACCCATTCTGCCATTCCACAATAGGCAAAGTTTTTAAAAAACTATAATCGTAAATAAGAAAAGAGGGTTGACGAATAAGCCCAACCATATTTTTATATACACCAACATCAATTCCATTTTTACCGCCTATAGAAGCATCTACCATTGCAAGCAATGAAGTTGGAACAAAACCAAAATCGATCCCTCTCATATATATACCGGCAACATAACCTGTAATATCAGTAATTACACCACCACCAACTCCAATCAAAACCGATTGTCGGTCTGCTCCCATGGCCAACAACTGATCGATTATTACATCAACAGTTTGCTGAACTTTAAATTGTTCTCCTGGCTTGAGTACAATGGTATTCCAGCCTTTCAACTTTTTTTTGTGAGCATCAAAAACATGTTCATCCGTAATAATGATGGCTTGCTCTCTTGAAACCAATTTGTCTAAGTGCAAAAAATCAGCATCAAAATAGAAGCTAGTTGATTTTCCAGAAAATTGAATTTTTTTGGTAACCATTAACTTATTTATTCATGATTTTATTCTGATGGTTGATACTCTCCATATGAACTGCATCAAAATATTTAGTAATAAATTCTTTACTCAATCCCAACTGCTCTCCTTTTACAAAAGCCCTGTCTAAAATAGCGTTCCATCTATTCGTTTGAAGAATAGTGATATTATTGTCCTTTTTATATTGCCCAATTTTATCTGCTACTTTCATTCTTTGCCCAAGCAACTGCATCAATTCATCATCCAACTGATTAATTTGAGAGCGCATTTTTTCCATATTTGCATGCAACTCCTCTGAATTAATATCTTCACTTCTCCAGATGATGGAGTTGATCATTTCGCCCAATCTTTCCGGAGTAACTTGTTGTTTGGCATCGCTCCAGGCATTGTCTGGATCAACATGACTTTCTATGATCAAACCATCAAAGTCAAGGTCAATTGCTTTTTGCGCAACGTCCAGTAAAATATCTCTTCTTCCACAAATATGAGAAGGATCATTGATCATTAACATACCAGGATTCCTACGTTTCATTTCAATCGCTAAATGCCACATTGGAGCATTTCGATATTCAGTATTACCATAAGAACTAAATCCACGATGAATTAATCCAATATTTTGTATGCCAGATTTTGCGACTCTTTCAACAGCTCCAATCCATAATTCCAAGTCTGGATTGATTGGGTTTTTAATCAAAACAGGAACATCTACTCCCTTTAAAGCATCAGCAACATCCTGAACGCTGAATGGATTAACCGTTGTTCTGGCACCAATCCATAATACATCCACTCCAAAATGCAAAGCATCTTCCACTTGTTTTCCGGTGGCAACTTCCACTGCTACTGGAAGCCCTGTTGCTTTTTTAGCTTGTTGTAACCAGGGCAAACCCTTTGTTCCAACACCTTCAAAACTTCCCGGACGGGTACGTGGCTTCCAAATACCTGCCCTGAGAATATCTACTTTTCCGGTTGCTGCAAGTGCTGTTGCCGTTTGCATAACCTGCTCTTCTGTTTCTGCACTACATGGCCCTGAAATAATTAGTGGCCTTTTTGCTAACACAGTATTGATGTTCACTGCTTGTTGTAAAGTCGCTTCCATTTACTATAATTTTCAATTCTTAATTCACACCTTGTATCTCTTATCTCTTATCTTTTATCTCTTATCTTTTATCTTTCTAACGCTTCCCACCACTATCCGCATCATTCATCCTAATTCTTCTTCCCTTATAATTTTTACCATCGAGTGCGCGCACCATTTGCTGAGCAGCACTTTTATCGATCTCTATCCAGCTATTCATGTCTTTCATATCAATTCTTCCCAATGATTCTTTTTTCAAATCGCTCATGTCGAGAATATATTGAAGAAAACTAGCTTTATAAAAACCGTCTTTGGTTCCCAGATTCACAAATAATCTGCTATATCCGCTACCGCTACTACGTTCGCCCCTTCCTTCTCTTCCACCAGAAGATTGATCACGAGATCTACCTCTGTCATTTCTATCACCGCGATCTCTGTCTCTACCTCTCTCAGATGGCTCTCTTCTTCCTTTATCTCTCAAATTTAGATCTTCCGCATTCTCATAATACTTCAAGAATCTATCGAATTCCATTGCGGCAACTCTTTTGAGTACATCTTCTTTACTCACATCTGCAAATTTCTCTGCTAACATCGGCACATAAGTTTCATAATCTCCATGACTAATATCTGCAGATAATAATTTTTCCATGAAAGCGAAAAATTGTTTTCTACATACATCTTTCCCTGAAGGAATATCCAATTTATGAAACTGTGAATTATTGATTCTTTCGATCTGCTTCAGCTTGTATGATTCTTTAGCATGCACAATTGAAATACAAATTCCCTGAAGGCCAGCTCTACCAGTTCTTCCACTTCTGTGCGTATAAATTTCTACGTCATCTGGTAATTCATAATTAATAACATGGGTGATGCCCTGCACATCAATACCTCTTGCAGCAACATCTGTTGCTATCAATAGCTGAAGACTCTTGTCTCTGAATTGACCCATTACTTTATCACGCTGCCCTTGAGTAAGGTCACCATGCAAAGCATCAATATCATATCCTTCTCTTGTTAATCTTTCAGAAATTTCCTGTGCATCTATTTTGGTTCTTGTAAAAATAATTCCATAGATACCCGGATTGAAATCGATGATACGTTTCAATGTTTCGTAACGGTGTTGCGCAGTAGTAAGATAGTATTGATGATCGATACTCTTATTGGCCATATTTACTTTCCCTACAGTTACTTCTTTAGGGTCTTTCATATAACGCTTGCTCACTTTGCGAATTTCCGGTGGCATGGTAGCACTGAATAACCAGGTGCTGTCTCTTTGTGGAGTATTTTTCAAAATGAACTCAATGTCATCCTGAAATCCCATATTAAGCATTTCATCAGCTTCATCTAAAACAACATATTTAATTTGCTCTAAATTGATTGCCTTCCGCTCGATCAAATCGATCAATCTTCCTGGAGTCGCAACAATTATTTGCACACCTCTTTTTAAGTCCCTTATTTGAAGTCCTATAGAAGCCCCTCCATAAACTGCAACTACGGAAATTCCGGTCATGTACTTTTTAAAGAGCTCCACCTCTTTTACAATTTGCATACACAATTCACGTGTAGGGCATACTACTAATGCCTGAGGATATTTGGCTGCTGCGTCAATAATATGAAGCAATGGCAGTCCAAAAGCTGCTGTTTTACCTGTTCCGGTTTGTGCTAAACCAATAAAGTCTGTTGTACCGCTCAATAATACCGGTATCGCTTGTTCTTGAATTGCTGTTGGGTTCACATACCCCAACTCTGTGGTTGCTCGAATCAATCTCTCATCAATTCCCAACCCTTCGAATGTTGTCATTTATTATAAAATTTGCGCAAAGGTACTTTATTTATAAGCCTTTGCTGTGTTTTTAACTAATTATCGGCTTTCTTGCCCTCAATTAGCTAATTTTTTAATACTCGCCTTATTCCATTGGCGTTTTCTATCAATTCCTGCAAGTATTGGTAGTTTTCCTTTTCCAAACAGGTTTTGAATTTTCTTAATTGTGATATATGCTCATTTAATACATCCAATACATTTTCTCTGTTCTGCATAAATATGGGTACCCACATGGCCGGATTGCTCTTGGCTAATCTAACCGTGCTTTCAAATCCTCCACTGGCTAATTCAAAAATGGCATCCTCCTCTTTTTCCTTTTCCAGGACCGTATTAGCCAGGGCAAATGAAGTAATATGAGAAATATGACTAATATATGCCACATGCATGTCATGATCTGCTGCGTCCATATACAACAAGTGCATATTTAACTTACCATAAATCTGCTCCACTAATTCAATTGCATCTTTATCGCTTTCTTGCTTATTACATATAACAGTAGCTTTTTGCAGGAATGCCCCTTTAACAGCTGCTGAAGGGCCACTATTTTCGGTACCCCACATTGGATGTGTTGCGACAAATCTTCCTCTGTTCGGATGAGTAGCCACTTTTTCACAGATTACTTTTTTAGTAGACCCAACATCAAAAATAACCTGCTTCTTTACCTGATTTAAGATAAGCGGTAAAATCGTTTCAGCTGCATTAATCGGAGTAGCAATAATGATTAAATCAGTTACTGCAATCGCATGATCGAGGTCTACACATTCATCCACCAAACCTAATTCAATGGCTTCTGCAACGTGTACAGGATTATGATCAACGCCAAATACATAAGAGGCAATCCCCAGCTCTTTTAAAGCAATAGCCATAGATCCACCAATTAATCCTAATCCAATGATTGTTACTTTCATGCTAACTAATTATTTACAATTCTTTTAATTGCTTCATCCAATTTTTCTTCACTCGCACATAAACTGATTCTAACATAACCATTACCTGCTGAACCGAAAATTCCACCAGGTGTAATAAAAACCTGTTGATTGTATAAAACATGATCACTTAATGCAAAACCATCTTTGTATGCTAAAGGAATTTTTGCCCAAACAAACATTCCTGCTTGTTTTTTTTCGTAGACACATTCTAACAAGTCCAACAACTGAAAAACTTTTTCTCTTCTCTTTGCATAAATAGCATTGATACTATCGTACCAATCCTTACCTAAACTCAAGGCTTTTGCAGCTGCTAATTGAATAGGCAAAAACATACCGCTATCCATATTGCTTTTAAATGTGAGAATATCGTTTATCTTTTCTGTTGATGCACAAAGCATACCCAATCTCCATCCTGCCATATTTTGCGACTTACTCAAAGAATTCAATTCAATGGCTATTTCTTTAGCACCCGGAACACTCAATATACTTTTTGGATCTTCGTTGAGAATAAAGCTATAAGGATTGTCGTGACAGATTAATATCTGGTGTTTTTTTCCGAATGCAATGATTTTAGTAAAGAGTTCATTGGATGGCAATTTGCCCGTTGGCATTTGAGGATAATTCACCCACATCATTTTGATTCCGGAAAGATCCATCTTTTCTAATTCTTCAAAATCTGGTTCCCAATCATTGATTTCCTTTAATTCAAAATTAACAGGGATACCCCCTGCTAACTTAACTGCACTCGCATAAGTTGGGTAACCAGGATTGGGAATCAATACCTGATCTCCTTCATTTAAATAAGTCATGCATATATGCATGATCCCTTCTTTACTCCCGATCAAAGGCAATATTTCAGTATCGGGGTTTAGTTCAACCTCGTACCAGTTTTGATACCAGTTTGCAATTGCTTTTCGCAATATCGGAGATCCTTTATACGATTGATAGGCATGCGTATTGGGTTTGGCAGATTCTGTTTGCAACACATTGATCACATCAGGATGTGGAGGCAGATCTGGGCTACCTATTCCTAGGTTAATAATATTTTTCCCCGCAAGATTCAATTGCTCAATCTCTCTCAATTTCTGAGAAAAATAATATTCTCCAATTCCAGCAAGTCTATTTGCTTTTTGTATTTGCATAATTATCCTTTTACCAATTTTCCTTTTTGATAAATCCCAAAAACTTTTACATTATTGGTCATTGATTCGATTGATTTTAACATGCTATTGAATTGCGCTTTTTGATCGAACTCCATATCAGCAAAAAATCCGTATTTAAAATTACTCCCAGGGATAGGCATACTTTGTAATTTACTCAGATTAATATTTTCGTTAGCAACAGCTGTTAATACTTTCGATAAAATACCTTTAGAATGATTAGTTTGAAAATAGATCGATGCTTTATTGGCATCTGCAACTGCTTGCACTTCTTTAGCTCGTTTCAGCACTAAAAAACGGGTAATATTTGTTTTTTGTGTTTGAATATCTGGGGCAATGATTTTTAAATTAAATAATTCAGCAGCTAACTTACTTGCTATAGCCGCTATATGCTTGCTTTTATGTTGTTGTACATGTTTAGCACTAAGGGCTGTATCATCTGTTTCAATCAATTTCCAATGTTGTTTTTCCAAATAGTCCAGACATTGTAAAATAGCCATTGGATGACTATGCACTTCTTTAATATCAGACAATTGAACCTCTTTATTGACCATTAAGTTTTGACTGATAGACAGATATACTTCACCAACAACTTGTAAATTAGATTTCAACAGCAGATTATAGTTGGGCAATATGCTTCCAGCAATTGAATTTTCAATGGCCATTACGGCTCCAGCAGATTGAGTAGCATCTGAACTTGTTTTTACCAATTCTCTAAAAGAAGCACAAGGAATAACTTCAACAGTTTTTCCAAAAAAATGTCGAGCAGCAACCTGATGGAAACTCCCTTCATATCCTTGAATACAAATTCCTGCTTTATGTTCTTTTTGTTTTGGCATACTTGTTCATTTATATTGCCTTATAGGCAAAAAAAAACCCGGTTATTCACCGGGACCTTATTTTGATTTTTTAAACTTTTACAGTTTTGCAAATAGGACCCGGCTACTTTTTCTAAAGTAGAAATAACCAAAAAAATAAAACCAGTTATTGATCGCTGTTTGCATAATAATCAAATATAGATAATCAACAGGAAGCAAAAAAGTTTTTTTGGGTTTAATAAACTAAGGTTTGTTAGTTTAATGTGTTCATTAAAACGAAACAGAAAAAGTAAAAAAAAGCCCCTCCGTGGAAACGGAGCGGCTTATAACGATTGCTTGCCATATGAAAATCTTGAACTACTGTACCGATCGCAAGCGAGATCTTTTCACTTCATTTACACCAGTAGTTTGGAAATTATTTCTTAGCTGCAGTATCAACTTTAGCAGCAGTAGTGTCAACAGCAACAGCAGCAGTATCAACAGCTTTAGCAGCAGTGTCAACAGCAACAGCAGTTGAATCAGTTTTTACTTCTTCAGTTTTAGAATCACTACAAGATGCAGCGAAAACGCCTAATGCCAATACGAATAACAACTTTTTCATTTTAATTTTTTTTAAGTTTGAATGATTATAGGTTAATACATACATAGTATAAAAGGTAACCCAGTAAGTATAGAATTTTAAAAAAAAATATTTTAGGCCTATTTTGGGTTACTTTTACCCCCCTTCTAGTATTAAATGCACAGATAGTGAAAGGCGATAGTAACGAACAAGCATTATTGAAAGGATTGGCGAACAATGACTCTAAAGCCATCGAGACCATATATAAAGACAACTTTAATATGGTTCAGACCTTTATTTTAAATAATAATGGGTCTTACGATGAAGCCCGAGATATTTTTCAGGAAGCAATGATTGCACTGTATGAAAAAGCACAAACTGAATCATTTGTCTTAACCTGTCAAATTAAAACTTATGTATATTCCATATGCAGGCGGCTCTGGCTTAAGCGACTTCAACAATTGGGCCGTTTTACCCAACAAGTTGATAGCATTGAAGAGACTGTCGCGGTTGAAGAAGACCTTGAAACGCACGAAAAAAGAAATGCAGAGTTTGTAATAATGGATAGGGCTTTAAACAGCCTTGGCGAACCCTGTAAAAGCTTGTTAGAAGGATATTATTTGAAAAAAATGGATATGAATGCTTTGGCTTCCGAATTTGGATACACCAACGCAGACAATGCCAAAAATCAGAAATACAAATGTTTACAACGGTTAAAAAAGTTGTTTTTTACCCAGTATAACATTGGAGAGTAACTATTATGGACGATATTTTATTATTAGAAGCAATTGAAAGATATCTCAACGGAGAAATGAACACCGAGGAGCGTGCTTATTTTGAGGCATTGCGAAAGAAAACTCCAGAGATAGACCAAATGGTGGTGGAACATAATATGTTCTTGCATCAAATGGACTTATATGTTGCCCATAGTAATATTAAGCACACCCTACATGATGTTCATACTCGTTTAATTTCAAAAGGAGATATCAACGAAGGTGGTGAATTACCTACCAGAGGAAAAGTAATCCAATTCTGGAATAAATACAAGCGAGTAACTGCTATTGCAGCTTCTGTTGGAGGAGTGATTGCTTTATTCATTAGTGGATTAGCCTTATATTTTTCTTCCATCGTTACCGATCCTAAATTGCAACAATTAGGTAAAGATTTAGAGGCAGTTAAAAAAAGCCAACAGTATCAGGGAGCAATCATCAATGAAGTAAAAAGTAAAATTCCTTTGAATGCCCGATTATTAAGTGGCGGTTCCGGATTTTTGATTGATACTAAAGGTTATATCGTTACAAATGCCCATGTACTGAGAGGAACTGGCGCTATTGTAGTCAATAGTAAAGGAGAAGAATTTAAATCTTCTATTGTATTTATTGACCAATTGAAAGATTTAGCTATTTTAAAAATTACTGATTCAGATTATATTTCAGCAAAATCAATTCCATATACTATTCAAAAAAACAATGCCGACCTGGGTGAAGAAATTTTCACTTTAGGTTACCCAAGAAATGACATTGTATATGGTATGGGATATTTGAGTGCAAAAACCGGATTCAACGGAGATTCACTTTCTTACCAGATTCAAATTAGTGCCAACCCCGGAAATTCAGGAGCTCCAGTATTCAATAAAAACGGTGAAATCATTGGAGTATTGAGCACTCGTCAGGCACAGGCCGAAGGAGTTACTTTTGCAGTAAAATCAAAAAATATCTATTCGATCGTTGAAGATTTAAAGAATAGCGACTCCGCTTATAGAAAAATCAAAATGCCTACAAAATCTACCCTAAAAGGCGTAGAAAGAACTGCGCAAATCAATAAAGTAGAAGATTTCGTGTATTACGTTAAGGCTTACGGCAAATAATTTACTTCATAGAGTATTAACTCCACAAAGCATTAGGATAAACGCCTGATTTAACTAAATTGTTGATTGACTCCTGAACTCCAGCAGCATCTTCTTTGTAAGTAACCCCAAACCATTTTGATGAAGTAGGTATTACTTTCATAACACCTTTTCCTGTTTCAATAAATTGATTGGCTACATATGGAATAAAAAATTCTGATTTTAATTCCTTCCCCTTTTCTTTCAAGAAAGATGCAAACAACCCATCACAAAGACCAATAAAGCCTGGTGCAAAACAAAAGAAATTCATACTAACCATACTATCTATGTTCAAGGGATGAACGCCTGTTTCATCTTCATAGACAATACTTTCTTTAGCTTGATAAATTTTAGTTCTTTCTGATATATTGGTAAGATTGCCTTGCGCATCAGCTGTACAAACTCCACGACTAACACTTCCATTATCACTAAGTGTTTTATTTAGTTCGTATCCAATTAAAGCATAAGTAGATTCATTGCACTGATTTTGTAAAAACTGAAAAGCTTGAACAAAAGCATCTTTCCCATAATAATCATCAGCATTAATTACTGCAAAAGGCTCGTTCACTTTTCCTTGACAGCATAAAACAGCATGAGCAGTTCCCCATGGTTTAACCCTGTCTTCAGGAACAGCAAAACCATCAGTATGAGATAGTAAATGCTGGAAAACATAATCAATTTCAATTCTACCTTTTAATTTGGGTTCGAATATGGATTTAAATTGATCTGCAAAATCTTCCCGAATAATAAATACAACTTTCCCAAATCCAGCTTCTATAGCATCATATATTGAATAGTCCATGATGGTCTCACCAGAAGGTCCAAATGACTGAATTTGTTTCATGCTGCCATAGCGACTTGCCATTCCAGCTGCTAAAATTACGAGGGTAGGTTTCATATTGTATTTTTGTAAAATGCAAAATTAGCCAAAACATTTTAGTTCCGTCAAAATCATGCAAATTTCAAGCGAATTAATATTGACCCAGCCCATTTCTTCATTAAGCTTTAATGGGGTGAAAACAAGCATTCTTAGGTTGGATTTACTGCATCCTGTGGTGAGCGGCAATAAATGGTTTAAATTAAAATATTATATCAAAGAAGCCTTAAAATACCAAAAATCTTGTATCGCAAGTTTTGGGGGAGCATATTCAAATCATATTGTAGCACTGGCATTTGCCTGCAAGGAAAATGGATTACAATCTATCGGAATCATAAGGGGAGAATCCACAACTCCATTATCTCCTACCCTAATCAAAGCAAAAGAATATGGCATGCAATTGCATTTTGTAAGCCGATCCATGTTCAATGAGAAAGACAGCATCAAAAAAGAACTGAATTACCCAGATGCATATTGGGTTGACGAAGGTGGGTATGGCCCATTAGGGGCAAAAGGAGCTGCAGATATAATGTTATCTGTTAATTCCGAATTTTCCGATATTATTTGTGCAGTTGGAACAGGCACTATGATGGCCGGGCTCATTAAAGGAAGCAACGCCAATCAACAAATTTCCGGCATTAGCGTTTTGAAAAATAATTATACAATTAATAGTGAAATTAATTGTTTGCTGTCTGACAATGATCGAACCAAACAATTTTCTATAATTCATGATTACCATTTTGGCGGTTATGCAAAATCGAATTCAACGCTCTTCCATTTCATGAATCAGTTATGGGAAGAGGAAAAAATCCCTACTGATATTGTATACACAGGTAAATTACTATATGCTGTTAAGGATTTGATTCAACAATCCTATTTCAAACCTGGCAATAATTTACTAATTATTCATAGTGGCGGATTACAGGGCAATTCTTCATTAAAAGAAGACATCTTGGTTTTTTAAATGAATGCCAATTATCTTTACTACAATGAAGTTCAACATTTTTGCTATATTAATTCTTTTTCAAATTGTTATTAGCCATCAACTAAAAGCCCAGCAATATTTGCCTTATTTCTCAGTCATCCATTTATCTAAAAACCAGCATAAGATCAGTTGGAACAATCCACACAAAAACTGTATTCAACTTTCGGTGCAGCGTTCTACAGATAGTCTTAATAATTTCAGAACAATACTTTCCGCCCAATCTCCTCAATTAGAAGAAAATGGGTTTATTGATAAAACAGCTCCGGAAGATGTTCAGCTATATTATCGGATATTTTACACACTAAAAGGAGGCGCTTACTTTTTTTCAAAAACGGTTTCACCGATAGACAAAAAAGACTACACAGCTGTAAAAAAAACGCCTTCTAAGCCAAGCAATAAAAAGAACAAGACCCATAAAAAATCGGAATCGTCCAGTAAAGTATTAAAATCTTCTTTTTTGCGAATAGATAAAAAAGGCAACCTTGTACTTCATATGCCAAAAGCAGATCAATTCAATTATTCAATCACTTTTTATAGCGCAGAAAAAAACAAACTATTATCAATTGATCCAATACCTGAAAAAGAATTGTTAATTGAGAAAGGCAATTTTTTAAAAGAAGGATGGTTTGAATATGAATTGAAAGAAGCTGGAAAAACAATAGAAAGAAAAAGATTCTATATTCAATAATTTAACTGAGCTGCAACTTGCAATCAAAAATCTTTTCAAAATTTTTTTTCACCTTATATTTTACTTCATCAAAGGAAACAGGATGCCCCAGTTCTTTTTCTAATGAAGTGACAGCTTTGTTTTCTATTCCACAAGGAACGATGTATTTAAAATAATCTAAATCGGTATTTACATTAAAAGCAAACCCATGCATGGTAATCCACCTGCTACATTTAATTCCCATTGCACAAATTTTTCTTTCCTTTCCTTTTAAATGAGCATCTATCCAAACACCGGTTTCTCCAAAACTTCTTTCCCCTTTAATACCGTATTCTGCCAAGGTTAAAATAATCACTTCTTCCAGACTCCTTAAATACCAACCTAAATCTGTTTTAAATTTTTCTAAATCCAAAATTGGATACCCTACTAATTGTTGTGGTCCATGAAAAGTAATATCGCCTCCCCTATTGATTTGAAAATACTCAATTCCTTTTTCTACTCTTTCTTCTTCACTAATTAATACATGTTCGGGTTTTCCGTTTTTCCCAAGCGTATATACAGGGGGATGCTCTACAAATAATAAATGATTGGATGTTGGCAAGACCATTAAAGGCTCTTTATCGGTATTATTATATCTAAACAATAATTTTACCTCAGCATTTTTTTTCAGAAGGCTCTCTTGATAATCCCAAACGGCTTTATACTGCTTTACACCTAAATCTTCGAATAATACTTGCTGTTGCATTCAACAAAAATAGCCATCAAATTCCAAATAGCATGGTGGATTTACTCACGCATAGTAACTGTTTTGTTTTACATTTGCCAAATGCAGGTTGAAACAGCACTTTATTCGGAAGAACAATCAGAATCACTTTACGAAAGAAAAACTTTTATAGTAGATCCTGGGCAAGAACCATTTCGAATTGACAAATGGATTCAAATGCATATGGAAGGATCCACCAGAAACAAAATACAACAAGCCATCGAAGCCGGTTTTTTAACAGTGAATGGCAAAAACATTAAAAGCAATTATAAGATCAGGCCTGCCGATGAAATAGTGGTAATGAGTCTGATCAACCCAGAACACACTGTTTTAAAAGAAGAAGATATTCCATTAGATATTGTTTATGAGGATGATGCCCTGATGGTGATCAATAAACCTTCCAATATGGTGGTGCATCCTGGTGTGGGCAATTTCAGCGGTACTTTATTAAATGGAATAGCCTATTATTTAAGAAAGCAGAACCCTTCTATTGATGAAGAAAAACTGCCTCGCTTTGGCTTAGTTCATAGAATAGATAAAAACACCACAGGATTAATTGTTGTGGCCAAAACAGGAGAAGCAGCATCTCATTTAGCCAAACAGTTTTTCAATCATACAGTGAAGAGAAAATACATGGCCCTGGTCTGGGGAAATATTGAAGAACCAGAAGGAACCATCGAAGCCCATATAGCAAGGCATCAACAAAACAGAAAAATGTTTGATGCATACCCCGATGGAGAAACAGGAAAGCATGCAATCACCCACTATAAAGTAATTGAACAATTCAATTATGTAACACTGGTTGAATGTATTCTTGAAACTGGTAGAACCCACCAAATTCGGGTGCATATGAAACATTTAGGCCATACTTTATTCAATGATTGGGAATACGGAGGAGATAAAATATTAAAAGGCACTATTTACACCAAGTATAAGCAGTTTGTTGACAATTGTTTTGAGGTTTGTAGCAGATGTGCTTTACATGCAAAAACATTGGGCTTTGTTCATCCTACTACTCAAAAAGAAGTTTTTTTTGAATCCCCTCTGCCAGAAGACATGACCAATGTGATTGCTAAATGGAGAAATTATAGCATTCATAGAAATGCAGAATAAAGAATTGATTGAAGCCATTATATTTGTATTTCAATACAGATAAATGCAACCTGAAATTCGCCATAACTGGACTTCTGAAGAAATCAAAAATATTTACGATACACCCCTTTTAGAATTGGTATTCAAAGCGGCAAGTATTCATAGAAAATACAATGACACAGCCGAAGTACAGGTATGTACTTTATTGAGTATTAAAACGGGAGGCTGTAGCGAAGATTGTGCATACTGCCCTCAAGCAGCTAGGTATTCAACAGGTGTTGAAGTTCAAGCCTTAATGAAAAAAGAAGAAGTATTGGAATATGCCCAAAAAGCAAAAAATGCTGGAAGTACAAGATTCTGCATGGGAGCTGCATGGAGAGAAGTAAGAGATAATAAAGATTTTGATCGAGTGATTGATATGGTCAAAGGGGTGAATGAATTGGGAATGGAAGTTTGTTGCACCTTGGGTATGCTTACCGAAGATCAAGCTACCAGACTTGCTGATGCAGGATTATATGCATACAATCATAATTTAGATACCAGCAAAGAACATTATTCCGAAATCATTTCTACAAGAACCTATGATGATCGACTGGCAACATTAGATAATGTTAGAAAAGCAGGAGTAACCGTTTGTTGTGGTGGTATTATTGGTCTTGGTGAAACGCATGCTGATCGGATCAATATGTTGTTGACATTGGTAAATATGCCTGTGCATCCAGAAAGTGTGCCCATCAATGCGCTGGTTGCCATAAAGGGAACTCCTTTGGCCAATAATCCCAAAGTGGATATTTGGGACATGGTAAGAATGATTGCCACTGCCCGAATTTTAATGCCTAAAACAATGGTAAGATTAAGTGCAGGCAGAACAGAAATGAGTATTGCTGAACAGGCCCTCTGCTTTATGGCTGGAGCAAATTCAATTTTTGCAGGAGACAAACTATTAACCACACCTAATCCGAGTTTCGAAGAAGACAATACTATGTTTTCGATGTTAGGTTTAACACCAAGGGTTGCTTTTAAAGATGAGCCTCAATACCTGAGTGAAACAGTATAGTACTGTTTGTAATTCGTCTTTAACATTTCATTAGCTAAAACAACTCATTATAAACTTAACGGTTTCATAAATAGTTGAAATAGTGTACTAATTATGCAAATGATTCTGCAAATTTGTACTGCATAAAATAGACTACTGAATGTTTCGATTAATCGCCGCTACCTGTTCATCCATTTTTATTTTTTCAACCGGGCTTTTTGCTCAAACAGACAATCTAAAAGGCTGGCATTTACTGGATTCAACACAGGATGCATTTTACGGCATTAGCTTGAACAAAGCCTATGAATATTTACAATCAAAGAAGAAAATACCTAAAACAGTTATAGTAGCTGTTTTAGATTCAGGTGTAGATACTACACACGAAGATCTCAAAAAAAACCTTTGGCATAATCCTAAAGAAATTCCTGGAAACGGAATTGATGATGATCGTAATGGTTACATCGACGATGTATACGGATGGAATTTCTTAGGCGGCAAAGATGGAAGAAGCATCAAAAAAGTGTCCGATGAAAGAGCTAGGGTTTATCATAAATGGAAAGATCAATTTTTAGGGAAAGCTATTGATACTAATCAATTAACTACGCTAGATAAAGCCCATTATGAAATCTGGCAAAAAACAGCCAAAGCCATTAATTTTAGCCAGGAAGAGCAAATGGATATTTTATTCATTGAATTGACTGCTAAAGCCATGAAACGCAATGATCTTATTCTTCGCAAAGAAATGGGTATGGAAGAATATACCAGCGATCAATTAGAAAAATTCGAACCGATTACAAAACTTGGCAAAGATGCTAAAATAGGATACCTCACCTGTGTTAAAATGATCGGAATTGATCCTGAGGAAAAAAACACATTTACCTTAAAAGAACTATCTGATTATATTGACGGGAAAAAAGAAAATTTCGAATCGAAAGAAAAAGCGCCACATAATTACAGAGCAGAGATCGTGAAAGATGATTATGATAATTTTTCCGATCGATATTATGGCAACAACGATGTAATGGGCCCGGGGCCAATGCATGGTACTCATGTATCAGGTATCATTGCAGCACAAAGAAACAATTCATTAGGTATTGATGGAGTTGCCGATCATGTACAAATTATGACATTAAGAGTTGTACCCGATGGAGACGAATACGATAAAGACGTTGCATTAGCAATACGATATGCAGTAGATCATGGGGCCAAAGTGATCAATATGAGTTTCGGGAAATCTTTTTCGCCTGAAAAAAACTGGGTAGATAGTGCTGTGAGATATGCAGAGCAAAAAGATGTTTTACTGGTTCACGCTTCTGGAAACGAATCGGAGAATATGGACGAGAAAGAAAATTTTCCCAGTCCCTGGCTTTTACAATGGAAAACAAAAGCCAAAAATTTTATTACAGTTGGCGCAAGTTCCGATATAAAAATTGATCCATCCATTGCTGCAGATTTCAGTAATTATGGCAAAGAAAATGTGGATGTATTTGCCCCCGGAGTGAAGATCTATTCTACTTTACCTGGAGGAAATCAATATGGCAATTTAAAAGGTACTAGCATGGCTGCTCCCATAGTTACAGGTTTAGCTGCTATACTAAGATCCTATTATCCTGAATTAACTGCTGTTGAAGTAAAGCAAATTATTGAGCAATCTGTCTCAAAACCAGACCCTACGATCAACTGCTTAAAACCAGGAGAGAAAGCAGAAAAAATTAATTTTTCTACCTTATGTAAATCTGGTGGTATTGTAAATGCCAACAACGCTGTTAAAACAGCGAATGAATTTAAATTATCATCTGGCAATTCAAAAAACAGCCAATCCATCAAAACAACTAAAACATTAAAATAATGGCCAAACCAAAACAAGGAGAATATGGTGCATTTTTCGAAGGATATATAAGCAAGGTAGATACCAATAATTTGCATGAAGCTGTAAACACTTATTCTCACCCGCTATCTTATTTTTATGTAAACCTGCCTGAAGAAAAAGCGGATTATCGATATGCTCCTGAAAAATGGACTTTAAAAGATTTATTACAACATGTAATCGATACAGAAAGGATCATGCAGTATAGATTGTTAAGAATTGCGAGAAATGACAGTACACCACTTCCCGGTTTTGAAGAGAACGATTATGCTATTTCAGCGAATGCATCAAAAAGATCATTCGTATCTTTAAAAGAAGAATTCATTGCACTCAGAAAATCAACCGATTTATTAATTCAATCCTTGAATGAAGAACAATTGAACAATATTGGCAAAGCCAGTGGCAACAATATTACGGCCAATGCAGTAGGATATATCATTTTTGGACACATGATGCACCACAAAAAAATGATCGAAGAAAGATACCTGTAATTTTATTCTTTGCAGGCAATTGATTGAATTCCTGTAATGGGGAAACTAATGGTCTTTAATTTATTATTGGGAAGAGCCTCATCCCCTTTCTTAATATAAAATGCTAATGTACCTGTTACTCCTGCAGGAGCTGATCTACTCCCTGGCAATAATGCACCTCCCCCTAAATTTAAACTTTGAATAGGGGCCTTAATAAATTTGATATAAGCGATATCTCGTAAATTTTCAGGCAAAGGAGTAGGTGGGTTAGAAGGATATTTGATTTCATCAACAAAAACATCAACCATACCATTCCGAAAACGCAGTTCGCCATTTTTCAAGGTAATTCCAGGAAATTTTTGCAACACATAATCCTGAACAGTTAAATTGGTATTGGCTATTGGATCTTCCACTACGTTCACTGATTGACTAAAACTATTTCTGAAAAAACTGTTTTTAACATACTTGTCACTTAATTCCTCCTCTTTTGATTTTATTACCGAATTGACAGTCACGTCAGGCAACCCTTCCTTCGTATAATTGGTGAGCTCCGCTTCTCCTGATTTCGCTTTATTGTTTTTCTTGGTTTGCTTCAGATTGTTTTTAACATAAGCCATTGCCTTTCTGCTGATAGAATCAAAGTCCCAAACTATCAAGCCTTTTTTGTCGGCTGGTTCAATAGAGAAACCATCATAGTCCCTGTACTCCATTTCATTATTCACAAATAAACGGATACTACCCTTTCCTTTAAAATCTACATTCGCCACCCTGAAAACAGAGTCATTGATTCTTTCGGCTTGATCGATTAATTGAATATCACCATTCTCATCAATTACCTGGTACTGAATAGTGCTTTTTTTGAATTTTTCTTTTATAAAATAATAATTCGTAAATCCAAGATCAACAGTGGAATATTTAGCATTTATGATGTATGGATAAAGCGAATCAGGAAACTCCATTAATTGATCTTTCTTTTTTGAATCGATAAAAATAAAATCCCTGCTAATATGCATGGGCTGCGCATTGCTCGTGAAATAGGCACGTAACATAGTAGGACCACTAATGATTTTTTTATTTTCAAAATAGCCACAAGTTTTGCCTTGGTTCAATGAAAGATATTGAAAGTCTAATTTTCTGCCAGCTTCATCTAACCATTCTACATGAATCAATGCATTGTCTGGGATTTTTTTTGAATTATCCGAAACCGAAAAAAACAAGGTATCACCTGGTGCATACACCGATTGAGAGGCCTTAACTAATAAAAACCCATCAGAAATTCCCTGGGCATTTATTGGATGATATACACAAAAAAATAGCAAAGCAAATAACAATACTCTCATAAAAACTGGATGATTGGTACTTTAAATATCTGTCATAAAAAAAGCTCCACCAAATAAATGGCAGAGCTTTTAAGCATATATTTTATACAAACTTATTTAGCAAAAAGATGCACAGCCAATTGAACTTCTTTGGCAACATTTCCAATACCATAATTAACCCCGAAAGCTGTCCTGTCTAAGCTAAAAAATGCTTCTCCAAAAAAACCTTTATCATCTGAACTACGAATGGCTACTTGAAAACTTACAGGTAAGCTAGCTCCTTTTAAATTCAAGTTACCTGCAACAGTAGCAGTGTTTTCACCAGTATATGTTACTGAGCTGATTTTGTAAGTAGCTTCGCTGAACTTTGCAACATCAAAGAAATCAGCTGTTTTTAAGTGCCCTTCTAATTTAGGACCGGATGCATCTGTTACTTTAACATTCGCCAGATCAATCACAAATTCACCCCCTTTTAATTTGCCGGCTTCTACTTGTACTGTTCCACTTTTTAAACTAAAATATCCTGTGTGGAAATCATTCTTTTTAGAACCAACCCAATCAATACGGCTTTTATCGGCCAAAACATTCATTGTTACCACATCTTTTGTTGATTTTTTAGGCGCAAAAGAGTATAAACCCACTAACAAAGCTGTACCAAACAGCGCAAAAACGATTTTTTTCATATTTGTTGATTTAATTTAAACGAATTTGAAGGATAAAAATAAGTGAATTAATGTTACAACAATAATAATAAAGTATTAATTCTGAATATCAGTTTAACTTATCTTCGCAAAAATTGTTCCATATGAATCTTCATGAGTACCAAGCTAAAGAATTACTCAGTAAATACAATGTTCCCACCCAAGAAGGTATTGCGGTGGATACCGTTATGGCAGCCGAAGAGGCTTATCGCCAGATAAAAACCCAAACAGGCAATAATTTTGCCGTTGTAAAAGCCCAGATTCATGCTGGAGGCCGAGGAAAAGGTAAAATCATTGGTAATGATCAAAGAGGTGTTGCTGTTGCTAAAAGTGCAGAAGACATTACGAATATTGCCAAAAACCTTTTAGGCGGAACCCTGGTAACCATCCAAACAGGTGCTGCAGGTAAGAAAGTTAGCAAAATATTGATAGCGCAGGATGTGTATTATCCTGGCCCTAATCCGGTAAAAGAATTTTACTTGTCTATTCTCTTAGATCGTTCTAAGGGTATGAATGTAATCATGTATAGTACCGAAGGTGGTATGGATATCGAAGAAGTTGCCCATAATACTCCAGAAAAGATATTTAAAGAATGGGTACACCCAGGTGGCGCTTTGCAAGGATTTCAAGCCAGAAAGATCGCATTTAACTTAGGGTTAAGTGGTGAAGCTTTCAAAAACTGTGTAAAATTTGTAACCAACCTTTACAAAGCTTATGTTGGTTTGGATTGCGGTATGCTGGAAATCAATCCTTTATTTAAAACAAGTGATGAAAAGATCATTGCAGTAGACTGCAAAATGAATATTGATGACAACGCTTTGATGCGTCACCCGGATATTGCCGCATTAAGAGACGTTACTGAAGAAGATCCAACAGAAGTAGAAGCAGGTCAATTCAATCTGAATTTTGTGAAGTTAGATGGCAATGTTGGTTGTATGGTGAATGGAGCAGGACTAGCGATGGCAACCATGGATATGATCAAATTAAGTGGTGGTGAGCCAGCTAATTTTCTGGATGTAGGCGGTACTGCAAATGCTCAAACTGTTGAAGCCGGATTTCGCATCATCATGAAAGATCCAAATGTAAAAGCTATTCTGATCAATATTTTTGGTGGAATTGTTCGTTGCGATCGTGTTGCTGCAGGCGTAATTGAAGCATATAACAAATTGGGAAATATCAATATTCCAATCATTGTACGCTTACAAGGTACCAATGCGGTAGAAGCAAAAAAATTAATTGACGAAAGCGGATTAAAAGTACAATCTGCTATACAATTGAGTGAGGCTGCTGATTTGGTAAAGAAAGCTGTAGCATAATTGTTTAAAAATAATACTACAAATCCTGGTTGCCGATGGTAGCCAGGATTTTTTTATTCGAAATGGCTAGATCAATGATTTACAACTGCTAATTGCTTTACTTCGGATATAGCACTTACTGTATAGGGCAATCCTGTTTTTAGTTCTACACAGGCATATCTCTTTCTTCTCAATTTTCCTTTCTTAAATATTTTTCCATTATCAGTCATAAACAATGCCCCTTCCGGAATAGAAGACAATAATTGAAACCCTTCTTTCTGATGCTGGTTGTACTTTCTTAAAACAGTAAGCAAAGCAACTTCGCCATTTGCAGTAGCGGCTGGAGATAGCATAGATTTTTTCAAAACCACTTCCACTTCTTTGGGGAAAATATTCAATAAAATAAAATCATTCAATAAAATTCCATAACACAATTTCCATTCCTTCCCATGCGCTTCCACTTTATTCTTATAAGCTTCATAGGTAAGCAGATGCGCCAATTCATGTAACAGCGTAATTAAAAACTCATACTGATTTAAATTTCCGTTTACACTGATTCGATGGTTGCTTCCTAAATGAGCGTGCCGATAATCACCTAATACCGATTTGCGAACTTTAGAAACCGTTAAATGAACCTGATATCGATGGAGATATTCAACTACTTTATCAAAACTACCTTCAGGCAAATAATGCTTTAAATCATTTAATGGATGCTCAGTTACTGCCATTCTTTGGAGGATTTAATTGGAGTGCTAACCTTACTTCCAACCAAGTATAGATCAAGTATAAAGCCATTGAAATAAAAAGCGCGTTTACACTCTTCGTTTCGCCTGCGGCGTATAGGTATAAAAATGCAGCAGTACCTAAAACAAATAATTTGAGCACAACCGACCCCATTACGCCTCTAACCATTGCATGAGGATTGGGATTATTGACCGACTTTAGCTGCATATATAAACTGATCAAAGAAATAAAAAACAATAAAGTATTTGCCGAAATAACTACTGCATTATCTATATGATGTTTAACCATAAATGACTTAAACACAATAGAAATAGCATTTATTATAACAAATAAAATGATTAATGGTAAATACAATTTTTTATGCTGCGCAGTCATAATTAATAATTAATATGAATCAGTCATTAGAAGATTCCAGTTTAGGCAACACCAGTGGAACCGTATCTAAAGTGGATGTGGCATTTCCGGATAATACTTTTTTAACTCCCTCTATATATTGCTCTTTATAATGAATAGCCTGCTCCAAAGAATCCGTTCTGATTTTGAGCAATTGTAAGGCAGTTCTGCTCTCTTTAGTACCATAACCAGGTATATAATATTTCAGCGGAGAAAAAGCAATTAATGCGATAGTCAAGCCAACCAAAACCACAAATACGGTACTTAACCCAATATATACACTTAGTCTCGAAAGCCTGAGCGTTAACATTTCTTCGAATGTATCATCGTTCATCAGTACCAGTCGATAGGTATTTCTGAGTCGTTTAAAGGTGCTTTCTGGGTTAATCTTATCCATAATGTCAAAAACAGGTTAAAGGTAATGATTGATATGGTTTTATGATTCATTGAAAAAGAAATAACTGTATTTTTAAGCGATTTTATGCAGCTACCTGTTTCAAAATATCTATTTAGTCAGATTCTATTAATGATTTTTTGTTGTTTTGAGTTAAATGCTCAATCCGGCTCTTCTGTAGAATTAGCAAAACCCGATAAATACCAGAACAGAAAATTGGCTTCTGAAAAAACAGGAGAGAAAAAATTTTCCACCCCAAAAAGAATTTATACTAATACTGTTAGTCATTATAATTACTACTTTAATGCAAATGCCAAACTGAAAGACATCATTACTAGAGCGAAGGAGATACACAAAGATGATTACACACAATTACTTTCCTTCTATAATTACAGTTTAGATGAAACCGCAAAGGGTCAGATCGATACAGTCATATACAAATGCACGGCCGCAATTTTATTACACGATCTTAGAAGTGACTGGGTAGATAGAACCTATTTATTATTAGGCAATGCTTATATGCATAGAAAGAATTTTGATTCAGCCGCTATGGTTTTTCAATTTATTAATTATGCATTCTCTCCAAAAGACGATGGCTATGATATTCCTATCGGGAGTAATGAAAGTAGTAAGAATGGGGTGTTCTCTATTTCTAGTTCAGAAAAAAGGAATATCTGGAAAAAGATATCCTCCAATCCTCCTGCAAGAAATGAAAGTTTCTTATATCAAATCAGAAATTATATAGAACAAAAAAAACTGGCTGAAGCGGAAGGTCTTTTAGAAATTATCAGGACCGATAAATTGTTCCCTCAAAGGCTCAAATATGATTGGTTTGAGATGGAAGCTTATTTACAATACAACCGTCAAAACTATGATAGTGCAGCTGTAAATATTTATAAAGCTTTAGAGAATGCAGATAATAAATTAGAAAAAGCAAGATGGGAATACCTGGCAGCTCAATTATTTGAAAGAGCTGGTAAAGATTCTGCAGCTATTAAATGGTATGAAAAAGCGATCCAGCATACCACCGACCCGATAATGGAAGTTTACGCACGTTTGAAAATCGTAGGACTTACAGCAGAGAACAAACCAAATGCATTACAAGAGAATTTAAATCAATTATTACAACTTGCCAGAAAAGACAAATACACTGGCTATAGAGATATTATTTATTATGCTGCTGCTGAATTGGAAATGAAAAGAAAAAATTATGCTGCTGCTGAAAAATTATTACTAAAAAGTATTGAAACATCTGAGAATAATGAACAGCAAAAACAAATGAGTTATTTAATGCTGGGAGATGTTTTTTATTTTTCAAAAAAATACATCAATTCAGCAAGCAGTTACGATAGCATTCAGGTAGGCTTATTAAAAGAACCTGATCAACTTAGGGTAAATACCAGAAAGCCTCCTTTAGACTCCATTTCAAAAAACGTTCTCCTCATACAAAAAGAAGATAGTTTGCAAAGAATCGCTTCATTGCCATTGGAAGAAAGAAATGTATACCTTAAAAATTTACTCAAAAAAATAAGGAAAGAAAACGGACTGAAAGAGGTTGATAATGCTATTTCTTTTGGAGGCAATTTACCCGATCTTGCAGCAGATGATCTTTTTAAACCAGCCAATTCCGATTTCTATTTTGCAAGCGGTTCATTAAAAACAAAGGGGCTCAGCGATTTTAAAGCAAAATGGGGAACTCGACCAAATGTAGATAATTGGAGAAGACAATCGGCTGTTGATCGTTCCTTTAATCCAACTGTTGATGTTGCTGATGCTACTGTAGTTCCTGTTACGAAAAAAATAGAACCTAAGGAACTTACTTTAGAAACACTTGAAGCAGACTTACCGATAAACAGTCAACAATTGGAGGAATCTAATAAAAAATTGTTTTTAGCCTTAATCAATAATGCATACATATTTCAATATTATTTGCAAGATTACCAAACAGCAATTGACACTTACAATGAGATATTAAGAAGATTCCCCAATAATCCGCCATCAGAAACTTTTTTATACAATTTGAATTTGTGTTACAATAAAACAGGTCAATATCTAAAAGCTGATTCGTTAATTGGTCAATTAAAAACCCAATACCCTTCTGGTGTTTATACAAAAAAAATAATGAATGCACCTTCTTCTGTTTCAGTATCTCCTGCAGAACAGACTTATGCTGCTATTTATCGTTCTTTTTTAGAAGGCCAATTTGCATCTGCTAAAGAGAAAAAAATTCAGGCTGATCAACAATTTGGCAAAAACTACTGGACCCCACAATTATTGTACATCGAATCGATCTATTATATAAAACAAAAACAAGATAGCATTGCAATCAATCGACTAGAAAGCATTCAATCAATGTTTCCTAAAACCGACATGGCGGTTAAGGCAACCAATATGATCGATGTATTAAAAAGGAGAAAAGAAATTGAAGCCTATTTGAGTAATTTAAATATTGAAAGGCCAGAAGAACTGGTGAGTAGAAATATAGATTTAAATAGCACGAATACTACCAATATTGAGATTCCAAAAGCCATAACGAGTACCCCGGCTCCTATTCAAAAAATAGCTCCTGTAGCAGCAGCTCCCGTAATGGCAAAACCTGTAACTCCTATTGCAGACAGTAGTTATCAATTTAATGCGGATGAGGCTCAATATGTTGTATTTGTGCTAAATAAAGTCGATCCGATTTTTATCAGCGAGGCAAAAAATGCTTTCAATCGATTCAACCAAGAGCGTTTCTATGGCCAAAAAATACCGATTAGCATTTTACCCATCAATGACAGTATTCAATTTTTGCTGATTGGGGCACCTTTTGAGAAGTCTGCTCCAGCAATTAGCTATTTGGATCTGGCAAAGCCTTTGACCAATGCCAGAATTGTTCCCTGGCTCACTGCCGATAAGTACCATTATAGTATCATCAGCCCTTCTAACTTAGCAATACTGCAAAAAAGAAGGAATTACACTAGTTACAGTTCTTTTTTACATCAACTATTTCCTGATAAATTTTAACCATTTTCTTGATTTTATCCCAAAACTCTTGTTTAGCTTTATCATTCTTATTTAATTACTATTATGACAAGACCTGTTAAGATATTCTGGCGTATTTTTTTTGGCGGATTTGCTTTCCTTATCATTTTTTTACTGATGCTCAATTTCGGTTGGATCGGCAGCATGCCCGACTTAGACGATATTGAAAACCCTACAGCATCACTCGCAAGTCAGGTATATGCAGAAGACGGTACTTTAATGGGCAAATACTATATTGAAGATAGGATCAATGTAAAATATAAAGACATTAGTAAATATGCAATTGATGCATTGGTTGCAACAGAAGACAAACGATTTTATGACCATAGTGGCATAGATGGAAAATCTTTGGCAAGGGCTTTCTTTTATTTGGGTAGTGAAGGTGGTGCAAGTACCATCACCATGCAAACAGCCAAAAACCTGTTTACTGAGAACTGGAGTACCAAAAACTTTATTTTACGTGGCTTGCAAAAAATAAAGGAATGCATTATTGCGGTGAAGCTTGAACGCAATTTTACCAAAGAAGAAATTCTCACTTTGTATTTAAATACGGTTGCTTTTAGTGACAATGTATTTGGCATTCGAAATGCTGCAAAAACCTTTTTTCAAAAAGAACCCGATAGATTAAATGTAGAAGAAGCTGCCATCTTGATTGGCATGATCAATGGACCAGGTGTATATAACCCACGAAACAATCCTAAGAAAGCATTAGACAGAAGAAATTTAGTATTGAATAGGATGGTCAGTTTTAATGTATTGAAGGAAGAAGAAGCCACCATTCTAAAATCTAAACCCATTGAACTCAATTATAAAAAGCTAGATGAAACAACCGGCTTAGGACCCTATTTCAGAATGGTATTAGGCGAAGAAATGAAAAGATGGTGTAAAGAGCACAAAAAGAACAACGGTGACACTTATGATTTATATAGGGATGGTTTAAAGATTTATACAACCATCAATCCAAGAATGCAATTGTATGCAGAAGAGTCGGTAGCCAAGCATATCAGCTACATGCAAAAATTATTGAACACACAAGAGAACATCAAAAACGGCACTGTTTGGAAGGGATATGAAAATGTGTTGGAACAGGCCATGAAACAATCTGAACGTTGGAAAAATGCCAAGAAAGATGGTCTTTCTGATGATGAAGCAAAAAAGACTTTTTATCAAAAAGTACCCATGCATGTTTTTGCATGGAACAACACCAGAGGCAAAGACACCGTAATGACCCCTTATGATTCTGTTAAGTACCATCGTCAAATGTTGCAAGCAGGATTCATGGTAATGGACCCGCTCAATGGGCAAATAAAAGCTTGGGTTGGTGGAATAGATTTCAAAACCTTCAAATACGATCATGCTAACATCAATACCAAACGACAAGTGGGTTCTACTATCAAACCACTATTATATAGTTTAGCAATTGAGGAAGCTGGCTTTACCCCAAATACAGAAGTACAAGATATTCAACAAAGTTTTGGCAGTTATGGCATGGTACCTAATACTGGAAAAACTTGCACAGGTGCTACTATGCCAATGGCTTTGGCTTTAGCAAAATCCAGAAACTGCGCTTCTGCTTATATTTTGAAACAACTCGATAATACGGCGAATAATGGTGCTAAAAGATTTGTAGAATACCTTAAAAAATGTGAGATGAAGAGTAAGCTGGATCCTTATCCTTCCATCGCGCTAGGTGCCACAGAAATTTCTTTATATGAAATGATGCAAGCTTATAGCATGTTCCCAGGAAGAGGCTTTAATGCACAGCCAATGTATATTACCCGCGTTGAAGACAGAAATGGAAATGTATTGGCAACTTTTACACCAAAACGCAAAGAAGTAATCAATGATGTTACTGCTTATTCAGTTATCAAAATGATGCAAGGGGTAATGCAATTTGGAACAGGTGTAGGAATTTGGCAATACGATCCTCCAAGCGGTTTAGAAATTGCCGGAAAAACAGGAACAACCAATGATAATAGTGATGCCTGGTTCATGGGATATACTCCTCAATATTTGGCTGGTGGATGGGTTGGTTGCGACGATCGATTTATTCGCTTCAAAAGTGAAAACTTAAATGGTCAGGGTGGTAGGGCTGCAATGCCTATTTGGGCTTACTTTTTTAGTAAAGCAGCTGCTGATGCCAATTGCGGCATAGATACCAAGTTGACTTTTATCAAACCTGATATCATGAGCAACGATATCAATATCGATTATATTAATGGTACCACTCCAGTATTGGGCGGTGAAGGAGAAGATTTAGGCACGGGCACTTCAACGGACTATGAAGTTCCAAAAGATATTAAACCAGAAGAGCTGGGTGCCGAATCTCAAATCATTTTAAAAGAAGGAGAAAAACCGATTGATCCAAAAGATAAAAAACCTGCCAATAAACCGGGTGAAAAGCCAGCAGATAAACCGGCAGAGAAACCCAAAACAGTAATGCCTAAAAAGCCGGGGGGAGGAACCATTTAATCGATATATATAATACCGAATTCCTGGTTTAATCCTTGAGAAGCTTGATGAATAAAGCCTAGCCAATCATTGCCGTATTTCGAATAGAAAATAGAAAAATTCTCATGTCTTTCTTGCAAATTATTGCCAGGAAATAAACTCGATTTTAATTGAGTGATTTGCTGAATGGAAGTTTGAAACTTTTCTTTTTCAGCCCGAAGCATTTTCTTTTCCAATTGCTCCACTTTTTTAATCGCTTTGTTTTTAATAGAAATAACATGTTCTACTAAAGTAATATCAATAGCACCTGATAAATTTTGTAATTCTTGATACAATAAATCGATTGCCGTTAATTCTTTCTTTAAAGACAATTGATGATTACTATTGGCTTTAACTGTTCTATTGATCAGCTCCAATGTATCAGTAAAAAGATCTATTTCACTAAATGCTAGTTTTGCTAATTTTTCTTTTTGCGCTTTTTCAACAACTAAAAACGAATTCCTTAATACTAAAACGGGATAAGGAATATTTACTTCTTTGAAAACATTTTTCAATTCCAGCCAATAGGCCAATTCTCCCCCACCCCCAATAAAAGCAATATTGGGTAAAATAGTTTCTTGAAATACACCCCTCAAAATCACATTCGGGCTAAATCGTTCCGGATGATTTTCTAGTTCTTGCAGGATTTCTTCTTTAGAAAAAACTTTCTGTAAAGCTTTAATTTCAAATTGGCCTTCGGTATTCAATTCAATTCTTTCTCTATAATTATCGACCAAATAAAACAAATTAATATCTCTACCCGAAGCTTGTACTTTATAATTCATGGAAAGAGCAGCTGCTGTTTTTTCTACTATTGAATGGGAAAATTGTTCTAATAATTCTTTTTGTATCACTGAAGAAAAAGTAGCTTTTAATGCTGCTTGATCTGGTATCAATACCACCACACCATAAGCTGCAAACAATTGATTGACTAATTCCAACGTAGCTTGTTGAATCAATTTACCTTCTGCATAACAGGACTTGTATAATTCAATTAACTCATTGCCAAATGGAAGCACTCCTATTTGACCTTCTATAGAATGCATCATTTGAAGAAATGATTTATCTACCCGCATTCTACCTACGGCACCTGTTTGTTTTGTATTCCAAACCAAGGACTGTCCACCCATATGTATACTTCCCAATTCATCTAAATCTGCATCCTCACTTCCCATGTAATAAACCGGAACAAACTGACATTGTGGAATTACCAGAGACAATTCTTCAGCCAACTTTACTGCATGCATTATTTTATAAATAAAATACAAAGGACCAGTAAATATATTGGGTTGATGCGCTGTTGTGATTGTAAACACATTTTCTTTCAGCAATAAATCAATATTCGTTTTTACTTTTTCAGAGATATGTAAGCCACTATATTGCTTTTGTAAGGTATTGACCAATAAAGTTCTGTTGGTGTTTATATTCTTTCTGCTATCAATAGCTGCACGTATACCTTCGATTGTTGGAGTATGTTCATAAAAAGGTTTCAGCAAATCAGACTGATTCAAATAATCGGACACAATTTTCGAAAAAGCGTGGGTGCTATCGTATGACAAATAAGAAGTAGTACAATCCATATGATCAGTAAAAATACAATTTCATTTAAAGCACTGCAGTATTTATTATGCTAGTTAAATCTATCGGGGTTAAATGGACGAATATCCATACTAGGTTGTTTATCCTGAATCAACTCACTGACTATTTTTCCTGTACCTGCGCCTAAACTTAATCCTACCATAGAATGTCCGGTTGCAACTACCAGATTGTTCCATTTTCCCGTTTTTCCTAAATAAGGCAACCCATCTGCTGAACATGGTCTAAAACCATACCAAACTTTTTCTAAGGGTGGAACCGGAATATCAAATTCAGGATAAAATCCCTTGACTGCTTTCAGCAAACCTTCCACCCGATTCATTCTTGGAGGTGTTTTAGTAGAAGTGATTTCCATTGTACCCCCAAATCGAATTTTATTGCCATCCATAGGGGTCAATGCTGCCCTGCCTTCCACCAGTACAGCCGGATAATTGATTTTATAAGGGGAATTTTCGAGGGTGATAGAATACCCTCTACCTGGCATCAATAAAATATCCAGATCCAATTGAGCAGCCAATTCTCTGCTCCAGGAACCCGTTGCCAAAACAACAGCATCTGTTGCATAAAACTCCTTATTGGTTTTAATACCAGTAATTACTCTGCCTTTTTTCTCAAAACCAACTACTTCTGTATCCTTCACAAAATGCACTCCTCTATCCTTTAATAAACTGAATAATCGGTTCATCAATAGATTAGGATATAAATGCGCATCACAGTTAAATAATACCGCTCCTTTGGCATTTAATTTTGTTTGCGGCTCCATTGCCTGTAGCTGATCATAATTCAATAATAGCGTATCTGTTAAACCCAATTCATGCGCTTTCTCTACCAAATGCTTGCATTTTTCTGCCCCAGCGTCTGTTTGGAAAATTTCCAACAATCCTTTTTGCTCATAAGCAAAAGAAAAGCCTGGGATGGCATTCCATTCCTCATACATTTTCTTGCTTAAAATTGCAATATCTCTTAAGGGTATAGCGGAATGTTCTACATGTGTCGGTGTTGCAATTTGCATAAATTTCAGCCCCCATTTAATCAAACTCATATCTAGTCGGGGTTGAACATAAAAAGGGCTTCTCGAATTCCACATCCACTTGAGTCCTTGTTTAACAATGCCGGGTGTAGCCAATGGAACAAAATGACTCGGACACACATAACCAGCATTTCCATAGGAACAATTATTGGAAAAATCATTCTTATCTATAACAGTTACTTCAAACCCTGCTTCTTGTAAATAATAAGCACTACTTAATCCAATAATGCCTCCACCAATTACAGCCACTTTCATTGATCGTATTTTTAAATATTTCGGGAAATTACAGAAAAAATAGCTTGGAAGGGGAAGAACTGACTCATTTTAGGTTCTTTCAAGTAACTTAGTCAAACAGAATACTACATATGGAAACCTACGGAAAAATTTTATTGTTTGCAATGCCCGCATTTTTAGCATTGGTACTCTTTGAAAAATGGTGGGGATGGAGAAAAGGAAATGATACTGTAAGAACCATGGATATGATATCCAGCCTCACTTCTGGCATTACTAATTCTACAAAAGATGTGCTGGGACTAAGTATTGCCGTGCTCAGCTATGATTGGATGGTAAACCACTGGGCTTTATTTCATATCAATTCTACTATATTGGTTTACGCGATTGCATTTATTGCTTTAGACTTAACTGGCTATTTAGTGCATCGAATAGACCATGAGATCAACTTCTTTTGGAACGCACATCTTATTCATCATAGCAGTGAAGACTTTAATTTAGCATGCGCTTTAAGGCAAAGCATTTCCACTTTTTTCAGGCTTTTTACTATTTTTTTATTGCCAGCTGCATTATTAGGCGTGCCAACCCAGGTAATTGCGGTTGTAGCCCCTTTGCATTTATTTGCTCAATTCTGGTACCATACGCAGCATATCAATAAAATGGGCTGGTTAGAACATATTATCGTTACTCCTTCTCACCATCGGGTTCATCATGCATTGAACCCAGAATACCTCGACAAAAATTATGGTCAGATATTTATTTTCTGGGATAAATGGTTTGGTACATTTCAAGAAGAGTTACCGAGCATCAAACCTGTTTATGGTATTACAAGACCAGTGCAAACATGGAATCCAATTAAAATTAATTTTACCCATATTGCTTTATTAATCAAAGATGCATGGCATACAAAAAATTGGGTGGATAAATTGCTCATTTGGTTTAAACCTACTGGCTGGCGCCCCAACGATGTTGCTACTCAATTTCCTGTATACAAAATTGAAGACCCTTATCATTTTCAGAAGTACGATACGCTTACCAATAAGTGGTTAACTATTTGGACATGGACGCAAATTTCAATCCTGTTGCTTTTCATCAGTTATCTGTTTGGGAATATTGCTACTATAGGAAGTCCTGGAATGTTTTTCTACGGCGCTTTTGTTTATGTCTATGTTTATGCTTTCACCGATTTAATGGATGAACATACTACTGCATGGTATTGGGAAACGGGCAAATCTGTTTTTGGGTTTATTTTATTATACCAAACAGGAGATTGGTTTGGGGCTGGAAAACTATCGCCTTTATTGCCCTATATTATTGGCTTATATTTTTTAGCTTCTCCAGTAATTGTATTTAGCTTAGGAAAAACTCATTTTCAAAAAAGAACAATCGCTGGTTAGAGCAAATCATCACTTGTAAAGCTTAATGGCAATAACATTGCAGCATTTGGAATAACAAATACTTTGCCCTCCATTCCACTCATGATCAGTCTTATCGGATGTTTAAGCCTTGCTTCATATTCCAATAAACTTTGTCTACAGATACCACATGGAGAAATAGGATGATTGCTTTCCCCATTTAAATTATGGTAACTGATGGCCATTGTGTGAATAGCCGTATTTGGATGAAAAGAAGAGATGGCTGAGATCAATACCCTTTCTGCACACAATCCAACAGGAAAGCTTGCATTCTCCTGATTACTGCCATTCACTATTTCTCCATTCGCTAATAAGGCTGCTGCACCAACTTGAAAATTGGAATATGGTGCATAGGCGGTAGCTGTTATACTCCTTGCTGTCTCTAATAAATTTGCATCAACCTTATTCAATCCCTTAATTGATTGATGAACCTCATAAATAAAATGTACTTCTTTCTGCTTCATACCCAAAACTGATTTAGACAAAAAAGTCCTCCGAGCGCTATGCTAGGAGGACCCCCTTGGTATTTGAAGATACGATTTTTAATTGATTACTTTAAATATGCGTTTCCACCTAGGACCCTTATCCCAACTAAACCAGATCAATGAAGCTTTACCTACGATATAGGTTTCAGGAACAAAGCCCCAGAAGCGGCTGTCCTGGCTTCTATGCCTGTTATCCCCCATCATCCAATAATAATTTAACAAAGGAACATATGTATTGGTTTCTTTTCCATTAATGATGAATTTGCCATTTACTTCTTCTAAAGTATTTTTTTCATAAACGGTAATCAATCTTCTATACATTTCAATGGTAGAAGCATTCACTGGAATAGCTTCTCCTTTTTTAGGAATTTTGATTGGACCATAATTATCTAATGTCCAAGGATAATTTGCATCGTCATTCGGAAAGAACATTCCTACATGCGTATCAACATATTTTACCATGGATACTACATTGGGCTGAGACTTCACTTTTGCAGCTTCGCTTGCTGTCATATTGAACACAACAGTAAAGTTATCTGGGCCTTGTGAAAATTGTCCCTTTGTATCTTCTGGATCGATGCCTAATTCGTTCTTTAAAAAATCATCCGGAAAAGGAGTTCCATTTGTTGTAACAATATATTCAGTTTGGGAACCTGCTGGAACAAATGCTGGTTGATTGTTCACATATAACTCAGCGTTTTTAACTTGAATGATATCTCCACCAACACCAACACATCGCTTAATATAATTATCGGTTTTATCCATTGGGTGCACCAGTATCGGATATTCCGCCATTAGCGCTTCTCTATTGCCTTTATACTGACTACTTCTTAATACTTCATAATAAGTGATCTTGCTTCCAAAATCAGGCAAATTGATAATGGTATCTCCTGCAGGGAAATTAAACACTACGGCATCATTTCTTTTTACTTCGTTAATTACAGGCAAACGCTTATAAGGTATTTGCACTTCTTTAATATATGATGGAGTAGTTAAAGAAAAAGGCATGGTATTGTGAACAAATGGAAAAGACAATGGTGTTTGAGGAATTCTTGCACCATAAGTCATTTTACTTACAAATAAGAAATCGTTTACCAGCAAAGTTTTTTCCATACTTTCTGTAGGAATAACATATGCTTCAAACACAAATGTTCTGATTAAAGTTGCAGCTACCACAGCAAATACTCCTGCATCAATCCACTCTCTGGATGCTGGCTTATAATATAATTTCAAAGATTCAGGGCCGTAATACTTTTCCTTTTGAGAGAACCCTAAATAAGGGAAATAAATAAATGGAATGAAGACAGTAGCTGCATGATCTAATACAGATACTTTTTTAAAGTTCATTACAAAAATAATGGTAATCCAAATGGTGATAAACTGGCCTGCAATTGGTATGAGCTGAAGCCAAAACCAGTATTGTTTAATTGCTGATTTTTGAACGATCAACCAAGTATTGTAAAAAGGAACCAATGCTTTCCAAGGCTCAATTCCAGCTTTCTTAAACATCCCATATAAACCAATATGCCACCCAATTAAACCAACAATAAAGAGCATTAATCCCATAATATCTATTTAAATAGTAACAAAAATATCCAATTAGTATACAAACTGCCTAAATATTACAAAATGTTTTGCTAAATATAGCTTTTAACATCTTCTGCAGTAATTTCTTTGCCCGATAATATGATCAAGCGTTCTACTACATTCCTGAGTTCGCGAATATTGCCCGTCCAATTATGCTGTTGAAGGGCTTCAACTGCTTTTGGAGAAATCGATTTTTTAGACTGCCTATATTCCACCGCAATATCTTCCAAAAAATGTTCTACAAGAATTGCAATGTCTCCTTTTCTTTCGTTTAATGAAGGCACATGTATTAAAATAACTCCAAGGCGATGGTACAAATCCAGACGGAAATTTTTATCCGACACTTCTTGCAACAAATCTTTATTCGTAGCAGCAATTACCCTGACATCTACATTAATTTCTTTATCGCCCCCAACCCTTGTTATTTTACCTTCCTGTAAAGCCCTTAATACTTTTGCTTGTGCACTTAAACTCATATCACCAATTTCATCCAAAAAAAGGGTTCCTCCATTGGCTTGTTCAAATTTTCCTATTCGTTGTTTTATAGCTGAAGTAAAAGAGCCTTTTTCGTGTCCGAACAATTCGCTTTCGATCAATTCACTTGGAATAGCCGCACAATTCACTTCAATGATTGGAGCTGAAGATCGATCGCTTTTTTCATGAAGCCATCTTGCCACCAATTCTTTACCTGTTCCATTTTCTCCGGTAATTAATACCCTGGCATCTGTTGGAGCAACTTTAGCGATGGTTTCTTTGATTTGAATGATGGGCTCACTGGTTCCAATAATTTCTTGAATACCTGCTATTTTTTTCTTGAGCACTTTGGTCTCTTTAACCAACGAAGTTCTTTCAAGTGCATTGCGCAATGTGATTAATAACCTATTTAAATCGGGTGGCTTAGCAATATAATCGAAAGCGCCTTTTTTAACTGCATCTACTGCTGTTTCTATATTTCCATGTCCACTAATAATAATGATCGGCGTTTCCGAATGAAATTCTTTTGCCTTTTGCAGAAACTCTATTCCGTCTAATTTGGGCATTTTTATATCACACAAAACGGTATCGAAATTGCCTGCCTTGAATTTTTTTAGGCCGTCTTCCCCATCAACAGCTTCTTCTACCGTATACCCTTCGTTAGAAAGAATGTCTTTTAAAACATTCCTTATTGCCTTTTCGTCGTCGATGATTAGAATAGATGCCATAGAATTATTTAAGAGCTAAGTTAATCATTGAAAGCTAAATCGAATGCCTGCATAATAGTTTTTTACAGGAGCTGGATTAAAATACCGATTACCTGCTGCATTAATATCATTTCCTAAACTGTATAATTGGTTCAACAAATTATCTCCCCCTATAAAAATATCCACTCCATTTTTTCCCCATCGAATGATTTTACCAAATTTGGCTTGCAATAACTGATAATTATCAGCAAATACAGTATTGGCATCATTCAAAGGGATTTTTGCATTTGCATTGATGGACGCATTCAAATAAAATGCTTTAGTAAATACCGTTTGAAACCCAATAACAGCAATTGTTATAGGTATGCCTGTTATGGTATTTCCATTAAATGAATTAACGCCTTGTTGATATTCAAGGAATTGATAAGGCTGGTAACTAAAAGCGCCATTAATGGAAATTTTTTCTACCCATCCCGATGCTTGATTGCGTAAATTGCCCTTAACAAGCAATTCAATTCCTTCCTGCAATGCAGCACCTGCATTCACAAAATATTCTGCTCCAGCCAAATCATTTCTTCTAACAATTGCATTGTTAAGTTTGAATTGATAAACAGAGAGATCAAACAATAACTTATTCTGAAAAAAAGTTCCTTTTATACCAGCTTCTATATTCCAACCTTTTTCTGCTTCCAAGAAAGGATAAAATTTTCCATCAGATGGGCGAACCTCTGCTAAACTTGGAGACGAAAACCCATTTGCAAGCACTCCATATAAGAACATATTTTTATGGACCGCATAAGAAAATGAAAATCTTGGAACAAAGGGCGCATTGATTTTTCGTGTAGTAAAACTGGGCATTGGATCTGTTAAACGTGAATAATCATACAACTGATTATTCATACTGAATCCGGCGGCAATGATCAGCCTATTGGCAATGGACATTTTTATTTGAGAAAATAAAAATTGTTGTTTACTAAAAATAAAATCTTTCGATATCACCGAACCTTGAACCCCTGCATTATTCACATAATTATGAATAACAGATTCATTCATTAATAATTCAATGCCATTGACCCATTGGATGTTTTTATTTTTGCTAAATGGTAAATAAATATGTTGCAATCCAAGATTGATATTTGTTTCATTTCTTTTTTCGTAGTTGGTAATAAATGGATTTTCAAATGATGTTTTATTTAACGATACAAACCACTTAACTGTATTGCGTTCATTGAACTGGTATTTATGAGAAATTGCTCCAAAAATAGTTTGGTTATATACTGCTGTTTTTTGTTGAATAGCACCAGGTAAAGTGGCTGTTGCTTGTCGGGATAATTGTGGATTCAATTGCATTTGCGAAAGAGTGATTCCACCAGGGGTTCCATAACTCAAATCAGTAATAAAAAACAAAGTATTGAAAACACCTTTACCAGACTGGATATTTGTTTGCCATACCAATCCATTTTTTTGCAAAAAAGATTGTTCCCTATAACCATTCGAACTCAATCGATTCACTTGGAGTGAAGAGCTGAATTTGGGTGTATTATATATCCATTCTCCTTCTTGTTGATTAAGCCCATAAGAACCAACTGTTAAACCCAGATTAAAACTTTGGTGAGAAGAATCAGCGAATGGAATTGTTTTATTCAATAAAATCGCTCCACCTGTACCTGCGCCATACATACTCGATGCAGGACCTTTGGCTATTTCAATCTGATTGACCGATTGCAGGTCTATCAAGTTGATATAAGTATTCCCAGTAGCATCAGTAAAAGGAATATCATTCCAATAGACTTTGATATTTCTAACGCCAAAGGGAGAACGCAAAGAGCTTCCTCTTACCGACACCCGATAACTGCCAGGTGATCGCTCTTCCATTCTTATTCCTGGCAAACTATTTAATACAGGAACAAAAGATGTTGGAGAATAAATGGACATGTCCTTTGAAGATACTACTGCAATAGAAGCGGGAACTTCTTTCCAACCTTTCCCAATATTAAATGCAGTTACAATGACCTCCTTTAATACCGAATCATTTTGCAGACTGATGTTCTTAGCTTGCGCATTTGCTGATAAATGAAGAATACAGCAATAAAAAATGAATACGCAATTTTTAAACACAGTTATTTTTTCGTGTACATCACTTCTTTCACTAGCTTAACTGTTCTACTAACATCTGGCATAGCCAATGCTGTTAAATTAGGAGCATAGTGCATAGGAGCATCCGCACTGGTAATACGGCGAATTGGTGCATCTAAATAATCAAACCCTTCTTTTTGTATACGGTAAGTAATTTCTGATGATACAGATGCAAATGGCCATTGTTCTTCCACAATTACCAAGCGATTGGTTTTCTTAATGCTTTCTAAAATAGTCATCCAATCCAATGGACGGATTGTTCTTAAATCGATCACTTCAGCGCTGATGCCTTCTTTTTCTAATTCCGCTGCAGCACCTAAAGCTACTTTCATCATCTTGTTATAAGAAACAATGGTAACATCTCTTCCTTGCTTCTTCACATCTGCTTTACCTAATGGAATATAATATTCTTCTTCAGGCACTTCAGATTTATCTCCATACATCACTTCGCTCTCCATGAACATCACCGGATCTTGCTCATAACGTATTGCTTGTTTCATCAACCCCTTGGCATCATATCCATTAGAAGGAGAAACCACTTTTAATCCTGGAATATTGGCATAATAACTTTCAAATGCAGTAGAGTGTTGAGCACCCAATTGACCCGCGCTTCCATTTGGTCCTCTAAACACAATCGGACAACTAATTTGTCCACCGCTCATTGCCAACATTTTCGAAGCAGTATTCAATATTTGATCCATTGCCAATACTGCAAAGTTCCATGTCATGAACTCTACAATCGGGCGCAAACCACTTTGAGCTGCACCTACTGCTACTGCGGTGAATCCTAACTCAGCAATAGGCGTGTCAATTACTCTTTTCTCTCCAAATTCAGCCAACATACCCTGGCTAACTTTATAAGCTCCATTGTATTCTGCTACTTCTTCGCCCATCAAAAAAACTCGATCATCTCTTCTCATTTCTTCACTCATTGCCTCACGAAGGGCTTCTCTAAAAGCTATTGAACGCATAGTCGGTCTGTTTTTTTTAAAATGAGCACAAAAATAGCCCATAATGAGATATAAAACGAAAAAATCCCTTCCCAGAAAACCAGGAAGGGATTTTATACTTACTTATCCTTCGATATACTAAAATACGTTCCAGCCAAAGCTCACATAGTACAATCCACCGATTTGTACATTACCAAATCCATTGTAGTAGTACTTATTTAAGATGTTAGTACCACCAATTTTCAAGATAGACTTGGTTTTAGGGAATTTGTAGTTCACCTGAGCATCTACAGTTGAGTATGAAGGCACTTGACCTTGTGCAAATGTTCCTTCATATAAGAATGAATCTACCCATCTGTACAACACGTTAAATCCGAAACGGTTATCCTTACCAAAACCACTATTGGCAAATCCACCATTAAAACGAAGTTTAGGTGTATTGAAATAAGAAACAAAACCTACTGGTAAATCTCCAATTATATCAGAATAAACATTGGCGTTAACAGAGAAGTTCTTAGGCAACAAGTATTCTGCAGAAGCACCCCAACCAGTAACATTCACTTCACCTGGAGCATTTACTGTAATACTGTATGCATTTCTTGTAGCGCCGTTTAATAAATTAAATAAGCTATTAGGTAAACCTTCTTTTTGCTGAATTACAGATACTCCACTTAAGAAGTTTCCGTATTTAGCTTGGTATGCATAAACGTCAATCAACAATTTTTTAGCAATTAAGCCTTTATAACCAACTTCAAATGAAGTAGTAGATTCTGGATTCAACTCACCAAACTGCTGAACTTGTAATAAAGCAGGGTTTGGAGCACCAGCCAATGCACTAGCTCCAAATGCTTGTACGCTTGGTACAGTATACACTGGATTTCCAGAGAAATTATAGAAATCTCTTAATGCTGGCAAACCACCCATTAAACGACCATTACTAGTGTTTAAGTTAATCCACTGGTTCTGTGTAGTTGGGAAACGGTAAGCTGTTTGATAAGAAAAACGAAGATTATGATCTTGAGCCAACTTAACTACCGCAGAAACCCTTGGTGTAAAGCGACCTTTGAAATTGGTGTTTTTATCATAACGGCCAGAAGCAGTTATTTTTAAACGATCTCCTAGGAATTTCTGAGAGATTTGTAAGTAAGCTCCAGTTTCATTGATCTTGATAGGACCAGCAGTATCGGCAAAAATGGTTCCATTAGAATTCAACTGGAATTGACGCCAGTTACCACCAACCAAGATATCAGTACCGTTTTTAGCTAATCCTAATGCTTCAGTTAAATTGTATTGGCCTTCAATTGCTAATAATTTTGTTCTGTCAACAAATAAACCCCCACCAGCTGAGATTGGCAATCCAGCAACACCTTGGAATAAAGGATTATTCATGATATTGGTAGTAGGTCTGCCTTGATCTGCAACTCCACGAGCAGTAGTGTGTGGAATAAGGTTATTTTGTGCAACAGCAGCAGCAGCAGCATTCTGAGCAGCAGCAACAGCTTGAGTTGGAGTTAAACCTGCAGCTAAACCAGCACCATATGCTGCGCCAATTGCTTGACCATAGATACCAGCAGCAGTACCAACCATACTAGCAACATATTGAGGATACCATTGTGATGCACTAGGCTTCCAAGCTTCATTGAATAAACGAGTAGTTGTTACAGTTGCATAAGAACTTCCTGAATTTTCACGAGTTGTATAAGCCCTTACGTACCAATTTTTAGCTTTTAATTCAGCTTTGTATTGACCTAAAGTAAAGTCTTTAATTGAGTAACGATCTACACCAGTATAAACGGTAGTACCTGTACCCCAGTTTCCTGCTAAAATGGCTTCAACCTTATCATTGATCTTATAATGTAAAGCTGCATTAAACTTAAAGTTCATTGTGGTAGGATCAACAACTTGGTTCTCGTTATAACCAGATCTAGAAACCAATGTTGGTTGATTTGCATAATATCCTAATACACCCGCAGATGGAATCAAAAAAGTTCCAAAACCAGGCAAAGGAATAGCACCTAAAACTGGAGTAGTTGCAATAACTCCTCTAAAAGCACCACTTAAATCTGCACTTGTTTCATCTCCGTAGATGTTTACTCCATCAAAATTTGGATCAGATACTCTATTGCCACCTCTAACTTCTCCATTTGGATTTGCAGAAAGTGGTGATCTTAAGTAGTTGCTATTATTATTTGCAGTCCAGTCTTGTGCTTGCACAAACTGAGCATTGATTTTATAAGCAAATTTGTCATTGATTTTTTTAGCCCAACGTACACTCCAGTCGTAGTAAGCTGCACGAGGACGTTGATAGCTATCAATATGATTTACCCCTTGCTTAATCTGGAAACTCATCCCTTGGTTTTTAAAGGGATTCTTACTATTGATAATCAAAGTACCATTGGTACCACCTGGACCATATAAAGCTGAAGAAGCTCCTTGAAGCAATTCAATATTATCTACATCCAATTCTGTAACACCGGTGATATTACCAACAGCAAAGTTAAGTCCTGGAGCTTGGTTATCCATTCCATCAACAATCTGATTTAAACGGGTATTACCAGAGCTATTAAATCCACGAGTACCAACACTGGTAAAAGTTAAGCTCGCAGAAACAACGTCAACTCCTTTTAAACTAGCGATCAAATCGTAATAGTTTGCAGAAGGTGCATTGCGAATAGCAGAAGCACTCAATCGCTCAATAGAAACAGGAGATTCTAAGATTCTTTCCGGCACTCTTGATGCAGATACAACGATCTCATCACCTAAAGTGAAAGAGGCATCCAGATCAACTGAAATAGTTTCATTGTTGCTCTTAACTGACACTTCTTTGGATGCATATCCAACAGAAGAAATTACTAATGTAAATGGTAGTTTTTGAGTAGTTGAAAACTTGAAATTACCCTTGTCGTCGGTATATGTTCCAGCAGTTCCTCCTTTTACAGAAACGGCTACTGCAGATAACAATTCTTTTGATTTACCGTTTTTAATAGTTCCTGAAACTGTTGTAGACTGTTGTGCAAAGGCTGTTATACTCAGCGCAGTTGCAAACAACACCATACCTAAATGGGCTAGTAATCTTCTCATATTGGCAATTTTTGTTTGAAATATTAAGCAAAATAGTATATGTTAAGTACTTGTAAAAATTTAATTTTCAATATTTACGGTTCACTTTGTGGAGAAAAATACCCAAACTGAGCCCAAAAAACTGTTTTCTCGAATTAATATTGCAGGATGGCAACCCATTTATTCCCCCAGCAAACCGGTTTTTACAAAGGAAAAGTTCGAGATGTTTACTTCATACAGGAAAACTGGCTGGTGATGATTGCCAGCGACCGAATTTCTGCTTTTGATGTAATCCTTCCAAGAACTATTCCATTTAAAGGACAAGTGTTGAATCAGATTGCTGCTTATATGTTACATAAAACGGCAGATATCTGTCCAAATTGGCTAATTGCCAACCCTGCCCCCAATGTTTCTATTGGTCAGAAATGTCAGCCTTTCAAAATCGAAATGGTGGTGCGAGGCAATTTGGTAGGGCATGCATGGAGAACCTATCAAGCTGGAACCAGAACAATTTGTGGTGCCACAATGGTGGATGGATTAAAAGAAAATGATTTCTTCCCTACTCCCATTGTTACACCATCTACAAAAGCTGCAGAAGGACATGATGAAGATATTTCAAAAGCCGAAATCATTGAACAAGGATTAGCCACTTCAGATGAATGGAATCAACTGGAAAATTATGCTTTACAATTATTTGAAAGAGGTAAATCAATAGCTGCAAAACAAGGGTTGATTTTAGCAGACACCAAATATGAATTTGGCAAAATCGGTGATACTATTTATTTGATGGATGAAATTCATACGCCAGATTCATCAAGGTATTTTTATGCTGATGGATTTGAGGAAAGACAAAAAAATGGTGAACGTCAAAAACAGCTTAGCAAAGAATTTGTGAGAGAGTGGCTCATTGCCAATAATTTCATGGGAAAGGAAAATCAAACCGTTCCTGTAATGACAGATGAATGGGTGAATACCATCAGCCAACGTTATATAGAATTGTATGAAAAAGTGATTGGAGAAAAATTTATTCCAGAATCGCTTACTGAGGAAGCTACTCAAGAAAAAATTATTACTGCTTTAAATCCTTTAATAGCAATATCAGCTAGTTGATCGATCTCCTGTCTTTAATAAATCCGGCAATTTAGGCCTGAGTCGAGCACTGCTCTTATTAAAAATATTTTGCCCTTTATCAATTCCTTTTCGAATGGCTTCTTGTCTTTCTTTAGGCAAATGAATGGTTTCCACACATTCAATGCTGCAGCATCCATTGAATTGAGTGGCACAATCAGTGCACTGAATAAACAACAAATGACACCCATCATTTTTACAATTGGTATGTGAGTCGCATGGCTTTCCGCATTGATGACAATGGGCTATAATATCTTCTGTAATTCGCTCACCTAATCGATCGTCAAAAACAAAATTCTTTCCAATAAATTTTGCTGGCAATTGTTGTTCTTTAATTTCTTTTGAATAATGTATAATTCCTCCTTCTAGATGATATACATTTTCGAAACCTTGATGTAACATGAAGGCACTTGCTTTCTCGCAACGTATTCCTCCAGTGCAATACATGATGATATTTTTATCCTCTTTTCCTTTAAGCATATCAACTGCCATAGGCAACTGATCTCTGAAAGTGTCAGAAGGAATTTCCATCGCATTTTCAAAATGCCCTACTTCAAATTCATAATGGTTGCGCATATCAACCACAATTGTATTGGCATCATTCAACATTTCATTCATCTGGGCTGCATTCAGGTACTTCCCTTTTTTGTCCATGGAGAAATCAGGATCTTCAATACCATCAGCAACAATTTTATCCCTCACTTTTATTTTCAACACCCAAAAGCTTTTACCTTGTTTCAATTCATCATTTAAACCATTAGGATCTTCCACTGCAACATTTAGTCGGAGGTCTTCTAGTCCTTTATAATTTTGCAAAATGTTTTTGAACTCAGCTAAATGATGATCAGGTACGCTTAATTGTGCATTGATTCCTTCCTTGGCAATATAAATTCTGCCAAACACTTGTATAGCATTGAAAAATTTATACAAATCATCCCGAAACTGTTGTGGATTTTCAATAGACAAGTATCTATAAAAGCTTATAGTTGTCCTTTTGAAAGATTCATTCATCAAACGATCTTTCAACTCCTTATTGGAGACGCGATTGTGTAATAGAGCCATCATGTACAATTTTAGACATAGCGTGAACTATGTTCCGATTTAAAAAAGGAGCCGCTTGCAGGGCAGCCAAAATGCACGGCAAAGTTAACAATTATCGGAATAAAGGAAGCGAAAATCTAAAAGCACTTGGCTTTAACCCGCTTTGTTCAAACCCTTGAACAAAATCCAATCTCAACACTTTAAAAATATTCTCTAATCCAATAAAGTATTCTATATAATTGGTTCCATTATTAAGATATAATCCATTAGCTCCAGTAACAAAAAACCAATTCAGTTTTTTAAACCCAGGAATTTTATTGCTAATGAACCCATTCAAATGATGTTCAACATGAACAGATGCATTGAATGATGCTGTATTGCTGTATCTGTAATATCCAGCCAATTGAAAACTGTTTAAAAAGTTGGAAGAAAATGCAGTTTGGTTACCTAAGAAATGTTGATAGTCTGGCATGAATGTTTTGTTTGCTTGCAGAAAGCCTCCGGCAATCAAATTATAATTGAATCTTCCAAATAATTTAAGATTCAATTCGTCGTTCACACTGACCCGCCAGCGGGTATAATCTACATCACTTCCAAATAAACCATTGATTCCATGGGTAATACTTGCATTGATGGTAGGATATCTCGAACCCAGACTTACTTTTCGGTCAGGGAATTCTACATATTTAGACCCTGGTCTCCAGCTGATTCCAATAGTCAATATGGCCGCCTGATTATTCACCATTTTTGTATTGGTCAACTCTGTTGGAAAATTGGGCGTGAATTGTCGGTCGGGCTTATCAGACCAAGTGGTCATATCTGCTAAATTATCCAAAGCGTATCTGTTTTGAAATTGGAAATTGGCGCTTAAATTAACTCCACTCCCAACTCCTTGAGAATAGCCAATTCTAAAAAAATCAGCTTCATATATTTTGAAATAATTGTATTCTGCAATTAAAGTATATAAAGTGTTATTTCGTTCCCCAATTGGTTCGGCATTATTATACTGGAACACTTTTCTTCCTCCAGATACAGATAAAGATTGTATATACTTTTTTCCAAAATTATAATTGAAAGCAAGACTTGGATTAAAATGCCTGTTGGCAAACCCATATCTAAAAGTAGGTGTGATTGAAATAGATTTTCTACCCTCATAACTTTTACTAAAAGTTGGGCTAAATTGAATAACCCCTCCTTCTACGGTATTGTAATTCAAAGATTGAATGATCGGATCGAAACTAATATTGGTTTTGTTTTTTTGTTTTCCGAATGACTGTCCGGTTAGTAACAAACCAACTAAAGTGATCTTATTATTCTTTTTATCTAATGAATCCAAATATTTAGGATCTTTTCTAACTTGCTCTAAACTGTCTTTTTTCTTGTAATCCCGAGACTCTTCTACCAATAATGGCAGCGGACGTATACTGTCCCAATATGCTGCAGTCTTTTTATTGGAGCTATCATAAAATTTTAAAATTGTATTGTCGAAATATTTAGATTTAAATGCCGGCTCTAAATTAAACTGGTCATACACCTGAAGGAAATTTCCAAAAAAATCAAACCCAAAAAATTTACCTGAAGGATAAATCACTTGATTTTTAATGACCCAGTATTTTCCTGCAGGAACATAATTCTGCTGAATCACCAAAGTATCCAAAAGCTGCATCTGTTGCGCTTTTAGCAATTTCAGATCAACACTTTGAATCCTCCAATCATTTTCGCTGACATTGATATACCCTGTGAACAGCGGTTCATAAGGGCGCTTCGGAATTACTTTAATTCGACTCACTTCTTTTCCAAATTCAAAAAAAGTTCCTTCAAATTTATATTTGTAATAATTCAGTGCATTGTTGGCAATGGGAGAAATAAAACCCCGAGGGTTTAAGCTCCTACCTACAGAAATGGTATTCTCATAAAATGAAATGATTTGAGGACTACTAAATCCAAAGCCATCACTCCTTCCGCTCACTTTAGTAGAGATCACTTCAATTTTTCTTTTATTTGGTTCTTCTACCGAATACTTCGCAATGGTTTCAGAAAGAAATAACATTTTACGTTTACTGGTATCTCCATCTTCAAAATCTACTTTTTGTCCAAAAAAAGATTTTGGATAATTACGTAATTGTAATTGGCCTTTAATATATACTTCGCAACTGAATTGTTTTATTTCCCTTAAATGTTCTTCTCTGCTTGCAATCGCTTTTCTAATGATAGAATAGGCTGGGTCTTCTCCTCCAGATGTTACCACAACATCTTTTAAGTTATATTGTCTGGTCGCTAAATCAAAATCAACAACCATATTTGAGTTGGTTACTAGAATTTTCTTTTCTTCCGTTGCATATCCTACAAATTGACAAACTAAAATATATTCGCCTTGCTCAAGATTAATGGTATAGAACCCATTCTTATTGGCCGAAACCCCTTTGGTAGTTCCTTTAATTAAAATTGATGAAAAAGCGAGTGGCTTTTGATCATTCGCAGAACGAATGGTGCCACTGATATTGGCGGCTCTAGTGTTATAAGAAATAAATAACAAAAAGGCGATGAGTAATTTTCTATTCATTCAATAAAGGATTTTTGGAATGAGTCGTCTAAACAATGAATATATTACCAAAAAAAGCCGGAATTATTTTCCGGCCCTTCAAATTTTTGTTAATTTTTCAATCTCTTATTTGGCAATTTTTTCCTGCCATGCCAGCATACCACCAACTACATTGATTGTATTGGCAAATCCAGCAGTTTCTAAAATTAAACATGCTTGCCCACTTCTATTGCCGCTTCTGCAATACACATAAATCGGCTGATCTTTCATATCCTCCATTTCATCCAATTGCATGGTTTGTATTTTTCCCAGAGGATGAAGTAATCCACCAATATTGAATTCAGCATGTTCATGAGGTTCTCTCACATCTACTAAATTGAATTTTTCTCCTGATTGAATTTTCGCATTCAGTTCTTCTACTGTAATGGTTTGCATAAGATTATTGTTGTATGGTGATTGATTTTGTAGTGTCTTTAACAGGCGCTTCATCACTAATATATAAATCGATCATTTGCCCCTGTCTGATTTTATTGGGTAATTTCTCTCCATTAGGGCCAATTGCACCAGAAAACAAATCCGGACTTTGTTTGATAATAAATGCAGCACTTGAATCTTTAATAGTTCCAACTGCAATGATAGATCCAATATTTACACTCATGGATGATAAGAGACCCCTTACATCATTCAATGTTTTTCCAATTAAATCCGGCACATCTGTTTCTCCAGTTCCCACGCCACTGCCCAACACAAAACTGATCACAGATCCAATGGGTATTTTAGTCCCTGGCTTTATAGGTGCATCATTATACAACTGTTGTAAAACTGCATTCCGTGCAATATCTGGTTGATAGGTAGTATACCCCAATTTTAAACCAATACTTTGTAAATACATTTCTGCACTTCTAATGGAGAACCCAGCTAAATTGGGCATTTCAACTTGCGGAGGAATTACCCGATTCACTGTCAAATAAATGGTACGCCCCGTTTTAACCATTGCATCAGCTTCCGGACTTTGACGAATCACCGCTTGTTTGGCAATTGTATCGATATAAACAGAATCTTGAATTTGCACTTCAAAACCTTTATCCTCTAACATTTTTTGAGCAGCTAAAATATGTTGCCCAGCAACAGAGGGTACTTTTTCATATTTGCCATATCCTGTAACCCATTCAAGGCTTCCAAAAAATAAAAAAACAACCAAGAATACAATTCCGATTCCAGCTAAAATATTTACCCAAAGTGGCTTATCTGTTATGAATTTAAACAAGGGAATAAATTTTATTTTGGAATTAATAATGTAATGCTTGTTCTATTATGGCTGAATAAAAATCAGTTAATGACATTCCCATTGCCTTTACCTGTTGCGGAATTACTGACGCTGCACTTTGTCCAGGAACAGTATTCACTTCTAACATGTAAGGTTTTTGTTGATGCTCATCATATATAAAATCTATTCTAACCACTCCTCTGCAATTCAATACTTCATAAACATGTTTTGCTGCAGCACTTAATTGCTCTTTCATCATTGGGCTAATGACAGCTGGCGTGATCTCTTCACTTTTACCTTGGTATTTTGCTTCGAAATCAAAAAAATCATTCCCAGTAGTAATTTCTGTAATTGGCAAAACAGTAATTGAACTGCCCTGCTTAAAAACACCAATGGTGAATTCTCTCCCCTTGATAAACTCTTCCACCAATATTTGACTATCTTCTTTAAATGCTTTTGCAATCGCTTCATCTAAATGAACTCCTTCAGTTACCTTACTCATACCAATACTACTTCCACCACTATTGGGCTTAACAAATAAAGGTAATTTTAATTGGGCTAAAATCGTATCCGCTTTTACTGGAGTATGACTGAATAAATGCATTGATTTAGCCACATTAATCCCTCCGAATGCCGCTACAGCAACAGTAAAGCGCTTATTCATTGTTAATGCAGATGTAGCTGCATCACAACTAGTGTATGGCAAGCCGATCATATCAAAATAACCTTGCAATTTTCCATCTTCACCCGGAGTACCATGTATACATAATAATACTACATCAAATGCTATTGATTGACCATGCTGATCAATCGTAAAATGATCTCTGTTAACAGGTGATTTTTCACCGTTGTCATTTTCATACCACCAGCCAGATGGATTGATGTCAATTGTATAAACTTCGTATTGATCTCTATTGAGATTATTCCCAACAGTAATTGCACTCTTGTAGCTGATCTGGGCTTCACCACTTAATCCACCAGTAACTAAAGCAACTTTTTTCTTCATATCCTTACTTAAAAAACAAATATAAGGAGAAGCATGTATGGTTTGGGGATGAAAGCCTAATAAAGAAGTTAAAAAAGGGAAGAAATTCTTCATCTCTTCCCTTCACGGTAGCAGGAAATATCACCTGCTGTTAAAAGAGTTGCCGTTTATGACAACTGGTAATTATATACAAGGTAAAAATAATCTAGGTTAAATCCAAGGTTTTTACCTTAAAAAATTGGGCATAATTGCACCAATTCTAAATATGCATTTTGCTCTTTTTTGCCATTAGCTCATCTACAGTTTCCTTGTACATATCGTCAGGAACACAACAATCTACAGGGCAAACAGCTGCGCACTGAGGTTCTTCATGAAATCCTTGACACTCTGTACATTTATTGGGAGTAATGTAGTAAGTATCCGAACTAATCGGAGCAAAACGGTCATTTGAATCTACTAAACTGCCATCAAGCAACTGAAAACTGCCTTTTACAGTAGTTCCATCTGAAATTGCCCATTCAACACCACCTTCGTAAATGGCGTTATTAGGACATTCTGGTTCGCAAGCACCACAGTTGATACATTCGTCGGTAATTTTGATTGCCATATAAAATGGGTTTGTTGGTTGAGTGAAATTACATTTGTACTCTCAAAAATACGAATGACAAATGATTTTACAAGAACGAATTGAAATTTTATCCAAATTAAAGGAATATTTATCCGGAAACGATGCCGAATGGTCCGCAATTAAAGAAAGGGCATATCGTGAAAATCAATGGTTCATTCCAGCATTTATTGAGGCTGCAGTCAATAATATTGCTACTCATTTTTTAAATAAAGAAAAATTGCAGGCATGGGCTGATCAATATCAAATTCCCAGTCAATTAAACGACCCTAAAAATATTGGGATTGTAATGGCCGGAAATATCCCATTAGTAGGCTTTCATGATTTATTGTGTGTTTTTATGAGTGGCCATATTGCTGTAATTAAGCCGTCTTCAAAAGATGAAATATTAATCAAGCACATTGCGGCTAAATTGTATGAATGGGATGTATCCATTCAAAATCATATTTCATTTGCAGAAAGAATCAACAACTGTGATGCATATATTGCTACAGGGAGTAATAATTCGAGCAGGTATTTTGAACAATACTTCGGCAAATACCCAAATATCATTAGAAAAAACAGGACATCAGTGACCGTGCTTGATGGAACAGAAAGCATTGATCAATTAGATGCATTGGCAGATGACGCAATGCTTTTTTTCGGGCTGGGTTGCAGGAATGTGACTCAACTATTGGTACCCAAAAACTATGATTTTATCCCATTGTTAAATGCGTTGAAAAAATACGAAGGATTTATGGAATTCCATAAATACAAACACAATTTCGATTATCATTTAGCTTTACTCATTATGGGAGGAAAGTATTACATGAATAATGATTCAGTAATTCTTACCATCAACGAATCGCCGTTTTCACCTGTTAGTCAAATCAATTATTTTGCTTACGAAAACGATGTCGATTTAAAGGAACTATTGAACAAAAATGACATGATTCAATGTATTGTTGGAAATCGGTACACTCCTTTTGGAATGGCCCAACAACCCGGTCTGACCGATTACGCGGACGGTATAGATACCATGGCCTTTTTAACAGCGATTTCTAATTGACATTTTTTCTTGAACCAACATGAATATTTGTCGGAAATTTAAAAACATTTGTTAAATGGTATAATTGGAGATCAGTATTTTAAACTGCTTTGTTTATTTGTTATCAAAAAGGCATAAAATTTGACTAATATTACCTTAAATAAATACAACCTATGAATTGGAAAAATGGAATTGCCATTATTGCGATCAGTGCTACAACAGCATTAGCAAGTGTTTGGGGCTTTGGAAAATATGCAGAATATCAACGAATTGGCATACAAGAGCCCGGTAAATTGCCTGTTAACTATGCTGGATTTTTAGGAAATAATACTGGGCAAGGGCCGGTTGATTTTACAGCGGCTGCATCCAGTGCAACTCCAGCAGTAGTTCATATTAAAACAAGAACAAAAGCAAAGCAAATTAGCAGTAATCAACAAAGACAAAGA
>CALRYA010000015.1:0-97489 GCA_943372285.1 Sphingobacterium thalpophilum | reverse complement strand
AATTAAAAATTAAAATAAATCGTTCAATAATTGATTGTCTACTAAATTGGGAATGGTCACTTTTAATGCTGGGGTTCTTTCCATTTCTCTTTTTATGGCAAAAATAGCTTCGTCATTTCTGGCCCAAGATCTTCGGGCAATTCCATTGTTTACATCGAAGAACAACATGTTCCTGATCCGATTGTCTGCTTCTGCTGAACCATCTAAAACCATTCCAAATCCACCATTGATCACTTCACCCCATCCTACCCCACCTCCATTATGAATGGATACCCAGCTAGCACCTCTGAAGCTATCTCCAATTACATTATGAATGGCCATATCGGCTGTAAATTTGCTTCCATCATAGATATTACTGGTTTCTCTATATGGAGAATCTGTTCCACTTACATCGTGATGATCTCTTCCTAAAACAATTGGTGTTGAAATAATACCCTTGGCAATGGCTTGATTAAATGCAATGGCTATTTTCATTCTGCCTTCTGCATCTGCGTATAAAATTCTGGCTTGTGAACCTACTACCAGTTTATTTTTGGCAGCTTCTTCAATCCATTTAATATTATCACTTAACTGTTGTTGAATTTCAACTGGGGCAGTTTCTTTTATACTCATTAATACTTCTCTGGCAATTTGATCTGTAATGGCTAAATCAGCTGAATTGCCTGATGTACAAACCCATCGAAAGGGTCCAAAACCATAATCAAAACAAAGTGGCCCTAAAATATCTTGCACATATGAAGGATACTTGAAATCAATTCCATTGGTATTCATGATATCAGCACCCGCTCTGGAAGCTTCTAACAAAAATGCATTACCATAATCAAAAAAATAAGTTCCTCTTGCTACATGTTTATTTATTGCATTGACCTGTCTGATTAAAGATTGAGTTACTTCATTTTTAAATGATGATGGATCTAACCGCATCATTTCATTAGCCGATTCAAAACTCAATCCAACAGGATAATATCCTCCACTCCATGGATTATGCAAAGAAGTTTGATCAGAACCAATATCAATTACAATATGCTGTTCATAAAATGCTTCCCAAACGTCTACAATATTTCCAACAAAAGCGATTGAAACAATTTCTTTTTTATCAATTGCCTTTTTTACTCTTGCGACCAAACTAGGCATGTCATGGATTAATTCGTCTACCCAACCCTGGTCGTATCTTTTTGTTGCGGCAACTGCATTCACTTCTGCACACACAGAAATACATCCTGTAATATTCCCTGCTTTGGGTTGAGCCCCACTCATTCCTCCAAGACCAGCTGTAACAAACAGTTTTCCTGCTAGATCAGCATTCATGCCTAATTTTTTACGAAAGGCATTCATGAGTGTAATGGTTGTTCCATGTACAATTCCTTGAGGGCCAATATACATATAAGAACCTGCAGTCATTTGGCCATATTGGGTTACACCCAGGGCATTGAATTTTTCCCAATCATCCGGTTTGGAATAATTGGGAATCATCATACCATTTGTAACAACAACTCTTGGTGCGAATGGTGAAGATGGAAAAAGCCCCATAGGATGCCCTGAATATATATGCAAGGTTTGATGATCATTCATCTCAGACAAATATTTCATTGTCAAAAGATACTGGGCCCAATTTTGAAACACTGCCCCATTTCCTCCATACGTAATTAACTCATTGGGATGTTGTGCTACAGCAGTATCCAAATTATTTTGAATCATCAACATGATGGCTGCTGCTTCCTTAATTACAGAAGGGTAATCGTTGATTGGTCTGGCATACATCTCATAATCGGGCTTAAACCGATACATATAAATTCTGCCGTATTCATTCAGCTCTTGCAAAAATTCATTGGCTAATTGAGTATGCCATTCTTTGGGAAAATAGCGGAGTGCATTTTTTAAAGCTAATTTCTTTTCTTCCGGACTCAATATGTCCTTTCGCTTAGGAGCACTGCTTGCATTTCTTTGAACTGTCTTCTGAGATGGAAGGCTCGTAGGGATGCCTTGAATAATTTGTTCTTTGAAATTCATCATAACAATTAATCGATTCAAACCATTCAGAATCTATTTCTGAGAGAATGCTTATGATTATTTTTCTGTCGGATTTCTTTTACCTGCCAATAATTTTTCTAATGCAGTTTCTAAACGGCGTTGGCGAGTTTCTTCTTTTTTAGCCCCTTGAATCCAGGTAACATACTCTTTCTGATTGGTGAAAGACAAAGAAGTAAAAAACTCTTTGGCTTCTTCATGAGTAGTAAATAATCGGTCCAATTCAATGGGTGCTTTTACCAATCTCTTTTCGAAATCGATCGTGTTTACAGCCATTGGCTTATTTTCAGCAAAACTTCTTGATTTGTTTGGAATTTGATCTGATTTTTTAAATCGCATTGCGCTCCACACATGGTCTAAAGCAACCTGACGTACACATTCATATCCTTTTTTACTTAAACATTCCCAACTGCAGTCGCGGTTTAAATCGCTAACGATTTTGCTGGTTGTTTTAGGATAGGCAATCCATAATTTGGTTTCTTCATGTAAAGCAGGAAAAACTTCAGCCAAAACATTGTTCAATTGGTGTTGACTAAGCGCAAATACCAATACAAAGTCTACTTTTCTACTTTTTAGCAAAGGAGTTACGTTTTTGGCGTATGTAAGCTTTGCAAATTGTTTTTCTACCGAAGATGGCAAACCTTGAATGAGCAGGTTCTTTTCGTCTTTTAATTGTAATTTTTCGAGTAAAGTTTGATTAGACATGCCTTAAAGGGAGTTTAATACGCTTTCAAAAGAGTGCAAAGTTAAAAAATTGTTACGTCTTTTTGTAATAATTTTTATAAATAGGCTCTATTATCTTCTCTAATTCCGCAATTCTCGTCTCATCACTAGGGTGAGTGCTGAATAAACCGGGTGAAGCAGAAGAATTGGCCATTTTACTCATTCTCTGCCAAAACGGGATAGCTTCCCTTGGGTCATATCCTGCCAATGCTGAAAATTGTAAGCCAAACCGATCAGCTTCCAACTCATTGCTCCTGCTAAAAGCAGAAATACCCGCTTCGGAACCTATTCCATAAGCCGAATTAAAAATATCTCTTGTTTCTGTTGGTTTGGATGATAATGCAATGGATAAGCCTATACCAAGTCCTTGCTGTACCATTGCCTGACTCATTCTTTCACTTCCATGTTTTGCAAGTGCATGAGCAATTTCGTGCCCCATTACTACAGCCAATGAAGCCTCTGTTTGAGTAACTGGTAGAAGACCAGTGTATACAACTATTTTCCCCCCAGGCATGCACCAGGCATTTATTTCTGTATTCTCAACCAAATTAACATCCCAGTTATACCCTTCTAATTCTTTACTGAGTCCTTTTCGTTGATAATAGCTGGTAATAGCGTTGATAATTCTGCTACCAACCCTTTTTACCATTTCCGCATCCTTATTACCGGAAGCAACCACTTTACTGTTAGCTAAAAAAGATTTGTATTGAGAAGATGCTAGAGATTGTACCTCAGATTCTGAAACAATTGCCAGCTGATTTCTACCAGTGAATAAATTACGCTGACAAGCATAAAAGAAAAATGAACTGCCAAAAAACAATAAAAATAAAATACTATTCTTCATAGTATAGATGCGAGGAAAATCGTGCCAATACCTAATATGACAGTTGCTATTTCTTACCCCTTCTTCTATCTCGATGCTTGAAAATAGGCACTTTGCTTTCAGTCCCCTTCAAAATCCGAGTGATATTCTTTTGATGGGTGAGAATAACCATTAACGCAACTAAGACGGCGAAAATTCGATATAATGTTTCTTTTTCATTAAAAATGAAAAGAATAAAAACCATAAATGATACTCCAGCTAAAATAGAACTTAAGGATACAAAACGGGTTAGGTACAAGACCAATAAGAAAACACCTATACAACAAACAGCTACCAGTGGTTGAATAGCTACTGCCATACCCAGTAATGTTGCAACTCCTTTACCTCCTCTAAAATTAGCCCAAATAGGGAAAATATGTCCCAGTACAGCTGACAAGCCTAAACCGATCATAAAGTTGGTACGATCCCACTCATCAGTTAAATAATAAGGAAGCAAAATATAGAGAGAAGTAGCTAACACACCTTTTAATACATCCACAGACATTACTATAGTGCCCCATTTAGATCCAAGAACCCTGAAAGTGTTGGTAGCACCAGCATTTCCACTTCCATAATCTCTAATATCGATATTGAAGAAATACTTGCTCACCCATACAGCTGTTGGAATTGAACCAATCAGGTAAGCAGAAATGATTAATAAAGCTTCGTTCATTCAATAATAATAAGGTGAGCAAAGATACTAAAACGCTTTAAATTAATAATTATTTAACCTAAGCCATTTATTGTTTAGTTAAATATACAGCAATCCATCCATCTTTCTCCACAGTTTTATGGCGCCTGAAGCCTAACTGCATCGCTTGGTCAAGAATAGCAGACTCATCGGTATTTAGCAACCCGCTGAGTATCAGGTCTCCATTATGATGCAAAGAATGGTAGATTGAAACTAAATTAGCTTCGATAATATGTCGATTGATATTGGCAATTACTATATCGAATTTCCAGTCTTTCTTTATCGAATCAACTAATTGAATATCAATATGATTACAATTATTAATTAATATATTTTCAGTAGCATTCTCTATACACCAGGCATCGTTATCTACTGCAAGAATCTTTGTTGATCCTAATTTTTCAGCCAGGATGGCCAGAATTCCTGTTCCGGTTCCAAAGTCAAAAACGGTCTTCTCTTTAAAATTAAGCTGCTTCATTAACTGGATGACTGAAAAAGTTGTTGCGTGATGCCCCGTTCCAAAGCTCATTTTAGGAGTAATGATCAATTCATGTTCAAAACCCAACATTGGCTCATGAAAAAATGCACGGATCCCAACAAAATCATCTACCATTACAGGATTAAAATTGGACTCCCACAAAGCATTCCAATTTTGTTCATTAATATCTGATAATGAATACTTTAATTCATGTTTATTCATTAAAATATTTAATTCATCTTCATTAAAATCAGTTGAAACCATATAGGCTTTTAATAGATTTTCTTCCTCTAAAAAGCCATCATACCCAATATCGGATAATTCTGCAATCAACAATTCAGCTTGAGTTGGCTGAATAGATTGGATAATGATTTCAATATATTTTTTCATAGGTATATAATATAAAAAATGCCTGCACCAAATGGTAACAGGCATTAAATTTATTCAATTAATCGCAGTATTTACTCCTGTGGCTTATTATCTTTTTCTGGTCTTGGCATTAATACCTTACGGCTTAATTTAAATTTACCCGTTTTTGGGTCAACTCCTACCAATTTTACCTTCACCATATCGCCTTCCTTAAACAATCCATCCATGGTTTCTAAACGGCTCCAGCTAATTTCACTGATATGCAATAAACCTTGCTTACCTGGCATGAACTCAACAAAAGCGCCAAATTCTTTAATTCCCTTAATTGGTCCTTCGTATACATCACCAACTTCAGGAACTGCAGTAATACCCTTCACCCAATTCACTGCTTTGTCTAAACTTTCTTTAGAAGCAGAGAAAATGCTTACTTCACCAGTATTACCCACTTCTTCAATATTCACTGTTGCTCCAGTTTCACGTTGAATCTCCTGAATCACTTTACCACCTGGTCCGATCACAGCACCGATGAATTCTTTGTCGATGATCAATTTAACCATTCTAGGCGCATGAGGTTTTACTTCAGCACGGTGAGCCGGCATACATTCGTACATCGCATCCAAAATATGTAAGCGACCTGCACGAGCTTGTGTTAATGCTTCCATCATCACTTCCATGCTTAATCCGTCTACCTTAATATCCATCTGTACACCACAAATACCATCTTTAGTACCGGTAACTTTAAAGTCCATATCACCTAAATGATCTTCATCACCTAAGATATCAGTAAGAATTGCATATTTACCATCTTCTCTTGTGATCAATCCCATTGCTACACCACTTACATGTTTTGGAACAGGAACACCTGCATCCATTAATGCTAATGAGCCTGCGCAAACAGTAGCCATAGAAGAAGAACCGTTACTTTCTAAAATATCACTAACCACACGTACCGTGTATGCAAATGAAGTTGAAGGCGGCATCATTTGTTTTAAAGAACGTTGTGCCAAATTTCCATGTCCAACTTCTCTTCTACCAACACCACGCATCATTTTTACTTCACCAGTAGAAAATGGAGGGAAATTATAGTGCAAGAAAAACTTGCTATACTCCGACTTAGCAGCAGTTTCTGCCAATAACTCATCTAATTTAGTTCCGAAAGTAACCGTTGTAAGTGATTGAGTTTCACCTCTTGTGAACAATGCAGAACCATGTGGAGATGGTAATGGAGATACTTCCATTGCCAAAGGACGAACTTCATCCAATTTACGACCATCTAAACGAATACGGTCTTCCAACATCATATTTCGTACAACTTCCCATTTAAGTTCTTCGTAGTATTTTTTGGCTAATTTCTTTTCTCCATCGGTAATTTCTTCGCCTAAGCTTGCAATTACTTCTGCTTTTAAAAGATCATATCCTTCACTTCTTTCGTGTTTTGCTGATCCTTTTCTAGAAATTTCATATACGCGGTCTTTCGCAAATGAGTATACTTTTTCTTTGATCGCTTCATTTTGTTCAGGCTTTTTGTAATCGCGTTTAGTAGTAACTCCTACTTTGGCTCTTAATTCGGCCTGTGCTTTAATTTGAATACGAATAGCATCATGTGCAATTTCCAACGCTTTTACTAAATCAGCTTCAGCACATTCTTTTGCCTCACCTTCAACCATCATCAAATTCTTCTCAGTAGCTGCAATTAAGAATTCCAAATCGGAAGCTGCTAATTGAGCACGGGTAGGATTTACAATGAATTCGCCGTTAATACGGGCTATTCTTACTTCAGAAATTATTTCTTTGATAGGAATATCAGAAACAGCTAAAGCTGCAGATGCAGCTAAACATGCCAATGAATCTGGTAATATATCGGCATCACTTGAAATGAGGCTTATCAATACTTGAACGTCGCATAAATAATCTTCAGGAAATAATGGACGTAAAGCACGATCAATCAAACGACTGGTCAATATCTCATAGTCATTTAAACGAGCTTCTCTTTTAAAGAATGAACCAGGAACGCGTCCGGCAGAAGCAAATTTTTCTTGATAATCTACGCTTAAAGGGAAGAAATCCTGCCCTTCTTTCGGGTCTTTATTAGCCACTACTGTAGCCATAATAATGCAGTTTCCCTGCTGTACGGTAACTGCTCCATCAGCCTGACGGGCTAATTTACCAGTACCCAAAGTTACCTGACGATTTCCGCCTAGGTCGAAGCTTACGCTTATAGGTTGTGTTAACATAATGAATGTTGAATGAAGGTTGAAAAAATGAATCGAAAACTGTTAGGATAAAACAACTATTCCCAACTACAATAAAATGTGAGTTGGGAATGGTTTTATAACATAGCTGATCAATTATTTTCTCAGACCTAATTTTTCGATCAATGCGCGATAACCAGTTAGGTTATGCTTTTGCATATAAGTAAGTAAACGCTTACGTTGACCTACCATTTGCATCAAACCACGTTGAGTAGAATGATCTTTCTTGTTGGCTTGCAAGTGCTTAGAAATGTGCGCAATGCGCTCAGTTAAAATGGCTACTTGTGCTTCAATTGAACCAGTATTGGTTGCTTTTCCACCGAATTCAGCAAAAATGCTGGCTTTTTTTTCTGTTGTTAAATGGGACATCTTTAATTTTTTTTACTCCAGAATTGGAGGCTTTTCTTTTTTTTATTCGCGCAAAGGTACAATTTTAACTGAAAAAAGCGCCATTTTATTGATTTTTTTTATGCGATAAAATAGCTCTGTGCAGATGAGCCAAAACTAACACATAAATTATTGAAAAAAAGTGCAGTTATGCAGCATAAAAAAACATAATTTGTCGTTATAATGGAGACTAACCCATTCTTTCAACAAATACATTTTGGCCATGTTCGCAGTAACTATTTTGGGCAACAATTCGGCACTCCCTGCATACGACAGGCACCCTACTGCTCAAATAGTCACCTTGAATGACCAGGTATTATTAATTGATTGTGGCGAAGGAACTCAAATGCAATTGTCTCGTTATAAAGTTAAAAGGGGCAAACTGAACCATATTTTTATTTCGCATTTACATGGAGACCATTATTTTGGGTTAATTGGATTAGTTACGAGCATGGGATTATTAGGAAGAGAACAACCCTTGCATTTATACGCACCTCCCGGATTAGATGCCATCATTCAGTTGCAATTGGAAGTGGCAGCCACTTCCCTCCCTTTCGAATTGGTATATCATGCATTAACAAAAGAGGAACTCATTTTAGATGGTCCAAAATTTTCAGTGGAATGCTTTAGCACCAAACACCGAATCCCTTGCTGGGGATTCATCGTTCGTGAAAAAAAATTACCTCGCAAAGTAGACAAGGACAAAGCCATAGAATTCATGATTCCTGCCTCCTTTTATAATTCATTAAAAGAAGGGTTAGACTATACTGCTAAAGACGGCTCGATTGTTTTTAATGACCAAGTTACCATTCCCAATTCTGCACCCAGAAGTTATGCCTTTTGTGCAGACACCATTTATGATGAACGCATTGCAGACATTGCTAAAAATGTTACACTGTTGTACCACGAAGCCACTTATTTGAAAGATTTGGAAGAAAGAGCTGCTGCCCGTTTTCATTCAACTACTACTCAAGCAGCTATGATTGCAAAGAAGGCCAATGCCAATCAATTATTGTTAGGACACTTCAGTAGTAAGTATGAATTCCTGGATGATTATTTAACGGAAGCAACTGCTATTTTTCCTAATACTCAGTTGGCTATTGAAGGAGTTACCTTTTTAGTTAAAAGATAAAAGATATGAGATAAAAGATAAGAGATAGAAGATATGAGATTAGATTTCATTTCTAAAATATTGTATCTCATAATTCTTAACTCTTAATTCTTATCTCTTAATTCTTAATTGTTTTTAAAACGCTTTTAGCGTTTTAAAAACCGGCATTCCTTTCGACTCTAAAACTACAATAGCTACTTCAGACGCATTGATCGGTTGAGGAAAAAGAATGATTCGCTTATTACCAACAGTAGTGATTTTTTGTTGCAATTTTGTTTCTCCACTCATACTAATGGTAATATTTACAGCAGCAATTTTTTGACCATATTTCAAATCCTCTTCTAATATCAACCCATTCATTAAAACAGGTTTCTTTAAAACATAATACCAACTATAAGGTTTTTTGATATTGTTTCTATCGGGTTCTCCAATACTGATCGATGCATTTTTTAATAAATTAGGGCCATCCAATTGATTTCTTTTAGTGAAGAAATTCATCAATGCGGTTGAATCATTTGGGCTGATCAACCCTCGATCATCCGGAGGAACATTCAATAACAAATTCGCGCCACGCCCCACAGAATTCAAATAGATATTCATCAGCTCATCTGCCGATTTTACCTGGTTATTTTCTGATTGATGATAAAACCATCCTGGTCGAATGCTTACATCTGCTTCAGCAGGAATATAATTGGCTCCTCTATAATTACCTTGTTGCAGTGTATCGTTGGGAGGTGCTCCTAATCCTCTTTTAAAACCGATCGTATCTAATAAATTCCAATTGGTGGTGGAAGCTTTTCCATTTTCATTTCCTATCCATCGGATATCTGGCCCAATATCACTGAATATGACTGTTTGAGGAGATAAATTTCGAACTGTATTTTCAAATCTTTCCCAATCATAGATCTGTTTTTTTCCATTGGGGCCTTCGCCATTTGCGCCGTCCCACCAGAGTTCCCAGATAGGTCCATAGTTTTGGAAAATTTCTTTCAGCATATTTACAAATACAGTATTGTATTGCTCCGTACCATAATCGGGATGATTTCGATCCCATGGTGAAATATACACACCAAATAAGAGACCATATTTTTTACAAGCTGCTGATAATTCGGCCAACACATCTCTTTTGAAAATACTTTGAGCTACTGTATGTGTGGAATATTTACTTGGCCATAAACAAAATCCATCGTGGTGTTTGGCTGTAATGATGATACCTTTTGCTCCTGCTGCTTTAGCGATTTTACACCATTGATCACAATCCATTTGTGAAGGATTGAAAACAGTTGTTTTTTCTTTACCATCTCCCCATTCTTTATCAGTAAATGTATTGGGGCCAAAATGCATAAACAAATAGTAATTGTTTTCATGCCATCTTAATTGATAAGGAGTCGGCAAAGGATTACGTAGTGATTGTTGATTTGATTTTGGCGAGAATTGCGCGTGCATTGATTGAATCAATACAATCAATAAACAAAACAGTATTATTTTTTTCATTATTACCAATTATTGGCCATCCATTTATAAAAATCAGCGAACTCTTGGCGCCAATATGTTTCATTGTGTTTGCCCAATGGATTCACTACAGTTCTGGTGATAAACTGTGGTTTCTTTTGCATGATGCCGGCCATTTTTTGCATATTCGAAACCATTGTTACATCTTCCTGAGCTCCTGAATAAAAATACATTTTGGGTATTGCATTTGTTGGAGCAAATTTTTCTGCGTCTACAAAAATCTGTGGCGAAACCCAAAAGGAAGGAGAAAAAATACCAGCACCTCCAAAAATATTCGGGTATTGCAACAATGCATACCAACTGATCAATCCACCCATACTAGATCCAGCTAAATAAGTATAGTCTGGTCCTTTTCGTGTTCGGTATTTACTATCAATAAAAGGCTTCAAAGTATTGGCAATAAAATCAACATATAACTTTCCCTCTCCTTTACCAAACTGAATTAAATCGTATGGGCTATATTCATTCATTCTTTTAGCTCCATCGTTATCAATTCCAACAACAATACATTCTTTACCTAATTTAGCTTGCAATGTATCTAAGCATTCATCTACACCCCATTCGCCCGCAAATGATGTTTTTTCATTGAACAGATTTTGCCCATCATGCATATACAAAACCGGATAAGCCTTACCTACAGATGCATACCCTTTTGGCAAATACATCCAAACCCTTCTTTTGCGATTAAGTTGCGGAATAAAAAAAGCAGTATCAATTATTCTTACTTGTGGGCTTGCAGAATAAGTTTTAGGTCTTTCAGGATAATCGTCTTTCCAGCCTGCAATGGTGAACTCGGCAGATACATCTCCATTCACTTCGATCATTCTATCAGCAATATCTCTGCCATCAGCAGCTGATTCTAATTTATCTTGTCCTCTGGTAAATTTAAATGCATAATTGCCAGCAGGCAAGTCTTTGAGCACAATTACTTTTCTGCCTCCTGCAAATAATTTGAGTTTATAATTTTCATCCTTGGGATTCCAATTATTAAAATTGCCTGTCAAATAAATATCGTCATTCTTTTTGGTAGCAATATCAGTTACTACAAATCGCGCAGAAAATTGGGCATAAGATGCAGTACTTATTGCCATCAAATTGATGGATAAAAAAATAATTGATTTTACAATACGCATATGCTAAAATACGGAAAATAAAAAAGCCTTCCTAAAAGTTTAAGAAGGCTTATAAAATATATAGTTTGACTAATCTAAAATTTCTACGTCTTTAGGATACTTTGCTTTATTAAAAACAAATAAATTATCATTCAAAGTAGAAGCCATGTTAAAGCTATTCACTTTCAACTCTGTTACATTATTGCTTTTGTCGAGTATACGGGCTTTTAACAAAGAGTTCTTAGTCTTATCAAAAAACAAGTTCACTTTCACGAAATTCTTCCGCTTGTCGATTGGAAGCATTTCTATTTCATTAAAGGCCCCAGTAGAAGGCAATAATTTATAGGTGAAATCTTTTTCGTAAGAACCGGCTAATAATTTTTGTGGGCTCAATGTCTGGCTTCCTTCTTCAACAGAAGATTTAGTAATGGTTTTATTTCCATCAAAATTGTAGACATTTTTTCCATCACAGATAATCTCTGTTTTGCCTTGTTTCAATAAATATTTTTCGCCGCGCATAGAAATACTCAATGCTTTTGATCCAGCAGCTCTGCCCTTACTTGTAAATGAATTTAGCGTGAAATTGGCTACAATTCCATTAGAGGCTTTTACTTTAGAACCAAACGCATCAATTACTTTTTTTGCAGCTGGGTCATTCTGAGCATTGGAAATAAAAGAGGTGAATATGATGGCAAAAAGAATCGAGTAGAATTTACGCATTGTGCTATTTTACTTTACAAATATATGTTTTAGAACCATTTTGACTATGAAAGTCAATATTAGTTTAATATATAATGATCGATTTATCGGTGAAACTGCTCTAAATCAGGGTGTTAAAGAACTCCAATAATTCCGCTTCAGTTTTAAAAATGACTTCTCTTGCCTTACTGCCCTGATTAGGCCCTACCACTCCGGCTGCTTCTAACTGGTCCATCAATCGACCAGCACGGTTATAGCCTAATTTCATTCTTCTTTGTATTAATGAAGTGGAGCCCATTTGACTACTTACGATTAATCGGGCAGCATCTTCAAACAAAGGATCTCTGTCATTGGCATCAAAATCCCTTCCTTCCATTTCTTTTTCATCTACATATTCCGGCAATAAAAATGCCTGAGGATATCCGCGTTGATCACCAATAAATTCACATACACCCTCCACTTCAGGCGTATCTACAAAAGCACATTGTAATCGGGTGATTTCTCCATTATAACTCACCAACATGTCTCCTTTTCCGATCAATTGTTCTGCACCACCTGCATCGAGAATGGTTCTACTATCAATTTTACTGGACACTTTAAAGGCAATCCTCGCAGGGAAATTGGCTTTAATGGTTCCTGTAATGATATTCACTGATGGTCGTTGTGTTGCAATGATGAGGTGAATTCCGATGGCGCGGGCGAGCTGTGCGAGCCGCGCGATAGGCATTTCCACTTCTTTGCCTGCTGTCATAATCAAATCAGCAAATTCATCTACAACCAAAACTATGAATGGAAGATATTGATGTCCTTTTTCTGGATTGAGTTTTCTGGCTGTGAACTTTTCATTGTATTCTCTGATATTTCTACAGCCAGCTTCTTTGAGTAGATCATAACGATTATCCATTTCAATGCATAGCGCATTCAACGTATTCACTACTTTCTTGGTATCTGTAATGATGGACTCATCTTCACCTGGCAATTTTGCCAGGAAATGTTTTTCAATAACCCTATATAAACTTAATTCAACTTTTTTAGGATCAACTAAAACAAATTTTAGTTGAGATGGATGTTTCTTATATAGCAAAGAAACAAGTATTGCATTTAATCCAACAGACTTACCTTGGCCTGTAGCACCTGCCATCAATAAATGCGGCATGGCTGCTAAATCAACAATGAAATTTTCATTATCAATCTTTTTACCAATAGCTATTGGAAGAGAATAGGCACTCGATTGAAATTTTTCACTCGCCAGCAATGTTTTCATACTTACGATAGACTTTCGAACATTGGGCACTTCAATACCAATCGTTCCTTTACCCGGTATTGGTGCAATGATGCGAATGCCGAGCGCAGCGAGGCTGAGCGCAATATCATCTTCTAAATTTTTAATCCTGCTTATTCTTACTCCAGGTGCTGGAACAATTTCATATAAAGTAACAGTAGGCCCTACAGTAGCAGCTATCCGTTGAATGGCAATATCATAATTTTTCAGAGTGGCAATGATCTGATTCTTATTGGTTTCTAATTCATTGGGGTCATGCACAATTTTTTCACTGCCATGTGTTTCCAATAAATTTAATCCTGGATATTTATAGTCTTTAAGATCGAGTGTAACATCATATTTAGTAGCCAAAGAACCAATGGTTGCGGCCACTTCAGCCAATTCTTCCTCAGGTATTTCAGGCGTTTCTTTGATTTCCAATTCTAAATTGGGGGCAGTTGGAGGAGTATGAGCCGTAATTGGTTTTACAATTGGTTGAATAGGTTCAATAATTGCAGGCTCCTCTTCAATTAATTCTTCTTCATCCAATTCATCTTCCTCCATCTCTTCCTCCAGATCTTCCTCTAACTCCTCCTTTTCTATAACATCAAATTCATTCATTGGATTAGATGCACCAGCTGGAAGTATTACGGATACTAATGAACTGTCATTTTTTAATTTATTATTGCTAACAGGCAATGCTTCTTCCTCCGAATCTTTTTCCGATTCATCAATAAGAGATTCATTATTTTCATCGATCGTTGAAGCTTGCATTTCAGCTTGTTCATCAAAACCTAAATTAGGAGACAATTCTGCTTCTTGTTTTTTCAACCAATCAAAATTCCAATCAGGTATTTTAAAAGTTGGATTAAACCTCCAAATAATATAACTAAAAAATACTACACCAATCAATGCACCAGTTCCAATATTCCCGATCCATTTGATAAGCCATTCACTTGACAATTCGCCTACAGCCCCACCCCAAGAAAATTCAGCCCCCTTTGTTGCAAAAGAAAAGCTTACACTAAAAACCAATAATCCAACTAATACATATTTTACATTTCTTAAGAGTTTGAATACTTTCTTACCAAATAACAAATTAACACCCAACACAAAAAAGAAAGTACAAAACAAATATGACGCTAAACCAAAACCATTGTACCAAAAAGTGTGCGCGCAATATGCTCCAAGTACACCCAATAAATTATTCACTCTCACATCATTGGTAGCGAATATGCGAATGCCAAATTGTTGCACTTTGTCTTGGTCTTCTTGCCAGGTAAATAAGTAAGACGTAAATGCAATGAATAAAAATAGTGTGAACAATAAACTAATGGAGCCGATGATTTTTGCTGTACGCTCATCTTTAACCACTTCGGTTACGGTTATTTCAGCTTCTTTATCTGGAGCTAATGCTTCAGGATCCGGAGGAGGTGGCGATTTCTTTTTTAAGCTATTTGCCATGAAAACAAATATAAGCTATGGAGAGGCAGAATTTACTTAATCAGACCAATGTGCAAAACTGATTTTAAACCAAACAGTTTTCCACTTAATCTTTATTTCTATATACGGTTATGGCCAATAACAACCAGCCAGAAATAAACAAAAGCCCTCCTATAGGGGTAATGGCTCCTATCCATTTGATTTGACCAATTTGAGTAAGGGTGAGTAAAGTCATTAAATAGAGTGATCCTGAAAAAACAATGATTCCTGCAATAAATAATTTACCAGCTATTAATACATTTTTTGCCGGGATACCTTGATAAATGACACCAGTTAATGCAATGGCAAAAACATGATAAAACTGATATCGAACAGCTGTTTCATATGTTATCAATTGTTGCGCATCAACCAATGTTTTTAGCCCATGGGCGCCGAATGCACCTAAAAAAACGGACAATGCACCCAATACTAATGCGGTAACAATGAATGGTTTATGCATATTGCTTAAGTATTTTTTTGAAACTATTCAGTGAAATTTCAGTGCCTTTTAAATGGTGTTTTGCTTTAGAATAAAAAGGCAACCTTTCTGAATATTTCTGGCTTAGAAAAGCATGAATGCCTTCTGGATCTAAATGACTAATCAATGGTCGATGGTCTTTTTCTGGAATTAATCGTTGAACCAAATCTTCAATTGATTCATCTAGCCAAATGGTAATGCCTTCTTGATTCATCCATTCCATATTTTCATGAAAACATGGAGTGCCACCTCCAGTAGCTAAAACAAATGATTTTTTTTCTCCAAACCAACGCAATAATTTGGCTTCTGTTTTCCTGAAATAAACTTCCCCGTCTTCTTTAAAAATCTCACTGATGGTTCTTTCTTCCTGAGATTCAATAATAAAATCCAAATCGTATCCACCAGTTTTCAATTGCTTGGCCAACAATTGTTTCCAATAAGATTTTCCAGACCCCATCATTCCAATTAAAAAAATTTTCACAATTAAGTTATTAAGTGAATGATTGATTTATTGAAATTATTTAAACGCGTTGTACCCTGTAATATCCATTCCTGTAATCAATAAATGTATATCATGAGTGCCTTCATAAGTAATCACACTTTCTAAATTCATCATGTGTCTCATGATGCTGTATTCTCCAGTAATACCCATTCCTCCCAACATCTGACGCGCATCACGGGCAATATTGGTAGCTATTTCACAACTGTTTCTTTTAGCCATACTAACCTGTTGTGGTGTTGCTTTCCCTTCATTCATCAAAACGGCTACCCTCCATACTAATAACTGCGCTTTAGTGATTTCGGTGATCATTTCAGCCAGTTTCTTTTGTTGTAACTGAAACCCACCGATGGGCTTACCAAATTGAATCCTTTCCTGACTATATCTTAAAGCAGTATCATAACAATCCATTGCAGCGCCGAGAGCTCCCCATGCAATGCCAAACCTAGCTTTGGTTAAGCAACCCAATGGCCCTTTTAGCCCTTTTACATTCGGTAAAATATTCTCTTTAGGCACTTTTACATTATCAAAAACCAATTCCCCTGTTGCACTGGCTCTCAAACTCCATTTTCCATGTGTAGTTGGAGTAGAAAATCCTTCCATCCCTCTCTCTACAATAACTCCTTGAATTTCACCTGCTTCATTCTTGGCCCAAACAACGGCAACTTGTGCAAAAGGAGCATTGCTGATCCACATTTTAGCACCGTTTAAAATCACATGGTCTCCAGCATCTTTAATATTGGTAAGCATCCCAGCAGGATCACTTCCATGATTGGGTTCGGTTAGTCCAAAACAACCCAACCACTCACCCGAAGCCAATTTAGGCAGATACTTATTTCGCTGATCTTCACTTCCATAAGCATAGATTGGATGCATTACCAAACTTCCCTGTACACTTGCTGTACTTCTTACCCCACTATCGCCCCTTTCCAATTCTTGCATCATTAAACCATAACTGATATAATCCAACCCTCCGCCTCCATATTGAGTAGGTACAGTTGGCCCGAAACATCCTAAATCACCCATTTGTTTCACAATTTGTATTGGAAACTCAGCCCTTTGAGCATAATCTTCAATGATTGGCGAAATAGCGGTTTTTACATAAGATCTTACCGATTCTCTGATAAGCTTGTGTTCCTCTGTTAGCAAATCATCTATTAGTAAATAATCGGGAGATTGAAACAAATCGGTTCTGGCAGCCATTTTTCTTGTTTTTACAAATTAAAGTATACAAAAATACATTTAAGCCAACTGCTATAAGCCATTTGTTTGATTTTTTTTATCTAACAAAAAAAAGTCATCACAATTCCAACTTTTTTAGAACACTCATCTCTTATTAAAGTAAATCAACCAATATGAATAAATCAATCATACTCATTGCGAAGCTGCTTATTTTAGCATTTGCCATTTCAGGAGCTCAATTGTGTTTTGCTCAAAGTAAAGAACAGGACATAAAATGGCCCATCAAATTGAACAATACCTGGGAAAAATCAATTCCCTTAGGAAATGAGCAAATAATTGTAAATAATAAATTCGGGAAACTGAATATCAATACCTGGGATAAAAAAGAAATTAAAGTATCAGTCACCTATTCTGTAGGGGCAAAAAACAAAGAAGCCGCAGAAGAAATGCTGAACAATATTATCATTGACTTTCAACAAAAAAATGATCAGATCAGCTTTAAAACTGTTTTCAATGAAGCAAATAATAAAAACAACAATTGGAATAATCAGGGTTATGAAATCAATATTGATTATACCGTTTTTATACCAAACGGCTCAAATCTATTCGCAGAAAATAGTTTTGGAGAACTCTCCATCGGAGATTTTTCCGGCACTGCAGAGTTGATCAGTAAACATGGAAGCCTGGTAACTGGTAAGCTAACCAATCAACCCAATATCAAAGTTGAATTTGGGAAAGCGAGTATTGAAAGTCTTAGCAATCCGAATTTGATTTTAAAATATTCCAAAGCCGAAATTCAATCGATCAATGGAAAAATTAAAGCTGTATTTGACTATTGTAATAATATAGATCTACCCATTTCTAATAGCATACAGGATGCCGATATTCGATCCAATTACACTTCATTGTTTTTGGTAACAGACAAATCCATTGATGCTGATTATGACATCACTACTAACTATAGCAGAGCAAGTGGAAAAGCAGAGTATAAATTGATTGAAGTGGGCAATACGAATTCCAATGCATTTAGTCAAACTAAAAAATATAAAGGAAGTTTGGGCAAAGGCGGAAAAACCAATTTGAAATTGGTTTGTAACTATGGGAGTTTGCGAATAATATAACTTCTATCATATTATAAAAAAAGCACCCTAACATTAAAGATTAGGGTGCTTTACTTTCAACACAATTATTTATTTTTTTCTTTCAATCTCTCTATTCATTTCTTCTTCGTCAACAGGTCGTTCAGTAGTATCCCCCATTAACCAACGAGAAAAATAATCAGCCATTCCCCAGAAAAAATATTCATTCATATCGCCAAAACCATGTCGTTGAGTTGGCAATAATTTCATATCGAATCGCTTATTAGACTTAATCAATGCATTCACTACACGCATGGTATTTGCAGGGTGAACATTGTTATCTATTTCTCCATGAAACAATAGCAATCTTCCTTTTAAATTTTTAGCTATATCTGGATTCTTATCAATATTGTATTGAAAACTGGTATCACCCTTATCACTGATGATTTCTTTTACACCATGGTGTTTTTCGCTCCACCATCTGTTGTAAACTGAATTGTCATGATTGCCAGCAGAAGACACTGCTACTTTAAAGAAATCAGGATACACTAACATGGCAGCAGTACTCATAAATCCACCTCCAGAATGTCCGTGAATTCCAACCTTATTAATGTCTAAATATTTGTATCGATCTGCTAATTGTTCAGCTACTGCTTTTTTATCAGCCAATCCATAGTCACGCAAATTTCCATATCCATAAGTATGGTACCATTTACTTCTGTTGGGATGACCTCCCCTGTTTCCTAAAGTAATCACCACCATACCCAATTGAGCCAATCGATCTGTTCTATCGAAGCCTCTGCTAAATGAAGTATTTACAGATTCTGTTTGTGGGCCAGGATAAACATATTCTACGATCGGGTATTTTTTAGTACTATCGAAATCAAATGGTTTGTACATCACACCATACAAATCGGTAATGCCATCATCTGCCTTGGCTTTAAAAATTTCAGGGAACTTATAACCTGCAGCCATTAAAGATGATAAATCTGCAGTTTCTAAATCCATGATTTTTCTTCCATCAGCGGCCATTAAAACCGATTTAGGAACAGTATTAACTCTTGAAAAATTACTTATCATGAATTTTTTACCATCATCCATTGTTGTATTAAAATCAAAATCTCCCGGGCTTAATAATTTTAAACCAGAACCATCAAAATTCACCCGATAAGCATGCAAGTAATATGGATTTTCGCCTGCTTCTTTTCCATTAGCAGAGAAATACAATACACGCGCTTTATCATCAATACCCAATATTTCTTCCGCATGCCATGCACCAGTAGTAATTTGATTTTTCAATTTACCATTTTCGTCGTAGAGATAAAAATGTCCCCAACCATCATCTTCACTCCATTGTATCAATTCTTTTCCTTCATTTACTAATCCTAAACGGCGTATTTCTACATAGGTATTTAGTTTTTCTTGAATCAAAGCTTTAGCGGTTGCTGTTTTTACATCCGCCATACATATATCAATTCTTTTTAAATCTCTGCTAGTTCTGCTAAAATAAAATTTATCTGCAGTGCCTAGCCAAACTGAAGACCTAAACTCATCATCTCGGGTATTCATTTTTGCAGGCTGGCTCCACAAATTAACTGTTTGATCTTTGTACATTCCTGTAACAATTTCTTTACTGGATTTTGTACTCCAATCAAATAATAACAAATGTTCAACTGGCGCTTCTTTTTCACCAGGCATCCAATACTTATAAGTTTCTAAAGTAGGGCGAGGATCTGCAATACTATTGATCACCCATAAATCTTTCACTTTTCTATTATCATTAAAGTTAATGGTAAAATGTTTTGAATCTGGAGACCATAATACAAAAGCAGATTTCCTTTTATTTTTATTTTTTTCTTTTTCTACATTAGATTCTCCATTTCCATCGCTATGATAACTAAAATTTTCAACCCCATCTTTCGTAAGTTGATATTGCACAATCGTGCTATCATCTTCATTCTTTAATGCCTTATTGTAATTGGCTTTATCCATCCACCATAAATTGTAATTCTTTCCAAAAATCACAACTGAGCTATCTGGAGAAATATTGGCCCAATTTGGTCTACGTTTTGGTTTGGTAAACTCATCTAATTGAATTAATTCTCCAGTTTGAATATTGTAATTAAAGAAAAAGATCTTTTTCTCTTTTACAGGAGGGGTTCCTTTTTTAGCTGCAGTATCTTTTTTCTCTACATCTATGCTGCTTTTTACTTCAAAATGAATCCAGTTCTCGTCTTTTATAAAACGCATACTGTCAATATTCAAATGCTGAGCATCCATTGCATCGTCGGTTATACGGGTAAGCTTTGCAGCCATTACCGCATTGTCGAACAATAATTTCTTCTCCCCTTTTAAAGCGTCCACTATATACCATTTCTTCCCTTCACTTGTTTCATACATATACCAAAATCGATCCGACTTTTTTAACCAATGCGGATCAACATTTAAGCTAAACACCATTTTCTCCACTTTTTTCGGGGAGAAACGAGCTGCAAGCGCATAATTGGCTTTATTAACTGGTGCTTGCTGAGCAATTATGGTTTCAACTGTTATTGTAATTAATAACAGAAAAAAGAAAATTCTTTTTATTCGCATTTTCAATAGATTTAAGATGAAAATAACAGATAATTATGAAAATCATACATTGTAATAAAAAGAAGATGAAAAAACTTGTTTTAGGCCTTCTACTTTTAATGTGTACTTTAAACATTTTAGCACAAAATAAAGGGCAAAAAAATGCCGAAATGAATATAAAGCAATACTATTTTGTGATGCTAACAAAAGGTCCTAATAGAAATCAAGATTCTGCAACAGCATCGAAAATTATGAAGGGACATCTGGCCAATATTGAAAACTTATATAAAGCAGGAAAATTAAAAGTCGCAGGTCCATTTGCAAATGATGAAAATTGGCAGGGCATTTTTATATTTGATTGTGGAAGCCAAGATGAAGTTGAAACTTTACTAAAAACAGACCCTGCAATCAAAACAGGAAGATTAAATTATGAAATTAAAGCATGGTATACAGAACCAAGTGGTAGCTTTAAGCCCGGTAAGCCTTCAATTAAATAAACAAGAAAATACTAATGAATACCCAAAAAAGTTTTGCTTTAGAAGCAGACAAAAATGACCCACTAGCCAGCTATAAAGACCAGTTTTATTTTCCACAACACGACGGAAAAAATGCCATTTATTTTTGCGGTAACTCTTTAGGACTTCAACCCAAAAAACTAGCTGCATCTATTCAAACAGAATTGGATACCTGGAAAGAAATAGCCGTTGGGGGTTATTTTGGAGGAAAGAATCCCTGGCTCTATTATCCAGACCAATGCAAACCCGCTTTGGCTAAAATGATTGGATCTATGGATTCAGAAGTAACGGTAATGAATGCTTTGACCGTTAATCTGCATTTAATGATGTTGAGTTTCTATAAACCTTCTAATTCACGTTTTAAAATTATGATGGAAGCTGGTGCTTTTCCTTCCGATCAATATGCTGTAGAAACTTTAGTGAAACATTTTGGATTAAATCCATCAGAAGCAATTATAGAAATTACACCCAAAGAAGGTGAAAAAATAGTCCACACCAAAGATATAATCAATGCAATTGAAGTTGCCGGAGATTCTTTAGCACTGGTGATGTTTGGGGGCATTAACTATTATACTGGTCAGTTTTTTGATATGGCCGCTATTACTTCAAAAACACATGCCGTTGGAGCAATTGCAGGTTTTGATCTTGCACATGTGGTTGGCAATATTCCTTTACAATTACATGACTGGAATGTGGATTTTGCTGTTTGGTGTAGTTATAAGTATTTGAATGCTGGCCCAGGGGCTGTTGGTGGCGCATTTGTTCATGAGAAACATGCAAGCAATATTGAAACTCCTCGTTTAGCAGGATGGTGGGGAAATGAAGAAAAAGAAAGGTTTAAGATGGAAAAAGGGTTTATCCCAAAGGCCAATGCAAGTGGATGGAACCTCAGCACATCTCAAGTATTTAATACAGCCGGATTAAATGCTTCATTGACATTGTTTGATGAAACTGGAATCGAAGCACTTCGTAAAAAAAGTATTGCTTTAACAGGATACTTAGAATATTTACTTAATCAATTGACCAATATTTCTTTCGAAATAATCACTCCAACAAATCCATCAGAAAGAGGAGCTCAATTATCATTGTATTTTAACAAAGACGGAAAAGCCATACATACAAAATTGATTGAAAACGGAGTGATCGTTGATTACAGAGAACCAGGAGTAATTAGAGTAGCCCCTGCCCCATTATATTGCAGCTATGAAGACGTATATCGGTTTTATGAAATTATAAAAGACAATTTTTAATATGGTACATCATAATAGTTATTTGGCACTGGGAGATTCGTATACAATTGGAGAATCGGTTCCATTACATGAAAGTTTTCCTTATCAAACAGTTCAATTACTTAGAAATGCTAAACAACTTTTTTACGCCCCTGAAATTATTGCGAAAACCGGATGGACCAGTGCTGAATTGGCTGATCATTTACTGCATACCAAATTAAATGAACAATACGATTATGTAAGCTTATTGATTGGAGTAAACAATCAATATAGAGGATTATCCCTTTCAGATTTCGAGACGGATTTTGAATTTCTATTACATAAAGCGATACATCTGACAGGAAATAAGCCAGGTCGTGTAATTGTATTATCAATTCCAGACTGGGGCTTTACTCCTTTTGCCAAAGACAAAGATCAATTGTTGATCAGTAAAGAAATTGACAGTTTTAATAAAGTGTGCGCAAATGCAGCTATCAAAGCAAAAACTCATTTTATTAATATAACGGACGAAACAAGAGCAGAAAAAAACAATCTTAAGTCGGTAGCTAAAGACCTGTTGCACTATTCTGGTTCTACCCATTTAAGATGGGCAGAAAAACTAACTGCTGTCATCATCAATCAATAAAATGATTATTTACTGGGCAATCTTTTTTGCATCTGCTTTCATTTTTTCATTAGCAGTAATTACAATATTTACCCTTCTATTCAATGATTTATTTTCTGAACTATTATTTTCTGCAATTGGTTGAGTCTCCCCGTACCATTTAGTTGTAATTCGGGAAGAAGCAACACCTTCACTTCTTAATGCATTGCTCACGGCATATGCTCTTCTTTCAGATAATACCATATTAGAAGACTCTGAACCAACATTATCAGTATGACCTTCAATTAAAATATCGGTATCAGGATAATCAGCAAATATTTTTTTAAAGTTTTCTACTGTCAGCTGGGCATTTGAACTGATATTGTATTGATTGTTTGCAAAAAACAAACCAGCTTTAGAACCATCGGGGTTCTTGTCATCAAACGATACCGCAATTCCCTCACCTACTCTTTGAACATTAGCATCAGGAATTTCAGCCTTTATTTTCTCCGCCTGTTTATCCATATTGTTTCCGATAAGTCCACCTGCAACTCCACCAATTGCGGCTCCGAGTATTGCCCCCAATGCAGTATTGTTTTTATTTCCCACATTATTTCCTAGGACTCCTCCTATTACAGCTCCGCTGGTGGCACCAACCGCAATTCCTTTATTTTTATTACTTGTATTCTTAATTGTTTCACAGCTGTTTATCATTAAAAACAAACTGCCAAAAAACACCGATTGAATTAAAATGAACTTTTTCATAAACACAAAATTCATTCAATCGATTCATCCAATTGTTACACGATTCTTACAAAAGTTTGCAATAATCGGAAAGCTATATATACTAATATTAATTGAAATGATAAGCCTTAGATCAAATACGCACGCATCTCTTCGTGATAACTTTGAGCGATTTTTTGGGCATGGTTTGCAAAATCCTCATTTCCACTGGCAAAAATGATTGCTCTACTTGCATTAACTAATAATCCAGCATCTTTATTTAATCCAAATTTTGAAACTTCTTCTAAGCTTCCACCCTGAGCACCAACACCAGGAACCAATAGAAAATGATCAGGAATGATAGATCGGATATTTTCTAAATCACTGGCCCTTGTTGCACCTACTACAAACATTAAATTGTCAATAGTTCCCCAAGAACAAACTCTTTCCAAAACATGTTCATACAATCGCTTTTCAGTATTCCCCTGGGTGATATTGGGAATCATACTTAATGATTCATTATATGGGCTAACCAATAATTGCTGAAAATCATTGCTCCCTGCATTGGAAGTCAACCCTAAAACAATCGTTACTTTATTATCGTATTCTAAAAAAGGTCGAACACTGTCTTCTCCCATATAAGGAGCTACTGTAATTGAATCAAATGGCAATACTTCAAAAAATGTTTTTGCATATTGTGCAGATGTATTTCCTATGTCGCCTCGCTTTGCATCAGCAATAGTAAAATGGGTGCTCGGAATATAAGCCAATGTTTCTTGCATGGCTTCCCAACCCTTTAAACCTTGTGATTCATAAAAAGCAGTATTTATTTTATAGCTTACACAATGTGCTTTGGTTGCATCAATAATGGCTTTATTAAATTCTACTACGCCATTTTTTTTACCTTTTAAATGGGCTGGTAATTTATCTATATCTGTATCTAACCCTACACATAGATAGGATTTCTTTAGGTTGATTTGTTCGACTAATTGCTGACGGGTCATAACGCAAAAATAGTGAAATAAGCTATTCTCATAAGATTACTCTATATATCTTAATAATAATACACTTTACTTTCCCAAGGGCCAAGATTCAATGGGCCGACAGGAATAGATTTTAATGAAGTGCCTGACAACAACTCTCTTATTCCTATTTGATTTATATCCTTAATGTCTTTCGACTTGATCGAAAATGCTTGTTGTTTATTGCTGAGATTAACCATCACAAAAATAAATTGTTTCCCTTTCTTACGATAAAAAGCATAAATAGACTCATCATTGTTGGTAGCAATTTTTTTCATTGGAACACTAGCTGCTAATGCGGAATTGTTCTTTCTTAGTTGTAGTAACTTTTTATACAAATCTGCTCTTTGGAATTTTTCAAATTGCATTGGATCTTTTTCAAAGAAAGCAATCGGTCTTAAAATGGGTTCTTCCTGCCCACCATAGATCATTGGAATACTTCTAGGCAATGTTTGGGAAAGCACTGCAAATGGTTCATGTACCTTCCCGGGCATTGTTCCATAATCGGCTTTATTCCAACTATTTTCATCATGGTTACTGGTAAAATACAATAATGAAGCATTTGGCGTAAAACTATTATCAATTGCATGCTGAACTGAATCCAAAGCCAAAGCATTTTTTGTCTGATTGGCAATGTCAACCATAATATGAAATGCTTTCCATGGATAACTAATATCGAAGCCAGCCCTATGCACCCAGGCATCTTCCGATTCAGCGATCATCAACAAATTTTTATTGGACTTTAGTATGGGAATGGCTTTGTACCAAAAACTACTGTCAACTAAATGTGCTTGATCACATCTAAATCCATCAATACCAGATTCTTTAACCCAATACATCATCGCAGCAATCATGCTATCGCTGACAGCTTGATTTTTATAATTCAACTTTCTGGTATCTGTCCAATCAAATTGACTGATTGCATTACCGGCACTATCTTTTACATAAAAATCCGGATGCGATTTAAGCCAAAGATGATCTGCTCCTGTATGATTGGGCACCCAATCAATGATCACTTTAAATCCTTTTTCATGTGCTGCTCGAACTAGATTGTTCCAATCTTTTAAATCTCCATATTCTGGATTAACGGCTGTATAATTTGAAACTGCATAATAGCTACCCAATGTTCCTTTTCGATCAATTTTACTGATTGGATTAATGGGCATAAACCACAAGGTTTGAATACCCATTTTTTTGAGCCGATCTAAATTTTTTGCAAATGCACTAAAACTGCCCTCGTTGGTATATTGGCGTGTATTTACTTCGTAAACATTTCCTTGTAAAGCCCAGGAAGGAATGGATAGCTGTTTATTCTGAGCAGTTACTGATCCAATATTTGCTATAAAAAAACAACCAAATAAAAAAGAGCTAACTATCGTTTTCATAACCAATTAATTGATATTTATTGAGCAACTTATTTCCCAAATATACCAAAAAGATCATAAGGCTTAACAGTGAAGAAATCATTGAAAAAATAGCCAATCAAAAATGCAAAAGCAATAAATCCTATGACAATGATTAATTGAATAACTGATGTTTTTTGAATCTCTTGTTTGGCCTTTACATCACAAATTTCTCCTGGACAATATTGTGCTTTTTCTTTATAAAAGATTTTATAAAAGATACAACCTAAACAAATTCCAAATGCAGTTTCGAAGAATAAAAATATCAGGCATATTAAACAAATTATTCCTGTTATTGGGCTATAGGAATTTACGATTACCATAAAAACGAGCATAGTCCCTGATAGAATCACTCCTATTACCCATGCAAATAACTTTTGCTTAGCACCAACATATTCAGGATTTTGCCTGCTTACTATCAATCTTCCAATAATTAATGTTGGGGCATATTTAGGATTTATAAAAACCCTAATTAGAAAATCAGTAAAAAAAAGTGAGATCACATATTTTATTGGCACAAAATTGTTTTTAAACATGATCAACATCAGCGAAATAAAAGTGGCCAAAAAAAGGACCCCTGCGGCAGCCCTGATCTCTCTTTCATTTAATACTGGAATAGAGTATCCTTCTACATCTTCTCCAAATTTGAATAACTTATTCATCTCATTTGATTTTAAATTACAGTTCAATAGAAATAATCAATCTTTATCTATTTAAAATTATAGTAAATTATTCCGCATCAAATACCTTTCATCCGCCTATATTTGCCGTATAAGGATTGCATATGGAAAAGAGCCCCATGTATTATGGCATTTACTTGCATTTAGACAAAATCTTAGAAAGTCAACACCCAGTGAGTTTTGAAACGGGAAACGAACCTGCTCACGATGAAATGCTATTCATTGTAATTCATCAAGCATATGAATTATGGTTTAAGCAGATATTGTTTGAATTAGATTATACAATGGGTGTTTTTCAAAAAGAATCCATCAATGATAATTCCGAAGATTTGAATTTGGTTAGGCATCGGTTAAGAAGAGTCATCAAAATTTTAGAATTGCTTAATCAACAAGTGAATGTATTGGACACAATGACTCCGATGGATTTCTTAGCTTTTCGCAACCTACTCACTCCTTCATCGGGATTTCAAAGCAAACAGTTTAGATTAATTGAAGCAAAATTAGGCTTACAGATAGACAATCGTCATCAAAAAGAATATTACAAAAGAACCAATGAGGGAGGATTTACTCAACCCGACTTTCAAGACATTAATCAAACAGAAAATTCAAAGAACTTACAACAATTGATTAATGACTGGCTTGAACGTATGCCATTTTTTGATGCTGATTATTGGAATTACGAAACCAGCGAAACAACTATTGAACACCCATTCTGGAAAGAATATAGAGCAATATATAAAGCAGGCTTATCTGAAAGGGAAATACCCAAATTACAAGATTTTGATTTTGTTTTTTTTGAAACAACATCCAATGAAACAAGCCCCGAAGAATTGAACTTGCTTAAAAGTAGCTTCAGTGTAAAAGCAATGAGAGCAGCTTTATTTATCATGCTATATAGAGATTTTCCTGTATTTCAAAGTTCTTATCAAATTCTCGATTCTCTTATAGAAATAGATCACTTGATGAGCAATTGGAGGCATAAGCATTTGATCATGGTCAGAAGAATGATCGGGATGAGAGTAGGAACAGGCAACACTTCTGGTGCTGGTTATTTAGAGGGCGCTTTAAATAAACATTATGTATACAAAGATTTATCGGGCTTGAGCACCTATTTAATTGAAAGAAGAAAATTACCAAAATTACCAGAATCATTAACCAGATTCCTTGGTTTTAACGCCCAGTAATTTATTTTTTTCTCGCTAAAATGATCAATCTGGGCGAATTTTTAATATCGTAATTGCCCAATTGATAATTACCAAAAACTTCTTCGATTTGCATGCCTTGATAGGTTAGCATATCATTAAAATCGCCTAGAGAAAATTTAGCCACTCTTTCTGTATATAAATGGCGAGGTGTTCTATTTTCGGAATCAGTTATTTGAATTTGCTTAAAAAAATGTGCTTCATCCTGCCATTTAGTGATATGAAAATTAACATCCTCTATAGTAGTGGTAAATGTTTTTTCTTCATGTTGTTCTGCGAAATGCACATTTAAATAATCGATAACAAACAAACCATTTTTTTGTAAACTTTGAGCAATGGTTCTAATGGTATTATCATGCTCTCTTCTCGTTTTAAAATAACCAAAACTGGTAAAAAAATTAAATGCGTACTGGTAATAATTCACCCAGAAAGGCAAACGCATATCATGTTGATAAAAATGTAATTGATCGGTTTCTTGTAATTTTGCTGCTGTGATAGAAGCCCCAGATAGATCAATACCTGTTACTTCAAATCCCATATCAGCCATGGCAATACTGTGCCTCCCCTTTCCACAAGCCACATCCAGCATCAAACTACCTTTTTGAGGCTTTAAATAACTGATCAATGTTTGAATGAATTGATTGGCTTCATCTTCATCTCTATGTTGATATAGTAGGTGATAATAAGGAGAATTGAACCAGTCTTTATACCAAGCTTTGTCAGCCATATTGTTTATTTCGACACAAAAATACAACCTAAGCTCCAACAAATATTTTTGAATTATATTTGCAGGCATTTTAAAAGCATTACATGGCATTAATTAAAAGCATTTCTGGCATTCGTGGAACAATTGGTGGCTTACCTGGAGACACATTAAGTCCTTTAGACATAGTAAAATTTACCTCTGCATATGGAACCTGGCTTAAACAACAGCAACATACCAATAAGAAGGTGGTAATTGGCAGAGACGGAAGAATTAGTGGTGCAATGGTTCAAGGTTTGGTTGTAAATACATTGATCGCCCTTGGGATTGATGTAATTGACTTAGGATTGAGCACAACACCAACTGTAGAAATGGCCGTGGTTTTTGAAAATGCAGCAGGTGGAATTATCCTAACAGCCAGTCATAACCCGAAAGAATGGAATGCCCTTAAATTATTGAATAATAAAGGAGAATTTATTAGTGGCGCAGATGGTACCGCTTTATTAGCCATTGCCGCAAATGAAGCTTTTGATTATGTTTCAGTTGATCAATTAGGGGCTTATACAGAAGATCATTCAGCCCTAGACAAACATATTCAAGCGGTGGTTCAGTATCCTTTGGTTGATAAAGAAGCCATTAAAAAGGGGAATTTTAAATTAGTAATAGATGCAATTAATAGTACTGGAGCAATTGCAGTACCTGCATTATTAAAAGCATTAGGGGTTACCAATTTTACCGTTTTGAATAGCAATGTAGATGGACAATTTGCTCATAATCCTGAACCATTGCCAGAAAACCTAAGAGAATTGTGTAACGAAGTTAAAGGACAAAAAGCAAGCTTAGGTATAGCAGTAGATCCAGATGTAGATAGATTATGCTTTGTTTGTGAAGATGGCTCTCTTTTTGGAGAAGAATATACACTTGTTGCAGTTGCTGATTACATTTTACAGAACCGAAAAGGTAATACAGTAAGCAATATGAGTAGCACCCGTGCATTGAAAGATGTAACACTGAAATATGGTGGTGAATACTTTGCCAGTGCTGTAGGTGAAGTAAATGTAGTTACTAAAATGAAATCGGTTAACGCAGTTATTGGAGGCGAGGGAAATGGTGGTATTATTGTTCCAGACTTACATTACGGAAGAGATGCTTTAATTGGCATTGCTTTATTTCTTACCCATTTAGCCAAGTCGGGTAAATCCATTAAACAATTGAGAAACAGTTACCCAGACTATATAATCAGTAAAAATAAAATTGAATTAACCAAAGGAGTTGATCTGGCTAAAGTCTTTAAACGTATACAAGAAAAATACAAAAAGAACCCAATCAATACAGATGATGGCCTTAAAATTGAATTTGATAATGACTGGGTTCATTTGAGAAGTAGTAATACCGAACCAATCATTCGCATTTATGCAGAAAGCAATAGCGAAACAGTAGCAGAAAACATTGCCAAAAGATTGATGGGCGATATTCAGGAAGCGGCTTTATAGACTATTAACTTGTAAATTGCAATCATGGAGAGAATTTATTTAGATAATGCAGCAACTACAGCCTTGGACCCTGCTGTATTAGACGCTATGATGCCTTATCTTACTACACATTTTGGCAATCCTTCATCAATTTATAGTTATGGCAGAGAGACCAGAATGGCCATTGAAAACGCACGTAAAACGGTTGCAAAAATATTAAATGCACACCCTGCTGAGATTTTTTTTACCAGTGGAGGAACTGAAAGTAGCAATACAGCAATACGAGCTGCGGTAAGAGATTTAGGCTGCAAACATATTATCAGTTCTGTTATTGAACACCATGCTACTACTCACACAATAGAACATTTACACATTACAGGAGAAGCCGAGTTGAGTTATGTAAAATTGTTACCAAATGGGCATATTGATTTAAATAACTTAGAACAATTATTAGCTTCGAGTAAGGAAAAATGTTTGGTTACCCTCATGCACGCCAACAATGAAATTGGCAATATGATCAATATTCAAACAGTTGGAGAAATTTGCAAAAAATACAATGCCATTTTTCACAGTGACACTGTTCAAACAGTAGGTCATTTTCCTTTTGATTTAAGAAACACACCTGTTCATTTTATAACAGGTGCAGGACATAAATTTCATGGCCCTAAAGGAGTAGGAATTTTGTACATCAACGAAAATATTAAAATAACTCCATTTGTTCATGGTGGTAGTCAGGAAAGAAATATGCGTGCCGGCACTGAAAACTTATATGGAATCATTGGATTTGCAAAAGCACTTGAAATAGCAACAGCTGAATACGAAAAAGAAAGTGTTTTTATAAAAGGATTGAAATTATACATGATGGAACAATTGCAATCAGCAATTGAAGGTGTGAGTTTTAACGGAGATCCTTTGGGATCATCTTTATATGCCGTATTGAGTGCTAGTTTTCCGAAAACAGAGAAAAGTGAAATGATATTGTTCAATATGGATATTAATAATATCTGTGCAAGCGGAGGTAGTGCCTGTACCAGTGGTGCTGACCAAGGATCTCATGTAATCAGAGCCATTAACAATAATCCCAATCAAATCACTGTTCGGTTTTCATTTTCTAAAAACAATACCAAGGCCGAAATAGATTACGTTGTTGAGAAACTAAAAGAATTAATTTAAGCACCATGAAGTCAACCAAATTATTTTTTTCATTATTGAGTCTTTACCTATTAATTGCAGCTTGCTCATCAACCAAACAAACAGTTATTGCTGTTTGGAGCAATAAAGACAAGATTGTGTATGGTGCTAAAAAAAGTGTTTTCATTATGGTTTTAACAGCCAACGTACAGGCTAGAAACGAATTGGAATCTTCATTAAAAGAAGCAGCAATTGCTAGAGGTTTAAAAGTAACCACAAGTATTGATGCACTAGGACCTATGAATGTTGGAAAGAATTTTCCAGCTGAGACCATTCTTAATAAGGTGAAGGAATTGAATTATGAAACCATTTTTACTGTTGCAGTGAAAGATGTAAAGAAAGAAACAACTTTTGTGCAGGCATCTGATAATTTCTACAACCCAATGGGAATGTATGGTGGGGCCTATGGAAGCTTTGGCAGTTATTACAATAACTATTGGGCTTACCCTGGTGTTAATTTTGGATTTGGAGGTGGATTCTCTTCTAGCTATACAACTGAAAAAGTGACTGTGTATTTAGAAAGCAACCTTTACGAAACAGCTACTCAAGATTTATTGTTATCGATTAAATCAAAGGCAGTGAATCCAGAAAACCTTGCGAAAGAAAGTAAAATATTTACTAAAAACATTGTTGCCGAATTAAATGAAGGCAAAAAAATGTATTCGATCAAATAGGTTTATTGATAATCATCCTCGTTAATTTCATCATCCTCCTCTCCTGCTGATAATGACCCAAGATTCATTATACTGCCCATTAAATCTTTGAAGACAATTTTGCCGTCTAAAGATTTTTTACTGATCAATGAATAGGAAGATAACCCATGTAAAACAAATTCCATTAATAAGGCGTTTTCTTTGTCATTGGCTTGAGGATAATACTTTTTAACAACACCAAACAATCCGTCTACTTTATATAATGTTTGAATTCTTATTTCGTCTTTCATATCCATCAGCAAATCAAGGTGATTGCCTGCATCAAACCATCTTGTAATGACTTTATATGGATTTTCAGGTTCTTTTTCTTCGACTGATTTTTTACCACTGCTTCTGCGCTTTTTAAATGTATCTGGATTTGGAAAATAAGCAGCAAACTGAGTTCTAATAGATTTATCCAATAAATTAACCGCAACCTGATAAGGGCCTTCTTGTTCACCTTCATACACCAATTCAATTTTACCCGTAATTGCAGGTATTATTCCTGATAAATCACTTACCCATACCTGGGTTTGTTTTTCATCGTGAATGATGGCTCTTCTTTCTGCACTGCTTACTGCGTTTTCAAAAGCAGCAATGGTTAATCTGGCACTTACCCCACTTTTTTTATCTACATACTCATTGGACCTTGCTTCGAAAGATACTTGCTCAATGATTCTTTTGATCAAATCACTTACTATCACTCTATCTTTTTGAACAGATAAAATATCGGCTTCTTGTTCAGTAATAGACAAGGAAGTTTCAATATCCTTAGGATAGTGCGTAAGTATCTGACTTTGAATACGATCTTTCAAAGGGGTTACAATACTTCCTCTATTGGTGTAATCTTCTGGGTTTGCTGTAAAAACAAATAAAATATCCAGTGGCATCCTCAACTTAAATCCACGGATTTGTATATCACCCTCTTGTAGAATATTGAATAAAGCCACTTGTATTCTTGCTTGTAAATCGGGTAATTCATTGATCACAAAAATACCACGATTACTTCTTGGAATAATACCGTAATGGATCACTTTTTCATCTGCAAAACTGAGCTTTAGATTAGCTGCTTTGATTGGATCTATATCTCCAATCAAGTCTGCAACACTTACATCTGGAGTAGCCAATTTTTCTCCATACCGTTCTTTTCTATGCACCCAATGAATAGGCGTTTCATCTTGTAATTCCGCCACCAGGTCTTTAGCAAATTTACTCATCGGATTAAGTGGGTCATCATTTACTTCACTACCTGCAATTACAGGAATATATTCATCCAACAAATCGATCATTTGACGAGCCATTCTTGTTTTAGCCTGACCTCTTAAACCAAGGAATAAGATATTATGCCTACTCAATAAAGCCCTTTCTGTATCTGGTATTACAGTGTCCTCGTATCCCAGAATTCCTTCAAATGGGTTTTCTTTATTTCGAATCGTATTGATTAAATTATCCCTGACTTCCTCATGAACCGATTTGGATTGATAACCTGCTTTCTTTAACTGTCCTAATGTAATGATCTTACTAATCTTCATCATTTTCTTGTTACTGTTTTGATACAATTAGAAAACGGTTTTTCTTTTACCGCTTTCAAAGTCTTTAAAAATAAATGCCCCCAATTTATCCAATGAGGCAAAGAAAGCTTTGCCATTATTCATCTCCGTAAATTCTTGAACAAATTTTTGAAGATAGGGGTCTGAAGCAATCATAAAAGTAGTGATCGGTATTTTTAATTTCTTACACTGAGCTGCCAAATTAATGCATCGATTTACTACTTTTCTATCTAAGCCAAAGCTGTTTTTATAATATTGTTTACCGATTTTCAAACAGGTAGGTTTACCATCGGTAATCATGAATATTTGCTTGTTGGGGTTTTTTCTTCTCCTTAAAATATCCATTGCCAATTCTAATCCTGCAACAGTATTGGTATGGAATGGGCCTACTTGTAAATATGGAAGGTCTTTAATTTCAATACTCCATGCATCATTCCCGAAAACAACAATATCAATGGTGTCTTTTGGATATTTGGTAGTGATCAATTCGCTCAATGCCATGGCTACTTTTTTTGCTGGCGTAATTCGATCTTCTCCATACAAAATCATGGAATGAGAAATATCAATCATTAGCACCGTAGAGGTCTGTGTTTTGAAATCACTTTCTCTAATCTGCAAATCGTCTTCTTGCATAGAGAAACTCTCCACTCCCCTATTAATTTGCGCATTGCGAATACTTTCAGTAAAATCAATTTGTTCTAACATGTCACCAAATTGAAATGGCCTGGTATCCGGATTCACTTCATCTCCCTGACCTTGCTTGAATGTTTGATGATTGCCTTGTCGAGATTTTTTGAGTTTTCCGAAAATTTCTTCCAGGCTTTTCTTTCGAATGGTTTGCTCAGATTTTCCGGTTATTTTAAATGAGCCATCGGCCTCATTTTCTTTCATGTAACCATTTTGTTTGAGGTCTTCAATAAAATCCCCCATACCATATTCGTCGTTGGTAAACTTATACTTATTGTCTAATTCATTCATCCAGCTCAAAGCCTCTGATGCATCCCCATTGGTATAACCAAGCAACTGCATGAAAATGTCCAGCATTTGCTCAAATTTGGTTTTCCCTTCTTCATTGGGATTGAATTGCAAAAAACGATGACCGATCATGAATGTAAATTAGCTAAAATAGTAACAGATATAAAAGAGAATAGTTCAAGTGAAGTTTCCCAGACTCACTTTCACCAAATACCTAAAAATTGGCTGATTCAGCTACAATGAAAGAACTCGCCCCAACAAGTTGGGTCTCAAACAGCTTTCATTGTTAACGCTTTATCAGCCAATTTTCTTAACGGTATTTGTTACATGTTCGTCTAGAAAATCTTCCCTTGAACTATATCCCTATTTAATCGAATCTTTTGGCGCCATTAATTTACCAGGAATTTGAATAGCAGGATTGTAAATGGTTTTCATTTTTTCCATTCCATCCATATAACTTTCAGCCATTCTTTTTTCATCCTCCATCATCTCTGCTTTGAAACCAGTTAAAGTATTGTAATACTTCACTTGCTGTTGCAGGTCTTTCTTAACAGAATTGGAAACTTTTTCAATCATGGCTTTATCGTCAGCTAAATAGCAGGCTTCTAAGAACATTAAAGAATTACGATTATGCATATTTCCTCTACTCACCATACCGTATGGCATGTTTTCTTCTAACATCATCTTATCTACTTTGTCCAATACTTTACGTGCTTCTTCTTTTCTTCCTGAATTGGCTAAATCAATAGCTAAATCTGCATAAGCTGCTCTAATACTATTTAAATGTCTGCGATTCTCTTCATCGAAATACACCCCTTTCTTGTCTGCATTTCCTCCAACAAAAACATTAAGCGCTTTCTCTTTCATCCAATCAGCATTAACACGTGAGTTTTCAACTGGTACTAAACGAAAACTCAAACCATCTCTGCGCAAAAATTGATCAAAGCCTAAATCAACACTTGAATTAGTGAAATAGATTGGTCTATTCCATTTAGCAGCTGCGATGATATTTAAAACAGCCATATCATTCTTCAACATAGATGACTTTGGCAATTCGAAACGCAATTCACTCACTACACTATCTGTTGGATTTACCGTTTTATTAGCCAATACAGTTTGTTTATCAACTGGAACTGCAAATTTGCGAACAGGGAAAGTGCTTAAAGCATCGCCATTACCACGATCTTCCATTTTAGTAGGATCATCACTACCCACATAGTTTTTCATTAGATCGTATAAATCATAGTATTGATTTTCTGGAATACCTGGTTTAGGACGATACAATGCATAATCGCGTTTTCCGCCTTCAATTTGTTCAGCAGTCCATATAACATCAATTGGTCCACTTTGATTAACCTTGTAACGGAGTTCATTGATGTACCAATCAATACCTAATAAACTATAATTGATTACTCTTATATCCGGACGTATACCTTCTACTTCCTGAGCATACCATAATGGATAGGTATCGTTATCACCAAATGTAAATAGAATGGCATTGGGCGCACAGCTTTCTAAATAGTTCTTTGCTAAATCTCTTGATAAAACTTTATTACTTCTATCATGGTCATTCCATTCTTGCTGAGCCATGATTGCAGGAACAGCTAATAGGCAGACAATAGTAGAAACAGTTGCTGCCAACCCTGGCTTCAATTTTCTTTGTAATAAAGATGCAACACCTAAAACACCTAAACCGATCCAGACTGCGAATGCATAAAAACTTCCTACGTATGCATAATCTCGTTCACGTGGTTGATTACCTGCTTGATTCAAATAAATCACAATGGCAAAACCAGTCATGAAGAACATTAAGAAATTAGTCAAAGCATCGTCTCCTTTCCTTTTAAATTGATAGAACAATCCGATCAATCCTAAGATCAATGGCAATGCGAATAATTTATTGTTGGCTTTATTATTTTTAATGGAGTCAGGCAATGCAGATTGATCTCCTAAAATAATATTATCAATAAGAGAAATTCCAGTAATCCAATTACCATCTCTTACATTTCCATTATATACTCCTTGTAAATCATTTTGTTTGCCTGAAAAATTCCACATGAAATAGCGCAAGTACATCCAGGAAATTTGATACCCTACAAAAAACTTGATATTGTCAACCTGATTAGGAGAGCGATCATACCCCCCATCTTTTAATTTAGGAATATTTAAAAACTGGGCGTAATAATATGCATGGTATTGATCGTCACTGGCATCCCAAACACGTGGGAAAACCATTTTATCTTCAGGAGCATATACATATTTCTTATCCTGCCCCTGCTCTATGTATTTATCCTTTGATTTTTGGTACTTCATTCCTGTATTCTTTAAATCAACAGGATTTGCAGTGAATTTTTGTCCGTATAAAAGCGGGAAATCACCATACTGTTCACGACCTAAATAACCCACTAAACTCATTGGATTATCTACATTGTACATATCAACTGATGGATTAGCACTACTGCGAATCATGGTAGTTAAATAAGTACTATACCCAATGAACATGAATGAAATGCACCAAATAGACAATGTTAAATAAGGCCATGCTTTTTTCGCAGCAATTTTAAGACCATACCAAAGTAGCCCTCCAATTAAAACAAAGAAAAATGCAAACCCAGAAAAGAATGGCAAACCTGCTCCGTTTACAAACCAACGATCAAAATTACCCGCCATCTTTACAGAATATTGAATGATACCTACTTGAATCAATCCTGTAATCATGCATCCTAAAACAAAAAAGATATAAATGCCCCCTGCATACTCTTTTTGAGTTGGTTTCCATTTTTCAATCAAGAATAATAAACCAACTGCTATAATAGTTCCTAAAATGACTAATCCACTCATTGTACCATCCATCGGTACATTATCAGTCGTATCTGCACTTGCCATGATGAGTGACCCAACAAAAGCCAGTATTCCACCAACAACTGCTAATTTAATAAACCAACCACGTATCAATGTGTAATTGAATGTATCTCTCCTTCTGAAATAATACACCATTACAATCGCAGGAATGGTCAATAAATTTAATAAGTGAACACCTATAGATAAACCCATCATAAAGAATATGAAAACGATCCAACGATCGGCTCCGGGTTCATCAGCAGCGTGCTCCCATTTAAGAATAGCCCAAAATACAATCGCTGTAAAAAAACTAGATAAAGCATATACTTCACCCTCTACAGCACTATACCAAAAAGAGTCACTAAATGTATAAGCCAAAGCGCCAACCACTCCGGCACCCATAATGCTCCATAATTGATAGGCATTTAAAGTTTCAGTAGTTTTTACATTCACCAACCTGCGAGCAAAATGCGTAATTGTCCAGAACAAGAATAAAATAGTAAATGAGCTGGCCAAAGCGCTCATAATATTTACCGCTTTTGCAGCATTCAATGGATTATCTCCAAATAAAATGATGAATACCCTTCCAAGGATAACAAATAATGGAGCTCCTGGAGGATGCGGTATTTGTAACTTAAAACAGCTACTTACAAACTCTCCACAATCCCAGAAACTTCCACCCGATTCGGCAGTTAAAATATATACAGTACTAGCTATTAAAAAAACAAGCCAACCCGTAATGTTATTGATCTTTTTGAATTGCATATTCGCTTTGGTTTTTAAGACGGGCAAACATAGTTTATTATACGTAAAAATTGAAAAAGAAGGGGCTATTTGGGGAGATTTAAGAAAGTTTTTACAGATTCTCCCCAACCAATAACCATTACCCCAATAACCAATAACAAATAACCAATAACTGATTTTAGTTACCTTTGCCACCCGATGGGCAATAAACAGACAGTCGCTTTTCATACATTAGGTTGTAAACTCAATTTTTCAGAAACTTCTACTATTTCCAGAATGCTGGAAAAAGAGGGATTTGAAAAAAGAGATTTTACTGACTTGGCAGATGTATATGTAATCAATACCTGTTCTGTAACCGACAATGCCGATAAGGAATGCAGGCAATTGGTGAGAAGAATACAAAGAAAATCTCCAGAAAGCTTTGTGGTAATTACTGGATGTTATGCTCAATTAAAACCTAAAGAGATTTCAGCTATCCCAGGAGTAGACTTAGTGTTAGGTGCTGCTGAAAAATTCAACATAGTCCAACATATCAGTGAATTGACCAAATCTACTGATGTAGCAAAAATTTGCAGTTGCGATATTGACCAAGTGACCGGATTCAATGCTTCTTTTTCTCAAAATGACAGAACTCGAACATTTTTAAAAGTGCAGGATGGTTGTGACTACAATTGTTCTTTTTGTACCATTCCGATGGCGAGAGGTAAAAGCAGGAGTGATTCCATAGACAATGTATTGAAGCATGCAAAAACATTAGCTGAAGAAGGAGTTAAAGAAATAGTGCTAACCGGAGTTAATCTGGGGGATTTTGGTAAAGGGCCCAATGGTGATTTAGCACATGAGTCTAATTTTACTGATTTGGTAAAGGCATTAGACCAATTAAAAGGAATAGATAGATACAGAATTTCTTCAATAGAACCCAATTTACTCACCAATGAATTGATTGAACATGTGGCCAATAGCAATCATTTCATGCCTCATTTTCATATCCCATTACAAAGTGGTTCAAACGATATTTTGGGTTTAATGCGCAGAAGATATAAACGTGAATTGTATGCCGAAAGAGTTCAGCTCATCAAAACATTAATGCCACATGCAGCTATTGGAGTAGACGTCATTGTAGGTTTTCCGGGAGAAACGGAAGCTCATTTTACAGAAACATTCGAATTTTTACACTCATTGGATGTATCCTATTTGCATGTATTTACTTATTCGGAAAGAGATAATACCAAAGCAGTAGAATTCAAACCAATTGTACCAATCTCTATACGTAACGAAAGAAATAAACAATTACGCAATTTATCATTTATGAAATTGCAGTATTTCACCAGTCTGCACCAGGGCCAAACTAGAAAAGTATTATTTGAAGCCTATGATAAAGATGGAATGATGGAAGGCTATACGGATAATTATATTCGAGTTTCTACCCCATACCGAGCCGAATGGGCCAATCAATTAGTGGATTGGAAATTATAAAGTATTATTCATTATTGGAATTTGATTGGCCAGATCATAAAATTCTTTGGTAACAGTAAATGCTTTGATTGCATCAACATGATTATGATGATGCAAATCTGTGCCGATTAGTTTAAAGAAATTGCCTTTGATTAATTTTAATGCCATTTTTTTAACTGGCATCCCATAGTATCCACTTAAAGAAAGCAGATTACACTGAAAAATGCAACCCATTTCTAATAGACGCTCATATTGAGTAAGATTATCATAGTAGTAATAGCCATATCGTTCAGGATGAGCCAGTATGGGCTTATACCCTTTGATGTTTAACTCAAAAATTGCCCGCTCAATAAATGGAGATGGTGCGGCATAGGACATTTCAATCAATACATTGTTTTTTCCGATTGTAAGTAATGGCTGGTCTTCCGAAAGTAATTCCATGAAGTATTCATCTACCATATATTCTGCAGCTGCTTCTATTTCAATATCTATTTCAGCCAAGACTAATTCTTGCTTCATTCTTTCTAGAACTGGCAATATGGTGGAAGGAGTATTATTATGAACTCCATTGAAAATATGTGGAGTTAAAATGCATTTTCGATACCCCCATTCTTTCATTAACTGAAAATAATGCAAAGACTCTTCGATGGTTGCAGCCCCATCATCTAAGCCGGGCAGTAGATGCGAATGCATGTCAACACCCAGGAAAGAAAGGTCTCTTTCAATTCGAGAAGAACGAAAAAAAGAATTGAACATGATTGTTTATAATAAAGTGGGAGACAAACTTTCCGCTGGAAACTCAACTACCATTACTTGCCCTAAACTTTGTAATTGTACGTAGACTTTTTTCTTACCACCTCTCAATACAGTTCCTTCCTTATCCATAAATACACCAAAGTTGACCCTTACTTTTTCGCCAGGAGCAAAACCTTCTTCTGAGATCACTGAAATACGTGCATCTTTTTCTGCCAGATACATCTTAATACTATTCACTTCTTCATCTTTGATAATAGCAGGCTTACCCAAATAATAAACGAAGTTTAAAACACCATCTGTCATTAATACACTGTTTCTTTCAGATGAATCTATTCTTACAAATACGTATGATTTAAACAATGGATCTTCAATCACTTTTTTGCGATCGCTCCATTGCCTTTCTACTTTTTGGAGTGGGCACCAGCTATCGATCCCTTTCTTTAACAAACGAGCATCAATCTTTTTCTCCCAACGTGGCTTGGTATACAGCGCATACCATTTTTTTTCCAGAATCTTATCCATCAGCAAACAATACTAATTATATTCTTCAAGCAACCCAATTAATTTTTAACCACAGCAGTTTGTGACTTGGCAATCTCTTCGATCACTTTTACACTGGCATCAATATACATATCCGTTTTTAAAAACTTCAGCCATTCTTGATAGCGCAAGCCTTTCACTTTATCTGGATTATTGTAAAACTTGTCTTTATCTGCTTCTAATGCCACAACCGCTAAATCATCTTTGAGTTTCAATAAACTGTTGTTTTGATTCACTGTTGTAACAATTTGCTTTTGTTGGTCTTTATACTTGTCCAATTTCAGACTAACTGCACTTTCGCTATTTTTTGATAACCACTTCAAATTTTCTTGCAACAAATTTAAATTTGGATCAGCCTGAATTTTTTGTTGCATCTGCTTACTAATTACAGATAAATCAGTTGAAACTGTACTGTTCCAAGGCTGATAATTTGTTTTAGCAATTGCATCCCATGGCAATGCATTTGGATTGTCTTTTTCGCGCAATTTTAAATATTCATATGTATCTGGAATGATCACATCAGGCACCACTCCATTTAGTTGAGTTGATCCACCGTTTACCCTGTAAAATTTTTGAAAAGTAAGCGCAACAGCACCATACTCTGTTCTTCCACTATACATGTCAATTGGCTTACCAAATGGTATAGGTCTTTGAACAGTTCCTTTTCCATAGGTAGAGGTACTACCTATAATTATTCCTCTTTTATAATCTTGAATAGCGGCTGCAAATATTTCGCTTGCTGAAGCACTTAATTCATTCACTAAAACTGTAAGTGGTCCATCATACAACACTGACTCATCATTATCTCTCCAAGTAAAATTGTCTACATTACCATCTCTTTCTTTTACTTGAACAACAGTTCCGCTTTTTATAAACAATCCAACCATTTTAACCACTTCAACTAAAGAACCTCCCCCATTATTTCTTAAATCAATAACTATTCCTTTTACGTTTTCTGCTTTTAATTTAACTACTTCTTTGGCCACATCATCAGAACAACGGTACCCGTTTTTATCTTCAAAATTGGCATAGAAGTCTGGCAAAGCAATATACCCTATCTTATCTTTTCCATTTTGAACAATTGCACTTCTTGCCAAGCCTTCGTCTTGTTCAATTTTTTCACGAATCATCGCTACGGTAATAATTGTTCCATCCTGTTTTTTTACAGTAAGCCTTACTTCAGTATCCTTATTTCCTCTGATTAATTTAACGGCATCAGTCACTTCATAGCCAGTTACATCTACTGGTTCTGCGCTTCCCTGGGCTACTTTGATTATCAAGTCTCCTACAACAATCTTCCCTGATTTTGAAGCAGGCCAACCATTAACAACACTTGCTATTTTAATTCCATTATCATCTTGTTGTAATTGAGCTCCAATTCCATAAAACTGATTGCTCATTTTTTCGTCGAAGCCACGTTTTTCAACTGGAGGAAAATAATCAGTGTGAGGATCCATTAAATTAGTAACAACATTTACAAATGCATTAAAGCGCTGTTCTTCGGTATATGAAGTTTTTATTCTGTTGAAACTTCTTTCAATAGATTTCATCACTTTAGATCTTGCTTCAACTTCCAAACTATCATCTGGTTTTGAAATGTATCCTTCTTTTCCTTTATTTTTTTCGCGCTCTTCAACTAAATCGATATAACGTTCTAATGTATAATATTTAATTTTTTTTCTCCATCGATCTTTTCTATCTGCTTCATTCAATGAAAATCCCAATTTCTCTCCATCCATCTGAACTGTTTCATCTACATTAAAATTAAATGGCTTCGATAAAACATCTTTATATATTTGAATCGCTTCATTGACTCTTTTTTCATAAATAGCACTCACTGCTGGTTGAAACTGAATAGTTGCCCCATGAATTTCATCATCAATAGTGGTTTCATATTTTTTCAATTCAGCAATATCTGATTGTAAAAACAAAGACTTATCTCCATCTAATTGATCTAAATATGCTGTAAAAACCTGTTTAGAAAAAGCATCATTGATTGGCTTAGGACTATAATGTTCTTGTTCTAATAATGCACCAACAGCATTAAGCAATCGCTGTTGAAGCGTAACTAAATTATTGGATTCTTTATGGCCAATGGTTCTAAAAGCAAAAAACAGACCACCAAATAATACGATGGCCATTAGTACTAATCCTTTTCTTGTCTTCATAAATTGCTTCAATTTTTGCATGATCTGCTCAAAAATAACTTAAAATGAATTTACATTATAATAAAACAATTCAATTAACAAAGCTTTGGAAGGATTGTTTTTTAAAGAAAATATACTATTTTCGCACCCCACTAAAACGGAGGGCGTAGCTCAGTTGGTTAGAGCGTCAGTTTGTGGCACTGAAGGCCGGGGGTTCGAGACCCCTCGTTCTCCCATCATAAAACCTATAAGACTCGTGTTTTATAGGTTTTTTAAATTTTATTCATGAATTTAATCTACCTAATCCCCTTTATTTCAGCTTTTATCGGCTGGTTTACCAATTGGATTGCCATTAAAATGCTTTTTCACCCAAAAGAACCAAAAAAGGTTTTAGGGATCACTTTCCATGGGATTTTTCCAAAAAGACAAAAACAATTTGCAGAGAAATTGGGCAAATTAGTTAGCAATGAATTGTTGTCTTTTAAGGACATTGAAGAAAAAATCAGTAATCCGGCCAATATCGGCAAGTTAATGCCCTTTGTAGAAGCGCATATTGACCATTTTTTACGGGTTAAATTAGCCGAACAAATGCCTGTAATCAGCATGTTTATCGGTGATAAAACCATCAATCAGCTCAAAGAGGTCTTCATTACCGAATTAACGGAACTTTTTCCTGTAATCATGAAAAATTATATGAATAACCTCCAGGAAGACCTTGATCTGGAGAAAATTGTAACTCAAAAAGTAGCTGGTTTCTCATCAGATAAGTTAGAACAAATTTTGAACGACATTATGGCTAAAGAATTCCGTTTTGTTGAGATAATAGGTGGTGTTTTAGGGTTTTTAATCGGACTCTTACAAGTTCTTTTGACCGCTCTAGCTTAGTCACCGAATAAAAATAGACCAGCAATACAAATTCATTCAAACTTTATCCATTCAAATTTGTCTTATTACCGTTTGTGTAATGCAAATGACATTCATCCAATTCCTGATGCAATTTTGCATCTATTAACAAAGTTTATTATGCGTAATTTTTTGATTCTTCTAAGTATGTTTATGGTATGTTTAACTGCAACAGCGCAGTTTCCTGGTATGGGAGGACGCCCAGGTGGAGCGGCAGGTGGAAGCCAGAATACCAATATTGGTCATTTTTATGGAAAAATTGCAGATTCGAAGACAAATAAGGGAATTGAAGGTGTAACCGTTCAATTAAAGGGAAACAAGTTTGATACAGTTACCAAAAAAATGAAAGAAGCTATATTAGGAACTATAATTACCAAATCAAATGGTGATTTTACTTTCGAGGGCCTCTCCTTATTTGGAAATTTCAAATTAAGCATGAGTGCAATTGGGTATAAAAGCCTTGAACAACAAATTAGCTTCGGGATTAAGTTTCCTCAGGCTGGCGCTCCAATGGATTTTCAAAAAATGTTGGGTCAGGCCGATAAAGATCTTGGAAATATTAAACTGGAAGAAGATGCAACCAATTTAGGAAATGTAACGGTTACTTCTTCTAGTAAACCACAATTTGAACTCGGAATTGATAGAAAGATATTTAATGTAGATAAAAACTTAATGGGTTCTGGGCAAACAGCTACAGAATTAATGAGAAATATTCCAGCTTTGAATGTTGATATCGATGGTAATGTTACCCTAAGAAATGCCGCCCCTACTATTTTTATAGATGGCAGACCTACAACCATTACACTGGATCAAATTCCTTCAGATATCATTGATAAAGTTGAATTGATTACTAATCCGTCAGCTAAATATGATGCTTCAGGGGGTAATGCTGGTATATTAAATATCGTTTTAAAGAAAAATAAAAAATCTGGTTACAATGGCGGAGTAAGAGCTGGTATTGATTCACGAGGTATGCCAAACTTAGGAGCAGATATTAATTTACGTCAAAATAAAATCAACTTTACTGGAAGTGGCAATTATAATCAGCGTAAATCTATTTCAGAAGGAATTACAGATCGAAATAATTTAATCACACCTCCAAGTAATGTTTATAACGTTACCAATTCTACCAATACCGGATATTTTGCTTTTGCTAGAGCTGGCGTAGATTATTTTGTTGACAATAGAAATACCATTTCATTATCAGGTAACTATGTGAATGGAGAATTTGATAATGATCAATTTCAACGTGTAGATTCAACCATAAGTAGTATTCCAAAATCGTATACAAATATTGGAACAAACAGTATTTCCAATTTTAAAAACTGGGGAACACAATTAAGTTATAAACATAATTTTGCCAAGAGTGGCCATAGTATTTCTTCTGATTATAATTACAATAGCAGTAAGAATAACAATAGTTCAGACATCAATAACTATACTTATAATTTAAGTAATGTTCAAGTAGGATTGCCTATCATTCAAAGAGGTCTTGGAGGTGGTAATAGCACCAATAATACTATTCAGGTTGATTATGAGAACCCATTAACAGATGATTCTAAATTTGAAGCAGGTGCAAGAGCTGCAATCAGAGATTTCTCCAATATTTTAGATCAATATCGTTTTTTCCCTACGTTAGGAACATATGTATTGGTTCCTTCAATTAGTAGTAGATATAAATACAACGATCAGGTCTATGCTGCATATACTACTTATAGCTTTAAAGTGAAAAAATGGAGCTATCAGTTAGGATTAAGAGCAGAAAGTTCTAATTACACAGGTACTTTGATCAATTCACAAGGAGCAGACTCTGCAAACTTTAAAGTAACCTATCCTTTGAGTTTATTTCCTAGTGCATTCCTTACTTATAAATTGAATGATAAAGTAGATTATCAAATCAACTATTCCAGAAGAATTAACAGACCAAATTTCTTCCAGTTGATGCCTTTCCCTGATTATACAGATCCGCAAAATATCAGTTTAGGAAATGCAGCATTAAGGCCCGAATTCACCAATTCATTTGAAATGTCTTGGAACAATGCATACAAGAAAGGTTCAAATTTATTAGCCACTTTCTTCTTTAAATATTCTACAGATTTAATTACACGTTATGTATATCGCGATAAAAATGCATTGGTTCCAACTGATAGCGCTTTTTTCAGCACCTTTATTAACGCTAATAGTGCTACTAGTTTTGGATTGGAATTAACGGAGAAAACATCTCTTACCAAGTGGTGGGAAATCACTGTCAACTTCAATTTGTTTAATTCTAAAATCAATGCTTCAGTACCTGGTCAGCCTGACTTAGTTCAACAACAATGGAGTTTTTTCACCAAGTTCAATAATACATTTAAAGTATCAAAAGGATTATCTATTCAATTGAGCGGAGATTATCAAGGTCAAACAGTATTGCCACAAAATTCTGGTGGTGGCGGCCGTGGTGGTGGCGGTGGTATGATGTTTGGTGGTGGTGGGCCACAATCTGGAGCACAAGGTTATAATTTACCAAGATATGGCGTTGACTTAGCAATTAGAAAAGATTTTACCTGGAAGAATGGCAGAACCGGAAACCTTACTTTAAGTATGAATGATATTTTCAGAACTCAATTGTTTCAATCTTATTCAGAAAGTTCATTCTTCAATCAAACCAATCAACGTAGAAGAGATCCTCAAGTATTGCGTTTGAACTTCAGTTACCGTTTTGGTAAATTTGATGCAAGCTTATTCAAAAGAAAGAATACTAAAGCCGATCAAGGTGGTGGAATGGATATGATGCAGCAATAACTGTATTGGTTATTGGTTATTAGATAAAATAGTAAACGGGGTAGTTAACAACTACTCCGTTTTTTTATTGATTTTTTCCAGTGAGCATTGGCACAAAAGAAAACTCTTCAAATGTTTCTTCTTTAATAGAGCCATCTTCCAACTTACTTAATCTTAACATACGTTGAGCCTCCCCTTCATCTACAGGAATGACCATGATTCCGCCAGGTTTTAATTGCTCAATTAATTTTGGCGGAATAAATGGGGCCGCAGCAGTAATAATAATCTTATCGAATGGCCCATAGGTAGGCAAACCTTGAAATCCGTCTCCGTAAAAGAATTTAATATTGGGATATTGATTTCGGAAAAAATAAAAAAGCTTTTGTTCTTCGAATAATTTCTTTTGTCGCTCTATAGTAAACACAAATTGGGCTCCTAATTCTGCAAGAATGGTTGTTTGATAAATACTGCCAGTGCCAATTTCTAAAACCTTCTCCCCTTTTTTAACTTGCAATAATTGTGTTTGATAGGCCACTGTATATGGATGAGAAATAGTTTGATCCGCTGCAATAGGAAAAGCCCTATTCTCATAAGCAATTTTATCAAATGCAGAATCTAAAAAGAAATGACGAGGTATCTTATTCATAGCATCCAATACCCCTTCATCGGTAATACCCTTTTCTCTTAAAACTTCTATCAACTTTCGGCGCATGCCTTTATGTTGAAAATCATCTTTGTAATCTCTATTGGGCGACATGGCGCGAATATAGTTAATCTAATTGCATACTTTGAATGATCCCTTTAATTCTGTTTTCCAATTCGAGTTGTTTTGCATCAAATTCTGCTTTTGAATTCAAGGTAGTTTTTACACTGAAATAGAATTTAATTTTCGGCTCGGTTCCAGAAGGTCGAGCAGATATCTTACTACCATCAGCAGTAATAAACTGCAATACATTGCTCTTTGGTAAACTAATCGGCCAGGTTTCTCCTGTTTGTAAATTCTTTCCTGTTTGTAATTGATAATCTAATAGTGTGATAACAGCTGAATTATTAATAGTGGATGGTGGATTGGTTCTATATCCATCCATCATATCAGCAATTTCTTTCTGCCCATTCATTCCTTTTTTAGTAATGCTAATTAAGGTTTCATAATAAAAACCATACTGCAAATACAATTCGATCATTTTATCGAACAAACTCCTCCCTTTGTTTTTTTCGTAAGCAGCCATCTCACACATTAATCCAACAGCACTAACAGCATCCTTATCTCTAATTTGATCTCCGATCATTAATCCAAAACTCTCTTCCCCTCCTATTACATAATTTTCTTTTCCTTCCAGTTCTTTAATTTTTTCTGCAATCCATTTAAACCCGGTTAATACATTATAGCAGGCTACATTATTTTGCTTGGCTACTTCATTAATCATTTCAGTTGTTACAATGGTTGAAACAACCATATCATTGGGCTGTGCAATCCCTTTAGCTTTTCTCGCTTCCATCATATAGGCAAAAGCCAATACTGCTGTTTGATTGCCATTCATCAACACCCATTCACCTTTGTGATTTTTAACACCAATTCCAACTCTATCTGCATCAGGATCTGTACCTAATAGAATATCTGCATTAATGGATTGTGCTTTTTTCAACCCAATACTCATGGTTTCACTCTCTTCCGGATTTGGATAAGCAACTGTTGGGAAATTACCATCTGGTGTTGCCTGCTCTTCAACGATTGTTACATTGGTAAACCCAAAACGAGTTAACATCTGAGGAACCAAAGTGATACCAGTGCCATGGATGGGCGTATACACAATTTTTAAATCGTGTTGTTTAGCAATAACATCCGGATACACGCTTAAGCCTGCAACCATTGTTAAATAAGCATCATCCATTTCTTTACCCATAATGGTGATATTCGATTCTCCACCTGTCCATTTAACTGCATCAACACTATCAATTGCTTCTACTTCAATAATAACATTTTTATCATGAGGGGGAACCAATTGTCCGCCATCATTCCAATACGCTTTGTACCCATTGTATTCTTTAGGATTATGAGATGCTGTGCAAACCACACCTGCTTTACAACCTAAATATCGTATAGCAAAACTCAATTCTGGTGTAGGACGTAAAGCATCAAATAAAAAAACTTTTATACCATTTGCAGCAAAAACATTTGCTGTTGTTTCGGCAAAGAATCGGCTATTGTTTCTGCTATCATGCGCTATAGCTACTTTTATTTCTTCGCTACCATATGTTTTTTTAAGGTAATTGGCAAAACCTTGGGTGGCCATTCCAATGGTATATTTATTTACTCGATTTGTACCCACTCCCATTAACCCGCGTAAACCACCTGTTCCAAACTCTAAATTTCTATAAAAAGCATCCGCTAATTCATCGGGATTGTCTTTTTGCAAATCAGCAATGATAGCTTTTGTTTGAGCGTCGTAATTTCCATTGACCCAGATATTCACTCTTTCTTGTATGGCAGCGTTCATGTTAGGTTGAATTTTATTTAGATAACAATTTTAGTGATAAATATTCCAAAATTAAAATATGTTTAGTCGTAGTTGAATTTGCATTAAATATAATAGTTATATAACATATGCCCCAACAATCTCTCCATTAACTACTTCTACTTGAATGTGATCCTCCTTGGTGGTAGCCAATGAAAGCCCCACATAATCTGGCTTTACAGGAAATAGTTGATGCATTCTTTCCACCAAAACCATTGTCTGTATACTTTTTGGATGTCCTTCTAAAATGGGTTTCAAAGCATATACCAGCGTACGTCCGCTATTAGAAACATCATCTATAATTACAATATTTTTTCCATTCAATTCTACTTGTTCACTCAATACCACATCAATAGGAAAATCTTTATCTAATTGCATTGAAACAATTTGCATTGAATTAGCAATATACTGGTGAAGTAATTTCCCGATTTTTTCTGCCACTGTAGTGCCACTATTACGAATTCCAATCAAAACTACAGGCGCATTATTTCCGCTCAGGTTTTCTGCCAGCTCTAAGCTCATTCGATGTATTTTTTGAGCAGCTTGGTTTTGGTTTAGAATGTATCTTTTTTCAGACATAATCTTGTTTTATAGTCCAAATTAACAACATTAAATGCATTCAACAATTGGCAAGTGAAAGTACTAATTAACTATCTTAGCAGTATAATCAATTTCTATGCAATATATTCCTCAAATCGGATTCCTCCTTTTAGCAGTTTTGGGTATTGGCTTATTCACTAAAAAAGCCAGTGAAATCAAAAGAAATATTTTTTTGGGGAAGGATGAAGATTTATCTGACCAACCTGGCAAAAGATGGAAAAATCTGATCTTATTGGCACTTGGGCAAAAGAAAATGTTTAAGAACCCATTGGTAGCTGTTATGCACATGGTTATCTATGCCGGATTTATCATCATCAATTTAGAAGTATTAGAGATTGTATTAGATGGCTTACTCGGAACGCATCGGTTGTTTCTTCCTTATTTAGGAGGATTCTATTCCTTTCTGATCAACACTTTTGAATTGCTTGCTTTTGGAGTAATTATCGTTTGTGTGATCTTTTTAGCACGAAGAAATATCATTCATTTGAAAAGATTTATGTCGAAAGACTTGAATGGCTGGGCTCGCTCTGATGCCAATTATATTTTATTTGTTGAAATTATCCTGATGAGCTTATTCCTTACAATGAATGCCACTGATCAGGTATTGCAAGGTTTGGGGGCTGAACATTATCAAGCAACATCTTCTTTTATCATTTCTTCTAAACTTACTCCAATTTTTAATGGATTGAGTATAGATTCTCTTATAGCTATTGAAAGAATCGCTTGGTGGTTGCATATCGCAGGCATTTTTGCTTTTTTAAACTACCTACCCTATTCTAAACATTTGCATATTATGTTAGCTTTTCCAAATGCTTATTTTGCACGTTTAGATGCCCCTGGAAAAATAAAGAACATGCCTGCTGTACAAAATGAGGTATTGTATGCCATGCAACCTGAATTAGCTCCAACAAATGCTGCACCTCCTGCCAGTTTTGGGGCAAAAGATATTTTTGATTTGAGCTGGAAAAATTTATTGGATGCCTATAGTTGCACTGAATGTGGAAGATGCACTGCAGCTTGCCCGGCAAACAGTACAGGGAAACTATTAAGCCCTAGAAAAATCATGATGGCTACCAGAGACAGAATGGAAGATGTTGGCAAAAATATCAATGCAAATAAAGAATTTATATCAGATGATAAGTCGCTGTTACATGATTATATTAGTGTAGAAGAATTAAGAGCCTGCACCACTTGCAATGCTTGTGTTGAAGAATGCCCTGTAAGTATCTCCCCATTAGATATCATTATAGAATTGAGAAGATCGCTCATTATGGAAGAAAGCAATGCCCCACAAGAATGGAACGGCACATTTAGCAATATCGAAAACAATTTTGCTCCTTGGAAGTTTTCTCCTGATGACAGAGACAAATGGGCCACTGAAATGGCTTAATTTATTCTATACAAATGGCTTGTAAACGATTCTCCACAATTGAAGCAATGCGGTGAGAATAAAAATAATTCCCATTATTTGATTCAGGGTTTTATTACTGGCGTTCAGCTTATTTACTAGCCAGTTGCCTCCATGTATATAAACCGCTAATCCGGCAATGGTTCCTGTTCCTGCGCCAACAGTAAATAAATTAAAAGCCAAAGCCGACGATGGCAACAAACCCATCTGAAATAAGGTAGTAGTCCATAAAAACCAAAATGGAATTTGTACAGGGTTTAAAGCACTCATCATTAGTCCAAATAAAAATCGATGTAGTTTATTCTTCAAAACCAATGATTTGGATTCGCCATGTTGTTTCTTAGCAGTTACAAAAGCCATTATTCCCAAAATGAGAAATAATACTACTGTTAACCAACCCAGGGCCAAAAACCAGGTTCGATGTTGGGTAACCCAATCCATCCCTGTTAAAGCAAATCGCAAATAAATCATTTCTACAATGGCAACGCCTATTGCAAATTCCCAAGCTTTTTTAAACCCCTCCTGTAAACCAATTTGGGTACTGGTAAAACTCATGTTTCCTAACGGTAATTGGCCTAAAAAACTCACCGTAAAGCCCAATAAAATAAATACCAACTCTTGCATTGATGCAATTTAAGCCATACTGATCATTCAATTGTTACAGAATTCCGGTCAGACAAAACCGGTCAGACAGCAATGGTCTGACCGGTTTATATGTAAGAATATTAAACAAGGCAAATTCAATGGCAATATTCACTTAATTTTGAACCACTAAAATCAGATTCATGAAGATTAATACAATGGCAGAAATGATGGCAGCAGGTGAAATGCCTGAAGTGTTATTTTGGGTAGGTTGTGCAGGAAGTTTTGATCAACGAGCACAAAAAATCACCAAAGCATTTGCCACCATTTTAGACAAAGTAGGCATTAAATTCGCCATTTTAGGAAAAGAAGAAGCTTGTACTGGAGATCCAGCCCGTAGAGCTGGCAATGAATTTTTATTCCAGATGATGGCCTATCAAAATATACAAGTGCTCAATGGATATGGCATTAAAAAAATTGTAACCACCTGCCCTCATTGTTTCAATACTTTGAAAAATGAATATCCCGAATTGGGAGGCAATTATGAAGTCATTCATCACACTACTTTATTACAAGAACTAATAAATGAAGGCAGGATCAAGATGAAAGAGGGTGGCGAATTCAAAGGAAAGAAAATTTCTTACCACGACAGTTGTTATTTAGGAAGGGCCAATGATATTTATGAAGCACCACGTAAAGTTTTAGAAGCATTAGATGCTGAATTAGTAGAAATGAAAAGATGCAGAACCAATGGACTTTGTTGTGGAGCAGGTGGTTCTCAAATGTTCAAGGAAGATGAACCAGGAGATGCTCGTATCAATATAGAAAGAGCAGATGAAGCATTGGCAACGGGTGCTACATTTATTGCAGCAGCTTGCCCTTTCTGCAATACCATGATGACTGATGGAGTAAAAAACAGGGAAAAAGAAAATGAAGTGGGCGTTTTAGATGTAGCTGAAATGATCGCTGCAAGTATGCAATAAAAAGTACAAAATGGATTTAAACTATCAACAACATATACCGGATAATTTTTCCGATGACTCAAAAGTTTGGGTTTACCAAAGTAGTAGATTGTTTAGCATGAGTGAGGCTTTTGAGATAGAAGATATCTTGACTGAGTTCACCAATAATTGGAAGTCTCATGGAGTTCCTGTAAAAGGCTATTCAAATTTATTCTTTGGTCAATTCATCATATTAATGGCTGATGAATCTGCCGCAAAAGTAGGTGGATGCAGTACAGACAGTTCTGTACATGCAATTCAAGCTATTGAACAAAAATGCAAGGTCAATTTAATGGATCGTCAAACTTTGGCATTTATCATACATGATAAATTACAAATGCTACCACTTTCCCAAATCAACTATGCTTTTGAAAATAATTTTTTAGACGAGAACACTTTGTATTTCAATAATCTTGTTGCAACAAAAAAAATGTTGATGAATGAGTGGCTAGTACCGGTTAAAAACAGCTGGTTAAAATCTAAAATTAAATCCTTAGAAATAAGCTAAGTAATTAGTGTTTTAATTTATCCAAGATTTCCTTTTTTTGCTTATCACTCAATGTGCTTTTTTGTACCAATTTATTTAATTGGTAACTAATTGACAACCGATAATTTCTTGTTGTAGTTGCATTTACACTTTCAATGGTAAACTGCTTACCGGTAGTAACCGTAATATATTGTTGTGGGGTAAATGGATCAATTACATTCAAACCTACTATCAACCTACGATCAAAGAATTTCCTTTGTACCCCTAAATTTAAACTAAGGTTACTCCTACTCCGCCCTTGCGGATCTGCGAAACTATTGAACCTGGTTGACCCTTCGATATTCCAGACATTGGTTGGAGTATAGGTGTAATTTAAACTAGAATAAAAAGTTCCGCCATCTTGATAGAGGTATAATTGCTTTTCTTTTTCACTATACATATTATATGTATAACCAGCACTGGCATTCATTCTAAATTGCTTATTAAATGTATAGCCCCCAAAAACACTTGCTTCATATTCCTTTCTTGCAGCAATATTTAAATAAGTAATTACGGTTTTTCCTCCCTCAATTAAATTACGAATAGTATTAAAAACATTGTCCACTTTATTGAATCCTAATGATGTATTGATATAATATTTTCCCTTTACCCAACTAACATTCCAATCGAAATTATGGGAAAGTGTTGGCACTAAATATGGGTTACCAAACCGAAGGTTATAAGGGTCACTATAATCGACATTAGGATTTAACTCGCCAATTCCCGGCCTTCTAATGGTGGCTCTATACACCAATGACGTATTCAATGTTTTATCAAATTCTTTTCGCAATGTGAGGTTCGGCAATATATTCCAGTAATTATTCGACACATCGGATACATTGGCTTTGATAAAACTGAATCCCATGATCGTCTGTTCGGCTTGAGCACCAAATGTTAATCGAATATCCTGCTTAAACAAAAAGCTAAGCCCTGCCCGAATGGTAAAAATATTTTGCTTAAATAAGAAATCATTACTCAACAAATCATTGGGCACATAAACCCCATCAGACTTTCTCAGAAACGCCGTATTCAATGTATTGTGAAAATCAGATAATAAATAATTCAAGCCACCAGAGAAACTACTTCCTTTCATTTTTAACGGCTTGGTGTATTCTAACCTGCTGGTGAGTGAACGATTGCTATTATTAAAATATTGAGATTGAGAAGAATCTACCCCAGTTGACGAAAACCCTGGGTTGAGAAACTGTTGAAAGAAATCTCGATCGTTGTCATTTTTACTGGTATTACCAATCACAAAAACACGCAATACTTCTGCTAAATTTTTCCCTTTATGAGTATATGAAAAAGTGACGCTATGCGTATATCCTTGTCCAACACTTTGATTCTCTCGAGTGCTAATTTTATACACTTCATTAAATCGGTTGATATTGGTAAAACTATTATTGCTCAGATTATCGAAATAATTGAGATTACCCTGATACACAAAACCAAATTGGTTATTCTTATTCATTTCATAATCAATCTGTGTCCGCCAATTCGGTCGGGTGTTTTTATTGGTAAACCTACCCGTTGTTTTAAAATAATTAGTTGAATCGGTGTATATATTGGTTCGAGTGCTATAACTATTACCACTAATTTGGCTAGCACCAGTGCCAATGGTTTGATTGATCGATAATTGTTTGTTCCGATAACTGAGATTAACGGAGAAATTTCCTTCGCCCCTTGTACCTGCACTAATATTTACTCTACCCACCCAACCAATTTTGCCTTTTTTGGTAACGATATTTATTACCCCACCTGTTTCAGTTGCATATTGGGGAGGTGGATTGGTCATTACTTCAATTTTCTCAATACTACTACCTGGCAAACTCTCTAAAAGATCTTGCAATTGCTGTGGAGTTAGATCTGTGGGTTTATCATCGATCAAAATTTTTGGCTCTTTCCCTTTTAATAAAATTTTTCCAGTTGGATCGTTATTAATCAATGGAATATTCTTGAGTATTTCTGCTGTACTAGAACCATTGCTCAATGCGCTTTCCCCGACATTATAAGTAAGTTTATCATCTTTAACTTCTATCAGGGGCTTTTCTGAATAAACAATCACTTCATTCAAAACATTGCTCTCTTCTTTCAACTTCACATCTCCTATATTAAAATCGTATCGATCTGCCCTTAAGTAAATACTATCGATTTGAGTATTGGCAAAACCCATTGCTTTAGCCCGAAGTGTAAAATAACCAAATCCTAAATGATTGAATTCGAAAGCTCCGTTCTTATCGGTTATGGTTGAATAAAGTAAAGAATCGGTTCCAGTCTTATACAGGTCTATCCTTGCCAGCGGAATGGATTTACCTTTTGTTGCTTCAACTAAATTTCCAATGATAATACCAAATTTTGTTTTATCAGGAGCTGTAGACTGCTGTGCAGAAGATTGGACTGCTAATAAAATTAAAACAAATAGTAGGTAGTACCTCATTGGGCTCTATTGAGCATATATAACATTATTTAAAAATAGACTTCAGGGTATTGATCAAATCTTCACCACGTAAATTTTTAGCAACAATAATTCCATTAGGATCAACTAAAAAGTTAGCAGGAATTGAACCTATTTTATACAATCTGGCCACTTCATTATCAAAATACTTTAAATCACTTAATTGAGTCCAAGCCAATTTATCTTTTCGGATAGCTTGAATCCAACCAGCTCTTTCTTGATCCAATGAAATTCCTAAAACGGTAAAACCTTTAGATTTATATGTATTAAATGCTTGTACAACCGTTGGATTCTCTGCTCTACAAGGCCCACACCAACTAGCCCAAAAATCAATCAATACATACTTCCCTTTAAATGATGCCAATGTTACAACTTTACCTGCTGTATCTTTTTGGCTAAACCCTAAAGCTGGTGTTCCTACTTCATTAATTTTGGAATCAGCAATAGTTTTTTCTAAAACTCTAGCAAATGAACCTTGCTTAGCAGCTGCATCCAGCGCATTGTATCGATTTTCAAGATCTTTAGGGCCGTTTAATAATGGACTCACTACATATAATACAAAAGGACTTACTGGAGATGCTTTTTTTGATTGGGTAAATAGTGAGGCTTCCTGAACAACCCTACCTTTAGTTGCTTCAAAAACTGCAATCATGGAGTCTCTTTTTCGTTGATCTTTTTCTGAATTTATTTTTGGCACTAAAACATTCAACTCATCCCGAATAGGATTAAACCTAGATTTGAAGAAAACATAATCGTCTTCCACGGAACTTCCTTTAACAACCGCTTTTGAAAGTTCATTAAAATCACCATCGATAGTTACTATATTATTACTAAGAAATAAATCAATCCCTTCATTGTAACCAACAAACCCAATTTGAAAAATATCTGGTTCAGCTAATACTCCTTTAAAATAAAAATTACCATTACGTACTGTATCAGTTGTGATGGTTTTGCCATTTGAACCATTCATTAAAAAAACCAGCATATTGGGTTTGGTATTTTTAATAGTACCCTTAATTTCAAAAGAATTCTGTGCGTTTAATTGGTAACTAATTAAAATCAATAAAAGGGCAAAGGAAAAGAATAGCTTATTCATATTATTTTGAATGACGTTTTTGTAATATGGAGAGAACATCTGCTAATGTATGTCCTTTAGCGTTTAATAATAGTAAATAATGAAACAAAAGGTCAGCAGACTCATTCAAAAACAATTCCGCATTATTGTCTTTGGCTTCAATCACCATTTCCACAGCTTCCTCTCCAACTTTTTGGGCAATCTTATTGATCCCTTTTGCAAACATTTTTGCTACATAGGAATCCTCAACAGGTGCTTTTTTTCTGATATTAATAATTTCTTCTAAATACTGTAAGAAATCATCGGTATGATTAGGTTCGCTCCAGCAGGTGTCTGCACCTGTATGGCATGTTGGCCCATTTGGATGAGCTTTTATCAATAGTGTATCATTATCACAATCAACTGCAATAGACTTCAATTCTAAGAAATGTCCACTCTCTTCTCCCTTTGTCCATAATCGATTTTTACTTCTACTGTAAAAAGTGACTTTACCTAAACTAAGTGTTTGATCATATGCTGCTTCATTCATAAACCCCAGCATCAATACTTTATGGGTTTGATGATCTTGAATGATGGCCGGAACCAATCCATCTGGATATTTTTCAAAATTGATTGTCATGTTGCAAATTTCGGGTTTTATAATCGCATCGCGATGCCTTTTTCGGCGAGGTACTGCTTTAATTCGGGTATCGCTATTTCTTTATAGTGGAAAATACTGGCTGCTAATGCGGCATCTGCCCCTGCTAATTGAAAAACATCGCCAAAATGTTCCATTTTACCAGCCCCACCAGAAGCGATTATTGGAACGGGTAGATTTGCAGATAATTCTTGTGTAATATCCAAAGCAAATCCTTGTTTAGTTCCATCATTGTTCATAGAAGTAAGTAAAATCTCGCCTGCGCCTAAATCTACTGCTTGTTTAGCCCAATCAAAACATAGCATATCTGTCTTGACCCTTCCACCATTCAAATACACATACCAGTTACCATCTGCTTCCTTTTTGGTATCAATGGCTAAAACAACACATTGACTTCCAAATTCTTTAGCTAATTCCTTGATCAATGTGGGTTGTTTAAAAGCTGATGTATTCACCGAAATTTTATCAGCACCATTTTGAAGTAAAACACTTACATCATCCACCGATGAAATCCCTCCACCAACAGTAAAAGGAATATTGATATGGTGTGCAATTTTATTGACTAGTTCGCTTAAAGTTTTTCTGCGTTCGTTGGTAGCAGTTATATCTAAAAACACCAGCTCGTCTGCTCCTTGCGCTGCATATAATGCACCCAATTCCACAGGATCTCCAGCATCACGAATATCTTCAAAGTTGACTCCTTTTACAGTTCGGCCATCTTTAATGTCTAAGCAGGCTATTATTCTTTTTGTAAGCAAAGTAAAATGTTGAATTGAGGGTTATTAATGAGGAATTAAGAAAGATGAATTATGAATTAAGAGATAAGAATTAAGAGTTATGAATGAAGAGTTATGAATGAAATTAGTTCTTTTAAGGTTATTCTTCCCTCGTAAATAGCTTTGCCAATGATCACTCCACTACATCCGATTCCTTTTAAATCATGAAGGTCATCCATACAACTTACTCCACCAGATGCCACAAAAAAAAGTTGAGGGAACTGATGAATTATTTTTTTATACAATGGAATAGATGGTCCTTCTAGCTTTCCGTCTTTACTAATATCAGTACAAAAAACTTGATTCAATCCTTCATCCAAAAAAGATTGAATAAAATCAAAAACATTTTTATTAGTCGTCTCCAACCATCCTCCCACTGCAATCAATTCATCTTTCACATCGGCTCCTAAAAAGAATTTATTCGCCCCATACTGTTGAATCCATTCTTTAAATAATGTTTCGTTTTTTACAGCCAGGCTTCCGATAGTAGCCATTTCTGCTCCAGATTGAAAAACAATATCTAGATCAGCCGCTTGTTTGATTCCTCCGCCAAAATCAATGATCAACTGGGTTTGAGAGGCAATTAATTCCAGCACTTTCCAGTTCTGCACTTTCCCCGCTTTCGCTCCATCCAGATCTACTAAATGTAACCGCTTGATTCCAGCCCCTTCAAATTCTTTGGCTACTTCTAAAGGGAACTCATTATAAATTTTTTGCTGGGCATAATCACCCTGAGTAAGACGAACACATTTTCCATCAATGATATCTATTGCTGGTATTATTTGCATTGATATTATAAATTAATAAAGTTTTTTAAAATTTGCTCTCCAATATCTGCGCTTTTCTCCGGATGAAACTGTGTTCCATAAAAGTTATTCGCATGCAATGCGGAACTGTATTCTTTCCCATAATGCGTAGTGGCTATACTATGTTCCCCAAGTGAAGCATAATATCCGTGAACAAAATAACAATAACTATTTTCTTTTATCTGAGAGAATAAAGGAGTTTGTAAATGATAAATAGTATTCCATCCTATCTGAGGAATCTTGATACTATGTTCAGCATCATTTATAAATCCTTTTACATCAGAATTAAAAATTCCTAAACAGTTGGTATCGTTCTCTTCGCTGTGCTTACACATCAACTGCATGCCTAAACAGATACCCAAAACAGGCTGTTTTAACTGTTTAATCAATTGATCTAATTTTCTTTCCTGGAGATATTGCATAGCCGTACTTGCTTCTCCCACTCCAGGAAAAATGACTTTATCAGCACCCAAAATTTCATCTGGTGAATCTGTAACCAAAGCATTGGCCCCAATTCGTTCTAAAGCATAAAGCACAGATTGAATATTTCCAGCATTGTATTTTATGATGACCAATTTCATTTATCCTATTTAATTTGCAATGATTGGTTGTAAAAATTGTTTCGTAGTCTCAGCAATATCATTCATTTTACCTAATTCCTTAATGTAAGCAGAACCTATTATGGCACCATTGGCATTTTTGCATGCTGCATCAAAGCTCTCTTTATCCTTAATGCCAAAACCAACCATTAATGGATTCTTCAGTTGCATAGACTGAAGACGAAGTAAATATTTTTGAACTATTTCAAAATTAGTTGCTCCACCCGTTGTTGCAGATGCACTTACTGCATATAAAAATCCTTCACTTAATTGGTCTAAATGCTTGATTCGTTCAGTTGAAGTTTCTGGGGTAACCAAGAATATAAAATTCAATCCATATTTACGAATGATCGCTCCATATTCCTGCTCAAATTCAAACTCAGGTAAGTCTGGTAAAATCAAACCATCTACACCTACTGATGCAGCATCTGCACAAAATTGTTCAAAACCGTATTGCAAAACAGGATTCATATACCCCATCAACACTATTCCTGTATTAGCCAATAATCCATTTTTACGGCAGTCAGCTAACTGACTAAACAATAGTTTCATATTCATCCCATTCATTAAAGCTTTACTACTACTCTCTTGAATAATGGGTCCGTCAGCTAATGGATCGGAATAAGGCATACCTATTTCAATAATATCTGCACCATTTTTTGCCAAAGATTCCATAATAGTTAATGTATCATTCAATGCAGGATAACCTGCAGTGAAATACACATTCAATACCTTTTGCTTCTTTTGTTCGAATATTTTTTGAAGTCTACTCATTCAATTGATCATTTATTAATACAAACCTTCATTCATGGCCATCATATAAGTGGAAAGATCTTTATCTCCTCTTCCACTTAAACAAATCACTACCACATCAGATGGTTGTAAATTCATTTTTCCCAAAACTGCAAATGCATGAGCAGTTTCTAATGCTGGAATAATTCCTTCTGTTTTACTAACATGAAATGCCGCTTCCATGGCTTCATCATCTGTAGCACTTAAAAAAATGCCTCTGCCTGACTGAAATAAATTGGCATGCAATGGTCCAACTCCCGGATAATCCAATCCTGCAGAAATACTATGTGGTTCTACTACTTGTCCATCATCAGTTTGCATGACTAAACTTTTACTACCATGTAAAATCCCTGGTTTGCCTAATTGAGTTGTAGCAGCACTCATTCCACTATGCACCCCATGTCCTGCAGCTTCTACGGCAACTAACTGAACAGATGGTTCATTCAAATAATGATAGAAAGCACCTGCAGCATTGCTTCCACCACCCACACAAGCGATAACATGAGTAGGCAATTCTGATCCGATTTTAGCATTCAATTGTGTTCTAATTTCTTCACTGATAATGCTTTGAAAACGGGCCACCATATCAGGATAAGGATGAGGTCCTACAACACTTCCTATGATATAATGGGTATCGTTTGGATGATTGATCCAATCACGGATTGCTTCGTTGGTAGCGTCTTTTAATGTTTTACTCCCACTGGTTGCAGGTATCACTTTAGCTCCAAGCATTTTCATCCTGGCTACATTGGGCGCTTGTCTTTCAATATCTTTCTCCCCCATGTAAACAATACATTCCATTCCCTTGAGTGCACATACAGTTGCTGTTGCAACACCATGCTGACCTGCTCCTGTTTCAGCAATGATGCGTGTCTTTCCCAATCTTCTGGCCAGCAAAATTTGTCCAATAGTGTTATTAATCTTGTGCGCTCCAGTATGACATAGGTCTTCGCGTTTTAAATAAATGGTCGTATTGAATTCGGCACTTAATCTTTCTGCATAAAACAATGGGGTTGGCCTTCCAACATAATCTTTCAATAATGATTTAACCTCTTCAACAAATGAAGGCTCCTTCATGATGGCAAGATATTGCTGATGTAATTCTGCAACATTTCCGTGCAACATTTCAGGAATATATGCGCCCCCAAATTGACCATAGTAACCTTGCTCAGTTGGGTTTTGGTAATTCATAGTTCTATTTTTACTTGTCATAATTTAATTGCAAAACAATCAATCCTTTGCTATCATCTATTCGTTGTACTAGTTTATTATAGTTATATGTTATTTTAAATTGATCGAATTGATCTATTCGATTATCTGCATTATACATCACTTTTTGGCCACCTAAATCAGATAAAAAACCATTATAATTGTATCGAAATGCAATATTCCCTATTCGATCTACTCTGCCCGAGAAATCATATAAAACAGAAGCCGTTCCAATTGTATTTACCAGCCCTTGATAATTAAACCCGATTCTTACATCACCTATCTGCTCCACTCTCTTTGAAACACTGTACACAATCGTTCCATTGGCATCCGTTTTAATTTCTAACAACTTCCCTTTTTCAGTTAATTCCAAATAAATATTATTAATGGCAAAACGATAAGAGGCCTTCCCATCTTGACTAACAAACACATTGGTCAATTGTTGCGCTTTTGCCACTTGAGCGAAAAAAAAGGCTACTGTCAATAAAAAAACAAATTGAATTATCCGTTTCATTTAATGTCTTTTACTATTTGTATGAAAGATTGAACCATATCCATATTCTTCACTCCTGGAGATGTTTCAAATTTACTATTGATATCAATTGAAAAAAGATCTTTTGCAACAGGCATTGTAGCAAATTCCTGAAGTGAAGACACATCATCTGGCCCAATTCCACCACTTAGAAAAAATGGTTTGTTTATGGCTAAATTTTGAAGTATTGTCCAATCAAATTTTTCTCCGGTTCCACCATAAGCCGCTCCAGCCGTATCAAACAGAAACATATCTACAACATCTTGATAATCTTTTATCTTCCAAAGCACATCATCATCATTTCTTATTCTAAAAGCTTTAATAACGGTTACATAGTCGGCAATTTTTTCGCAATACTTTGGCGTTTCATCTCCATGTAATTGAACCAGGTACAAACCACAATCGTCCACCTGCTTTAATACTTGATCAGGCGTTTCATTTACAAATACGCCCACTTTATTAATTTTTTGTCCCTTTGCTCTTTTCAAATCTGCTGGTTGAGCATGCTTTAGTATATACCTTGGAGACTTTGGATAGAAAATAAATCCACCAAATTCTACCCCCATAGCATCTAGTTGCATTAACTGATTTACACTATTTAAACCACATACTTTAGACCTCATTTTGTTTTTCTTTTAAAGCCTGAACAAAATTGGCAAAAGCAATCGAAGGGCTGTTTTCTTTCATGAAGTGTTCTCCAATCAAAAAACCTTTGAAACCAGCACGCTGTAAAGTTACAATGCTATCTACATTATTAATACCACTTTCTGCAATGGCAGGCTTAGATTGAGGTATTTGATCGATTAAATCAAGCGAATTAGCTATACTGACTTCGAAATTCTTTAAATTTCTATTATTTACGCCTACCAGGTCAACATCATCGCAAATATGATCCAGTTCTTCTTTATTATGAATTTCTAACAATACTTCCAAGCCAAGTCCCTTAGCCAGTTTTGCCATAGTTTGCACTTCCTGTTTAGATAAACAAGCAGCAATCAAAAGTATCACTTCAGCTCCAAAAGCTTTTGCTTCGATCAGCTGGTATTCATCAATCATAAAGTCTTTACGAAGTATTGGCACTTCGTTTACAGTGGCAATTACTAAATCTTTGATAGAACCTCCAAAGAATTGTTCGTCAGTCAATACAGATAATCCAGAAGCTCCATGTTCGGCATATGCCATTGTAACTTCTTCAACTGTTGAATGACCATTGATAATCCCTTTACTGGGACTTTTTCTCTTAAACTCAGCAATTATTCCAGTTTTTGATGGGTCAGTAATAAATTTTTTTAATGATAGCGTTTCTTTATTGAAAAAATATTCCTTTTCCAAATCGGCAATGGACATTTCAATTTTTCGATTGGCCACTTCAATCTTTTTTTGGGCAATTATTTGGTCTAAAATATTCATCATTATGATTGTAGTTCTAATAATTTTTTTAGTCCATTATATGCTTTTCCGGATTCTAAACTCTCTACAGCTTTTGAATATGCCATTTCATAATTGTCATATAATCCGGTTGAAAATAGCGCCATAGAAGCATTGGCAAGCACTACTGCATTTTGAGACCATGTTCCTTCGCCCTTAATGATCTTCATAAATATTTTTGCGGACTCTTCTACCGTATTTCCTCCATATATATCTTCGGGTTGTACCATTCTTTTACCCAATTGTTCTGGAGTAAAAATCTGTTCCCCTTTATTGGTAATTACTTTGGTATCTGCTGTGAGGGAAATTTCGTCATATCCGTCTAAGCTGTGAATGATGGTAAATGCTTTGCCGGTTTGTTGTAATAAATAATTATAAATCCTGGCCATTTCTAAATTATACACTCCCACTAGTTGAAAGTCGGGGTTTGCGGGATTAACCATGGGTCCCAGCATATTAAAAAAGGTTCTTACTCCTAAATTTTTTCTGATTGGTCCAACAATTTTTAATGCTGGATGAAAAAGCGGGGCATGCAAGAAGCAAATATTGGCTTCATCCAACTCTTTTTGCAATGCGTCATTGTTGTTTTTAAAACGATACCCCATTTGTTCCATCACATTGGATGCTCCACTGATAGTGGATGCTCCATAATTGCCGTGTTTGGTTATTTTTTGTCCAGCACCTGCAACAATAAAACAGGCCAGTGTTGAAATATTAAAGGAATTTTTACCATCCCCACCAGTTCCCACTATATCCATTGTTTTACCACCAGTAAGCTGCACCTTAACAGATAATTGTAGCAATGCATCCCTGAAACCCAAGAGTTCATCAATAGTGATACTGCGCATTAGATACACTGTTATGAATGCGGTGATTTCTGCATCATTGTACTCTCCATTTGAAATATTCAATAACACTTCCGTTGCCTTATCACGTGACAAAGTTTTGTGTTCAAATAAATATTGTAGTATTTTTTTCATTGAACTTTTTTTATTTTTTTAACCAGTTTTGGATGATCTTTTCTCCATCTGGTGTTAATATACTTTCAGGATGAAATTGAACACCCTGCACATCAAATTTTTTATGTTGAAGTGCCATAATATATCCATCCTTGTCTTTTGCAGTGATGATTAAATCAGATGGAAACGACTCATCACTAATAACCCAACTATGGTATCTGCCAACAGTAATTTCATCAGGTAGTTCATCAAACAAATAACTGCTGGATTCAATCGATGATGATTGCAAAAATATAGGCGTTGCAACGCCATGATAAACAGAAGTAAGATTCACCAATGTTCCACCAAATGACTGACCAATTGCCTGATGACCTAAACAAACTCCTAAAATAGATTTAGTGGATGCATATTCTTTAATTAAATCTAGTAACATACCAGCTTCAGAAGGAATGCCAGGGCCAGGTGATAAAATAATTTTATCATAGGCCGCAACTGCTTCTAATGGAATTTCATCATTGCGAGCTACATCTACGGTAACATCTTTAAACTTGGCTACTAAATGCACCAAGTTATAAGTGAAAGAATCATAATTATCAAAAACCAATATTTTTTGCATCTCTTATCTTTTATCTTATATCTTATATCTCATATCTTTTATCTTATATCTTTTAACTCATATCTCTTGTGCTGCGTTAGCCGCCATTTTCAATGCATTCAGCTTATTATTCACTTCTTGTAATTCACTTTCTGGAACACTTGCAGCAACCACGCCGGCTCCTGCTTGATAAATCAAGGTATTATTCTTGCAACAAAAAGTACGTATCATTATTGCATGATTACAAGAACCATTAAAACCAATGAATCCTATTCCTCCACCATAATAAGATCGATTGGTTGGTTCACATTGATCAATCAATTCCAAGGCCTTTATTTTTGGAGCACCACTCAAAGTGCCTGCCGGAAAAGTATTGGCCAATAATTCAAAAGGATTCTGTTCAGGCTTAACCATGCCTGTAACTTCACTTACTAAATGTATTACATGGCTATAATATTGTACCTGTCTGTACTGTGCCACTTTAACATCAGAACAAACCCTACTTAAATCATTGCGGGCTAAATCTACCAGCATAACGTGCTCAGCATTCTCTTTCACATCATTCAATAACCTTTCAGCAGCTGCTTGATCGATTGCATCATCTCCAGTACGTTTGAAAGTACCAGCTATAGGATGAACAATTGCTTTTCCGTTTTCAATGACCAGTTGAGCTTCTGGAGAAGAGCCCATTAATTTATAATCGCCGTAATCAAAAAAGAATAAATAAGGGGAAGGATTAATACTACGCAATGCTCTATACACATTGAATTCATCGCCCATATAACTCTGTTCAAAACGTCTACTTAAAACAATTTGAAAAACATCTCCTCTTAAGCAACTTTTTATTCCCTGTTTCACCATATCCAAATAAGCTTCATTGCTCATATTGGATCTTTCCTCATCCACTAGTTTAAAAGGGAAAACAGGAACATCTTTATTTTTGATCAATGATTCAACTAAGGAAAAATCCGACTCAAGTCCATTTATTTTGTTTTCACAAAGTATCAATTCATCTTTAAAATGATTGAATGCAATTACGTATTGATACAATCGATAACGCATTAATGGAATAGCGTCATTCCCTTTTTGTATAAATGGCACTTTATCGAAAAACTGAACAGCATCGAATGTGGTATAACCATACAATCCTTGTGCAAACTTCAACGACTTATCAGTAGCAGCAGATAATTCAAATTGTTGCATGAATTCCCAAACCAATGTAGGAACTTCTTTTCCAGCTTCTATTTTTATACGTTCCGGTTGTTCTCCTGGAAGTTTAAATTCTACACTTTTTGCTGAGCTGATTTCGATCCCAGCAATGGCATTGATACAAATAAATGAATAACTATTTTCAGAAGCATGATGATCTGTACTCTCTAATAAAATAGTATCCCTAAATCGATCTCGCAAACGCAGATAAATTCCAACAGGTGTAAAAATATCTCCCAACATTCTCTTTCCAACTGTTTCTATGATTATTTTCTTCATGTTCGTTTTGCGCTTAATATTATTAATAAAAAAACCCCGAAATTTTCGGGGCTTTGAATATATTCAATCAGTATTGGCTATGCCATTACAGTCCCCGTTTGGAATCTGAATGCCACCACCAATATTTGTTATTTGTCATCATTGCCTTACAAAGATGTGGTATCGAAAGCAGATTTCAAAAAAAATTAACAGTATTTATAACTTTTAGGACTAAAAAAACGCATTAAATATGCCGAATTCAACATTTGATTCCGAAATTTGAAAAAAATAATCAAAATGAAACTATTGCTCGGACTTTTTTTAACTTTTGCTCTGTCTACCACGTCTGTTTTTGCTACAGAAAACAACCCAGACGCCATCCTAGGATTCTGGAAAACTGGAGAAGGCAATGCAGTTGTACAAATTTACAAGCAAGAGGATAAATATTTTGGGAAAATTGTTTGGCTTAAAGAACCCAATGATCCTGCAACAGGTAAGCCAAAAGTAGATGTAAAAAATGAAGACCCTAAATTAAAAGGTCGTGCTATAATGGGAATGATTAATCTCCGAGACTTTAAATTTGCAAAAGCCAATCTTTGGGATGATGGAAAAATTTACGACCCAAAAAGCGGAGAAGATTATAGTTCAAAAATAACCTTCATAGATGCTAATACCATTGAAGTTAGAGGCTATGTAGGCATTTCTATGTTTGGAAGAACAGATACCTGGAAGCGCCAACAAGTAAAGTAAAATAAATTACAAGCTTACTAAGTTCAAACTTACATTAAAGAAGAAAGTATTACCTAAAGTGGTGGTAACAATTTCATTTGACTTAGCACCATTGTAACGATCAACCACATTAAACCTTCCATTTACTCTTAACCCAGTTTGAATACTTAACCACCAAAAACCAAACAAGCTTCTTTCATAAGTTAATTTGGTTTTGATTTCACCTCTTTGCAAAAAAGTAGGTGCCATACTTTCATAGTTTAATGCATATTGGTTACCTTCTAATTCATATCCTGCAAAAAGCATTGATTTCTTGTTGATATTTCTTCTAACAGCCACTTTCGCAGGAAAAACAGATTCAATCCCCCATTGATCATTAAAGGTTTGATTGTACAATAACACAGGAATAATAATCGGTCTTCCTAAACGATATGTTCTTGAAACCCCCAAACCCCACATCAAATTCTCAGTGGGTTTAAATCCATAAATAGCAGAAGCACTATATGTCATTGCATTTTTTGGAATAGAACTACCAGATCGACTTTGCCAGTTTGCATCAGCAATCACTTGAAACAACAAAAACTTTTTCTCATTCAATGGCTTGAAAACAGTAGCGGATAGTCCTGCACTATGTAACCCATTATTATTAAGAGATTGATACAATGGGTAAGGAAATAAATAGTTAGGGCCATCATAATTTGTTCGCCAATAATTGGCAGCTAAATTAATAATGAGGCTATTTTTGGAAACAATTGGAGTGAATAAGCCCAACCTTAACCCTCTTGCATTATCGTACCGCTGAGTTTCATCACGAGGAGAAGGACTCGCTTTAAAATCATGCGCTCCCTGATATTCATACCCTATAGAAATAAAACGATTGGCACTTTGGTTCAATACTTTTTGAGTACAATATCTTTTTATAGGCTTATCGTCTACATCAGAAAAATTGAAAGTATTTGAACTTGCTGCTAATGAATCAGTTTGGGCAACCGATAATTTACCAACAACAAAAAATCCCAATAAAATAACAAGTCGAATCTGCATAAATAGAATTATGTCACAAAAAAACAAAAAATCATTAATAAATCCATTTTTGATTTACAACCTATGTCTATAAAACCCCTTTTGTAGAAGGTAAGTAGTTGGAAAATGGATCACGTTTTACTGCCATCCTGATTGCTTTGGCAAATGCTTTAAAAATAGCTTCGATTTTATGGTGTTCGTTGTCGCCTTTACATTCTATATTCAAATTGCATTTAGCCCCATCACTGAATGACTTAAAAAAATGAAAAAACATTTCAGTCGGCATTTCTCCAACTTTCTCTCTGTTGAATGCTGCATTCCATACAATCCAGTTTCTTCCACCGAAATCAATCAATACTTTGGCCTCAGATTCATCCATGGGCAAAGCAAAACCATAACGTTCCATACCACGTTTGTCTGCTAAGGCAAGCGCGAAGGCTTCACCTAATGCAATCCCAGTATCTTCAATGGTATGATGTTCATCTATATGCAAGTCTCCGCTGGTTTGGATGGAAAGATCCATTTTACCGTGTCGAGCAATTTGCTCTAACATATGATCAAAAAAACCCAACCCTGTTTGAATAGTAGATTTACCAGAACCATCAATATTTAAATTGATACTAATCTTTGTTTCATTGGTGTTGCGCTCATGCTCAACTTGTCTTAATCCTAAACGAAGAAAAGAATAAATAGCTTTCCAATCATTGGTTTCTAAAGCAATAGTAGACGCATAACTTGATACCTGTTCATTGGTAAGTTCATGCAATCCCGATTTGAAATAAATGGCTTTACAACCTAAATTTTTTGCTAATTCAATATCACTCCATCGATCTCCAATAACAAATGAATTTGCCAAATCGAATGCTTCATTATTCATTAAATGAGTTAATAAAGCAGTACCTGGTTTTCTTGTGGGCAAATTCTCAGCTGCAAAACTTTTGTCGATAACCATTTCATCAAAAACGAAACCCTCCCCTGCTAAAGTTCTGATCATCAGATCTTGATAGGGTTGAAATTGTTCAGTCGGATAGCTTGCAGTACCTAATCCATCTTGATTGGTCACCATCACTTTATAAAAATCAAAATCAGCAGCAATTTGAGACAATGCAGTAATGGCCCCATTAACAAAACTTGTTTTATCAATGGTATCAACCTGAAAATCACTGGGTGGTTCTTGCAATACCACCCCATCCCTATCTATGAATAATATTCTTCGCATTATTTTATTTTTGCTCTAACGGCTTTTACTTCAGCAACAGTAACTGCAGAAGATTTATTCCCAAATGAACTTCTAATATAAGTTAGCACATCCGCAATTTGTTGATCCTTTAAAAAAGCATGAGAAGCCATTGGATTCTCATATGAATCACCATTTATTTCCAGAGGAACATTCATGCCATTTAAAACAATTCCTATTAAGCGCTGCTTGTTTCCTTTTACATAATCTGTTTTAATTAATGGAGGGTTCATTCTTGGAACACCACCACCATCCGCTTGATGACAGGTAAGACAATAACGCTCATATACAACTTTCCCATTTGCTTTATTAGAACTGGTTCCAGTTTGAGAATTCAATAAAAAACCTAAACCGCCAATTAATAAAAAGCATATAAAAACTTGCTTCATCAATAATTATTTTTTGTTGTAACTAATTTTCCAAACATAGCCCTTATTATCATCAGAAACATATAAACTGCCATCTGGTCCCTGAGCTAATCCGCATGGGCGATGTTTTGCTGCACTTAAATTGACAACTGATTCCATGCCAGAAAATCCGTTGGCAAATACCTCCCATTTACCAGTTGGTTTGCCATTTTTCATTGGAACAAATACCACATAAAAACCTTCTTGTGGTTCTGGAGATCTATTCCAACTTCCATGAAATGCAATAAATGCTCCATTCTTGTATTTTGCAGGAAATTGGTTTCCTGAATAGATCAATAATGCATTCGGAGCAAGATGTCCTGGAAAGCCAACCAATGGACTGATTGCATTATCAGCACCAGTTTTTACTCTATCTCCTCCAAATTCAGGATTCAATATTTTTTTATTTTGCAAATGATCCCAATGAGCATAAGGCCAACCACAATCATCCCCTTTTTTTACCATGTACATGGTTTCAGAAGGCAATTCTGCGCCTGATTTTTGATCGTAATATTCTGGATAAGATTGAAACAACTCATCTCTACCATGAACCGTGATAAATAATTCATTCACTTCATTGTTCCAATCCAATCCTACACAATTTCTAATACCAGTTGCATATCTAACGCCTTCCGCATAAGACTGGTTAAGTTTATCTGCTTTGAATTGCCAGATACCACCAGCACTATCTAATATCGGGCAAGGAGTTCTTCCTTTTGATTTTCTTTGGCGATCTTGTTCCTGACAGACATTACTTGGAGCTCCAATATTTACATAAATATTCCCTGCATTATCCAATGCAATCGATTTTGAATTGTGCTGGCGTTTATCCCAGAGTCCTGTAATAATCTTTTGAACTGCGCTGGTATCTATACCCAGTTTACTATTGTTTAAAGGATATCTAAATACAGATGAATTATTGGAGGCATATAAATAGCCATTCTTAATAGCAATTCCAGTACCCACATAATTACCAAAACTTAAAGTATCGTCCATGATACCGTCTTTATTAGTATCACGTAAACGTACGATTCCACACCCTTTATTAAGGCGTTCTAATTTCATGAATAGATCTCCATTACTATTCAATGCAATATGTCTGACCCTACCAAAATTGGTGGCTACGGTGGCTGTGGAAAACCCATCAGGTGTTTTAATAGTTACATCAGATTGCTGAGCCATACATGACATAAGCAATAAAGAAAAACTGAGAAAAAGTGCTGTAAATTTCATTTGAATGATTTAATGGTCATAAAATTAAGGATTCAACTGATACCATTCTTGCATTGCATCAACTAAAAAAGTATTCTCCTGTTCTGTTCCAATTGTAATGCGTAAACAGTCGGAACAAAGTTGCACATTGCTCCTATCTCTAAGTACAATACCCTTGGTGAGTAAGAAGTCATACACTTTTTTAGCTTCTTTGATTTTAACCAAAATAAAGTTCGCATCTGAAGGATAGACTTTTTCTACTGTTGGCATGGATAAAAACACGTCAGCAAGTGCAATACGCATGTCAACCAATAGTTTTATCATATCATTTACCTGACCGATTTCTTCTAAAGCTTTTAACACCAATTCTTGAGTTGCTTGATTGATATTATATGGCGGCTTCACTTTATTCATGATTTCAATGATGGAAAGTGAAGCAAATGCCATCCCTAATCTTAATCCAGCCAAACCCCAGGCTTTGCTAAATGTCTGCATCACTACCAAATTGGGATAGTCTACCAATTCTTGCACAAATGACTTTTGTTGGGCAAAATTGATATATGCTTCATCAATTACCACAATGCCATTGAAATTATTTAAAACCGTTTCGATGTCAATTCTGTCAATAGAATTACCAGTTGGGTTATTGGGAGAACAGATCCAGATGATTTTTGTATTGACGTCTATTTGATCTTCTAAATGGATTAAGTCTAGTTGAAAATTATCTAATAATGGAACTTTCTTCAAAGTAATATTATTGATATTGGCACTTACCTCATACATACCGTAAGTGGGCGGGCATATGATCACATTGTCTTTTCCTGGTTCACAAAAACAGCGAAACAAAATATCGATGCATTCATCACTGCCATTACCCAAAAAAATATGTTCGGCTCCAATTCCTTTAATGAAAGATAATTTTTCTTTAATAGCTACTTGGTGTGGATCTGGATATCGATTATACCATTTTTTTAATGGCGAACCCAAACTATTCTCATTGGCGTCTAAGAATACTTTTGCGTCTCCACTAAATTCATCCCTTGCAGATGAATAAGGCACCAATGCTGCAATATTTGGCCTAACTAGTTTATTAATATCAAAACTCATATCTCTTATCTTTTATCTCTTATCTTTTATCTCTTATCTCTTATCTCTTATCTCTTATCTCTTATCTCCTAATTCTTATAGCGTTAGCATGCGCCTCCAATCCCTCAGCTTCAGCCATTAGTTCAACAGCTTGCGCAATGGTGGTTAATCCGTTTTTGGTAAGCTGTTGAAAAGTAATCTTCTTCACAAAGCTATCTACACTTACCCCACTATACGCCCTTGCATAACCATTTGTAGGCAAGGTATGATTGGTACCGCTGGCATAATCTCCAACCGATTCAGGAGAATAATTCCCTAAAAATACAGATCCGGCATTTACAATTCGTTCAGCAATACCTAACTCGTTTTCACATGCAATAATTAAATGTTCAGCTGCATATTCATTTACCAAATCGATCGCTTCATCTATTTGACTTACAACAATGGCTTTACTATTTGCCAATGCTTTAAGGGCAAGCTCTTTTCTCGGCAATGCTTCAACCTGCTTATCTAATTCCCTATTAACTTTTTCTACCAAAGCACTGGAATTACTGACTAATAATACTTGACTATCCGACCCATGCTCTGCCTGACTTAATAGATCAGCAGCTACAAATGCAGGATTAGCCGTATCATCAGCCAATACACATACTTCAGAAGGCCCTGCAGGCATATCTATTGCAATTCCTTCTTGTTGAATCAATTGTTTGGCTGCAGTAACATATTGATTACCTGGCCCAAAAATTTTATCCATTTTAGGAATTGATTGGGTTCCATATGCCATTGCTGCAATAGCCTGAACTCCACCAATTTTATATATTTTCTTAATTCCCACTAGTTGAGCTGTATATAAAATTGCCGGATGCAATTGCCCATTTTTATTTGGAGGAGAACAGAGAATAACTTCTTTACAACCCGCTATTGTTGCAGGTATCCCGAGCATTAAAATAGTAGAAAACAAAGGAGCTGTTCCACCAGGAATATACAAACCCACTTTTTCGATCCCTACCGATTTGCGCCAACATTTAATGCCTGGCATGGTTTCAATAATTTCCACATCAGTAAGTTGCTTCTCATGAAAGCACTGAATATTTTTTGCAGCCAATTGAATCGCTTCTTTTAGTTCATCTGCCACTTGAACGATGGCATTTTCTATTTCTTCAATAGTTACTAAATTCATCTCCAGTTCAACGCCATCAAATTGTTGAGTATATTTTTTAACTGCAATATCTCCATGAGCTTTCACCTCATCTAACACAATACTCACCTGACCTTTCAAGGAACTATTGTCTATTGCAGGTCGTTTAAGCAGTGATGCCCAATCTTTTTTTGAAATACTATTATAAACTCTCATCGTTTTGATTTTATAAATGATCGGCTCTGTTGTTCAGTTTATATAATCATCTTTTCAATTGGAACTACTAATATACCCTGAGCACCAGCTGCTTTCAACTGTTCTATGATATCCCAAAAATCATTTTCATCTAATACACTATGTACACTACTCCATCCTTCTTCTGCCAAAGGCAATACAGTTGGGCTTTTCATTCCTGGCAAAAGTCCTATGATTTCTTGCAATTTATTATTGGGCGCATTGAGTAAAATATATTTGTTGTTCTTTGCTTTTTTAACTGATTGAATTCTAAACAACAAACGCTCTAATAGAATTGTTTTATCTGCATCAATTTCATTGTTTTTAATCAACACTGCCTGAGATTGTAAAATCACTTCAGCTTCTTTCAGCCCATTCATGAATAAAGTTGATCCACTGCTTACCAAATCGCAAATGGCATCTGCCAATCCAATACCTGGAGCAATTTCCACGCTTCCACTGATCTCATGAATTTCTGCTTGCACATTTTTTGATTTCAAAAAATCAGCTACAATTACTGGATAACTGGTGGCTATTTTTTTACCAGCTAAAAATTGCACCCCAGTATAATGCTCGTTTCGTTGAACAGCAATACTCAATCTACATTTCCCAAAACCTAATTTTTCGGTAATGGCTACTTTTTTCTTTTTCTCAAAAACCACATTTTCTCCAACAAAGCCAATATCCGCAACCCCATCTTCTACATATTGAGGAATATCGTCATCACGAAGAAAAAACACTTCAATCGGAAAATTATTGGCTTCCGCCTTTAGTTTGTTTACCCCATTACTAATGTCAATGCCACATTCTTTCAACAATTTGATAGAATCGTCGTGTAAACGGCCAGATTTTTGAATGGCTAGCTTCAGTTTCGTGTTTGCTGTTGTATTGCTCATAGTCTAAAAATAAAAAAGCCTACCTATTGGTAAGCTCACTGATTTGTATAATGTTCATACACATCAACGCCTACCCAATGGGTAAGAAATGATGATGGATATGAGTGTTTTTGTTCATTTGAAGTGCAAAGCTACAGTCAAACCATATAAAGAACAAATAATTTTCACCCATTCGTCACTTCAATCTATATATTTTTTGATTAATGCTTACATTAGAGCTTCTAACAATTTGCAATGACTAGATTCTATTTTGCGTTTATTGGCTTATTCGTACTGCTTTCTCCAAGAGCCGCTCATGCCCAACAGTATAAAAAAATGGTTTGGTCGGATGAATTTAATTACAAGGGTTTACCTAATCCTCAAAAATGGAGTTACGATACCGGAGGCCATGGTTGGGGTAATAATGAGTTACAATATTATACTGCCAAGCAATCAAAGAATGCAAGAGTAGAAAATGGAGTTTTAATTATTGAAACCCTCAAAGAAGCCATTGGACAAAATAAATACAGTTCAGCCAGATTAGTTACCAAAGGAAAAGGGCAATGGACATTTGGAAGAATTGATGTTCGCGCCAAAATTCCTACAGGATTAGGTACATGGCCTGCCATTTGGATGCTGGGCAGTTCTACTCCACTCAAATGGCCGGATGATGGAGAAATTGATATTATGGAACATGTTGGTTACGATCAAGGAAATATTCATGCTTCAGTTCATACAAAGAAGTACAACCATATACAACGTACCCAAAAAACGGATTCAATTTTAGTGAAAGATTGTAGTAAAAATTTTCATACTTATTCAGTTGAATGGAACGCCAATCATTTAACCGTTTTAGTAGACAATCAGGTATATTTCCATTTCAATAATGATCATACAGGAAATGATGCCTGGCCTTTTAATGCACCCATGCATTTATTATTAAATATTGCAGTTGGGGGCTTTTGGGGAGGATTAAAAGGGATTGATGATTCCATATTTCCCAAAAGAATGGAAATAGATTATGTAAGAGTATATCAATAATTTTTATTCATAAATCAACCAAACATGCAAAAATTCAAATTTATTTTACCCTTGCTGGTTGTCTTGCTTACTGTAGCAACAATCAACGCCCAAGATGCGGCATCGTATATGACACCGCCTAAAGACATTGCAGACTTGCTTTTAGCCAAACCTACACCTGGAGTGAGTGTAGACGGTAAAGCTGACTGGATGTTAATAAGTGAAAGAAATTCTTACCCAACTGTTGAAGAATTAGGTCAGCCTGAATTTAAGGTTGCAGGATTAAGATTGAATCCTAATAATTTTTCTCCTAGTCGTCAGAATTTTGTCAATAATTTTTTATTGAAGCGAATTAAAGAAGGAAAGGAATATAAAATTGCTGGATTGCCTGCCAATTTATTAGCTGGCAATGTTAGCTGGAGTCCTTCAGAAACAAAAATTGCTTTCACCAATACTACTGGCAATCAAGTTGATTTATATGTAATTGATGTGGCTACACAAAAAGCAACTAGAATTAGCAAGAAGCCAGTGAATACTGTTTTAGGCAACCCTTATACCTGGGTAGATGATAATACCATTTTATACAAAGCAGCTGTTAGTGTTGGGGCCAATGCACCCAAAAAACCAATTACACCAAAGGGTCCAACAGTTCAACAAAATTTAGGCAAAGCAGCACCTAGCCCAACGTTTCAGGACTTAATAAAAAGTCCTTACGATGAAGCGATTTTTGAGTTCTATGCAACTGCACAATTGATTCAAAATAAAAATGGAGTTGAAGTTAACATAGGTAAACCATGTATTTTAAGCAGCTTTAGTTTATCTCCTGATAAGAAATACATGATGCAACGTCAAATTCAAAAACCATTTTCTTATTTGGTTACAGCGAATGGTTTCCCTTCAATTGTAAGTATTACAGATTTGAGTGGAAAAACCTTGAAAGTATTAGCAGAACTTCCATCTTCTGAAGGAACACCTTCTGGATATGACAATACACAAAATGTACCAAGAGCTTTCGATTGGAGAGATGATGAAGCAGCTACTGTTACTTGGGCTATGCCTTTAGACAGTGGACTGATAAAAAAACAAGTGGAATTTCACGATGCCGTTTATGCTTTAAGTGCTCCATTTACTGGAACTGCAAAAGAATTATTCAAAACTAAAATGCGTTATCAAGGAACCAGCTGGGGAAATGCTTCTTTAGCATTGGTACAAGAAGTTTCTAGAGCCAAGCAAACAGGTAGAATTAGCAGGTATAACAGCACAACAGGTTCATTAGAATTATTATACGAGCGCAATCAAACAGATGCGTATAATAATCCAGGAACACCAGTAACTGCAAAAAATAACTTTGGTAGAAATGTAATTGTTACTGTAGACAATGGCAGTAAAATGCTCATGAATAATACAACTGGATCTTCTCCAAAAGGAGATCTTCCTTTCTTGGCTAAGTTTGATTTAAGTACCAAACAAAATGAAATAATCTGGAGAGCATCAGAAGGTAGCTTTGAATCAATTGTAGAAGTATTGGATGCCAATAAATTGACTTTAATTAGTAGAAAGGAATCACAAAAAGATGTGCCTAATTATTTTATTAAAGATTTAATGCTTCGCATCGCTGATAGACCAATTACCAATTTCACTAACCCTTATCCAGCATTGGAAGGCGTAACCAAAGAAAAAGTAAAATACAAAAGAGCAGATGGGGTTGATTTAACAGGTGATTTGTATTTGCCAAAAGGTTATAATAAAGACAAAGATGGTCCATTACCATTGATCATGTGGGCCTACCCTCGTGAATTTAATTCTGCTGCAGATGCGGCTCAAGTTCGCGGAAGCAAAGACAGATTTACAACTTTGAGTTGGGGCACACCTATTTATTATGTTACACAAGGATATGCAGTTTTAGAAAATGCCGAAATGCCAATAGTTGCTGCCAGTGCAGACAAAAAACCAAATGACGATTTTGTTGCTCAATTAAAATTGAATGCGGAAGCAGCTATTAATTATTTAAGCAATATGGGTGTTGCGGACAAAAAAAGAATTGCAGTTGGAGGACATAGTTATGGAGCATTTATGACTGCCAATTTATTAGCGCATACCAATTTATTTAAGGCAGGAATTGCACGCAGCGGAGCTTATAACAGAACACTTACTCCGTTTGGCTTTCAAAATGAAGACAGAACTTACTGGCAAGCTCCACAGTTGTATTATGAAATGAGTCCATTCAGTTATGCTGATAAAATTAAAACACCTATTTTATTGATTCATGGAGAAATGGATGATAATACTGGAACATTCCCTATTAACTCAGAGCGTTTATTCGCAGCTATTAAAGGAAATGGTGGAACTGTTCGTTTTGTATATCTTCCTTATGAAGCTCATGGATATAGAGGAAAAGAAAACTTACTTCATTTATTATGGGAGCAATTTCAGTGGGTGGAGAAGTATGTGAAGAACGCGAAATAAATTATAGTACGGCTAAATAAAGTAAATCTAAAATTAAACGCATCAACAAAGCGCAACTGCATCCGAATTGCTGAATTTTCTTTCGAAAATTCAAAGCTCGCAATTCGTCTAAAGGTTGCTTATTTGTTGATGCGTTTTTTATTTTTTTTTGAACCTTTTATTAATTATCCTCTTCTCCCTCTTCCTCCACCACCTGCAGGTCTTGAAGCAGGCATTCTATTCGATGGAGTAGCTTTTCGATTGTTTTGATAATTATTAAAATTTCTGTCACGAGTATTGCTCCTGTCTCTGGCTTTAGATTCACGATCTAAATCTCTCATCCGATTATTATCGGTTGATGGTTTCCATTGATTGGTTTTATTATCACGCTGATTCCAATTATTGGTTTTATTGTCTTTTTGAAATACGTTTCCATCTCTATCAGAAAAAACATTATTTGGTCTGCTATTATTACTTGTAGGTTTGTTATTGGGTCTGTTATTATTGGAAATTTTACTGTTGTTATTTCCAATGGAAGTACGATCTATATTCCTTGTACTAACCCCTCCTCTTTTATTATTGTAAATGTTTCCATTACCGGTGTTAATATTGATATTTCCATTATTCACAAAAGTGTTACCTCCAGGTCTTCTGTTACCATAATAACCTCCGCCGTAATATGGTGGACGATAAGGAGGACGATACATGGGAGGTCCGAACCAACCTCCTCCATAACCATATCCACCACCAAATCCAATACCAACATGCATAAATCCTACATTAAATCCAATGCCCATGCTCCATCCAGTCCATGGGTTGTATCCAAATCCAAAACCCCAAGTAATTGGTCTAGGATAATATACTGAACCATACCAAGGATTATAATAGAAACCAGTTCCGTATACAACAGTAGGTCCATAAACATATCCGCCCATATAACCTGCTGTGTAGCCCACATAAACTACTTCAGGGGTATGGTCGTATACATAAACATATTTGGTATTGTAGGCAGAACTACTAGCTGGAATATTTTCTACATCTTTAGGGCGTTCATTGGCCACTTCCCAGGGTCCATTGCTATTATTGGATGTAAACCAAATACCATTATCTAAAGCGAAATATTTTCCAGACTGTTCTTGCATGACAGTTACATTGCTATTTTCTGCAACTTTCAATGTGGTTCCTTGTATAGCTGAAAATTTTGGAGCTCCATCATATTCCACTTTTACTGAAGCAGTTTTACGATCTACTTTAGCCGTTTGTGGAATTTCTGCATCAATTTTTGCTTCTTCAGCGGCGTCTGTACCTGCTACATTGGCAAGCACACCATCTTTTTCAGACCCTTCAGGAATTTTAGCAAAATCTTCAGGCAATTTATCGGCGGCAATATAGTTCCATGGTCCATTTAAATTGTTTGAATTATACCATCTACCTGCTAATAAAACATAGGTCTTTTGGGTATTGATATCTTTAAAAATTTCATTGGAAGAATTTCCAACATAAAGCAATGATGTGCCCTGAATATTTTTATAATCTGCAACACCTTTTGATTGAAGTAACTCAGTTGGTTCAGTTGCAACAATAATAACAGTAGCCACAGGCTCGGCAGTTATTGCTTTTCCTCCATTAGCTTCAGTCTCTTGCTTTTTAATTTGTTCATTTACTGATTGTACCTTTTTACTTAAACTAGAATTGGGTTTCCAACCCTCTGTTATAGAAGAAGACTTATACCAAATACCTCCTAAGTAAAGGTTCCATTGATTGCCTTCTTTGAAAATTAAATTGGGGCTATTCACTACCCTATCTGCATCAAGATCTTTGTCTTTTTGAATTTTAGGTTCTCCATCTAAAATCACCAAAGTTGTTGGCTTTTCGGTATAGATGATTTTTGGAGGATCATTCTTAAATTGATCATTGGCTGCGCTATTATTGTCTTTCTTGATAGAAGCTACCATATCATCAATAGAGAATTGCAAGTTCCATGTTGGCACTTCTTTTTCAATAGCAGCAGCTACTTTATCTATTTTATCTTTATCTGTATCTCCAGAAAATTTAGCGTTTGTTATTGTCAGGGTTTCTAATACGGCCATGCGCGAATTCTTATCCGTAGTAAATGTACCAGCATAAAAAATCGCTCCGAAAACAGGCTCCGCACTTGGTGTTTTCTTGATCGAAATTGCCGACCTACCAGTGATTTTATTCCCATTTAAAGACTCAGGTTGAGGTTGATAAATGGTCAATGCAGTGCCATCAGCTAATTTCATTTCTTTGGGCCATGTATTTTGGGCCATCAATGAAAATGTAGCAATAAACATTGACATCAAAAGAACTAAGAATTGTTTCATAATGATTAATTAGATTACAAATATAATGATGTAACAGAGTTAAAAAAATTAGACAGTTTTGATTGAATAAAGTAAAAAGCAATAGGGAATATTAATAATCCTTTAACTTTTCAACTTGCAATTCTTTCCAAGGAGTGGTCCCATCTTCTTTCCTAATGAAATTAAACTCAGCTGAAGAAGCGATGACTATTTCTGCAGTAGTATATATTTTACAACCATCCATTAAATGTCCCCCGATGGTTTTACCTGTAGAATCTGCAACTCCAATATGTACATGAGATCCTTCTGTGGAAAGAGTACCCACCAAACTAACAATTTCAAAATGACCAACCCCCTTAGTTCCTTCTGGTTGATTGGCAAATCGAATAGAATAATCAGTTAAACTACCAACACAAGTAATGATCCACCCTGCTTTAATATCATTGGCTTTTACGACTGAATCCAAAGATTGCTTTAAATCGGCTCCAGGTTTTAATCGAAATGCTATATGGTTGGTCATATTTTTTGATTTACAAGAGATAAGAAAAAAAGCGCCAATTATTAATAGCCATTTTTGCATATAAAGTTTGAATTGACTGATAAAGTTACTATTCTAACATAACTAAAGCTATAATTTCAAAACTAATACCGAAAAAACCATTTTCTGAATTCTTATTTGTACATTAACTCATTAATTATTGCCAATGAAGTTCTGGAAAATAAAAACAGTCTTATTCATCAACTATTTTGTGTTTGCCATTTTATTAAATAGCGTGGGCACTGTGATCTTGCAAGTACAAAACAATTATGGCATTAGCCAGGGGGAAGCCTCCATCTTAGAGGGATTTAAAGACCTAAGTATTGCAATGGTATCATTTTTAGTTTCCGCATATATAGTAAGGGTAGGCTATAAAAATGCGATGCTTTTTGCATTAGGCTTTGTTGCAGTTATTTGTTTAATGATGCCAAGCTCTAATAGTTTTATGGCTACTAAATTATTATTCGCTGCAGTCGGAAGTAGTTTTGCATTAATTAAAATGTCGGTATACAGTATCATCGGCTTAGTAACCAAATCTGAAAAAGAACATATAAGCTTAATGAGTTTTTTAGAATCATTTTTCATGATTGGTATTTTAACCGGGTATTTTATTTTCAGTTATTTTGTTGACAATAAAAATCCACAATCAACAGAATGGCTTAAAGTCTATTATTTGTTGGGGACATTGGCTGCTCTGGCATTTGTTTTATTACTTACAACTCCACTAGACGAATCCGCTGTTCAGCAACCTGAAGGAGGGTCTTTATTAAATGATTTCAGACAAATGTTTAAACTATTGGCTAGCCCATTGGTGTTGATCTTTATTTCTTGTGCTTTTTTTTATGTATTGATAGAACAAAGTATTATGAGCTGGTTGCCAACATTTAATAATCAGGTTTTATTATTACCCCTTGCTTTAAGTATTCAGATGGCCAGCATATTGGCAGGATCAACTGCTTTAGGAAGATTTTTAGCAGGTCTGTTATTAAAACGATTTAATTGGTTAATAGTATTGAGCATTTGTTTGATAGCCGCAGGAGGCTTGGTAGTTCTGGCAATTCCTTTAGCAAAAAATGAAGGCGGGTCTGCTATTACAGGCTGGGGCGACGCACCAATTGCTGCATTTATTTTCCCAATGATTGGCTTGTTACTTGCTCCGATATACCCTGCCGTAAATTCTGTCATCTTAAGTACGTTGCCAAAAGCCAAGCACGGAATGATGTCTGGGCTGATCATTATTTTTTCAGCACTAGGAGGCACAACAGGATCGATCATTACTGGAAACATTTTCGAGAAATACGGCGGGCAAAATGCATTTTATTTTTCACTGATTCCAATGACGATATTAATAATCTGCTTATTCTTTTTTAGAAAATTACAATTGAAACAACCTAAAGCTATCACTTAGTTATCTGTTATTAAGTTATTAAGTTGACTGTTGTGATTAGTTACCAGTTTAATAGTTATGACTCAATAACCCAATAACCCAATAACCAATAACCAATAACTTAATATCTATTATGTTGCACATCGAATCTCTCTCCCCTCTTTATGAAGACGTACAGCAAAGTGGAATATTTGCTGACTCCAAATTTTTTGTTGATTGCGTACCCAAATCATCAGCAGAAACAATTTTGATGTTGTATGAATTAGAAAGAGAAGAGAATGAATTTAGCTTAATACATTTTATTGAAACACATTTTACCTATCCTTCGGAAAGTAAAAGCATTTATAGCTCTGACAACAAACCAATCAAAGAACACTTGAATGATTTATGGAATGAATTAACCCGTCAACCAGATGCTGCTGCGGGCACTTTAATTCCATTGCCATATCCTTATATTGTTCCTGGAGGAAGGTTTCGAGAAATTTATTACTGGGACAGTTATTTTACCATGTTGGGTTTGAAAGAAAGTGGAAGAATTGATTTGATCGAAAATATGGTGAATAATTTCGCCTATTTAATCAATCAATATGGTCATATACCTAATGGAAACAGAACCTATTATTTAAGCAGATCTCAACCACCTTTTTTCGCTTTAATGATCACCATTTTAATGGAGGTAAAGGGGGACCATATTTTGCAAGATTATTTGGCACCACTAGAAAAGGAATATCAATTCTGGATGGATGGAGTTGAAAAACTAGGTCCACAGAATCAAACACATCGAAGGGTTGTACGACTATCGAATGGAATGATTTTGAACAGATATTGGGACGACAAAGATACTCCCCGACCAGAAGCATTTATTGAGGACAAACATATAGCAAGCCAATCAAATCGTCCTTTTGAAGAAGTCTATAGAGATATTAGAGCTGCAGCAGAATCGGGCTGGGATTTCAGCAGTAGATGGTTTGCCGATGGAATCAATATGCATAGTATCGAAACAACTAAAATAATTCCAATCGATTTAAACTGCATGTTGGGTTTTCTGGAAGTGATGATTTCTATGGCCTACTTTAATAAAAATGATCAGGCAAAAGGAAAATCCTATCTAATGAAATTAGGAGAAAGAAAAAAAGCCATACAGCATTTTTGTTGGAACGAGGAACTACAATTTTTCTTTGATTATCAATTTGAGAAAAGAGCGCATACCCCGCACTATACATTGGCAGCCGCTTTCCCTTTATTTTCTCACATTTCTACATTTGAACAAAAAATATTAGTGGAGCAAACCATTCAAGAAAAATTGCTTCGAGCAGGGGGATTAATGACAACTACCCAAAATACGGGACAACAATGGGATGCCCCTAATGGCTGGGCCCCTTTACAATGGATCACTTATAAGGGTTTAGTATCTGTGGACATGAACAACAAAACTGCGGCAAAAATAAAAAACAACTGGCTTACACTAAATGAAAAAACCTATGCTGAAACCGGTAAAATGATGGAGAAATACAATGTTTCCGACATTTCCATTTCAGCAGGTGGTGGTGAATATCCCAATCAGGATGGATTTGGATGGACCAATGGAGTTTATCTGGCTTTGAAAAAAGATTAACTCTTTTTAGGAAGTGGAATGGGCTTTAGCATCTGTTGTTCCCAAATTGCATATTGTTCTTTTAGTTGATTGAACATGATGGGGTTATCATTTTTCAAATTATGATCTTCAAAAGGATCTGTTTTTAAATTAAATAGAAACGCTTCTTTTTCTGTTTGCAAATATTTCCAATCACCAGAGCGAATGGCTTTTTGTTGGTTTCGTTGAAACACCCTCCAGAAAAATGTTCGATCAATCTGATTGCTGGTTTTCTGTAAAATGGGAAGTATATTGATGCCATCCATTGGCGTAAGTTGATTTTGCTTTGCATCTGCAATTGCCAAAAATGTAGCGGTAAAATCCATATGAATTGTTGGTTGATCTGAAATAGTGCCTGCTTTAATATGTTTAGGCCAAACAACAATTGCAGGCTCTCTTATTCCTCCTTCCCATAAAACAAATTTCTTTTCTTTAAATCCACCCATATCCGAAAAACGCTCTCCCCCATTATCACTCGTAAATACAATCAACGTGTTTTCTGCTTGGCCAGTGACTTTTACTGCCGCTAAGATTTTTCCAACTGCAGCATCTAAACTTTCAATCATGGCTTTATAAATTTCAATAGAACCCCCTTGTTTAGATTCTTTGCCCCCCAACGGATATACAGCTGCTCCAGGAGATTGCCATGGCCAGTGTGGCGCATTGAATTGTACACTTAAAAAATAGGGCTGCTTGTGTTTTTGTTGAATGATATTTACCGCTCTTTCTGCAAATAAATCAGTAAGATAACCTTCCTGCTTAATTTGCTTTTCATTCTCATATAAATCTAAATTACCAGCAGGGTCAGTATGGCTAATATAATCAACTCCTCCACCATGATAGCCAAAAAAAGAATCGAATCCATTGGCTCTGGGGTTGAATTTTGGCGTAAAACCTAAATGCCATTTTCCAATTAAATGTGTTGAATACCCCGCTTTCTTAATTAGACTTGGCAATGAAGGAGTTTCAGCACTGAGCCCAACCAAACTATCGCCAGAAGTCCAATCCAGTGGTTCATACAAGCCAACTGTTGTTCTTGCAGGATAACGACCAGTCATGAATGCTGTTCTACTAGGAGTGCAAACAGGGGCTGCTGAATAAGCTTGAGTAAGTTTCACACCATCATTAGCCATTTGATCAATAAAAGGTGTCTTATTAATTTTACTTCCATAACAACCCAAATCAGCATAGCCCATATCATCTACCATAATGAAAATGATATTGGGCTTTTTTTGAGCTAAACAAAATTGACTCAAAAGCAAAAAAATGATGATCAATCTCAAATGCATGATGAGTATTTAAATATTAAATATTTATAACGGTTTATTTAATTCCTAACAGGGTTACATTGGCCCTTCCATTTAAAATACCTTTGGTATCATACCAAAATTCAACAGATTTGATTTTACGCTTCCCCCCTATCAGATCAATGATCCTACTCTCTCCGCCTTGAGGAATATTGTATCGAACATCAATATTTTCTGGCCTTCCCCCATCGTCGTATCTAACGATCATTCGCTGCATATTTAATGAGGCATTGGTTACTTTAAATTTTAATTTTCTAAAAAAATCATAAGGCCCGGCAACAACAATTACATCATGGTCTGCTTTTAGGTTTGCTTGAACAGAACCCAACATACGCCATGAACCAGTGGCACCAGATCTTGGCTGACTAACTTTAACCTGTTGAGCATTAATGGCAACATCAAAAACCAATAGACATAATAGAAGAAGTAAATTTTTCATTTAAAAAACATTTATTAGTCACTTAATTATTTAATTTATATAATTGATCACCCTAACTTTTAATTGCCCATCTAAATTTAGTAGATTTTGCTCTTGGATTGCTATTAATTTCTGCGATAGATGGCCTTATAGGCTCTTCAGCTATTTCAGCATAAACCCCTTCTCTAAAATAAGTTTGGAATGATTTTTTAACTCTACGGTCTTCTCCTGAATGAAATGAAAGAATGGCTACCCTTCCGCCAGGTGCTAACACTGAAGGCAATCTTGCTAAAAACTTATCCAATACTTCAAACTCCTTATTTACTTCTATTCTTAAAGCCTGAAAACAACGCTGACATGATTTTCTGATTTCTTCTTTTCTGGTTGAAGCATTTAAGTTGCACAAAACATCTTCTATTACCTCTTTTAATTGAGCAGTCGTTTCAATAAACTGGCCAGAACTTATTTTTTCGAAAATAGCCGCAGCAATTTTTGCAGCATGAGGCTCATCTGAATTTTCGATCAATAAGTCCATTAACTGTTGCTGGGTAGATTTTTTTAAAAATGCAGCAGCTGATTTTCCAGTGGAAGGGTTCAATCTAAGATCTAATGGCCCGTCTAGTTTTAAAGAAAATCCTCTTTCAGGATTATCAATTTGCATAGAAGAAACGCCTAAATCGGCCAAGATAAAATTCAAAGGACCTGATTGATAAAAAATCTGATCGATATCCGAAAAATTCATTTTTTGAAGAATCAATGAATCTTCTCCATATCCAAGATCTTGTAATCTTTTCCTTGTTTTGGGCAATTCGATAGGATCAACATCAATCCCATATAATTTACCCCCAGGCATTAATTGTTTGAGCATTGCCAAACTATGACCACCATATCCAACAGTTACATCCAGGCCAATTTGACCAGGTTGAATCTGTAAGAAATTCATAATTTCATTTACACATATTGAAATATGCATACCAGCTGGGGTTCTACCCTGTTGTATTACTTTAGCGATGTCTTCGCCATATTTTTGAGGCTGCAGTTCTTTATATTTTTCTTTAAATCCTTTAGGGTGAGTCCCTTTATATCTTTCGCGCCTGGGAGGCTTTGAATTTAAATCGTCCATAGTATAAAAGTACCTACAAAAAGACGAATAAAATAGAAACCCATTAAACTGTATAATTTAGTCCATAAAAGGGCTATATTTGCGACCTTGAAAGGCTAGAAAATACAGTAATTATGACCCAAATTGAAGCTACCAACCTTTGTAAAAAAATTCTAAAAGAGTTTGACCCTAGTAATGTTGCAAAGGATAATACCATTGCTGACTTAAAAACTTTGCGCAGTCATTTTTTGGCAATTGAAGACCCAATGCTTACAAAGACAGTGCGTTTGGCTTACGAACATTTAGCAAATAACAAATCATTTGATATTGAAATCGAAGATTTTGAAGCTACAGATGAGCAAAGTACTTTTGAATATTTTGTGGAGTTATTGGAGAACTACGAACACCCATTCAACCGCAAGGAATTACAAGAGTTCAAAACAGCCTTGGAACAAGCTTAATTAATCAATACCACTACTTTTCCTTTGGTTCTTTTGGTTTCCACTTTAGATTGAGCTTTGGCAAGATCTGAAAATGGGAAAATGGAATCTATTATTGGTATTAATATACCCAATTCAATATTTGTTTTAATCCATTGCAATTTTTTAATTGTTGATTGTACAATTACCAAAGCAGCTTTCTTACTGGAGAATGGATTGATAAAGTATTGACGCAACAATAATTGCTTACTTGGTACAGTTGAAATATAAACTCCTCTTTGAGACAAAAGGTTTTTTACGGAAGAAAAAGATTGGTTGCCAAATACATCAAAATAAATATCAAAAGAAGAGTCCAAATTGGGCATATTGGCATAATCCAATGTACTATCTGCTCCTAAAGATTTACATAATTCAAAATTAGCGGGCGAGGTTAATGTGGTTACTATTGCCCCAAATGATTTTGCTATTTGGATAGCCATTGTACCAACACCACCAGAAGCACCATTGATACATATATGGTATCCTTCTTTAATTTTCCCAATATCTGCTAAAGCCTGTAATGCCGTTTGAGCAACCAAAGGAATGGATGCAGCTTCAGTTAGTTCAATATTTTTTGGTACATGACAAATCTCGTTTTTACCAACGGCTACATATTCGGCAAATGTTTTACCAGCCCAACCATTCACCATACCAAAAACAGCATCTCCTTTTTGAAATGCCGCAATATTTGATTGTTCTACTACACCAGCATAGTCGAAACCAACACCCATTGGAAATCGAGAACCAGTTAGGGCTTTGTATCGCCCTTTTCGAATAAATGTATCTTTGGGATTTACCGATGCAGCTTTAACCTTAACCAATACTTCTTGTTCATTGATTGAAGGTATTGATACATCAATAAAGTCAAGCTGGTCAGATTTACCAAAACCTTTGATGATGGCTTTTTTCAATTATTGTTTTTGCGGATTTAACTTATGAAAATAAGTATAGGACACCATTAAAACTCCCAATACCAATAATGGGAATATTGTTTCAAAACCCCATCCATCAATTACAGTATGGCTGATTGAAGCAAAAAGAAAATCAAAAACAAAACCAGCATAAGCCCATTCTTTCAGCCATTTCGGAACAACAGGAATCATTAAAGTCAATGCCCCTAACACTTTGAACACAACCAACGCTACTCCAAAATACTCCGGATATCCCAAATGACTTATACCTTCCTTAGCCATTTCAGTTTGAGAAGTGAGTGCTGGCAATACTCCTTCGAATAAGAAAATAAGCGAAGTTGATATCCAATAGATGATTTTGTCTTTTTTCATGCTGGCGATTTGAAATACAATTTAACTATTTGATATGAATTTAAAAAATACTGTATAGTTATTTCTACTTTTTATCATCTATGGATTTCATATTTACTCATTTTATTTATGAGCCATTCTTTAAAATCTCTCAACTTATTTGATTGAGCTAAACAAGCATCATCACAAATTTGCCTAAAGGTTGGCTCATTTCTAAAATCATTATACTTACCAGTCATACGGAAACATTGATTAAAAAATAATAACCCATCTAAACATTCCCTTAAAGACATTTTGTAAGGGATAAACTTATTTTCATCAAATGATTCAAATTGAAAAGTGATAGTATTTAACTGTATAGGTATCTCCCCAGAACCACCATTCACTATTTCATAATAGGGTCCATTTTTAACAAGAAACAAGAGTAATTGCTGACCAATAACATATGGCCCAAATCTGATATCACATGTCCATTCTTCAAATTTGATTACAGTAATATTCTTTCTGGGGGATCCCTTTATCGTTTCAGTTATTTCAAATTGATAAGAATTAGGGGTAATGGATGTGATTTTTCCAACCACAATTAAATTGGAGAACCCAACTACCATTTCAATTGGATAAATTCTTTTTTTTGCAAACCCCATCAAATGAAGGACCAAACAAGTAATTAAGAATGGACCTTTCAAATTGAAATAACAATAAAGCTTGTCTTTTTTCAAGAATTTAGAAATTATTATACATGTGATTCAGCGAATAAGCTGATTCCATATTAATTTTTAATTCTTTTCCTACCCATGAAATAATATAGTATCCCAGTTAGACCATTCAAAAAAATAAAGCAAATAAGCCACATCACTTTTTCATTATTCCCAATTCTATTGGATGAAGCCACTTCAATAATCGATAAAAAAATAAAAATTATGGATAGCATCACTCCGAATATCAAAAATGGCTCATAATAATTGAAGTGTGCAATTTTAAAAAATGCTCCTATTGGAGCTAAAATCAATCCTCCAAAAAAACAAAATTTAAATACCAATTCTTTATTCATAAAATGCAAATTATTAAAAAAATACTCCCCTTCACAAATTGTAAAAGGAAGCATTTTATTCATTCCAAATCAAAACAATAAATAATTAAAAGTATCTGATATCTCTTATCTTATATCTCTTATCTTATATCTCTTATCTCTTAATTCTTCTTTCTTAATTCATAATTCTCAGTAGCCTAATCCCAAATCCCTTCCCTTCATAACTGCAGGTACACCTTCAGCAATCCATTTGGCAGGCTTATCTCCTTTTAATAAATAATCGAAGAATTGTTGCTCGCGAATCTGAATATCTTTTCTATTCTTTCGCTCAACCAGATTATGGGCTTCATTATTGTAATTGAGCATCCAAACTGGCTTACCCAACCTACGCAATGCAGTATACATTTCTATTCCTTGGTACCAAGGCACTGCATCATCAGCGTCATTGGCCATTACTACAACTGGCGTTTTAACTTTAGGAAAATGAAACAGTGGAGAATTCTCTAAGTACAAATTGGTTTTTTCCCATAAACTTGCTCCGATTCTACTTTGCGTTTTCTCATATTGAAACTGCCTGTTTAAACCAGTTCCCCATCTTATTCCACCATAAGCACTGGTCATATTGGCCACTGGAGCTCCTGCCCAAGCGGCAGCATATAAATTGGTGCGAGTAATTAAATGAGCAATTTGATATCCTCCCCAGCTTTGACCTTGTAATCCCAACTTAGTACTATCAACATAACCCTTTGCAACCAATGCCCTTGTACCACTAACAATATAATCATAAGCACCTTGTCCTGGGTATCCCGTTTTATACCAAATATCTGGAACAAAAACAATATAACCTCTACTTACAAAAAATGAAATATTGAGTCTTGAAGGAGTTGGTGAAGGAGGCTGATAAGCATATAATCCATCACTACTGCGTTCATAGAAATAAGCAATCATAGGATACTTCTTTGAAGGATCAAAATCTTCAGGCTTGTATACAATACCTTCTGCTTCTCTTCCAGTATAAGATTTCCATTTAAATAATTCTGCAGTACCCCAGTTATAATTGGCTTGTTGTGGGTTTGGCTGATATAAAGACTTGCCACCTGCAATTTCTTTTCTACCAATAATAGTACCAGTATCAACTGAAGAAACAATTTTGATATCTGCACTACGCTGATAAGTTTCTGAACTATAACTCAATACCATTGCATCTTTTGCCTTTATTGCATTAGCAATACGAACAGGATAAGTTTGCTTTAATCCTGCAGGCAAGTCAAATGAATCACCCATTGTGTAATACTTCAACCCGCTGCCTTTATCTGTTTCATTAAAAATAGACAATAACAATAATTGATTAGGCTTTATAACACGTTCTTCCCTATTTAACACAATGTTTCTAAAAGTGTATTTGTTTTTTCTTCCCAGCCCTTTTGTTACACATTCAGAAACTGCAACACCATTTGGATCTAGTTTCCAGATATCAAACTGATCATAAACCAAAACATGTGTGTCATTTTCCATCCAACCTACTATACCATAAGGACCAGGATTATCTGGCACATCATTATCCACATCATACAAGGGTTGCTTTACATCTTTAGCTATTGCATTTACTTTTTGATCAACTGAATTGTATGAAAAATATTGACGTTTAATAGCATCATACATACCCAAATATTTTCCGGTAGATGAAGGAATTACATTTCCTTTAAAATCCTTAGCGATCAATTTTTTTACCCCTGTTTCTGGGTTTATTTCATAAATATCATTCAATCCATTTCCCTGCCATTGTGTAGCTATTCTTTTACCTTCATCACTTGCCCCATAAAACACGGCGCCGTCTCCTTCATTGGTTTGAAGAATATTTCTAAAAGCCAACCCACCCAATTGAACAACCGTTTTTGAATCAAAATCGTAACGTGCAACATGCGCTCTTGCTAATTCCTGATTTAGATTGCGTAATTGTACTGGTTGAATATAATCGTCTTTGTGATTCCAAACATCCACACTCACTCTATCAAATTCAGGTGTAAGGGTATCTTTCACAGGTAAGATCGGTGCCGTTCCAAAAAACAAACGCTTACCAGTTTTACTAAAAGTGATGGCTTGACCATTATCACTCACCATCCAATTATTCGGAACACCTTTTGTATTTTTGTCTACAATCATCAAAGCGCTATCTGCTCCTTGAGTATGATAATACAATTTGTAAAATTTTTGTAAAGACTTTGCACTACTATCTCTTTCAGCCACAAAAGCCAATTGCTTTCCAGACTCGTCCATACGATAGCTTTTTGCATCATTAAATCCAGCAAGAATTGTTGCGGAGCTTCCAGATGAAAGGTCTACTCTAACAACGGTTGGTTTTACTTTTGCATCTCCCGTTTTTTTGGAAGTTTCATACAACAATACATTTCCTTTTTTATTAAAAAAATATTCGCTTACCAACTTATATACTTTTTCTTCCCCTGTTGCTAAATTTCTTACGATCAAATCGGTTCCTTCTTCAAAAGGATCTTCAGCAGCTCTAGGCGCCGGCGGACCATTTCTACGAGGAGTTTGCAATACGCTTATTCCTTTCAGCTTAACATCATTGGCTTTATTGCGTAAGCTATCCACCACTTTCATTAAACTATCTGCCATATTTACCATCGCATTTACTCTTGCAGCGGAATCCATTTCAGCTCGTGGTGCTGGAGGGGCAGGTAAAGCTTTTTCCATTAAATAAGCCACCACATTGGCGTTTTCATCTGCCACTTTAAAGCTTTTAATACGAGCTATTTTAGTCAGTTTTCCAGTAGCCAATTCAACAATTGCCAGGGAATCCTTGGGCATATCATCTGGCCTTTTCTTTTTGATTCGAGCATCACGCGTATCGGCATATAAAGGTTTAATTCTACACACTAAAAATTTACTATTATCGGTGATTGTTGCATTATATCCCCGAGCAATTTCTGCTTTGGCAGAACCGTCTGTAGTTTTTACATACAAAACACCATCTCCTTCTTGCGGAGTAACAGTAAATGCTACATATTTTCCATCATTACTGAGTAATCGCTCTGCAATATTTTGCCATCCATCATAGACTGAATGATCCAATGGTTTTTTTTGGGCAAAAAGAGCTGATGTTGTAAATAACAACAAGCCAAATAGCATAAATATTCTCATGTTCTAGTTAATTTTGTGGATTACGAATATAATTAAACAAAACACATAAAATACTGTTATATCGGTGTAATTGATAAATAGTGAAAAAATGATGATTTCTATGAAAAAAGCCTTGTTTTCTATTGCATTTTTATTCCAATTGACTATATCTTCTGCTCAGAAAAACGGTGTTATTGCCGGACAAATTCTCGATAAATCCTTGCAAAAACCCATCATGGGCGCTTCTATCCAAATTGGTACACAAACCAGCCTAACTGATAGTTTGGGTAAATTTAGAATAAGTAATATAGCTTCGGGCTCTTACACAGTTGTTTTTAAAGCCCTTGGATTTCTCCCACAAACAAAATTCAATATTGCCATTACTACTGGTAATGAAAACGTTTTGGTTATTGAAATGGAACCAGCTGTAACTCAACTCTCAGATGTTACTGTATCATCTACTAACCGGAATAAATCAGCCAAAGCAGCCACCCTCGAAACCCCATTAAGTGTTCAAAGACTTACCACAGAAGAAATCAAGTCTAATCCTGGAGGTAATTTTGACATTTCAAGAGTAATTCAAGCCCTTCCTGGTGTTGGCGGAACAGCAAGCACTGCTGGCTTTAGAAACGATATCATTATCAGAGGTGGTGCCCCCAATGAAAACGTGTACTATTTAGATGGAATAGAAATACCAGTAATCAATCACTTTTCAACACAAGGAAGCGCTGGTGGCCCAGCAGGAATACTCAACGTAAGCTTTATTGAAGAAGTAAAACTAAGCTCATCTGCTTTTGATGCTCGATATGACAATGCACTTTCATCGGTTTTTGAATTCAAACAGAAAAAAGGCAACAGCAATAAATTACAAGGTAATATTAGATTAAGTGGAACAGAATTTGCCACCACTTTTGATGGACCACTTTCTAAAGATAGAAGAACTACATTTTTGGCTTCTGCACGTAGAAGTTACTTGCAACTATTGTTTCAAGCAATTGATCTACCTATTCGACCAAACTACTGGGATTTTCAATATAAAATCAGTCATCAAATCAATAAAAAAACATCTATTAGTTTCTTAGGAGTAGCTGCTATTGATGAATTCAGTTTTGCTGCTCCAAAAACAGCGACTCCAGAAAAGTTATATGCACTCAACAGTAGCCCAGCTATCAATCAATGGAACTATACTGTTGGAGCAAGTATCAAACATTTATTAAATAATGGATTTTGGAATTTAGCCATAAGCAGAAATGAATTTGACAATCAATTAGAGAAATACGAAAACAATCTGGGACCTGTAAAGGGAATTAGAACATTGTATTTTCAATCAAGAGAAACCGAAAACAAATTGCGTTTTGATGTAAACAAAACTTATGCTGGATGGAAAATAAGCTACGGAGCAGTAGCACAATTGGTATCACAAACCAATACCACCCAACAGATCATTAAAGCAGCAGTAACCGATAACAGTGGTAATGTTCTTATACCTGCAGTGGTAAATAATTTTGCCGGTTCAATTAGCATGGGACGTTTTGGCGCTTTTACACAAGTAGGCAAACGATTCATGGATAATAAACTGGGAATTAGCGGTGGATTAAGATTCGACCAAAATACATTTACTACTACAGGCATGAACCCGTTAAAAACTTTGTCTCCTCGTATCGCGTTGAGTTATATATTGAGCGATAAATGGACATTGAATGCTTCTGTTGGTTCTTATTACAAAATACTTCCTTATACAGCACTAGGATTTAAAGACAATGCCGGCAATTATGTAAACAAAGATGGTGATTATACGAGGAGCACACATTATGTTGCTGGCGTAGAGTATCTTCCTTCTACTGCAACAAGATTCACTTTTGAAACTTTTTATAAACAATATAATAATGTACCCGTTAGTGTTAGAAATGGAATTAGCTTATCCAATCAAGGCGCTGATTTTAACGTACTAGGAAATGAAGATATCAGTACCAATGGTAAAGGAAGGGCATATGGTTTTGAATTCTTTGCACAACAAAAATTGAGCAAACGATTTTACGGAGTATTGAGCTATACGTTTTTCTACAGTCAGTATACCAATGCTAATTTAAACTACACTGCCAGTTCATGGGATAACAGACATTTACTATCATTATTAGGAGGTTATAAATTCAATCGTAACTGGGAATTGGGCTTGAAGTTTCGATTCCAGGGTGGAGTTCCTTTTACGCCATATGATATGCTTGCAAGCAGAACCAATTACTTAACACTAGGAACTGGAGTATTAGACTTTACTCAAACCAATAATCAACGATTGAATAATTTCAATAGCAGTGATATCCGTATTGACAAAAAATGGTATTTCAAAAAAGTAACATTGGATTTTTTCATTGATATACAAAACTGGTACTTAGCAAAAAGCCCTGCGCCCGACACCTATACATTTAAGAGAAACGCTGACAATACTGCATTCTTAACTACCAATGGCCAGCCGATTCAGCAAAATGGAAGCAATGCAATTCCATTTTTATTAAATAATAATGATGCAAACGTAACTCCTACTTTAGGCTTTATCCTTGAGTTTTAATTACGTTTACCAACAACTACCCTAGCCATTTGTAAAACAACAGACAATAAAATTAGTCCTACCCCATAATAAAAACTGGACTCTAGTTGCTCATTTTCATGAAACAAAATGAAAGCTAGTATGATTGCATATACCGGCTCTAAATTCAAACTTAGGTTTTGCGTAAATGCAGACACTTTATGTAAAGCTTCTAACATCAATTTCATTGCAACAATCGTACATACCCAACTTAAAATGAGTAACCAGCCCCAATCAGTTAAACTCGGAAAGATGGATTTTGTAGGGAATAGGTATAAATAAAGCGGCATTAATATAGTCAACACCAATAAACCACCGCTCAACTCGTACAACATGATTACTTGTGGTGTAGCAATGGCAATATTTTTTTTATTCAGCACAGAAAATAAAGCAGCCAATGCTGCAGAAATCACTCCAACCAGAATACCAGTTTGGTATCTGGCATCAAAATGAAAGATTAAATAAATACCCGCAAGACTCAATAAGCCCAATAATACTTCTACCCAACGAATTTTCTTGGTAATAATTAAAGGCTCTAACAAAGAGGTAAATATTCCGGTGGCGGAAAAACAAACCAGGCCAATTGACACATTAGAAAGTTTGATGCTTCCGTAAAAACAAACCCAATGCAATGCAATAATGGCGCCAAAGAAAAATAATTTGATGATAGTTGGTTTGGGCAACAAAGTCAATTTTCCTGAAAAGAATAAAAGAACGATTAAACTAATAACAGTAATAAAGATTCGATACCAAACCAGTAACATTTCGTTAAGACTAATCAAAACGCCCAAGATTCCCGTAAAACCTACTAAGATTACGGCAATATGTAGCTTGATTAACGCAGATTTCATGCAGCTAAACTACTGATTCTTTTCGGGCTGTCGTTTTTGGCTATAAAAATATTTTGAAGCGATTAATCCAGATTCATTATTCCATAAAAGGATACAAAATCTAAGCAGTTTTATATATATTTATCGATATTATCTAATACCAATGGAACCAATCATACAACTCAAGGGAGTATTTAAAAACTACGGAGAAAAGCAAGTACTTAAAGGAATCGATCTCTCGATTGATGCAGGACAAGTAATCGGTTATATCGGGCCGAATGGAGCTGGCAAAAGCACAACAGTAAAAATACTATGTGGCTTGATTTCCGACTATGATGGACAAGTAACTGTTGCAGGTATCGATTTAAAAGAAGACCCTGTTGCAGTAAAGCGCAAAATTGGTTATGTACCTGAATTAGCAGAACTATATGATGTACTCACACCTGTTGAATTCTTAGGTTTGATGGCAGAACTATACGATATTCCAAAAATAGTTGCTACGGAAAGAATTCATAAAATGCTTACTGCATTTGGGTTGGAGGCCAATATGAATAATCGCATGGACACTTTTAGCAAGGGTATGAAGCAAAAAGTATTGATCACTTCTGGCCTATTACACAATCCTGATATCATTATTTTAGATGAGCCATTGAGCGGTTTAGATGCTAATAGCGTAATTATTGTAAAAGATCTGATCAGTAAGCTGGCTAAAGATGGCAAAACCATTTTTTATTGCAGTCATATGATGGATGTGGTAGAAAAAGTAAGTGATCGAATAATTCTAATTAATGAAGGACAAGTAATTGCCGATGGAAGCTTCACTGAGTTACAAGCACAGCAGGGCAATGAAAGTTTAGAGAAAATTTTCGCTCATTTAACCGCCACTTCTTCATTAGGTGAAGCCGCAAATGATTTAATGAAAGCATTCGATTAAATTTCCCACATGTTTATCAATAACTTTTTTCTCTTTTTATTACTATTACCCAAATCTATTTATGAAAAGATGGGGGTAAATACGATTCATTTAAAAGCCATATTAACAACTAAGTTAATGATGGACGACAGAAGACCGCCAAGTATTCAACAAAGACAGAAAAAAAAGAATGCCAAACCCATCAAATGGGCAACGATTGGCACCATGATTCTGAGTGCTTTTTTAGGTTTATTCTTTATCATCGCTTTTTTTATTTCTAATGATGCTATTACGCAGTTTATTT
>CALRYA010000014.1:0-121944 GCA_943372285.1 Sphingobacterium thalpophilum | reverse complement strand
TTGGCGGTGTTTTTCTATTTTTGCACTTTAATCATCAATTTTACAAAAATTTATTATGGGCAGAGGCGACAAAAAAACAGCAAAAGGAAAGCGTTTCCAGGGTTCATTTGGTAAGTCAAGACCAGTAACTCCAACCAAAGGAAAAAAAGTAGCTAAGAAAGCAGAAGAGAAAGCTTCTTAAAGAGTAAATAAGGAACAGTTGAATGTTTGCTTAATATTTTACTGTTCCTGTTTTTACTTTTAATCAGGGTGTTTTTATCAGTGATGCATCTTTATAAGTTGATCTTGCAATGGTAGTAATTGCATCTACCAATACATCTAAATCAGCAGGCCTGGTATATACATGTGGCGTTATTCTAACGCATCGGATATTTTCCCAAATGATCCCTACAGTATGAATTTTATACTTTGCAAATAACTGTTGATCTAATTCTAATGGAGTTAATCCATCAATTGTTACTCCTGCAATAGCACATGAATACTCGTCTTTTAATGAAGTATGTATGCGCACACCGGGTACATTTTTTACTTTAGTAGCCCAGTAATTTTTTAAATAACGGATTCTTTCTTCTTTGCGTTTACTGCCAATAGCAGTATGAAAAGCAATCGCTTCTCCTATTCCCTGTTCAATCGGAAAGCTACGCGTACCAAGGTTTTCAAACTTTCTTATATCGGAGCTATTGGGCTTTTCGGCACAGATCAAAGGCCAAACTTTTTCAATCTTTTCTTTTTTGATCCACAACATTCCACTCCCAATGGGTGCACTTAAAAATTTATGCAAACTGGTGCCGAAATAATCGCAACCTAAATCGGGTACATTAAAATCGAGTAATCCAAAACTATGTGCCCCATCCACCAACACCTCCACTCCTTTTCGATGTGCCATTGCACAAATTTTTTGTACAGGTAAAATTTGACCCACCCAATTAATAATATGCGTTACATGCAATAATTTGGTTTTAGGGGTGATGGCTTTTTCGAATGCACTTACAATGGCTTCGTCATTTTCTATAGGAAAATCAAAGCTGATTTGTTTATACACTATTCCATCTCGGAGCGCTCTTTGATTCCAGGCATGAATCATATTCGGATAATCTTGCTTGGTGCCAATGATTTCATCGCCTTTGTTAAAATTCAATCCATAAATCACCGTATTTAATGCTTCAGTTGCATTGCGATTGATAGCAATTTCTTCCGCACTACTGCCCGCTAATAATGCCAGTTTCTTACGCAAAGGCTCTCTGCCCTGGTCCAAAATTCGCCACATATAGTAGGAAGGAGCTTGATTAGACAAGGAATTATACCTTTCTACCGCTTCTTGAACCACACGGGGAGATGGGCTTACTCCGCCATTATTGAGGTTGATGACATTGGAATTGACGGTATACCCCTGTTGAATTACTTGCCAGTAGTCTTCATTGGTGGCCGCTTCGATGGGGCTTAAATGCGCTATTTTTTCCGCAGCATCCGAAAAAGAACCAGCATTCAGTTCATTAAAAATACCATAGCCTGCTATTACACCAGACAATGCGCCTATTTTTTTCAGAAAACCCCTGCGTTGCTCCATGCTGTTAATTTATAGGTTAAGATAAACAATATGGTTGAATTAGGGTTATTGATATGGCATATCTTTGCACAGAAAAGGTTCTAGAATGACTCAAAAAAGATGGATATTGGTTTTAGTAATGACATTGCTTAGTTGCAGTGAATCATTGATTGCACAATGCTCTATTTGCACTAAAACAGCATCTCAATTAGGAGATGGTCCTGCGGCTTCCCTAAACTCTGCCATTATTTACTTGGCATTTGCCCCCTTTGCCATTGTTGGATTTATCGGATATAAATGGTGGAAGCGCGAAAAAGCGTTTAATCAAGATTAATGAAGATGAGGTTCTCATCTTGCATTTCAAAAGAGAAATTATACTGACTGACTGCTTTAAAGACAGATTTAGAAGTTCCTCTTTTCATATTATCATGTAGTTCAATTACAATGGCCTTGCATTTAGGCAACCAATTTTCGTAATTCAATTCAAACACTTCTTTTTCTGATCCTTCAATATCTACTTTTAAAATATCAATACTATTCCAGTTTTGTTCTCTCATAATTGAATCAATAGAAATAGCAGGCAAGGATCTTGGATTATCAGCTGTGGTTTCAGCAACCATAAATGCATTTTGAACTCCGTCTGTATTGATGATTTCTAAATGAACATCTTTATTCCATAAGCCTTTACAATAGGATTTAATATTTTGGTAAGGCGCAATATTCTTTTGCAAAACAGCAAAATTATCACTGCTAGGTTCAATGGCAACAATACTTGCCTGAGGATATCGATGCGAAAAATACACGGCTGCTAACCCAATATTTGCCCCAGCATCCAAGATGGTTTTGGGTTCAAAAGGAAATTGAATATTATATTGATCGCGTAAAAAAACCTGATCGAAAGTGTAATAATCAGAAGTATCTTTTCTTAAATGAAAACTGCCTTTATAATTCGACGCATTTAATTTACCAAATGGTTGAATCTTTACTCTTCCGTACAATTTAATTGCATCCAACAAACCAAAAGCTTTTACCATTTTCTTGAATCGAGAAGCCATAACTAGAATTAATTAAATGATTGTTCTATATAATTGAAGATACGCATTCGCGGCTTTTTGCCAACTGAATTGCTTTGCATGAAGCTGAATAGCATCGCGCCGGTTCATTAAATCATCACCTGCCAATGCTTGGTTTAATGTTTCCTGCATTGCCTGAGCTGTGTATTCAGTAAAATAGTGGGCTGCAGACCCGCCTATTTCGGGCAATGGTCCTACAGTTGAAAGAATCACCGTTTTTCCAAAATGCATGGCTTCGATAACTGGCAAGCCAAACCCTTCTGCCAAAGAAGGAAATAAAAAGGCTGTACAATGCTGATAGTACCAATATTTTTCGCTTTCTGAAATAGCACCAGTAAATACCAGTTGATGAGCAACACCTAATCGGTTCGCTTCAGTAATGATGAATTGCTTGTATTGTTCATCCTGGGTAATTCCAGCAACTATGAGTTGATAATTGGTCCCTATTAATAATTTTAGTAGCTCATGAAAATTTTTCTTTGGGGCAATAGTACCTATTGTAAATAAGAAAGGAATCGAGGGAGTCGTTTTAGGAGCTAGTGCTTGAACAGCTTCATCTATTCCGCAGCCATTATATATCACCGTAATTTTTTTATTCCCCATATCTACAAACTGCTCTAACTCTTTGGCAGTAAATGAAGAGATGGTCACTACTGCTGTTGCTCTATCGATCTTAGTTTGCAAATTTTGTTGATATACTTTTTTTCTCTTTTCGGATTTATTTGAATCGTATAAAAAATTCAGGTCATGTACAGTTAATACAATCGGTATTCGTTGATTTTTAGGAAAATAAACGCTGGTTTGATTGGTGGCATGCCAGCAAGAAAATTGCTTTAGTGGAGGCATTACCAGTTTATGCAAACTCGATTGATTTATATATTGCACTGAAGATCCAAAAACTCCGTTTAATTGCTTGGGCAAATAAAAAGAAAGTGTTTCATGGCTTGGATCCGATTCCTTTACCAAAGCCTCTCCCAATCCTTTGCAAAAATGATACAAACCAGTATTGGGATACTTCATTCTTTCAAAATCAAGAATAATATTTTTAGGTGATTGAACCATTAAACAATTTTCACAAACATTTTTAAACAATACATCCATCTACGCAATAGATTTCTTCGCTTAAATGCCAATATTTGTTTATTGTATTTAAAAAAAGTAACCATTCTCAACCAGTTATTGTAAAAGGAAAAACTTCGGTAACTTTTATTCAATAATCGAAACACATTTTTTTGTTCTTCTAAATCTGCAGGGCACTTATCATACATCAATTGCATTCTTTGCCGCGCCAATTTAATTTCTTCTTGAGGCGTTTTTTTCTTTCTCACCGGCATTGTACCATCTGCTGATTTTATTTTTGTTGCACCAAACACATTCTCACTGTGCTGTCGATATAAAACCAATGGCTGATCAATGTATTTGAGTTGGCTATAAAATGTTGCTACAAAACCCAGCCAATAATCATGAGGAATCATGGTAGGCAAAGGAACCGAATCGGCAACTAATTTTTTGGGGAACAACATTCCATGCCCAGGAGCAGAATTGCCTACTGTATAATTCAAGCAATTATCAAAAGAAATTAATTTTTTTACATCGGATAATTTTTTCCCAACCCGATTGTCTTCATCGTCAATTAATTCGGAATTACAATACACAATTGCATTGTCTCCGATCTCATTCATTAAGATCGCTAATTTCTCCGGCAACCAAATATCATCCTGATCGCTTGGTGCAATAAAATCTCCCTTTGCCAATAACATGCCTTTTTCAAAATTCTTTACATAACCCAAATTTTGTTCATTGATATAAACATGTATGTTCGAAAAGCGATTTGCATACTCATTTAAAATCGAAACAGTACGATCACTGGAACAATCATCTACTACCACCAATTCAATATTGGCATAGGTTTGAGCTAAAATACTATCGAGTTGTTTGCCAATAAATCGCTCCCCATTATAAGTAGCAATTACAACTGAAATGAGTGGATCAGCTATAATTGAATCAGCATTATGGTTAGTCATTCAAATATTGTTGAGTAAAACTAAATAGGTTAAAATCAGGTAATTGAATTGCAGCTCCAATCGCCTTTTTAATAGCCCCTTTATCAATTCCCTTCATTTTGTTTCTTTGAATCAATTGATAAACACGTTCTGCCATCAACCAATGTTTGCGATCATTGTTATTGATGGCCATTTCACTTTCTTTGATTGCCAAACACAGATCATCAATCCCTACTTTAGAAGATGCAATGGTTTTGAGTACAGGAATTTTTTTATCGGCATTGAAAGCTGGGGCCAACATCAATCGAAGGTTTTTTACAAAACTTTCTGCATCAGGCCGATCGCTCTTATTCACCACAAAAATGTCAGCAATTTCCATCAAACCCGCTTTCATGGTTTGTACTTCGTCCCCAGCCTCTGGCACTACAACAACAATGGTAACATCTGCTAATCCAGCGATTTCAATTTCTGATTGCCCAACTCCAACCGTTTCTACAATGATATAATCAAAACTAGCAGCCTGCAATAGGGCAGTGATTTCTATGATATGCGGGTGCAATCCACCTAATGAACCCCTTGTTGCCAATGAACGGATATATACATTCGGATGATTGTACCAATCGCTCATGCGAATTCTATCTCCCAATAGAGCACCTAAATTAAAAGGAGATGAAGGATCTACACAGAGGACGGCAACTTTTTTTCCTTCATTGGCCCATTGCCCAATCAAAGCATCTACCAAAGTGCTTTTACCGGCCCCGGGTGGACCAGTTATACCGATCACGGGCGTATTGCCTAAAGGGAGTTGTTGCAAAAAAAAAGCATAGCCTTCTACTTCGTTTTCAACCAACGAAATGGCCCTTGCCAATGATTTTTGATTGCCCTCAATGATGTCGTTTAATAATTGATACCACATATACGTTCTCTAAATGTAAATTTACGCAATTGGTATGGCAAAAAGAGCAACAAATATTTTATTGACTGTAAGTATTATAATGCTCGCTGGTCTGTTATGGAGCAGGGCCTTGCTCTCTATCAGTATGGGTTTAATGCTTATCTGTGCATTATATTTTTGGAATAAAAACAATATTGGTTCATCAAAAAGCATTTTCCTCTATTTTAAAAATCCTTTACTCATATGGTGTTGCAGCCCTATACCATTGCTTTTTATGGGAATCTATCAGGAAGGATTTACATCAACAAACCTTCAATTACTGCTTACATTTTCGGTTTATCCGATTGCAGGATTTACTGCTATTGCCGCTCAAAAATTCAATTTTACCAAGACCATTTCACAGCCTTGGATTCATGCAGCCCTCATTGCATTGTTGTATCCTTTGGGTTGGTTTGTATTTCATTCTACCGCTGTAATTGAACAGTATGGTGCAGGTAAATCCTTACCTGTTTTTATGGACAATGATCATTTACGTTTTAGTATTTTTTTATGTAGCGCTTTGCTGTTTACTTTATTGCCTGTGAATAATGCGCGCTATAAAAAAATATCGTTTACTGTTTTACTACTGGCAATTGTATTCCTTTCGGTAAGAACTGCATGGATATTGGCTTTCATCATTGTTGCTGGATATGGAATTCACTTTTTCTTGCAGCATCAATCATTCAAAAAAAATCTATTTAAAATCATTATTTCAGCAATAGGTATTATCGCTTTGTTTTGGATTTTTCCAACAACCCAACAAAAAATTCGGTACAGCATCTACGATTGGCAACAATACAATAGCAAGGGATTTGACTCTTCTTATTCCGATGGAGTTAGAAGAGCAGTTAATACAGTCGCCTGGAGCGCAATTAAAAATGATCATACAACTTCAATAGGATGGTCGGCTATTCCAGTAACGATAAAAGATAAATTCTCGCAACAATTCAATGGAAGTAAAATCCAATATGGTTGGCCATTTAATCAATGGTTATTTTGGTGGATGGGAAGCGGCTTTATAGGAATGATTGTATTGACCATTTGGTTATTGTACCCCGCCTGGTATGGGTTTCGGCATAACAATCCATTCCTCATCATTTGGACATTGGCTATTGCAGCTTCCTGTTTAGTAGAGAGTACGCTCAATTATCAATATGGAGTATTCTTACATGTATGGCCCTTACTTATTTGTTGGCAAACGGATAAGGAAAACTAACGCAGTAATTTATAATTCCTAAAATCGAATAAGCGAATACCTGTTGCTTTTTCGAAATAATAAAGCACTTTATCTTTTATGGAGAATTTCTTTTTTGTTGGGTCGAGTTCTACTTTCCAATTCAACCGTTGAATCCTTTCATTCATTACAGAAGGATGAGTGCCTTTAAATTTTTCTAAAGAATCGAATTGACTGTAATCAAAAAAATCCGGGATCAATTCAAATCCTTTCATCGCTTCGTCGTTATGCCAAAACTTACCCACTTCTTTTTGCTTCTTCATCATTTGCTCTGGTGATTTTACCCAGCCATAATGATACACATATGCCTCAATCGCTTTCACCATCAGCTTTTGCTCTCCCCTTCTAAAACCCTGTGCATCTTTATAAGATTGAATGGTTTTATCATTGCGAATAATCCGCACTTCATGGTTATACCATTTTCTGCTATCTCCTACATAATCATAGGTTCCGTAAAAATGCAAATACTTGAAAAGTAATCCATCTACTTTTTTATCACTGGCAAAATTTTCGCATGCTGCGCGAATAACACCATGGTATTGTTCGTGAATCACTTCATCTCCCTGAATATAAAATGCCCAAGTACTTGCTGGATTGATCAATTCAAATGCCTTATTGGTTTCTACCGCTAATACTGTTCCTCCTTTTCTTAATGAAGCATCCCAAATGGAATGATGAATTTTGATTTTAGGATCACCAATAGATTCCATCAGGGCAAGGGTTTCATCGGTACAATCTCCCACTAAAATGATCATTTCATCTACTACGGGTAAAATAGATTTAATGGCTTCTACAATTGGATAATCGTTTGAAACCGCATTCTTGATAATGGTGAACCCTGAAATGAGCATTTTTACTAAATTGTGCCCCAAAGAACCGAAAACTTCGGTTCACTTCACTGTTAGCCCATGATTAATTTTATTCCAATTTTTCCTTTAGCCATTGTTGTGTTTCCTGGCGAATCTTTGAATCTGCACATTTTCGAGCCCCGCTACAAAGAATTAATTACTGATTGTTATGCCGAAAAAAAACCATTTGGCATCCCTACTGTGATTAAATCCAATGTGGCGGAAATGGGAACCTTAGTAGAAATTGAAGAGATCGTAGCAGTTCATCCAGACGGCAAAATGGACATTAAAACCAAGGGCATCAAAGTATTTTCCATTTTGGAATTGGTCAAATCGATTCCAGATAAACTGTATAGTGGTGCTATTGTGAGTTATCCCGAAAATGATACCACCAACCAAACTTTATTGATCAAAAAACTATTGGCAACCATCTTCGAACTACATCGATTGCTCGAAGTAAAAAAAGATTTTAAAAAAACCAGCACCGAATTATTGAGTTATGATCTGGCGCATCATGCAGGATTATCCTTAGAAGAAGAATATGAATTATTGGGTTTGTTCAAAGAACAATTCAGAATAGAATATTTAAAAAGACATTTAAACAAGGTTTTGCCAATTGTGGCCGGAATGGAAACTTTAAAAGAAAAGATTCAGTTAAATGGTCATTTTAAAGAATTGAAAGGATTTAACTTTGATCAATAATCTTCAGCATGCAGAAAACCATTTGTTTCGATTTTGGCAATACCCGTTTAAAAGCGGCCATCTTTCATGAAAATGATTTTATTCAAGAAATAATTCTGCCAAATGCTCAAGCTCAAACCATCGAGCAGATCCTGGACCAATATCAACCAACAAAAAGCATTTTATCATCAGTAATCCTGCATCCTCCAGAAATGGAAGTTTTGTTGAGTGAACGCACTCAATTTCACCGACTCAATCATACCAGTAAATTACCTATCTCCACTCCTGTTGGAAAACCAGAAACCATCGGTGCAGATAGGCTGGCATTGGTTTCGGCTTCGGTGCATTTATTCCCTAACCAACATAATTTGGCCATCGCTCTCGGCTCTTGTATTACCTATAATTTTGTGAATAATCAGCATGAATTCTTGGGAGGGAGTATTTCTCCTGGAATGAGCATGCGTTTTAGGTCTATGAACGAGTTTACCGCACTTTTACCCATTGTTCAGCCCGAACATGACTTCCCTTTAGTCGGTTATGATACCAAAACCAACCTTTTAAGTGGGGTTATTTTGGGTATGGCAAAAGAAATTGATGGAATAATTGACGCTTACTCATTGAAATACAGCAACTTTAACGTGCTATTAACCGGTGGAGACATGCCTTTTTTTGTACCGCACCTAAAAAACAGGATATTTGCCGACCCAAACCTAATTTTTAAAGGCTTATATGCGATTAGTGAGTTCAACAACAGGTAGGCTGGCTTTTGTGGTTAGTTTCATCATAATATCATTTAATTTATCTGCACAGGTAAATTCCCCTTATTCTAGGTATGGCATTGGCGACCTTAATGGTTCTCATCATATAATTAGCAGAGGAATGGGCGGTATTAGAGCGGCATATGCCGACGGATTAAGCAATAATGTTGGCCAGTCAGTAAATTTCGGAAATCCGGCAACATATGGATCTTTTTATATGATTTCTTATGATCTGGCTTTATTAGTAGATTCCAGAGCTTTAATAAGTAAAGTGCCAGATGGAAAAGACAATTCCATTTATTTCATTCCCAATTATATTGCAATAGGAATGCCTTTGAAAAAAAGTAAAGGGCTTGGCTTAGCATTTGGTATAAAGCCTGTAAGTAAAATCAATTACCAGGTAATTACCAGGGAAAGAGCGGCGGGTGATAGTGTTGGAACAGTATATGATGGTAACGGTGGATTAAATCAAGCTTTTGTGGGTATTGGTAAAAAATGGAAAAACTTACAAATTGGTTTAAACACTGGATATGCTTTTGGTAGTAAAGAAACCAAAACGATTAAGACATTTTTAAACGATACAATTTCCTACTCGCAATCTAGCTCTTCAACCAAAACGAATTTTGGAAATATATTTTTACACCTGGGTTTACAATATGAATTTTCGGTTTACAAAAAAGTGAATAAAATCACCAAGTCTACTCAAAATTATTTATTGCGTTTTGGTGCAACCAGTACATTGCAACAATCATTGAATGCAACACAAAACATTAACAAAGAAACTTTTGCCTTGAATTCAGTAGGGGCATCTATTGGCATTGATACTGTTTTCAAACAAGAAAATATCAAAGGAACAGTTGTATTACCTGCCTCTTATGAAGCTGGATTTGTTCTACACAAAACGCTGAGTAACACAAGCGGCTTATACGAATTATGGTCAGTAGGTGTTGAATATAGCTCCACGCAATGGAAAAATTATCGCTTCTATGGTCAACCAGATGCATTGAATAATAGCTGGATGATAAAAATTGGAGGTCAAATCAGTCCTAATCCGCAGGCACAAAGAAATTACTTGAATAATGTAAATTATAGAGTTGGTTTTAATTTTGGTCAGGATTATGTAAATGCTGATGGCAATGGTTTAAAAACCATGAGCGCTTCTTTTGGTGCAGGCTTCCCTATTCGTAAATGGAGAGCATATGAAACGCAGTTCACTGTTCTACAAACTTCATTTCAAATTGGTAAAAGAGGTTCAGGAACAAATAACATCACAGAAAATTTCCTTCAATTTACATTTGGGTTGAGCTTAAACGACAATTGGTTCATCAAACGTAAATATGATTAACACTCATCATACTAATAAATGGATTGCAGCCTTTTTGATGGGCTGCTTTTTTATGGTCGGATGCGAAAACGATGTGAATGAAGTAAAACAATTAGGCGTTAAAAAGCCAGGTATAGAAGAAGGCAAAGACATTGTAAGTTATCTAAGTGTAGCAGGTGTAATGAAAGCAAAATTAACGGCTCCCCTTTTATTGCGTTATCAGGGAGATAGTGCACTAAAATCAGAATTTCCCAATTCCTTGTATGTAGAATTTTACAATGACAGTGCTAAAGTTGGAACCAAACTAAGGGCTAAATACGGAAGATACCTTGAGCAGGATAGAAAAGTATTTTTACGAGATAGTGTGGTGATTATTCGTGTGAATGGAGATACTTTGTTTACCAGTGAATTATACTGGGATCAAACATTAGGAAGATTTTACACCGATAAATTTGTAGAAATATACCAAAAAGAGCCGCGTCAAAAATTATTTGCCAAAAATGGATTTACCGCTAATCAAGAGTTTACAGACTATACTTTTTTTCAGCTTCAACCAGGGAGTTTCTTTATCTTACCAGATAGCACAGCTGCGCCAATTAAGAATTAAGAATTAAGAATTAAGAATTAAGAATTAAGAAAGAAGAATGATGAAAGATGAAAGAACCGAACCAATAACCAATAACCAATAACCAATAACTAATAACTATTTATGGAATACCGATACATGGGCAGAACCGGATTACAACTCAGCACTTTAAGTTTTGGATCCTGGGTAACTTTTCACAAACAAATCAAAGACAATAGTGCCGATGAATTGATGGGCATTGCCTACGATAATGGTATTAATTTTTTCGACAACGCCGAAGTCTATGCATTGGGTGAAAGTGAAAAAATGATGGGAAGGGTACTGAAAGAAAAAAACTGGGACAGAACTTCTTATGTACTTTCTTCCAAAGCTTTTTTTGGTTGGAGAGGAAAAAACAATAAGCCCAATCAAACGGGGTTAAGCCGCAAACACCTTACTGAAGCCTGTCACGAAGCTTTACAACGTTTACAAACCGATTATTTGGATTTGTATTTCTGTCATCGCCCCGATAAAGCAGTGCCTATTGAAGAAGTAGTGCAAACCATGAACACATTGATTCAACAGGGGAAGATTTTGTACTGGGGAACCAGTGAATGGAGTGGTGTGGAAATTATGGAAGCACATAGAATTGCCCAATCCTATCGCTTGATCGGACCTTCAGTTGAACAACCACAATACAATTTATTCGAAAGAGAGAAATTGGAGAACGATTATTTACAGGTATTTAAAAATGTGGGCTTAGGTACCACTATCTGGAGTCCACTGGCTTCAGGATTATTAACTGGAAAATACAATAATGGAATTCCAGCCGATAGCCGTTTAGCGGTGGAAGGATTTGATTGGTTAAAAGAGCGTACCTATGTGGAAGCAAAGATTGAAAAAGTAAAGCAATTGCAAGCCCTTGCCAATGATCTGGGGGTTTCTTTAGCAGCTTTAAGTATCGCCTGGTGTATCAAAAATCCGAATGTTACTACCGCCATATTAGGGGCAACCAAGAAAGAACAATTAATGGACAATCTAAAAGCAATAGATGCTTTAGCCCTAATTACCCCTGAAATCACCCAAAAAATAGAAGAAATCATGCAAAACAAGCCCGTTTTAGCTGATTTTTAATGAATATCACCAATTTTTTAAAGGCAGGATTAATCTCCTGCCTTTTTAGTATCACCCCCTATAGAAAAATAGTTCTATCTTTTTTCCAACCTTTATTAAACCCTTTACTCTTATATAAGAAGACTGATTGGAACAGGTATTAACCATACAAACGGCTGTTGTAAAAAAGGCCTGCAAAGGAGATGCAGCTGCCAGGGCTTGGTTGTACGAACAATATTCGAAGGCAATGTTCAATATCTGCACCAGAATGGCTTCCAACCGCAACGATGCGGAAGATCTTTTACAGGATGCTTTTATCATAGCATTCAATAAATTACATCAACTAAAGGAAGCCGAACAATTTGGTGGCTGGCTAAAGAGAATTGTAGTGAATGAATGTATCCGGTACACTAAAAAGTCGATTGTTTTACATGATCTGGAAGACAATAATGTAGATCAAATTGCAGAAGACGCAACAGAATGGTGGAAAACAGTTGACATGAAAGTAGTGCATCGGGAAATTAAGAACCTTCCTGAAGGATGTAAACAGGTTTTCACTTTGTATGTAGTTGAAGATTATTCTCATAAAGAAATAGCATACGAATTGGGAATTAGCGAATCAACCAGTAAAAGTCAATACCATCGAGCAAAAAAATTATTAAAAGACGGCATCAATCAATATTTAGCAATACATGGATGAGTTTAAAAAATATATTCAAAACAACAAAGAACAATTGGACGAAGACATGCCTTCTCCAAGGGTTTGGAATAATATTGAACAGGGAATAAGCCCCGTTAACAATTCGGTTCCTGTTATTAGGATGATTCGCTGGGCTGCTGCTGCATGTGTTATTGTATTGGCTGGTATTGGTTCTTGGTATTTATTAACTTCAAAAAAACCTTCAGAAATAGCGCCTTCTACAATTGCAAAAACCATTTCAAAACCAAGTACTACTTTACCAAATACTGTTGATACTTCAGCTAACAATCAACCAATAAAAAATAATGAGCCAATCATTATTGCCAGTAATACAAATAAAAAACAACCATCTTCTTTAGATAAAATAAATACCGCTTCTGTAAAACCAAATTCAGCAGTTAAACCAGTAAATGATCCTGCATATACCGCTTTATTAAACAATGTTGAAACCAGTTTTACGCAAGTAATTAATTTACAAAAAGCAAGAATCAGCACCTATCCGATGTTTGCAGAAAGTGCAGACTATTTTAAAGATTTTAATATTCAAATCAAACAAATGGAGAAAGAAGAAAAGAACATTAAGTCGACCATTTCCAGACGTGGAATCAATAACGACTTATTGGATCAGCTCATCAATCTCTATCAACAAAAACTAAGCATTCTGAAACAGCTGCAGCTGGAGATGAATAAAACCAACAATCGATTTAAACAAAACCGCGGACCAGTGGATACTACCCGCACTTATTTCTTAAGTATTTAAACAACGTATATGAACAAGAGAAACCCTTTTCTACAAGCTGCCGCAGCTATTCTTGCACTTGCAATAATGGTTCAGGTATCTGCACAAACAATTTCGGCTACTTCACCTAAAGCTGCTAATCAAAGACAAAAATCGGCTGCTATAGAAAGTCAACAAGCTGCTCAGCAGATGAAAATATTGGCTGAAATGGATGCTAAAAATGCGCAAACCATTCGAGGTAATTTAGGTGCATTGGCTGCCATGGCTCCGATGCCACCAATGCCAGCTATGGCACCTTTGGCTCCATTGGCAGAATTCCCGGAAAGAATGGAAATGCCTGAATTGCGCGAATTACCTGAATTGCGCGAATTAGCAGAAGTAAATGGAGTTGCTTATTTCAATGGCAAAAATTTTACCAATGTAGATGATTTAAAATCCAAAGAAGTTTCACAAGAAATTTCAACTTCTAAAACACCGGATATTTATATCGATAACTCATCTCGTGGAATCGTTGTGAAAGTTTGGGATCAGCCTAAAGTAAAAATAAGCACCACTGTTTTTTATGAAGGAGATGGCAAACTAACTGATGAAGAATGGTTAGAAAAATTGAATCTTTCTTTAAGGATGCTGGGTTCATCTGTTAAAATAAAATCAGGAAGCATTGGTGGTGGAAGTTATACTACCACTTCGGGAACTTACGCATGGAGCGGTGGCAGCAACACCAATGGTGTAGCGGTTTTCAACGGAAATGGTCAAAACATTGGCACCAAATCGAATATCAAAAGATTGGTTACAGTATATGTGCCTGCTGGAAGTAAGTTAGATATCGAAAGCAAATACGCCGATGTTCAATTAACAGGTGCTTTCACCGATGCGAACATCGATCTTACCAATGGCAATCTGGATGCAGAAAATATCAACAAACTTCAATTACGCTCTAAGTATTCCAATGTTACATTAGACAATGTTGTAACTGCTGAAGTTGATTTTATCAATGGCAGGTTCACTGCAAAAAATATTGATGATGCAGATATTGATACAAAGTATTCTACCATAGAAATGGGCAATGTTAAAAAAATAATTTTCCGCAGCACCAATGATGAATATGAAATGGAAGAAGTAGGCGAAATGCGTGGAAGAAAAAATTATGGCAATCTTAGAATTACCAAATTAAATGGCTCATTGGAATTAGATGGCACCAATGCAGATGTGAAAGTTAGAAATGTAGGACCGAATCTTAGCATGGTAAAAATTGACAATAAATATGCCGATATCCGCCTTCCCTTACGCAACAACAAAAGCTATTCAATCAATTACGTAGGTGCATATAGCACTGTTTATGGCAATTTTGAAAAATTACCTTTGAAAGAAGAGCCAAAACCTGCATCTAAAGACAAGGAAGATAAATTGGCTGAAGAAATTCGCTCAGTGAACAGATCAGTTATGCGCGCTTATTCGAGTGATGATAGCAATAATAATACTCGTTTTTCTGCCCTTGTTGGAGACGGTAAAGCTTTAAAAATTAATATGAACTGTCAAAATTGTACAGTCGACTTTAAATAAGATACATCAGCCGATTTTTCTCATGTGAATAAATTATCGGTACCGTACCCCGTTTCTACGGGGTACTTTTTTGTGTAGATATCCCTTAACTTTGAAATATGACACATATCTATACCATTCTTTGTATAGTAGGCACATTGCTATTTATCGGATTTTTTGCTGGTTATGAAATAGCATTTGTTACTGCCAACCGATTAACCATCGAGTTGAAAAAAAAGCAAGGGAAAAAAAGCGGCACTATACTGGCTCGCTTTATGGAATTTCCTGCCAGATTCATTGGCACTTGTTTAATTGGACTGAATGTTTTTTTGGTTATTTATGGTTTACTCTTCGATGAGTTATTGCAAATGGGCATATGGAATCCTTTAAAACTAGAAAACGAATATTTAAAATTAGCTTTTGATACATTCCTTTCTACCATTGTGGTATTGATAGTGGGCGAATTCTTACCCAAAGCCATTTTCAGGGCAAAAAATGATACACTCTTAACTTTTTTTGCTCCTTTAGCTAACTTCTTTCACAACTTATTTCTGCCTTTAACCGACTTTTTCGTAAACATGTCTCAATGGATTTTGAAATATGTATTTAATGTTAGGGTGAACAACAGAAATGAAGTTTTTACAAAAGTGGACCTAGAACATTTTTTTCAGCAAACAAAAGAACAAGACGAAGAAACACAGGAACTTAATACAGAATTGTTTGAGAACGCTTTGAGTCTTCCTACCATAAAAATCAGGCAGTGCCTGGTCCCTAGAACAGAAATTGTTGCGCTCGAAATCAATGCTAGCATAGAGGAAGCCAGAACAGAGTTTATAAGTACCAAATTGAGTAAGCTATTGGTTTACGAAGAAAGTATCGATAATATCGTTGGTTATATACATCAATTAGATTTGTTCGACAGGCCTTCTAATGTAAAAGAAATGTTGCATCCGATCATTGCTGTGCCTGAAAGCATGAGTGCCACTGACCTCATCAATAAATTCTCCAAAGAGCGAAAAAGCATTGCATGGGTAGTAGACGAATTTGGCGGAACAGCGGGTATTGTAACAATGGAAGATGTATTGGAAGAGATTTTTGGTGAAATTCATGATGAATATGATGTGGAGGAATTTGTAGAAAAACAGCTGGCAGATGACGAATTCATTTTAAGTGGAAGGCTTGAGTTGGACTATTTGAATGAAAAATACAATTTAGAGCTACCTGCTGGTGAATCTGAAACCTTGAGTGGATATATTATCAATGAACATGAGACTATTCCGAAACAGAAGGAAACCATTATCATCAATAATTTCAAGTTCGATATCCTTACTGTAAGTGATACGCGTATTGAAATGGTTAAATTGAAGGTTTTACGATAAATTGTCCCTTCCATACCCCTAACTTTGCGCCCTAGCATAGAATTAGTAATATGGCATTATTCAATAGATCAGCCGGTGTAGGAAAAGAAGAGATGACATTTATAGATCATCTCGAAGAGTTACGCTCTCATATTATCCGATCAGTTTTAGCTATTTTGGTGGGAGCCATATTTATTTTTATTTACCGAAACTGGATTTTCGATCATATCATCATTGGCCCGATCAATAAAGATTTTGTTAGTTATAAGGCCCTTTGCGATTTTAGTCATTGGGCACATTTGGGAGATGCACTTTGTATGCCTCCAGTTCAAGTAACCATGCAGAGTACCACTTTTGGTGGTCAATTTTTAAGTAGCATTACCATGGCTTTTGTAGGGGGTATTATTATTGCCTTCCCCTTTATTTTTTGGGAGTTCTGGCGTTTTGTAAAACCCGCATTGAAAGAAAAAGAATTAAAGAATACTCGTTTCGTTATTTTTTGGGTTTCCTTTTTCTTTTTTACTGGTGCCGCTTTCGGATATTTTTTATTAGGACCATTTACTTTTAATTTTTTAGCCGGCTTTCAATTAGGTACCGAAAACATGATTGTAACTCGACCTACTTTTGCCGACTATTTGGATAATCTTACGAATATTATTTTAGGTTGTGGATTGGCATTTGAATTACCTGTGCTGGCATTTATTTTGACTAAAATAGGATTGGTAACACCTGGTTTTTTAAGAACAACGCGTAAATATGCCATTGTTATCATATTGATTGTGGCGGCCTTTATTACACCAAGCCCAGACTGGATGAGCCAGTTAATTGTTTTCATTCCATTATGGTTATTGTATGAATTAAGTATCTTGGTATCCGCTAGAGTATACAAACAAAACAAGGAAGAAGAAGATAAAGAATGGGATTGAGAGATATGAGATATGAGATATAAGATAAGAGATAAGAGATAAAAGATACAGTTTAAGAATATTGAATTTAGAGTTATGAGTTATGTATTTAATGCTGCTTTGCCTATTGCCATTGGTTGCGACCATGCCGGATTAGAATATAAAAACGCATTGGTAAAAAAGCTAAATGAAAAAGGATATACTGTTACCGATTTCGGAACCTATTCTGCCGATTCAGTTGATTATCCCGACTTTGCTCACCCTACTGCATCTGCAGTAGAAAAAGGAGAAGCAGCATTTGGAATTCTACTTTGTGGTTCTGCAAATGGAGTAGCTATTACCGCCAATAAACACCAGGGCATTCGCGCTGGGCTCTGCTGGCAGAATGATGTTGCTCAATTGATTCGTCAGCACAATGATGCCAATATGATTTGTATTCCTGCACGCTTTGTAGCACTTGCTTTAGCAGAACAAATGCTGGACATATTTATGAATACACCATTTGAAGGTGGCCGACACGCTACTCGTGTTGGAAAAATTGCTTGTAACTAAAACAACTACTTATGATGAAAAAATGGTTAGTGGCGTCATTACTGTTTATTACAGTGAGTGCCAATGCTCAAAAAGAAAACCCAGCAGTAAAATATGCTGCAGTGATTACCCCTCAGTCTATGAAAGACAAACTAACCATTTTAGCCGGAGCCGAAATGGAGGGAAGAGAAACAGGCATGCCAGGGGAAAGAAGAGCAGCTGCATTTATCGAAAATCATTTTAGAAATATAGGATTGAAACCAGGAAACGGTACAAGCTATCAGCAGTATTTTAATGTTTACCAAGATGAATTAGCGAGTATTCAATTAAGAGTAAATGGAAAATTATTCGACTGGGATAAAGATTATATGATGTCTTTACAATCCATTTCTAATGGAAAGAATAGCACAAGTGAATTGGTGTTTGTTGGATATGGTATGGAAGATAAAGCAGCTGGGATAAATGATTATGCAGGATTGGATGTGAAAGGTAAGATTGTAATGATCTTAGACGGCGCTCCAGCAGGATATAAAGCTCCAGTGCCTGTAGCAGGTTCAAGAACCCCAAGCCCTACTTCAGGCGCTGCAAAAGCTGCTTCAGCCAGAAGTGCAGGCGCAATAGGTATCGTGTTGGTTTCAAAGGACTTCCCACGAAAAACTGCATCTACAGTAAAAGGCAATATTTATATGAATAAACCTACTGCTGCTCCATTTATGATGGTGACTGTTTCAGAAGAAATTGCCTCTGCATTAGCAGGAAGAACATCTAAACTTTCAAGTGATGCTTTAGCTGCATTAACCAAAGGAAAATATGTTTCCGAATTAAGCATTGCTGCTGATAAAAAAACTACCACATTGGAAACCAGTAATGTTATTGGGATTATAGAAGGTACAGACAAAAAAGATGAGTATGTGTTCATGACCGGACACCACGATCATTTAGGTAAAAGAGGCGATGTAATTTATTATGGAGCAGATGACGATGGTTCTGGAACAGTTGGTGTAATGCAGATGGCAGAAGCATTTGCCGCTGCTGCAAAAAAAGGAAATAAGCCTCGCAGAACATTGGTGTTTATGACTGTAACTGGAGAAGAAAAAGGCCTTTGGGGTTCTCAGTATTATTCAGACAATCCCATATTCCCATTAGATAAAACCTCTGTAGATTTAAATACAGATATGATTGGAAGAGTGGATACTGAAAGAAAAACAGGAGATACGTTGAATTATATCTATGTAATTGGTCATGATAAATTAAGTAGTGAATTACCAATTATCAATGAAGCAGCTAACAAAGCTCATGTTAATATGACGTTAGATTACAAGTACGATGATCCTAAAGACCAAAACAGAATTTATTATAGAAGCGATCATTATAATTTTGCACGCAAAGGTGTTCCTATTTTGTTTTTCTATGATGGAATGTTAAAAGCAGAATACCACCAACCAGGCGATACAGTAGAAAAAATCAATTTTGAATTGATGGAGAAGAGAGCCAAATTGGTTTTTCACACTGCTTGGGAAATGGCCAATAGAGACAATATGCTTAAGAGAGATATTCCTTTGACAATGCCAGCGAGGTAAGAATTAAGAGATATGAGTTAAAAGATATAAGATACAGAAAGGGGAATGAGTTTAAATAAAAACCTCGCAGTTTAAAACGCTGCGAGGTTTTTTTATCTTTGACTTTTTTATTTTCCAATAACCAATAACCAATAACCAATAACCTAATAACCTAATAACTAGTAACCGAGTAAGTACGCAAAAATCAATGGCACTACAATCGTTGCATCACTTTCAACAATGAATTTTGGTGTATGAATATCCAGTTTTCCCCAAGTGATTTTTTCATTAGGAACCGCGCCTGAATAAGAACCATATGATGTGGTAGAATCACTGATCTGACAGAAATAACTCCAGAACGGAACATCATGCCATTCTAAGTCCTGGTACATCATTGGAACTACACAGATCGGAAAATCTCCAGCTATACCGCCACCAATTTGAAAAAATCCTACTCCCTTTCCGCTGCTATTGGCACGATACCATTCTGTTAACCAAACCATGTATTCAATACCACTCTTCATGGTACTGGCTTTGATTTCATTTTTAATAACATAAGAAGCGAAAATATTTCCCATGGTACTGTCTTCCCATCCTGGAACAACAATAGGCAGGTTTTTTTCTGCAGCAGCCAGCATCCAGCTATTTTTCGGATCAATTTCATAATACTGCTCTAAGTCTCCGCTGAGCAACATTTTATACATGTACTCATGCGGAAAATAACGCTCCCCTTTTGAATCTGCGTCTGACCAAACCTGATGAATATGTTTTTGCAATCTTCTAAATGCTTCTTCTTCAGGAATACAAGTATCAGTAACTCTATTATAATGGTTCTCTAATAAATCCCATTCTTCCTGCGGGCTTAAATCTCTGTAATTAGGCACACGCTTATAATGACTATGAGCCACCAAATTCATGATATCTTCTTCCAAATTGGCTCCAGTGCAACTGATAATAGCTACTTTATCCTGGCGGATCATTTCAGCCAGACTAATACCTAACTCGGCTGTACTCATGGCACCGGCCAAACTCACCAACATTTTGCCTCCCTCTAATAAATGGGTTTCATATCCTTTAGCAGCATCTACTAAAGCAGCTGCATTAAAATGTCTGTAATGATGTTCAATAAAATGGGAAACAGGTCCTTTACTCATGGATGATTATTTTGAGGGGCAAAAGTAAATTTTTAATATGAACTGATGATGAATATTCCTGAAACTTGTATACCCAAAATCACATATACCGTAAATGTATTATCTTGAATGGAGGTTATTAAATAAACAATTATCGTCATATGTTAAGCTGGGGCAATTATTGGAAAGAAAATCCAAAGCTTTTTGTTAAAGTGATGGAAAAAAGTACCGAATTCGTTGCTAAAAAGCTGGAATCACATCAATTGATTAACCAATCCACCCATTTATTTGATTTTGGATGCGGACCAGGCTATTTGGCCAATGCTTTAATAGGAAAAATAAACAGTTATTATGGAGTAGATATTTCTGCCAAATACATTGAAATTGCAAAAGGGAAATGCAAAGAGAACAGTGAATTCTTTTTTAGAGAATTACCATTGGAAGAATCGATCAGTTCATTGACTTTACTAAAACAAGAAGGTAACCAATTCGACACCATCATCATACTGAGTGTGATTCAGTATTTCAAGAAAAAAGAAGATGTACTTGAACTACTCAATAATTGCAAGGCATTATTAACACCAGAAGGCAAAATTTTGTTGGTTGATGTAATTGAAAATGAAAATGGGCTTTGGAAAGATGCATTGAGTGTTATGATGGATAGCATCAAAAAAGGATATTTGTTTTCCTTTATCCAATTCATGTTTAGGGCAAAATTATCTAAATACAACTCATTAAGAAAAACGCATCAATTATTCATGCTTTCTAAGAATGAAGTATTTGACATTGCAGCTCAATCAGCACTTAAAGTAAGTATTTTGCCATGTATTACACTTCAGAGCAGCAGGATAAGCTATTGCTTGAGCAACTAGAAAATATATCTTTGTATCCTTATGTCTTTTTCAATCAAACAATTAACACAGAAGCCATTTTTTAATAGTGAGAAAAATCTCATTCGCATTTATTTGATTGCTTGTGTATTAATCAGTTTAAAAATTGCTTTTTTAGAAAGCTATGATAATTACGATAGTTTTGTTGCCGCTTTTGAACATTTGAAAAAGCAATATGATTTATACCTGATGTATCCATCGGAATACCATACAGAGTATAATTATAGTCCATCATTTGCTTTTTTCATGGGTCTATTTTATTATTTTCCAGATTGGATAGGCATTTTATTGTGGAACCTTACCCATACAGTAGCACTACTTACTGCAATTCACTTGATGCCTATCGACCTAAAGAAAAAAATATTCATTTACTGGTTTTGTTTGATCGAATACATCACTGCTGCAGAAAATGTACAAACCAATGCAACAGTAACCGCCTTAATAATGCTGGTTTTCATTTATCAAGAAAAAGGAAAAACGGCTTGGTCGAGTCTGTTTTTTGTTTTTGGATTTTTCTTTAAAATTTATGTACTCACTGCTGGTGTTTTCTTTTTGTGTTATAAAAAAAGAGGGGAATTTGTGCTGAAAGGATTGGGATGGGCCTTATTGTTTTTTTCCTTACCATTATTGATCGTTTCAATTGATCAATTATTGTTTTTATACCAGAGTTGGGTGCATCGATTGCAATTACAATCCATAAGAGATTCTTTGAGTTTGATTGGGGTAATTGGCATGTTTAAGTCTATTCAAATAGACCAGGGTTGGATTATTTTAGCAGGAACCCTCTCTATGTTATTGGTGTTATTAAAAAAAGAAGTGTATCAAAATAGTCAATTCAGACAATTATATCTTGGAGGTATTCTATTATTTACGGTGGTATTTAATCCGGGAGTTGAATCTCCCTCCTATATTATTGCTGTTGCAGGTGCTGCAATATGGTATATCACATTGGACCGTTTAAAATGGCATCAATGGTTAATGATTGTTCTTTTTATTTTTACCTGCCTATCTCCTACCGAAATTTTTCCTAAACCAATAAGAGACAATTTTTTAAAACCTTATCATATCAAAGCAATTCCATGTATTATTGTATGGGCTGTTTGTATGTTTGAATTATTTACTTGGAAAAAAATAAACACTATTTCAAAATCAATTGCATGAAAATATTAGTTACTGGGGCAGATGGATTTATTGGATCTCATCTAACAGAAATGTTGGTGAAACAAGGATTTGATGTTCGGGCATTTGTATTATATAACTCATTTAATACATGGGGCTGGTTAGATTATTGCGACCCTGCAGTAAAAGGGAAATTCGAAGTATTTACAGGCGACATCAGAGACCCTTATGGAGTTAAAACTGCCATGAAGGGATGTGATGTGGTGTTGCATTTAGCCGCGTTGATTGCTATACCATATTCTTATCATTCACCAGATACTTATATTGATACCAATATTAAAGGAACCCTCAATGTGGTGCAAGCGGCGAAAGAATTAGGCATTCAAAAAGTAGTTCAAACATCTACCAGTGAAGTATATGGAACCGCTCAATTTGTTCCAATCACCGAAGATCATCCATTGCAAGGTCAATCTCCTTATTCAGCAAGTAAAATTGGAGCCGATCAAATTGCCTTGTCTTTTTATACATCATTCAATACACCTGTTGCAGTTTTAAGGCCTTTCAATACTTATGGTCCTCGTCAATCAGCAAGAGCAGTAATACCAACCATTATTTCTCAAATTGCAGCAGGGAAAAAAATCATTCAACTAGGTGCATTAAGTCCTACAAGAGATTTCTCTTATGTAGAAGATACTGCCAATGGATTTATCAAAGCCATGCAATGCGATGCTATAAATGGCACTGTTACAAATATTGGAAGTGGATTTGAAATCTCTATTTTAGATACTGCAGAATTGATTGCATCTTTAATGGGCGAAAAAGTGGAATTCGTTTTAGACAAAGAAAGACTTAGACCAGAAAAAAGTGAAGTAGAAAGATTATTCGCCAGTTATGATAAAGCAAAACGATTAATGAACTGGGAACCAGCATATGGTGGATTAGAAGGATTCAAAAAAGGATTAGCACAAACCATCAATTGGTTTACACAACCAGCTAATTTAGCCAGATATAAAACGGATACTTACAATATATAATTTCAATCATGGGTAAACACGCAGTTATTCTAGCAGGAGGAAAAGGAAAAAGACTAAGACCTTACACGGTAGTGCTTCCTAAGCCATTGATGCCAATTGGTGAATACCCGATTTTGGAGGTTATCATCAGACAATTGGTGAAACAGGGTTTTACGCATATTACTTTAGCGGTGAATCATCAAGCAGAATTGATCAAAGCTTTTTTTGGAGATGGATCTAAATGGGGAATTGCAATTAATTATTCTTTGGAGGATCAACCACTGGGTACCATGGGACCATTAAAATTGATTCAAGATTTACCAGACAATTTTTTGGTAATGAATGGAGATATTTTAACAGATATTGTTTTTGCAGATTTTTATGACAAACATGTTCAAAGTGGAGCGATCTATACCATTTCCTCTCATTTAAGAGAAGAGATGATTGATTATGGAGTACTACAAACAGAAGCTGGCCAGTTAACTGGTTTCAAAGAAAAACCAAAGAATACCTATGAAGTGAGTATGGGAATTTACATGCTTAACAAAAGAGTGCTTTCATTTATTCCGAATAATACGCCTTATGGTTTTGATCAATTGATGTTGGAGCTATTGGCTAAGAAAGAACCAGTAGCTGTAAATACTTTTACAGGTTTATGGTTAGATATCGGAAGACCTGATGATTATATTGAAGCCATTGAACAATTTGATCAATTGAAAAGTAAAATAATGTATGAGTAAAATATTGGTTACTGGTGCAAATGGTTTTATAGGAAAAATACTATGCAATCAACTCATACTCCAGGGCCATGAAGTGGTAGCTATTTCAAGTGATCGTGGTGATATTTCTTTAACCAAAACCTGGGAACAAATACCTCCAACCGATACCGTAATTCATCTGGCTGCAAAAACTTTTGTACCTGATAGTTGGAAACAACCCGATTTGTTTTTAGAAACCAATACATTGGGCACGCTAAGGGCTTTAGAATATTGCAAAAAGCATCAAGCCAAAATGATCTATATCAGTTCCTATTTATATGGAAATGCCAAGACTTTGCCGATCAATGAAGAAGCCCCTGTATATACTCCCAACCCTTATGCATTATCAAAAAGAAATGCAGAAGAATACTGTAAATTATATGCCGATTCTTATGGAGTGAATTCCGTGATAATAAGGCCATTCAATATTTACGGATCCAATCAAAATCCTTCATTTTTGATTCCAGAGATTATTGATCAGGTATTGCATAAAAAAGCTGTACATGTAAAAGACCTTGCACCCAAAAGAGATTATATTTTTATTGACGATTTTATAGCATCTATTATAAAATGCCTCGACGTTCATCAATTTGAAATTATTAATATTGGTTCGGGCATCAGTTATTCTGTAAAAGAAATAATTGAAATGGTCCAACAAATTTGCGGAACCAATTACCCCGTTACCAGCAGCAACGAAACCAGAACTGCGGAAATAATGGATACTATTGCAGATATTTCAAAAGCAGCTTCACTGCTGAATTGGAAGCCCAATATCTCCATGCTAGAAGGGCTTTCTCGAGTGATAGACTCAGCTAGATAGCAGGTTTAAGCCTTATGGCCTTTCGATTGGTGGCATAATAAATAAGTTTTAGCTTTGTTCCATACCAGTGTATTGAATATGCAGCCCCCTGAAGCACTTAAAACCATTTCGATAATTGTTCCTGTTTGGAATGAGCGAGGCAATCTGCCCATTTTAATTGATGAAATTAAAAAGGCTTTAACTCCTTTGAATTATACCTATTCCATCATTTTTGTGGAAGACAGTAGTACTGATGGAACGCTTGAGTATATTAAAGACCAGGCAGCCAATACCAATTATATCTATTATATCTCTTTGACCAAAAGCTTTGGCCATCAAAATGCGTTGAAAGCTGCGCTCGACAGAACAGAAGCCGATGCGGTAATTATGATGGATGGAGATTTACAGCATCCCCCATCAATGTTGCCAACATTAATTCAAAAATGGGAAGAAGGTTTCGATATTGTGTATACCATTAGAAATGATCACCAGGATATTCAATACCTAAAAAAGAAAACCTCTAATATATTCTACAATATCATCAACAATTTATCTGATATAGAATTAGAACAGGGAACTGCAGACTTCCGATTGATGGACCATAAAGTAGTGAAAGTATTTCGAACATTTACCGAAGCAGATATTTTTATGCGAGGTTTGATCAAATGGATGGGCTTCAATCAAATTGGAATAGAATATACTTCTGCGCTTAGAGGTTCTGGAGAATCAAAATATACAGTTAAGAAAATGATCCGTTTTGCATTGCAAGGGATTACTTCATTTAGCACAAAACCCTTGTATATCGCAGCTTACCTAGGCTTATTTTTTGCATTGTTTTCTCTTTTGTACATACCCTATATATTAATCAGTTTTATTTATGGTCATGTGGTTTCTGGTTGGGCTTCAATGATTGCAACTATAGCTTTTTTTGGTGGCCTTCAATTAATGATTTTAGGGATTATTGGATTGTACTTAGGAAAGTTATTCATGCAAAGCAAACAACGCCCTCATTATATAGTTAAAGAAACCAATCTGCTTTAATGAACCGTTCTATCTTGTTGAGTTTTGATGTAGAAGAATTTGATATTCCCATGGAATTTGGTCAAACTATTAGTGATTCAACACAAATGGAAATTGGGAAAAAAGGATTGGATGCTATTGCACCAATATTGGATGCTGTGCCTACGACATTATTTACTACGGCAAATTTTGCCGATCATTTTCCCTCAGAAATAAAAAAATTAGCTGAACAACACGAAATTGCTTCTCACACATACTATCATGGTTCTTTTGTAATTAAGGATCTGTTGAATTCAAGATTGAGACTTGAAACAATTACAGGAAAATCAGTTACCGGATTGCGAATGCCGAGAATGAAAGTGATTGATATGCCTTCAGTGATCTCAGCTGGGTACACATATGATTCTTCTATCAATCCAACTTGGTTACCCGGAAAATACAATAATCTGCATCTTTCCAGAACAGTATATTTAGATGAAGGAATGCGGAGACTCCCTGCATCAGTTACACCCAATCTGCGGATACCTTTGTTCTGGTTGAGTTTTAAGAATATGCCTTATGCAATATTTAAGAAACTTTGTGTTCAAACCTTACAAAAAGACGGTTATATCTGTTTGTATTTTCATCCATGGGAATTTACCCCAATTAATGAGTTTGGTTTACCGGCATATACCAGAAGATGGTGTGGGCCAACTTTAGTAAACAGGTTATTAGAGCTGATCAAAGACTTGCAAAAAGAAGGAGATTTTATTCCTATTAATCAATTACCCGATCTAAAAAATTAAAAACCAGTTAAATGGTAAAATAGATTTGTTGTTGTAAAATAGTATTTAGACATTTGTCTAAATATATAATTATAGTGAATATTCTTTTCAAAGCCCTTAACGACGCTACAAGAAGGGAAATATTAGAAATACTCAAGGAGAAAGACCTAAACGCAGGGGAAATTGCTGACCATTTTAATATTTCTAAACCAAGCATCTCTCATCATCTGGACCTACTTAAACAAGCAGGTTTGGTAGAGGCTGCTAAAGATGGTCAATTTATTTCCTATTCTTTAAACACCACAGTGATGGATGAAATGTTGAAGTGGATGTTGCAATTCAAAAAAAATAAAAAATAAATAAAATGCTTAAAAACACTACAATAGAATGGCTGGTCATTTTGATCATCATCGCTGCTCCATTTGGGTATCTGAGTACTATTTACAATGCATTGCCACAAACCATTCCGACTCATTTTAATCTAGAAGGTAAGGCGGATGGATATGGCGATAAATCAACATTGATTTTTACAACATGTTTGATGACTGTAATTGGAGTTGGTGCATATTTTCTGGTAAAGTTTACCCATAAAATTGATCCGAAAAAAGCTGCAGGCCAATCTCCTGAATTAATGAAAAAAATAGCGCTGAGTGTGTTGGTTTTTTTGTGTCTTATTCAATTGATGATTATTCATTCGAGTGTGGCAAAGCAGGTTGATGCCGCAAAATATATTTTTCCTTTAGTAGGAATATTTTTAGCCGTATTAGGAAATTTCATGCACAGTATTAAACCCAATTATTTTATTGGTTTCAGAATACCATGGACTTTAGAAAACGAAGAGAATTGGCGAAAAACGCATTATTTAGTCAGTAAAATTTGGGTAGCTGGTGGAATTTTAATGGCAGTGTTCTCGTTATTAGCAAGCCCCTTAATTGGCATGATTACTTTTGGGATTATTTTATTTACGATGATTGTAGTACCGATAGTTTACTCTTATCAATTATACAAACAACAGCAAATAAATAAAAATTGATTTCATGAAAAACATTGGATTACTAATCTTCGGGCTATTTACGGTTTCAGTAGTTATGGGTCAACAGAATGAAAGGCCACAAACTCCCAAACCACCTTTCAACTATTCAATAGAAGAAGTTGAATATGAAAATGCAGACCAGAGTGTACATTATGGAGCTACTTTAACCATCCCAACCAATAAAAAGAATTTTCCAACGGTGATTATTATTTCAGGTAGTGGAACACAGGATAGAGACGGAACTTTATTTGACCATAAATTGTATTGGGTATTAGCAGACTACTTAACCAATAATGGAATTGCTGTTCTAAGGGTAGATGATAGAGGTGCAGGAAAAAGCACTAAAGGCCCTAATCCAAAAGAATTAACTTCTGCCGATTTTTCATATGATGTTGAAGCAAGTTTAAATTATTTGCTCAGTAGAAAAGAGATCAATGCTAAAAATATTGGATTGATCGGGCACAGCGAAGGTGGCGCAATAGCGCCAATGGTGGCCGCTAGAAGAAAAGAAATTAGTTTTTTGGTGCTATGGGGAGCGCCAGCAATAGGAGGAGTTGCAACCAATACCAGTCAGAATTTATTTCAACTTAGAAAAGCTGGAATTGATAGTACTGCTACTGTTGCATTTGGAGAATTACACAAACAAATGTTAGCGAGATTTACCGCACCCAATAAAGAACAGTTAAATAAGCAATTAGATTCCGTTTATTCAAATTGGCTTAAACAACAAAGCCCAGCAACAATTAAGTCTTTATATGCTACAGAAAAAACAATTGTAGGACAAGGTGTTCAATTTATGTATGATGGTTTGTATGATATCCATTGGATGAGGTATTTTATTAACTATAATCCTGTTGATGATCTGAAAAAAATTACTTGTAGGGTATTGGCCATTAATGGAGAAAAAGACACGCAAGTAGATGCTGTAAGTAATTTAACATTGATTGAAAACACAATAAAAGCAAACGGAAATAAAAAGGTAATGATCAACAATCTACCAGGATTAAATCATTTATTACAAACAGCCAACACCGGAGACTTTTCAGAATATCAAAAAATTAAAGAAACCATTTCTCCATTAGCGTTGGAACTGATAGCAAATTGGATCAATAAAAAATAATCAATGAATTATTTAGCCCACGCGTATTTATCGTTTGAAGACCCTGGACTGTTATTGGGCAATATGATCAGTGATTATATCAAAGGGAAAAAGCAATATGACTATCCTGCATCGATACAAAAAGGCATAAGGCTCCATCGTGCAATTGACCAGTTTACCGATGAGCATACAATTACCCGGGAAATAAAAAAATTCTTTGCTCCTTCAGTTCGATTGTATGCAGGTGCATTTGTAGATGTAGTGTATGATCATTTTTTAGCCATTGATTCGAGTATTTATACAGATCAGGAATGGATGGATTTTACACAAAGAACATTTGATAGTTTAGGAAAACAGCAATCTTTCTTTCCAGAAAGATTTGCTACTATGTTCCCCTATATGCAATCTCAAAACTGGTTGTACAATTACCGGTATACCTGGGGAATTGAAAAGAGTTTCGAAGGGCTAAGTAGAAGAGCTAAGCATTTGGACAGTTCTAAAGATGCATTTGATCTTTTTATGCTTCATTACAATGAAATAGCTATTATGGCAGTGCCTTTTATAAAAGATGTGCAAAGTTTTGCAAAAGCGCAAATTGAATCGCTACAGAAGCAATAGCTTATATTTGCTCTTACCAATAAATATACGATTCCATGAAAATTGCTACTAAATACATCCATGCTGGTGCAAATCCAGATCCAAGTACAGGAGCCATTATGACTCCAATTTATCAAACATCAACATATGTACAAGAAGCTCCTGGGGTAAATAAAGGTTTTGAATATGCCAGAAGCCAGAACCCAACCCGAAAAGCGTTGGAAGAAGCTTATGCAGCCATTGAGAATGGTCAGTATGGATTGGCATTTGGAAGCGGCGTTGCTGCAACAGATGCGGTCATTAAATTATTGGTGCCTGGAGATGAAGTAATTGCAGCCAACGATATGTATGGTGGCACTTTTCGCTTATTCTCTAAGATCTATGAAAAAATGGGCATTGTATTTACATATGTAGATACAACCGATGTGAACAATATTCAAAAAGCGATTAGCAGCAAAACAAAACTCATTTGGATTGAAACGCCTACCAATCCACTCATGAATATTACCGATATAGCTGCTGTTGCTGCCATTGCAAAGGCAAGCAAAGCCTTACTATGTGTAGACAATACTTTTGCCTCTCCTTATTTGCAAAACCCATTAGACATGGGAGCAGATATTGTTATGCATTCTGCTACCAAATATTTGGGCGGACATTCCGATGTTATTCAAGGTGCTTTGATGATGAATAGTTCGGAATTGAGGGAACAATTGTATTTTATACAAAAAAGTTGCGGAGCAGTTCCTGGGCCGATGGATTGCTTTTTGGTATTACGTGGTATCAAAACCTTGCATTTGCGTATGCAGCGTCATTGCGAAAATGGAAGAGCCATCGCACATTGGTTACGCAATCATCCTAAAGTAGCAAAAGTGTATTGGTGTGGTTTCGAAGACCATCACAATTACGCAATTGCTAAAAAGCAAATGCGCGATTTTGGTGGAATGCTTTCTTTTGAATTGAAAGACGATAGCATGGATGCCGCAATGAAAGTCTTATCATCTACCCATTTATTTTCTTTAGCAGAAAGTTTAGGAGGAGTAGAAAGCTTGATCAATCATCCAGCATCAATGACACACGCTTCTATACCAAGAGAAAAAAGGATTGCTAATGGTTTAAGTGATACATTAATTAGATTAAGTGTTGGAGTAGAAGATGCAGATGATCTTATTGCAGACCTGAACCAAGCATTAGGATAATGTTGAATGAAGACCATAAAAAATTGGTTGATTTTTTTGATAAAAAAGTAAAGCAATACAATCAAGTTTCCTTTATTGCTGCTGACCCGGTTTGTATACCACATTTATTCTCAAAAAAACAAGACATAGAAATAGCCGGATTTTTTTCGGCTATTTTTGCTTGGGGCAATAGAACTACCATCATTAATAAGTCTCGTGAGTTAATGCAACTCATGCATATGCAGCCGCATGATTTTTGTATGCATGCATCTACAAAAGAATTACAAAAATTAGAAGGATTCAAACATCGCACTTTTAACACAACCGATTTATTATACTGCATTGAATTTTTCAGACAACACTATTCAAAATACCATTCTTTAGAAGAAGCATTTTTAATAAAGGGCAAAAAGCCCCCAACTGTATTTGATGCTTTGGTCCATTTTCATCATTATTTTTTTTCTTTGGAAGATGCGCCAGCCAGAACCAAAAAACATATTTCCAACCCCGCCAAAGGCTCTACCTGTAAGCGTTTGAATATGTTCCTGCGTTGGATGGTTAGAAAAGACAATAAGGGCGTAGATTTTGGTATTTGGGGAAAACTAGATCCATCCCAATTGATCTGCCCCATTGATGTACATGTTGCCAGAGTTGCTAAAAGATTTAATTTATTGGAAAGAAAACAAATAGACTGGCAGGCTGCTGAAGAATTAACTAGCTACCTAAAAAAGCTGGACCCAAAGGATCCAGCTAAATATGATTTTGCCCTTTTTGGTTTGGGCGTAATTGAAAAATATTGATTATTTCAAATCAAATGAACTCATCATGGTGTTTTTTGAATCACCACCAACAAATACATTGAACTTGCCAGCTTCTAATAGTGTTTTGCCATTTGCATCAAAAAAAGATAAGTCTTTAGCCGACAATGTAAACTCAAGCGATTTTGTTTCGCCCGCTTTTAAATTGATCTTTTGAAATCCCTTCAGCTCTTTAACGGGTCTAACGATTGATGCAGCTAAATCTCTAATATACAATTGAACTACTTCTTCCCCATCCATTTTACCTGTATTGGTAACATTCACGCTCACTTTTAATGATTCTGTTTTTGCGATAGCAGAAGCACTTAGCTTTAATCCACTATACGCAAATGTTGTATAACTCAAGCCATATCCAAATGGATACAATGGTTCATTTGGAATATCACGATAACGAGATTTCCAGGCACCATCACCAGTTTCTGGAGCAGGCCTGTTGGTATTGAAATGATTATAATAAACAGGTATTTGCCCCACTGCATATGGGAAACTCATTACTGTTTTTCCAGAAGGATTATACGCTCCAGTTAATACATTCGCAACAGCATTTCCGGTTTCTGTTCCTAAGATCCAACATTGAACAATTGCCGTGCTTAGATCTTGAATTTGAGTAAGCACCATCGGGCGACCACTATTTACTAAAACCACAATAGGTTTACCTGTTTTTTGCAAAGCTTTCAATAATTGAACTTGAGCTTCTGGAATATTAATATTGGCCAGTGATCTTTCTTCGCCTCCAAGTTTTCCACTCAAACCAACTGTTGCTACTACAACATCTGCATTGCTGGCAGATTTAACAGCCTCATTGATTAATGCATCACTGGTGGTATTATCTGCATTGTATCCTTGTGTATAATCAATTGACCCTGCACCTAATTTATTTTGCAATCCTTCATAAATGCTCACTGCATCTGTAGCATTACCATTTGCTACCCAAAAATCAAACATATCTTCCTTGCTTTTTGCATACAAACCAACCAACGCAATTTTGGAAGCCGATTTATTCAAAGGCAATACTTGATTGTTATTCTTCAACAATACAATAGAACTTTGTGCTGCTTTTAATGCAACTGCTCTGTTTTCAGGTGAAAACAAAACAGCTTTTTCTCTTGCTTCATCAGAAAATTTATAAGGGTCTTCAAACAATCCTAATTTAAATTTATAATAGAGTATTCTGCCTACTGCTTCATCAACTTGTTGCATAGTTATTTTACCTTCTTTTACCAAAGCAGGTAAATGTTCTACTACCACTTTCGATTCCATATCCATCATACTTCCAGCCTGTAAAGATTTGAGGGCAGCATCTTTATCATCAGTTGCATAACCATGATTGATTAATTCACCAAAAGAACCCCAATCACTTACCACAAATCCTTTAAAGCCCCAACGCTTTTTCAAAACATCATCTACCAAATAGGAATTGGCACTTGCAGGTACACCATCTACAACATTAAATGAATTCATCACTGTTGCAGCGCCTGCATCAACAGATGCTTTATAAGTAGGCAAGTATTTATTCCATAATGCCACTCTTGAAACATCCACATGATTGTACTCTCTACCAGCTTCAAGAGCACCATAAGCTGCAAAATGTTTAACACAGGCCATAATATGAGCTACATCGTCTAAATTCCCTTGTAATCCTTTGACACGCGCTGCAGCAACTAGGCTACCCAAATAAGTGTCTTCTCCTGCTCCCTCCATTACCCTTCCCCATCTTGGGTCGGTACTGATATCTACCATTGGCGCAAAAGTCCAATGCAACCCTGCCGCCGCAGATTCTTTCGCTGAAATGGCAGAATTTATTTCCATCTGTTTCAAATCCCAGCTACAGGCTTCTGCCAAAGGAATTGGGAAAATGGTTTTATATCCATGAATTACATCAAAAGCAAATAAAATAGGAATGCCCATTCTGCTTTCTTTTACTGCAACTTCTTGAATTGCCCTTGTTTCTTTCGCCCCAGTTACATTGAGGAATGAGCCTACTTTTCCATCGCGCACCATTTGCACTTTTCCTTTTTGACCTGGGTCATTTAAAGCAGGGCCTGTAAAAACTCCGCCATTCAATTGATTCAGCTGACCTGCTTTTTCTTGAATGGTCATGCGTTTTAGCAAATCGGCAATTCGCTGATTGATGGATAATTGTTTATTTTTATAAGCAGGCAGATTGGTCGAACTATTTTGAGCAGATATTAACCCTACCAATAGAAATAACTGAAATACTAGAAATACCTTTTTCATATAATCGCTTTTAGAACTTTAAATATATTGAATCTTTACAAAAATGATAGAATACAATTTAGATATTGCTACCGTAGATCAGCTGAACCGCGATGAATTGATCAATACCGTTAATTATTTAATTGTACACGATTTTGAGAAATTGATTTATGCATTGTACCGAATTGATGTTGATGAGGCCAAAATCAAGTATCTATTAGAAACCAGAACAGATACCAATGCGGCCATACTCATTGCAGATGCCATCATACAAAGGCAAATAGAAAAGAAATTAGCCAGAGAAAAATACAAACAACCAAAACCAGATGCAGGTGAAGATGCATGGTAAATTTAATCGATCAATTCATCGACCCTTTTTATTTGATATTGGTTCTTTCGCAATAATTGAATGATAGCCGGAAGTTCTCCATAGAATTTCTCTTTTCTTCTAGGATCGGTTCCTACATGAACTAATAAAATTGCACCATTCAATTTTTCTGGTTGTTGAATCAATTCGCTAAGCTTATCCATTAAAAACACATTCGATCGGTATTGCTTACCCATTTCAGGCCAGGTATAATCAGCATTGGTAAACGTACCAGGTGTAAAACTGAATAATTGCATACCACGCCATTGTGTCCAAGTAGCAACAGAATCGTTCCACCATTCATAGGGGGGAATTAAAAGTTTGACATTTTTCACATCAATGCCTATTTCATCCATGGCATTTAAATTTTTATTGAGGTCATCGCTAAACTCCTGAAAGCCCACTAATAAGCTGTCCCGCTTTGTCCAATCATTGTACAATAAATGATCATTACTATGTGGGCCCATATAATGACCCGCTTTAATCAGTTGTTGAATAGCCGATTGTAATTGTGGATTTCTATACATTCTTCCAGTAAAAAAGAAACCAGCTTTTATTTTTTCTATCGATAATAAAGAATCGATGAAATTGAGCCCTTCTCCATATTCATCACCCGTAAAAACAAGGGCAATTGACTTTTCAGTTCTTGGACTTGCTTTAACAATGGCACCATGGTCTACAATAGGTTGCGCACTAGGTTTAAATGAAATGCCTTCCTTGCTTGATTGCTTTGATTCTTGTGCAGCCAATAAATAAACCAAACTCGCTGTTCCATCCATCGTTGGTTCATTGGTACTATAATCGCCGTAATCGTCATGATACACTGCTAAGTCACTTTGAAAATTTGCATATTCATCAGCATCTTTTAATTGAATACCAATTAAGTTTTTATAAATAGTAGTATACACTGGCCCATCTACTAAACCGCCGTTGATGGGATAATTTTTTATATGAGTAAATGCCGAGTGAGGGTCTACAGGTGTATCTCCGTTAAATGGTAATCCGTATACCATACTAGTGCCCCAAGGATTACATCCAAATATCCAATCCAAATTCGCCTGCTCTAATTCATCATATTGATGATTGCCAGATAACAAAGCATACCACTTGCATTGCATTGCAAAAGCCACGGTTAAATTATTGCTGCACCAAATAAATGGAACCCCTCTATAAAACGCATTTTGCTTTGCTTTTTGCCAAACGGCATCAATCCCTTTTTGGTAATAGCCAATGATCGAATCTTTTTTAGCTCCTGTTAATTGTTTAGCCAATTCATAATGACCTAAATTAATAAATGGATACCATTGATAATGGCTTGCAGTGTCTTTTCCTAACCAAGGTGTGATGGGTTCTTTCTTAGCATAGTCAAATGACGCGTCTACTCTTTGAGCTTTGTTCATCCAAAAAGCAGTGGAATTAGCTAATTCCATATCATCTACCCAATTGTCTTCGGCATAGATATATGGTGAAACAACAGAAACAGTTTGTGTAACTCCAGGCTTTAGTTCAGCAAATTGAAATGCAGTTTTTGCTTTTGATTGATACAACGTTTTTTCATTTTCAAACAAACCAGAAGCCAAAGAAAATGCCGCACTGAATTTTGCAGCAGTAGAACTTGTGCCAGTAGTATTATTCAAAAATTTTCCTCTTTGTTGTGGCTTTCCATCAATAAAATAAACCGGCCGTTCAAAACCTTTTCCATAATAGGTATCTTCTTTTGGAATGCGCATTCCTCTGTGATCTCTATCATCTCCTAATTGATTAAATAATAATGAAGGGCTGGGATGCATTTTAATCAACCAATCCAAACCCCATTTGGCCTCATCCAACACATCTGCTCTCCCATTGCTTCCCAATAATCCATTGCTTGAAAAACGATCAGCAAAAGCAGATGGGAAATCTCTGAAAGCCATTAACAAATGATAAGTGGCATTTGCAGAAGTTGAACTGTATTGTAAATAATCACTGGCATCATGCCAACCTCCTGTTGCGTCTATAAATGTGCTATCCTTTATTCCAACTGAAGATGCATATTGAGTATACCCATCGTGGGTATGACAACTGTCTTTTAGAAATGGGTTATACCCGCTTCTTTGTTGTCGCATATATTGTAAACAAAAATCAGCTGTTCCTTTATATACATTGTTATTAATATCAAAGCTGGCAGATTTTATTTTACCGATTTGCAAATAATATTTTCCCGGTTTGGTATAGGAAGAAAAATTCAAACGAGCAGTTTCGCTAAATGGGCCGTATTTGCCAAAAAAATGGTCAATAGTGCTCGAAAATACTTTTTGATTCGTGAAAGCATCAACTAAAATAAACTGCCTGGTATTTTCATTTCCCTTGGAACACCAAACAGCCACTTTTGTTCCTTTTGGTAAATAACCCAATTGATTAATTCTTATCCAAGCAGTTTCATTTGCTAAAGAAGCAACTACCCATATTGAAGCTATTAAATAACAAAGCAACTTTTTATCCATGCCTATAATTTATGTTTAAATATACAAACGATAATGCAGTCATTTCACCTAATTTCGTGTGATAAAACACAAAACGATGAAGCTTGTTTCTTATATGTCCGAAGGGAGAGACCAATTGGCCTTTTTAGTAGATGGTTTATTGTTCGATTGCGATTTAATGCATCCAGAATTACCCAACAGTATGAATATGTTTTTACAATATTGGGAGGATTTGTTTCCAATTGCAAAAGAAACAGACGCAGCCATCAAATCTGGAAGGATTAGTAAAGACAACGGAATTGCAATAGAAGATGTGGATGTATTGGCACCTGTTCCTTTTCCTTCATCTTGCAGGGATGGATATGCTTTTCGTCAGCATGTTGCAGCTGCTCGTAGAAATAGAAAAGTAGAGATGATTCCAGAGTTTGATCAATACCCCATATTTTATTTTACCAATCATCATAGTATTCAAGGCCCTGGTGAAATCAAATGTATGCCTGATCATTTCGAAAAATTAGATTTCGAATTAGAAGCAGCCATTGTTATTTGCAAAAATGGAAGAAATGTACCAGCAGAAGAAGCTGATAGTTATATAGGTGGTCTAATGATCATGAACGACATGAGTGCACGCAGATTACAAATGGAAGAAATGTTGCTCAACTTGGGACCCGCAAAAGGAAAAGATTTCTCTACAGTAATCGGACCATGCTTGGTTACTTTAGATGAATTAGCAGCATTTGAAGTTCCTTGCAAAGAAGGACATACCGGAAAAGCTTGGAACTTATCAATGAAGTGTTGGGTGAACGGTATTCAAGTAAGTGAGGGAAATGTGGCGCAGATGGATTGGACTTTTGCAGAGATCATTGAAAGATGTGCTTATGGTGTTGATATTCATCCGGGAGATGTGATTGGAAGCGGTACAGTAGGAACTGGTTGCTTTTTAGAATTAAATGGAACAGGGAAATTGAACGACCCGAATTATACCGAGCAATGGTTACAAGCTGGAGATATTGTTGATATGGAAATAGAAGGCATCGGTAAATTAAGTAATACCATTGTTAAAGATGATGTTGAATTTTCTATCCTGGCAAAAAAGAAAATATGATTATTCGTTTAGCTGATTTAAAAATAATGGAAAAACAAGCTTGGCTGCAGCATGCGATTGCGCCAAGACCAATCTGTTTTGCCAGCACCATCGATTCAAAAGGGAATGTAAACCTTAGTCCATTTAGTTTTTTTAATTTGTTTTCTTCTAATCCTCCAATCGTTATTTTTTCTCCTTCAAGAAAAGGAAGAGACAATACCTTAAAACACAGTTTAGAAAATGTATTGGAAGTACCAGAATGTGTAATCAATATGGTAGATTATGATATGGTACAACAAATGAGTTTATCGAGTTGTGAGTTTCCGAAAGGAGTAGACGAATTTATTAAAGCAGGTTTTACCAAAGAAGCTTCAACCATAGTGAAGCCGCCAATGGTGAAAGAAGCAAAAATAAAATTAGAGTGTAGGGTAAATGAAGTTAAGTCTCTGGGAGATCAGGGTGGAGCGGGGCAATTGGTAATTGCTGAAGTTTTGTGTATGCATATAGATGACTCGATTTTAAATGAAGAAGGCACGATGATCGATCAAACTAAAATGCACCACGTGGCTAGATTAGGAGGAGATTGGTATAGTAAAATAGACAGCAATAATTTATTCAAAGTAGCCAAGCCAAATACAGCATTAGGAATTGGAATGGATGCTTTACCAGAAAGTATTCGTAATAGTAAATTTTTAACAGGCAATCATTTAGGACAACTAGCGAATGTAACTTCAATACCACATGTGGATCCTGCATTTCATGATGATCGATTAAAAAATATTTTTCAATACTATTCCATCAACCCAAATGAAATGGAAAAAGAGCTGCATTCTTACGCTGCAGAATTATTGAATGACAATAAAGTAGAATCTGCTTGGCAAATATTATTGGCAGGTGAAGTTTAAATAGCTTTTTTGTAAAACCCTTCTGCCAATCCAAATCTTCTTTCAGGTGCTTTTTCTTCTAATCGATGAAATGCATTTGGTGTAAGGCCTGTAAAGTCTTTATATGCTTTTACTAAGTGCTGGTAATCATGGTACCCGCATTCGATAGCAATACTTAACCAGTCTCGGTTAGAAAAACTATTCTTCATTCTAAAAGCATTATCAAAGGCAATAACCCTTTGAAATAATTTTGGGTTAAGTCCTGTTCTCTCTTTAAATTTTCTTTCGAGTTGCCGGTTACTATAAAATGCTTGTTTGGCAATATCATCTATAGAGTAACTGTTTTCATTAGAAAGCATATTGAAACAAACTTGATCTATAGCGAGAATAGGTTGTTTTGACCTTCTAATTAAAGTACGCACAAAGTCATTAACAATCTCTATCATTTGCAGATAATTCTTTGCTAAATGCAATTGCTCATTTATTGCATGAACGGTTTTATTGAATACTAATTCTGCATTGATGTATTGATTATTAAGTTCATGAGCAGGAACACCAGTTAACCGATACAATGCGCCAGGTTTAAATATAATCTGTACAACTAAGAAAGAATTACCAATTGCTCGATGGGTTACTTCAGTAAATTGTCCATAGAGAACTACAGGAATATTACTTTCCTCTTTATTTGAAGAAGAAAATCTAACCGTTTCTGTATCAAAGGGGTAGAAAGCTAGGCATTGTTCTGGTCTTGGAGGATAGGCTTTGGCTGGAATAATTGAACCTTTGTCGAATACAAGATGAACAATTCTATACAGTTGTATATATTCTTCTACATCAGGGGCCGGTATAAAGTCTTTTAAAAGCAAAGGCAATAATCTTTTATGTAAGCTACAAAAAATTATAAACTCAAAGGCGGACCAACTACTTTCATACCATGAGCAGCATGAATTTTGTTCATTTCTTCATCTGATGGTCTTTCTTTTAAATTATTCATATAACTAAAGAATTCCTCCATTTTACCAGCAGGTCGAAGCATGTAAATGAGCCTGCCATTATCTGTTAATTGAATCCAGGTATGGGCAATATTTCGAGGAAGAAATATGGTTTGACCTGGCGCAAGTTCATGTGTTTCTGAACCAACAACAAAACGATAACGACCTTCAATAACTGTAAATATCTCATCTTGATTAAAATGGATATGCAATGTAGGTCCAACTTTAGCTGTACCAATATATTCAAATACCGACAATTGTCCGCCTGTGTCTTTGCTAGAAATTTTTAAGTCGTTGGGATGAACTCCCAAAAATTTAACTACTTCACCAAATCGAGACTTTCCAGCGTCTACTATAAAAGGTTTAGCGCTGGTATTATTCGACTTTTGCGCTATTGCGGTATGCAAAAATCCTAGCGCAGGAATAGCGAGGGCTGTTTTAGATAAAAATTCTTTTCGTTGCATATGGTATATTTTAGACCATGAAATTGCAACAAAAGCAACTGAGTTAAGTGGTACAAAAACGACATATTTGATGTAAGCAAATAAATTAATCTAACACCAACAGATCTTCATTGTTAAGAAGTTCAGAAAAGATGGTTGAAGCCCGCTTTGTATTTCTGGCCAACTCCATTGTTTGCTGAACAATTTCATAAGTAGAATGGTCTAGTCGCAAAGGCTTAGGAGATAAGCCATTCAGCCAGCATTTAACTGTCCAAGCAAATTGATCATTGATAGAATCAACAATTGGAACACCAAATTCTTCTAATGCAGCAGCATTGCAAAGTTGCTCGTACTGGCCTTTAATGGGTAAACACAATAATTTTTTTCTTAGGTACAATGCTTCTGCAGGCGTTTCAAAACCAGCGCCGGTAATTACTCCAGTAGAATGAATCATACTTTGGGTAAATGCATCATTGCTGATTGGAATGAATGTAATATTTCCTTCGGTTACTGGTTGTGAAACTTTTTTAGAAAACACTTCAAAACGAATATCCTTAACTGGAGCCAATGCTTTTTTTACAACAGTATCATTATAATGAGAAAGATACACAGTTACATGTCCTCGATCAGAAGGTTCGGCATTAATGATATGGTGTTTCAACACTGGAGAAAGAATAAAATGATCATATTGTTTAAAGTGCAAACCAACATAAGCAGAAGCTGGAGCATAATGATTCAATACCCAATCACCTGCAAAATCTTTTTTATCAGCTCTAGGAGTAAATTTACTTTGAAAACTTGCCTGGTGACCAAACCCAACACTGGGTACTTTTTTAATTGCACAGGCCAATGAAGTGATGCTATCGAAATCATTCAAAACAATATCGTATTGATCAACTGGCAAACTATTGGCTTCTTTCCAGATTCTTCTTAAACTAAAATCTTTTGCCATCTTCCAATAATCCAATCCCCCTTTATTGCCGTAGAACAAACTCACCCCTTTGCTTCTGAATTTAACTGGAAGCTCCGAATCCAAATTACAATTATTGCCACTTAAAAAAATATCTACGGTACCATATTGTTCAATGAAAGGCAATAATTCTATTGCCCTACTAATATGCCCATTACCGGTTGCTTGTACAGCGTATAATATCTTCATGATTGCAATGCTAGTGAGTGAATAAATAGTGCTATCTCATCAGTAACAACATTGAGTTGAGGTAATTTCCTTTCCATAGCAACAACAGGCGCTGAAGAGGTAATAAAATCTTTCTCATCGTATTGAAAAATAGCCCACTCGTTTTGAGAATATTCTAAAGACGTTAAATTTTCAATCCAGTCACCACTATTCAAATAGGTAACTGAACCATTTTTAGTAACCACTTCTCTTTTCTGTGGTTGATGAATATGCCCACAAATTACATAATCGTATTTTTTCTCGATGGCTAATTCAGCTGCAGTCTGTTCAAAATCACCAATCCATGAAACTGCCTTTTTAACACTGTTCTTAACCTTCTTACTAAAACTCATTTTCTCTCTCCCCATTACTTTCAAACACCAATTCAAAAAACTATTGATGAGAATGAGTAAGTCGTATCCATGTCCGCCTAGTTTGGCTAAAATCTTTGCACTGCCTTTTGTGGTTGCATCAAATACATCGCCATGAAAAATCCAGGTCATTTTACCATTGATTTCCATAACTACTTTATCAGTGAGCTGAAAATTGCCCATATGCATATCACTGTATCTTCTTAGTGATTCATCGTGATTGCCAGTGATATAAATAACCCTTGTTCCTTTAGAAAGCAGGTTCATAATTTCTTTGATCACTTGCATGTGGGCTGTAGGAAAATATCTTTTATTGAATTGCCAGATATCAATGATGTCGCCATTCAACACTAAAATCTGCGGTTGAATACTTTTAAGATAGTTAACGATTTCTGTAGCATGACAACCATAAGTACCTAAATGTAGGTCGCTCATTACTACAACATCGAGCTGGCGTTTTTCCATTGATAGGAGTTTAGCAAAACTCCCAACTACATGTAACCTAAATGTTACGAAATGATTACGGAAATGTTATGTTATAGATTATAAATCACCTAATTGTGGTCTCATGATGATGTCTTCTACAACGGCCATTGGTGAAAGATGTGCTGCTGTATATATCATTTTGGCAATATCATTTACTTCCATAATGCGAGCAGGGTCTATATCAAAACCATCCCAACTGGCACTGAGCGTGGCCCCAGGGCAAACAGCAGTTACTTTAATGCCTTTGGGCTTTAGTTCTTCTCTAAGGTTTTTACTAAACCCTAATAATGCAAATTTACTAATACTATAACTACCGCCATTCGCATAGGCATTTAATGAAGCGATGGAGCAGATATTAAAAATATGGCCACGGGATGCATTCATCATTGCCGGCAAAACTGCTCTGGTAAAATGATACGCGCTGTATAAGTTAGCAGTGATCATATCTTCTAAAACCCCTTCCGATTCATTGTGAACGGAACCTGGAGAAAAGCTGCCTGCATTATTCACCACTATTTCAGGAGTGCCGTGACTCAAACACCAGTCAGCAAATTCAAGTACTTGCGATTTTTCGCTCATATCACAAACTTTTCCTTTGATGATAGATTCGGGAAACCTGGTTTGCAAATCGGCAACCGTATCATAGAGTGATTTTTCTCCTCTGCTGCACAATAAAATAGTATTCGCATCAACTGCAAATTGTTCTGCAATGGCTTTGCCAATTCCTTTAGAAGCTCCTGTGATAATGATATTCATACTTTAAAAATACAACTTATCCAATTCAATTAGTCTCCTGACAATTAACAACAAACTACTAATTTCGCTACATGCAATACGAACACCTTTTCTTTGACCTCGATCATACCATCTGGGATTTTGAAACCAATTCAAAAGAAGCCATGCTAGATGTATTTACCAGTAATCAATTACAAGAAAAAGGGGTGACCAATTTTGATGCTTTTTTTGACCGATATAGTTATCATAACCACCGGTTATGGGACAAATATTCTAAAGGACAATTGAAACAAGAAGAATTGAGGTGGAAAAGAATGTGGCTATCATTGGTTGATTTCAAAATTGCCGATGAAGCTGTTTCACGCAAAATGGGTTTGGAATTTTTAGAGATCTTACCCAATAAAAACAAGCTATTTCCATATACAATTGAAATTCTATCCTACTTAAAAAACAAGGGCTATCAAATGCATTTAATTACCAATGGATTTGAGAAAGTACAATACAATAAAATTGAAAAAAGCAATATCGGATCGTTTTTTATAGAAGTGATTACTTCTGAGGGTAGTAATAGTTTAAAACCCAATAGAGAAATTTTTGAGCATGCTTTACAAAAAACAGGAGCAACCATCAAGAAAAGCATTATGATTGGAGATAATATCGAAGCAGATATTAAGGGAGCGATGAATATTGGAATGGATACTATTTTTGTAAACCATATTAATGCAACAACTGAAGTTCGACCTACTTACACCATATTCCATCTAAAAGAGCTAGAGACCATCTTATAAATAAAAACCCGTCCAACCAAAGGTCAGACGGGCTATATATTCTACTAAGAAATTATGCTTTTTTAGCAGTAGACTTAGTGGTTGATTTTGTTTCTTTTGCAGTTTCTTTTGCTGCTTCTTTTTTGCAACATTCTTTCATGTCTTTTCCACCCTTTGCGCATTCCTTTCCACAATCCTTAGATTTACCACATTTTTTTCCATCTCCACCTGCGAATGCAACTCCGGTAAATAAAAATGCAGCTGTTGCTAATACCAATACTTTTTTCATATAGATCGTTTTTTAATTTATAATTAAAGTTATTGAAATTCAAGAAACCACGAGTTTCTTGAATGTTAAAATTTATAACCGATTGATTACCAAGTAGCTAATACAGTAACTCCACCTTTTACCACCTGATCCAATGTTACATTTACTTTAGTTCCTACTGGCAATAATACATCTACCCTACTTCCGAATTTTATAAAGCCATACTCCTCAGTTTGCTTTACTGCTTGCCCAACTGAAGTATAATTACAAATTCTCTTAGCCAATGCACCAGCTATTTGTTTATATAAAATTTCTCCATGATTATTTTTCACAGCCACACTCCAGCGTTCGTTTTCAGTGGAAGATTTTGGATGCCAGGCTACCAAATACTTTCCTTTATGGTATTGATTATAGGTAACTACCCCGTCCATAGGATTTCGATTCACATGCACATTGGCGGGGCTCATGAAAATACTTACCTGAATTCTCTTGTCTTTAAAATATTCCACATCGGTGATTTCTTCGATTACCACTACTTTACCATCTGCCGGACAAATGATTTGATTATCATTAATTGTGTGAACTCTGTTTGGTATTCTGAAAAATGAAACCAGGAATAAAAACAATCCTAAAGTTGTTATGAACAATGCAATGGCCAACCAAGGCAAATGACTACTCAAAAAACTAAACGAAATCATATTGATTATTCCAAACAAAAAAGCACTAATAGCAATTGTCCTGTATCCTTCTCTATGTATGGTCATTGGCATATATTGAAAAGCAAATGTAAATCCTAAAACGCAGAATGCTTATAAAAAAAGCTTTAAAACCAACCAAACTGCTGGTGCAGCTAATAAAAGTGAATCGAAACGATCTAAAAAACCACCATGCCCTGGCATGATATTACCACTGTCTTTAACATCGGCCATTCTTTTAATTTTACTTTCTAGTAAATCGCCCAGCGTGCCTGCAATAGCTGCAGTAGCTGCAATTAATACCAATATATTGATCGAGAAATTCCAAATAAAATGACCACCAATACCAATCACTAAAACAGCTAAAACAGCACCTCCAATTGTTCCTTCCCATGTTTTTTTAGGTGAAATAGATGAAAGGGCTGTCTTTCCAATAAGTGATCCAACAAAATAAGCCATTGTATCATTTACCCAAATAGAAGCGATGATGAACATGGGTAATATCCAATTGGGTCCAGTAAAATAATCGGCACTATGCTTATACAAGTCTCTTAAAGCTGCAAAAGGAAAGGAAAGATAAATTATTCCAAAAGCCAGGTATTTTACAATAGGCATTGGAAATTTAGTGTAGTTCGGGTCAATAATGCTTATGAGTTTAACCAATTCAGCAATACAACAGAGTTGAATGATCAAAAACAAAAAATTAAAACTCCATTCATTCCAAATGATACCAACTAACATGATTATTACAAAAACAATTGCAGTGATTGCCCTTGTTCTAAGTGTAGTCAGATTTAATGCCATTGAATATAAATTGTTGACTGCAAAGATAAGCAGATCAATTCAACAAACTTTGCTCTACCAATTGAGCAGCAGTAAGTTTAAACTGTTGAGGAACATACAATTCAATCTCGCCAAAATTTACATAACTACTATCTTGTTTATTGAGTTGTTGCACAGGAATTTGATTTTCTTCTAACATGCCTTGAATAATACTCGCTTCAGCAATATTGCGAGTGGAGAAAATTTTAGTCCATGAGTTCATAGGAATTATTTGTTGGATGATTTGCCTGAACTTGTTGAGATGCTTGTTGGAACAAACGAAAGATAATCATTAAACCCAGTATGGCAAGTACACCAAACCAGATAGGCATGCTTTCATCCATTGCTTGTTTAACTGGTTTTCCCATTTTTGTTAAATAATAAATTTGAGTAACCACTACAGCATTATTTAAGAAATGCATGGTTATAGAAAGCCATAAATTCTTACTGAAATAATACACTAAGCCCAAGACGATTCCCAAACCAATTCTAGGTAAAAAACCAAAATAAGAACCATGTATTGCGCTGAAAATAATGGCCGTAAAAATGATACCGATCCATGGGCTTTTGAACCAATGAATCAAAATGTTTTGCATACTTCCTCTAAACAATACTTCTTCAAAAATGGCAGGAGCCAGACCAATTACCGCTAAGGTCAATAAATAGTCACCGAAATTTTTCATAGTGGCCATGGTAAGCATCGCCGATTGATAGGTAGCTTCTAATTCACGTGCTTTCTTCAAGAAGGAAGCAGGCATGGGTATCATTTCATTCAAAGCAGCCAGAGACCCACTTAAAAACAGCCCACCTAAAGTGATAAACAGTACTAAAACAATTTGTTTAAAAGAAATCACTCGATTAAAGCCCAGTGATTCGAAAGGTTTTGTACTACTTATTTTAGCAACAATCAATGCTGGCAAAAAGAAAGAAATGGCTGTTGCAAGGGTATTTAGCAACCTTGCGATTTGCACATTTTGGGGCTTGAGCAATTCATTTCCTGCATTTAATATAGGTACATTAAACACCTGAGATGCTATAAAACCCATCAATAAACTGCCCAAAATGAGTAAAACTCCTAATAATGCAAGTAATAATGCAAATTGACTTCCATACCCAACTGATCGCTTCTGAATCATTGTTTTAAAAATAAGATTGTAATTTCGCAAATTCCTTATTGGGAAACACCCAAAAAAGGATAAAAGGTATACACTGCAATATGGTAAAAATTGATCAAATAATACTTCCGGATTTTCCTTTGTTGCTAGCTCCAATGGAAGATGTAAGCGATCCGCCATTTCGTGCTGTGTGTAAAGACAATGGCGCAGACCTGATGTATACTGAATTTATCAGCAGTGAGGGATTGATCAGAGATGCCATCAAAAGCCGTCAAAAACTCGATATTTTCGATTATGAGCGCCCGGTTGGTATACAAATTTTTGGAGGAGATGAAGAAGCACTCTCATTAAGTGCAAAAATTGTAGAAACGGTAAACCCGGATTTACTGGATATCAATTTTGGTTGTCCAGTAAAAAAAGTGGCATTAAAAGGCGCTGGCGCGGGTGTTTTGAAAGACATCGATTTAATGGTTCGTTTAACGGACGCTGTTGTAAAAAGTACTTCATTGCCTGTAACCGTAAAAACACGTTTGGGCTGGGATGATTCCAATAAAAATATCGAAGAAGTAGCTGAGCGTTTACAGGATGTAGGTATCAAAGCATTGGCAATACATGGAAGAACAAGGGCCCAAATGTATAAAGGTGAAGCCGATTGGACACTCATTGCAAAAGTGAAAAATAATCCACGCATTCACATTCCCATTTTTGGGAATGGAGATATAGACAGCCCACAAAAAGCAGTGGAATATAAAAATCGCTATGGGGTAGATGGAATAATGATTGGAAGAGCAGCTATAGGCTACCCATGGATTTTCAGAGAGATCAAACATTATATAGCAACAGGAGAAATTTTGCCATCCCCAACTTTAATAGAACGAGTGGCAGTTTGTAAAAAACATTTGCAAAAATCTGTAGAATGGAAAGGACCTAAAGTAGGCATATTCGAAATGCGTCGTCATTATACGAATTACTTAAAAGGTTTACCAGGAATAAAAGATTATCGCGCACGCTTAGTTACATTAATGGACCCAATGGAGATAGAAGCGGTCTTAGATGAAGTGGCTGTAGCTTATGCTGGATACGGTTTTGAGCGAACTCCAATAGAGTTGATTAATTACCACGAGAATTGCCCTATATAGAATTATGAATTAAGAATTATGAATTACAAATAGCTCAATTGCTTAATAACTTAATAACAGCTTCATCCAGCGGAGAAACATCTTGGGTAAAAAATCCTTGCAGCACTCCTTTCTCATCAATCACATATTTACTAAAATTCCAGGTAGGCTGATATTTACTCCAACCATTTTCTGCAGGATCAGACAACCATTTAAATACAGTGTTTTGATTCGGGGATTTTATGACGCTGGATTTTTGCATTAATTGAAAAGTTACTCCATAATTCACTTTACAAAACTCCGCAATATCAGTATCAGATCTTTTTTCTTGCTCTTTAAAATCGTTGGCAGGAAAACCCAACAATACTAATTGATCGCCATACTGTTTATGCAATTTTTCTAATTGCTCATATTGACCTGTATAACCACAATCACTTGCAGTGTTTACAATCAAAACCTTTTTGCCTTTCAGTGTGGCAAACTGAAGCGTATCGCCATTGTTTTTTACTGCCGATAAATCGTAAAAAGAAGTGGTAGGAAGAATCGATCCGCTATTTAGTTTAATCGCTTTATCATTTCCAGCAATTTTGCTTTTCAACATAATCAATGGATAAAAGGCTTTAAGGATAGATTGTCTCCAGGTCATGTTTTTTTGTTTTACAAATACAATTGCAATGATGAGTAAAGTGAAAGTTATAAAGATCAATTTTTTCATAGGTTTATTTTCAGGTCATGATTGTTAACCCATCATCCATTTCAATAATTTCAATTTACCGTTGAATGGCGGATATTTTAATGCTGGATCAAACCAGGTAACCGATTTCATTACCGATTTTTTATGACTGAATGTATCGAAACTGTATTTTCCGTGATATGCGCCAGTACCGCTGAAACCCCTTCCACCAAAGGGAAGATGCGGATTCATCAAATGAACACTTGCCGCATTTACACAAACACCACCTGCAGGAACTGCATCGATCCATGCTTGCTCTTTTTCATTGGATGAAGTGAAAATATAAAATGCTAATGGATTAGGATTGTGCGCAATAATGGATTTTGCTTCATCCATTGTATTGAAAGTGAGTATTGGAAGAATTGGTCCAAAAATTTCTTCCTGCATTATTTTCGAATCAATATTCACTCCATCTAAAATAGTAGGTTCAATAAACAAATTAGCTGCATTGTATTTTCCTCCATACAAAATTGTGCCATCCGTCAAATAAGTGATGATTCTGTTGAATTGTTTTTCATTAATGATCTTACCATATCCATCAGTATTGGCAGGATCTTCACCATACATCGAAGGAATGGCTTTCTTTAAAGCAGCAATCAACTCGTTTTTTTTGCTTTCATGCACTAATACATAATCAGGAGCCACACACATCTGACCAGCATTGGAATATTTAGGCATGGCTATTCTTTTCGCAGCAACCGAAATATTGGCATCGGCTTCCACTATACATGGGCTTTTACCGCCGAGCTCTAATGTAACGGGCGTTAATTTTTCAGCTGCCATTTTATAAATGATCTTTCCTACAGAAGTGCTGCCCGTATAAAACACATGATCAAAAGCAAAATGATTCATCATCTCAGGGATGACTGTTGCGCCATCTCCTGGAACATACAATACCTGTTCTGGTGTAAAACATGCTTCAACTATCTTTTGCATGATCGCAGCTGTTGCTGGTGCGAATTCACTGGGTTTTAGTACAACACAATTTCCTGCTGCAATGGCTCCCATTAAAGGAGTAAACAATAATTGAAAAGGATAATTCCATGGACCAATCACCAATACTACACCCAAAGGCTCTTGTACTATTTTACTACTCGATGGAAGATTTAATAAATTGGTTGGAACAGCTTGAGGCTCCATCCAGTTTTTTAAGTTAGAAAGGGTGTCTTTCAATTCAGCCATGAAAAAACCATTCTCCGTAACCCAACTCTCTTCCTTACTCTTTTTTAAATCGGCATGCAAAGCATCGTAAATAGCTAGTTCATTTGCTTCAACTGCTTTTTTTAAAGCAAGTAATTGTTGTTTCCTGAATGCATATGGTTTAGTTACGCCAGTTTCAAAATAACGGCGCATTGTATTTAATTGATCTACTAAGGCACTCATGAGTAAATTATTATGAACTCAAGATAGTGAAAATAAAAACTTATAGGTTTATTAAGTACGCAGAATTCACAATTGGCATTATAAACTAAATCTTACAGCTAAATAGAGATTTCTCCCTATTCCATTAATTCCACTTCCATGAGTTCTGTAATCTTTATTCAATAAATTGCCAAGTCCGCAATGAATTGAATTTTTCCCGAAATAATAATTTGTATAAATATTGATGATATTCCATGCAGGTGTTCCTCCAGCTGGAATTCTGTTATCTAATTTATCGCCCTGAGCTAACCTGGTTTGTGACCCTGCAGATAAATATTCTATTTGAAATTGGAATAGCTTAGCCGAATAATTTAATAAAAATCTACCATGTATAGGTGGAACTCTTCTCATTGGCTCATTGATGCTAGTATTTTGGCCATATGTATACGATAAATTTGTAAACATATTAATCCTTTTAGAAATACGCCAATCAATATCATATTCAACACCTCTCAAAAATGATTCTTGATTATTTTCTTTTACAAATACATTGTAACCACCTATTTGTTGACCAACCAATTGAGTTCTATTGATGAGGTCTTTTAAATGCATATAAAAAAATGCAATGGAGGTTTTAACATTCTTTGTTTGCATGCGAAATCCAATCTCCGTATTATATGATTTTTCAGGTTTCAAATTGTAAGCTGGTACTTCATATCTGAAATCAACAAGACCTAATGTACCCATATCATCAATATTTGGAACACGATATCCTGTGCTAAAAGAACCATAAACACTTTGTTGATCGGTTATTTTGTATAACAAAGAAATATTAGAAACGATTGAAGATGGTTTTATTACAGCTTCTCCTAATTGAATATTAGCCCCAGCTGTATCACGAATGTTTATTGCAATTGCATTATACCTCAACCCACTCTCTATTATAAATTTATTAAACTTGAAATGGTGTAAACTATATAAAGAAAAGTTTTTGCTGGTAGCATTGTCTGGATATAAACCTCGTTGAAATGTTGAATTATTATTGGTAGGGTTGGTTAGGATTCTGACGCTATTTACTTTGTCATAGTAATATTCAACTCCTGAATTGGCTGTCCAATTATTATTAAAATAAGATAATACATCTAGGGTTAATCCCCAATTATTCACTTTGTCTTTTTCTAAAAACAAATTGCTATTTCTTCTTTGAAATGACCTTTCCTCTAAACTATTTTGCATAGAAGCTACAAAACTGATCTTATTAAAAATAGTTGATTTACCATTCATATCGAATTTTAAATAATTCAACATTCTTTGTTGTGGAGAGAAAAAATAATAAGTAAAGTCTTCTAATTTAACCCGATGATATAATGGAACATTTTGCTGAATGGTTTGCTGATGAAAAGCAGTCATTTGGAGTTGATCATTTATTTTCCACTTAATTTTCAAATCGAAATTGTGTTCTTTGTATCCACTAGGTGCTTGCTTACCAGTTGTATCTCCGCCAAATAGATCTCCAAAATTTCTAACAGTTACACCGCCCAAAATGACCAATTTGTCAGATTGATACCCCATTTCAGCTCTTCCGGAATATTCCATATCCTGTGAAACCGCTTTACCATAAATGCTTCCGCTAACTTTTTTCTTAGAGGAGAAATCCAAATCCTTGGTAAACACTTGCAAAACACCTCCCATTGCATCAGAACCATATTGCACCGAACCAGTTCCTCTAATAGCTTCAATTCTTCCTATGCCATATACATCAATGGTATTAAAATTTTGATTGGGGCCAAATCTGGTAGTGGAGTTATTGAGTCTAATTCCATCAATTAATAAAAGGTTTTGATTTCCGGTAAGTCCTCTAATAAAAGGGGACCCTCCTCCATGATTGGTTTTTTGCAAAAAAATTCCTGTAGAACCAATAAGCGATTCAGGTGAAGTACGAAACTGAAATTTTTGTATCGTTTCAGCAGAAATAATATTTGCTGAATAAGGAATGTTTAATAGGGATGACTTTTTTTTGGTTGCCGAAACAACTACTTCATCTAAAATGTTAATTGAATCCTTTGAGTTCAGCTTTTCAAAATTCTGTGAAAATCCATCAATTGTGATTACAAGAAATGCAAATAGTAAATACCTCATTATTTCAACTTTTCAAATAGTTCAAAGTAAATTATTGTTGTTGATAATGATTCGCCCTCATATCTTCTAATTTATCCATAGCCGGGCCTTTAAGAATTTTTTTCCAGTCGATATCTCGATGATATTTTTTCATAGACAAATTAACATCAAAAATTCGATTATCATTTAATTCCAATGAATATGGTGTAAAATCTGGTTTATTAGTAAAAAAATCATCTAAATATGATGCAGTTACATCATATTGATTTACATACTGGACACCTAATATATTATATATTGTTTTCAGAATAGATCCAAAATTTGCATGAGAGTGACTTGTATAACCCTTTTTTACATAGGGGCCTGCCATCATCAATATAGATCGATGTGCATCAATATGATCAACTCCACCTTGAGGATCGTCTTCTGTTATAATCACCAACATATCTTTCCAATATTTTGTTCTAGACAAAAAATGTAATATTCTACCAATAGCCAGATCATTATCAGCAACAAAAGAGTGAGGGAAAAAATATCCATCTTCGGGTCTTGGTTTAGCCGTATGATCATTGGGCACCTGCATAGTTATTAATGCAGGTAAATTTTCGTTTCCGCTAATCCATTTTTGAGTGAATTCAGTTTCAAACTGATTCATTCTAAACTGATCAGGAATATTTGTATTATACCCTGCATAATTTTTACTGGTATTTTTGTAAAGAGCTTTTTGCATAGGAACCATTACAGCATGAGCTGCTCCTGTTGCAGTATCGTACCAATTTTCTCTAACATGGGCAGTTTCATTGGCTTCTCCAAAATTATAAAAAGGAATTTTTTTTCTTTCCAATGCTTCCCATAATCCCCCAATTTCACCATAATCTTCAGGATCCATGCTTCCGGTAGATCCTGGAAATCTTCTTCCAGAAGCTTTAGAAAAAAGTTTTTCGGTTTTATCTACACTTGAATTTGCCTCTACCCATTCATTTGGTATTACCCCCATCATCCAGTGATGTCCATGAATACTGGCATCACTATCGCAATAAAAATTATCAGAAAATGAAAACTGTTTAGCTATTTTCAAATGATTTGGGCTAACATTTAATTGACTATATTTTTTATTGACAGAATCCGGTAAGCTAAACCCAACATTCAATCCAAATCTAGCAAGTGTAGTATCTCCATTTCCTTCTTTCAATTGGCCAAAAACTTCATCATATGTTCTATTTTCTTTTGTTATATAAACGATATGTTTAATAGGGCTTTTATAAGCACCAGGATAAGGAGGCAATGGATTTTTTACTTCTGTTTGAATGCTTTGTTTTTTAAATGTATTGTTAATGCACTGAGCTGTCCACACTTTCAACGCTTGTTTATTTGGCATGGAAATTTTTTGAAAACTACCTAATTGAATATCACCCACATAAGTTCCTTGAATTGGCTTTATAAAACCTGCTCCCCCATTCGGACCTGCACCTAATCCTCTCGCTGTAATAACATATACTTCATCTTCATTTGACGACAATTTAACCCTAGTTGGACCCCAGCCTGTAGGAATTAATCCAATGGTTTTCTTTGTAGGGATATCAATTACTGCAACTGCATTGAAACCCAATAATGCAACATACAATTGGGTTTCAGCTTTATTCATGGTCAATCCAAATGGCAACAAACCTCTGTATTTATCAATTAGTGGATCTACCTTAATAGGAATAGTACCTGCTATTTTTTTATTTTTATAATCAATAATACTGATATTATCATTTGTGGCATTAGTAACATAAGCAAACTGATTGCCTACAACTATTGAGTTAGGGCTGGCTCCACCAACTACTTCTATTTCTTCAATCATTTCACCTACTAAATATCCGGTTTTGAATTTGCTTATAACTGTATTTGCGAAAAGATCAACCACAAATACACTCATGGCCTCATCTGCATTAGGGCTCCCAAGTCCTGGAATCATTTTATTATCTATGATTATACCGTTGATTGATTCCTTGGTATTATTTCCATAAGGATGATAGGGTATCATCATTGAATCTTTGTTTGATTTGGTCATTCCTTTTACTAATGGATAATCATATACTCCAACATTTGCAATAAAAGCATATTTCCCATCAGGGCTTATAGCCAATCCAAAAGGCTGTCGGCCAGAAGGAATGGATGAAGTGATTTTTTTTGAGTTCAAATCAATTCTTACCATCCTGAAATTTCCTCTATCCAAAACCAATAACTCATTATTAGTATCATTAATTATTAAGTCGGAAGTAAAACTATCATCGAAATCTTCTCCATTAATTTTACCATTTAATGAAATAGAATCTAACACAGAATAATTTTCAATATCATATACAATTACTGCCCCATTATCGCCTCCACTTAAATATACTTTTTTAGAATCCGTAGAAAAAGCTATCCCTAAAAAGGATCCATTTGAAAATGGCGATTTAATTTTTTTATCATAAGATGGAACTCTTACAGATTGCATTGATGGTAAATCGATTATAGTAAAAACCCCATTGTGAAGTGAGATAGCTTTTTTGCCATTCGGTGAAATAGACAATCCAAAAGGATCATTGGTGATTCTAAGGAATTTACCAACGGGACTTACATATCGACCACTAGGTAATACCGAAACCCCATTTTCATTAATTTTTGCAAATTCATTTTTGCCAGGGATTTCTAAAATAAATTTTTTGTTGATTTGGCCATTTAAAATTGCAAAAAAGAATAAAACAGGAATATAAAAGAGTATTTTTTTCATATGAATTTGATTATATACACTAATGAAAATGAAGTGAAACTATAGGTCTCACTTCATTTTCATTGAATAAAACTAAAATTGTCTAATTTTTTACAATCCAAATTTCTGTATTAATATCATCTACTCCTTGGCGACTTACAGCAGCACTTCTATTTGCAGCATTCAATGATTGTTCAGACAAAGGATAAGGAAAACGAACTGGAACCCTGTTATTGTTTAAATTATCCGGACCAGGAATAACTGATGGCATTCTTGTTCTTCTCCAATCAAACCATCCTTCTAATCCATTAAAAGCAAGGGAAATCCATTTTTGCAAGGCAATTTTACTCAACTTTTCAGAGGATGATCCTGTGTAAGCAACTGCAGTCTGAGTTAAATAATTAGTAGGCATTGCAACATTAATGTTATACTGAGCTGGAACCATTGATTGATAATAAGCAAAATTAGCTTGTATACCTCTAGTGTAGAACTGATCAGCAGTAGTTGAAGAAGTAATAATACCTTTTTCAACAGCTTCTGCAAGTATAAATTGTAATTCTGCAAAATTCATAATAATTCCTCTTGCTACATTTGGAATAGGTGCAGCTTGATTTACATCATTACAAACCAAACATGCATAACTATATCCAACTCTTGATACACCTTGTGGGCCTCCATTAAAATTAAGTGCAGCAACATCTCCTAAGCCATTTGGTATACCTTCAATTTTAGGATTATTTGCAGCAACAGAAAGTTGACTAGGTCTGCCGAAAACATTCAATCTTGTATCACCTAGAGCAGTTAATCGATCACTCAATGTTTTACTCACTCTGATCTCATCAAAAGAACCTACCCTAGAACTATATAATGGCCATTGATTGGCAGGAACATCAGCTAAATATCTAAGTTCAGCATTATCAGCATTACTAACAAATATTGGATTTGTTGTTGCATTTGCAATGATTGCTTGCATATCAGTATTAACTGATTTCTTCTTAGATAAACGCAGTAATAATCTTAAGCGAAGCGAATTGGCTAATTTTTTCCAATTACTAATATTTCCATTGAAAAGAATATCTCCTGAAACTGCTTCATTGCTTGTTCCAAGTATATCATTTGCTTTTTTCAAATCAGCTAAAATTCCGTTATACACTTCTTCTTGGGTATCATACTTAGGTGTATAAATAGCACCAACTTTTGCTTTAGTTGCTTCTGAATAAGGAATGTCTCCATATGCATCTGTTGCCAAAGAAAACAACCAAGATTTTAATACTAAAGCAACTCCTAAATAATTATTTTGAACTGGAGCAGAAGAAGAAGAAAGATCTATAATATTTTGAACATTACGCATATTACTATATACACTATTCCAAACTCCATTACGCTCACCCCATAAATAACGGTCTTCATTTACAAACTGAATTTTAGCAGTATATTGAACTACTAGGTTTCCTAAACCCCAGGCTTCCCCCACTTGATCATTTACTGTATTTTTTATTATACCAGAAAGTAATAAATCAGGTGTTACTTTAGAAGGAACATTTGGATTGGTATTTACTTCAGCAAACTCTTTTGTACAGCCAGCTAACAGAAATATACATATTGAAAATGGTAAAATATATTTTTTCATTTGATTTGCTTTTTGGAATTTATAATTTGAAACTAAGGTTTACACCAAAACTTCTTGAAGAAGGTATTGACATATTTTCGATACCTGGTAAAGCTGTACCACCAGCATAAGACATAACTTCTGGGTCAATATGTGGAACATTTGTCCACAATGCAAGATTACGACCCACTAAACTAACCGTTGCGCCTTTGAATGGTGAGTTTCTGAAAACTCTATCAGGAATAGTAAATCCAATTTGAATTTCTCTGAGTTTAACAAAAGAAGCATCATATACAACCCCTTCAGCAATATTTCTACCGCCTGTATAGGCTGTATGCCATTCTCTTGCAGTTCTTCTTACATCATTAGGAACAAAAGCGCCTGCTGCATTTAACATTACACCATTCCCAACAACCCCATTTCCTGGCTTGGTTAAATCATACCCGTCAGCTCTACCTTCGAGTGTTTCAGTAATGATGCCCCCTTCTCTACCAACAGTTTGTGTTTCTGAATAAACTTCACCTCCTTTACGAATATCAAATAAGAAAGAAAACTTGAAATTTTTATACAAAATTGTATTACTAATTCCCGCTAACCAATCTGGATTGTAATTACCTAATTTAATTCTATCAATGGTACGAACAGGTCTTCCTGCACTATATACTATTTCTCCAACATATTTACCAGTTGGGTCATAATGCAAACCTGCCGGGTTAGTATTTTGAACCCTTGCAAAACCGATACCATACATATCTCCCATTCTTTCACCAACCCTTGCTTCGATAGTAACTCTTCTGTTAGCCATTACTAAATTGGTTAACCCATCAGAAAGTTCAATTACTTTACTTTGATTAGTAGAGAAATTAATATCCATCATCCACTTTAATCCATCACGCTTTCCGATATAAGGAACCAAATTTAAAGTTGCCTCAAATCCACTATTTCTAATTAAACCTGCATTGATAGATCTTGTATTATATCCACTGGTAAGTGATAAAGGGATATTGATAATCTGATTTTTCGTATTACTTTGATAGTACGTTAAATCCAATCCTATTCTGTTTTTCAACAATTTGATCTCTGCACCAATTTCAAATGCTGTACTAATTTCTGGTTTTAGACTTAAATTAGATAAACGATCTGTTTCGCTATAAATTTGAGCTGTACCAAATGCAGTGCTAGGATTGTATGCTTGTGTAAAAGTAAAAGGATCGGTGTCATTACCAACCTGTGCAACACTACCTCTTAATTTTGCGAAACTGATGGTTTCTGGTAATTTAAACATATCACTAATTATTGCACTTACTGCTGCGGAAGAATAGAAAAATGAATTTTTTTCATTTCCTAATGCTTTTAATTCTTGCGGTAAAGTAAGCGCACTAGACCAATCATTACGTCCTGTTAATTCAAGAAATAAATAATTTTTATATCCAACTTGCGCTGCACCATATAAACTATTTACTCTTTTCTCTGTAAGGGTTTGAGCAATATCAATTGGTACTCTATTATTGGTTAATTTATAAATTCCTGGGATGTTTAATTGACCAGCATTGGCTTCATTAAAATCACTTTTTTGTTTGGTTTGATTACCACCCAATGAACCAGATAGTACAAAATCATTATTGATTTTTTTATTTGCACTTAACAAAAAGTCAGTATTGGTTTCTTCAGTAATAATTCTTGTCTCACGATATTGGCCAAATGGAAAACGTTGTGTTGAGAATCCTCTTTTGTACATTCTCAATTCACTGGCAAAATCAGTGGCTCCTCTTAACTGTAGACTCAACCAGTCTGTTAAATCATACTTAAGCGTTATGTTTCCAATAATACGATTTACATTTTGTCCATTGGTATTTTCAGTAACCGTTAAGTAGGGATTATCGTGATAATTGTAATTCCAACTAAATTGTCTTCTATTGTCTAAACCAGGTTGCCATAATCGTTTCATATCTTCTAAACGAACTGATCTTGGTAACCAGCAATTAAACAAATACATGATACTTTCTGTACCATAACTAATAGAAGGTCTATTGCCACTTTCGCCATTGATATAAGAAACGAAAGCTCTTGCACTAAATTTGTTTGTTAAATTATACCCACCGCTAAATGAAATAGTATTTCTTTTTAAATCTGTATTAGGAACTGTTCCTGTTTGGTTTAAATTTGTATAAGATAATCTAAAGTCTCCCTTATCATTAGCACCAACAAATGCAACATTATTGGTAAGTGTTCTTCCTGTTTGAAAGAAATTTGAAACCCCATTAACATCAGGCAACCAAGGTGTAGATGTAATTACACTTCCTGCAGGCGCATTTAAGTCTCCACCTAAAAAAGGAATAATTTGACCATTTAAAGTTCTTGGAGAATTATATTGAGGATATGACTGACCTGTGAATGCTGGCCCCCAGCCTTCATCAGTACCATCAGTTAATCCAGCTCCTCCGCCATTAACAAATGCAAAAGCTCCACCATTACCATTTCCTTGTCCATAGGTATTTTGATAATCAGGCAAACGTAGTACTTGATCTAGCGTTACATTTGAGTTTACTTCAATGCCAATACCCTTGCTGCTTTTTCCAGATTTGGTTTTGATAACAATAACTCCATTGGCCGCTCTAGACCCATAAAGAGCAGATGCAGCTGGTCCTTTTAAAACATTAATAGATTCAATATCATCTGGATTTACAAAACTTGCACCATTACCAAAATCAACTTCTAAATTACCTCTGCCATTTCCTCCTGTAATTGAATTACTAATAGGTACTCCATCAATTACGTATAAAGGTTGGTTTTTATTTAAATCAACAGAACGTTCTCCTCTAATTGTTACCCTAGCTGAACCTCCAATACCTGAATTACTTCCTACAACAGTTACACCGGCAATTTTCCCTGCCAATTGATTAACTACATTGGTTTCTCTGGCAACTGTGAGGTTATCGCCTTTTAATTCCTGAGAGGCATATCCTAATTTCTTTTTTTCTTTTTTAATTCCTAGTGCAGTTACTACCACTTCATCTAATTGCTTAGAAGAGGTCAACAGTTTTATTTCAAGAAAAGAATTCGTTGTTTTTATATTTTGAGATACATACCCAACAAGATTCATCGAAAGTAAATCTCCTTCACTTGCATTGATTGAAAAATAACCATCTGCATCTGAAACTGTTTTTGCATTGGTTTTCTGATTAACTATCTCTACACTTTCAATTGGTTTGCTATTAGCATCCATCACTCTTCCTTTAACGGATTGAATTTGTGCAAATAGCTGGGCTTGAATTAAGCAAATCATCAGCATAAAAAGCAATGATTTCCTTAAAAAGGAGTTTGATTTCATCATAAAGGATTTTGTTAGTTTGAGGAGCAAACTTCAATTTCTATTATGATGCGAATGTGTTGTTAAGGTTACCTAATTGTAAATATTTTTAACAAATTGATTTATTCGATTTCAGACAAACATTCCTCTGCTAAACCAAAGCTAAGAGTCATACCTGCGCCACCTAATCCATTTAATATAAATACATTGGTTTCAGGTTGATGAAAGTAATAAGTACTATCATCTGTCATCTTTGGATATATACCATTCCATGTTTCTACTAGTTGCCAATCCTTAACATTCATAAATGTTGAAAGGTAATCTTGGATTAATTGATTGATATTAGTTCGATCGAATGGGTCATGAGTTAATCCATATTCATGAGAATCGCCTACAGTTAATTCACCCAAACTATTTTGAGAAACCATTACGTGTATGCCAAACTTTATATAGTCCGGAAGCATTTCCTCATAATGTTTTTGTAATTGAGTTAAAGAATTTGAGGCTTTAAAACTCTTATAATGAATTAAAGACAAACCACCACAAATAGATGTACCAAGATTGAAAGAAGGTTCTGATGCTTTAAATCGCATCATTTGCAATTTACATTTTGTAATAGCTAATTGGTTGAATAGTGCAGGAAAGAATAATTCAAAATCGGCACCTGTGCATAAAAATACCAGATCAGTTTCCATTATTTTTTCTCCGATATAAACTTTGCCAGTTTCTACCCCTGTAACCATTGTATTCCAAATAAATTGAACATCTAAAAACTCTTCCAAATAATTAGCAACTGTAGCAATAGCTATTTTAGGATCAACAATCATTTCATCATTAGAAAAAAGTCCGCCAATTAACCCAGACTCATTGATATGTGGAAATTTTTCTAATATGGAAGCTTTACTCATATAAGAAACAGACCTTCCTTCTTTCAAAAAAATATCATGCAACTCCTCAAGTACATTGTTTTCTAGAGTTGAATAAGAAGTATGCAAACTGCCTGTTTCATTGTGCCATAGGTTAGTACTGTCTGCTATATCTTTCCAAATTTGTTTAGTGCGCATTGCCCGTTGATAAAGCGTTCCACTGGGTTGTCCAATTGGCCAGATCATTCCAAAATTTCTTATTGAAGCTCCAACTGCTTTATCATTTTTTTCTATAATGGTTACGCTAAACCCTTTAATACTTAATACCCTAGCTACAGCCATTCCAACAATACCTGCGCCGATTACTATTGCACTTTTATTCATATGTTAATTGGTTAATTTTATTTTTATGCAGTTTAAATGTATAGAACATTAAACCAATTCCAATAATGGCTGATACAATAAATAGTAGAGAGAAAAAATAAACCCAACTGTATTTAATTTGCACAAATTCTTTGATTAATAAAACCAATACAGTACCCAAATAACCAAAAGCATCTGCTATATACATTACAAAACCTACATTTCCTTTAATAGAATAAGTAGATAATAGTCGTTCAAAATATAAACAATTAAAGGGCAAATAAGAAAGATACAAACCAGTTGTTGCAAAAATCATCCAAACCACAGGAGAGATTAATTGAAAATAAAATAGCATTGTTGCAATTAAGGACAATAATATTCCCCCCATAATTAAAAAATGCGTGAATATAAAAGCTTTACTATTTTGTTTAATTAAAAAGAAACTTCCAATTACCAATAAAACAATAATGGACATAATAGAACTCGTAAAAACAAAAATTCCAGCATTATTTTGATATCCTGTCTCTATCCATAATTCATTAGAAAAGTCTTCGCAAAAATCGCGAACAATAGTAAAAATAGCATAACTAATAACTGCAGGAGCAATGAATTTTCCAAAATTTTTCAAAAAGTCTTTTCGTTCTTCTTTGCTCATGGGGCTTCGTATCTTACGCTTTGAAACATCTTCTTCAGATGGCGGAGGTGTTTGTTTTAATATCCAGAGTGCAAATAATAAAGGTATAAAAAACAATAAACCTGCTACAGACGGCATCCATTGCTCATTAACATTGCAGGAAATCAACAACCACTTTCCAACTGACTTTGCTAAACCAGAAGCAAAAATAAAACTGGTTGCTAAAAATGCACCCAAAATTTCAGTGGTTGTTCGTCCTTCTAAAAATCCAAAAACCAAACCGAATATTAAGCCTAAGGGTAAACCATTTAAGAACAAACAAAGAATATTAAATGGAGCAGGAATAATTGCAAATAAAAACAAAGAGACCCATGCAATGACAATACAATACAAAATATATTGTATTCTATTTTCTGGTTTCATAGTGGCAATTACACGAATACCAATGAACTTACTGCACATATATCCTAGAACCTGAGCAATCACTAAACAGACTTTAAAACTAATTCCTAAAAAATAATAGTTTTCATATAGCCCTACCGTGTAGGGTTTTCTAAATCCATACATACAAGTATAAACAATAAATGAAGCGAGCGAAACAAAAAAAATAAATATAGGTACCGACTCCTTTAGCCAACGGCTAATCATTTCGTTATGCCGAATTGTGAAAGGGAATTGCATAGGAAAATTTATAACAATGGAAGTAATTCCAATAAATTACTAATGATAAAATCTGGATTTGCTTCGCTTAGCTCAATTTCGTTTTGTGCACCAGTAGTAATGCCAATATACAATCCACAACCAGCATTTTTACCTTCTAAAATATCAATGGCAGAATCACCAATTTTGATCACTTGTTTAGCATCTTCTATTTCAAATTGATGCATTGCCTGATAGATCATATCCGGAGCTGGTCTGCTATTTGTAACATCACTTGCAGTAACTAAACCATTAATTTGATGCCCAATTTTCCAGTTGAGCCTTTCCAAAAGCTGGAGAGCGGTAACTCTATTATATCCGGTATTTAAAACAACTTTAATTCCCATTGACTGTAATGCAGTAAACAGTTCAGTTGCTCCTTCGCATGGAAAAATAGCTGCACTTGAATAAGCATGATTTAGTTGTAGAATAAAGTCATCATATAATGTTGAAATCAATAATGATGGGACATTAACATTTAGTTTATCCAACAAATCAATAATTGCCTGTTTTTTTTCCTTACCAGCACAATGAGATAACACATCGTTTAGTGTGCATTCAAAACCAGCGTTAGTAACTACACTATGTAATGTTTTATACACTAAATTATCTTCATTAACAGTGGTGCCTGCCATGTCAAAAACTACTAACTTAAAATTTGATGGCATCGTTATTTGTTATTTGTAGAAAGATGATTGGTAATCATTGCTTCGAATTCGATCAAAGAATTGGGCAGTTGCTTATTAGCCAATTTAGCTTTATCGTCAATTTGTCTAATGGCAATTATATCAGCATAAAAAGGATTATTTTCAAATAAAATAGCTTCCTCATCTGTCATAATACCACCTTGAAAAGCCAAAGTACCTTTACTTGCTTCAGATAATTCATCGTAATAAGCAGGAAACTTCCAACACAAATACCTTTTTGCCGGAACATGGTTAGCAACAGATTGAATGATTCTTTCAGAAAACCCTTTTTCTTTTAAAAACTGAGCACCAATTAATTCATGATCAATCACGCCCATTCCATCCATATCATTTTCTTCAGACTTTTCAACACAGATATGTCCTATATCATGCAGTAGTGCAGCAATCACCATTTCTTCTGAAAGCCCCTGCTCTGAGGCTAGTTGAGCACTTTGAACCATATGCTCCAGTTTAGTAACTGGTTCGCCAATATATTCTGATCCGCCATAAGATTCCAATAATTCGATGATTTCAGATGCTGTTTGCTGATGACTAATATGCATGTGATATTTTTGTAAATATATCTACAAGCATATCATAGCGTTTAATAACTAGATTAATTAAAAGTGATGAAATTGTTAAGGGTAGGGAATGTTGAAACTATTGTTGGTAAAACAAAGCAATCAAAAGCATCCTTATTGGTTGTGGTTACTGATTGTAACTAATGATCATTACTATCATTAAAACAATAAGTTGTGACCTGAATTTTAGCATGAAATTCATTGTATCTTTTTTGTAATGAGGTATTAGAGATACTAAATAGGAATTGTATTTTTATTCGTTTGTCTTTAAGGCTTCCCCTTTTGTTTCTTCGTTGAAAGTTCCATTGTTATACACCAGATTTCCATTAACAAATGTATGCGTCACTTTAGTTTGAAAATGAGTTCCTTCCAAAGGACACCAACCACATTTATATAATATATTGTCTTTGCTGACTGTCCAATCGGAATAGAGGTCTACAATGGTTAAATCCGCAGCATAGCCTTCCCTGATAAATCCCCTATTTGCAATTCGATAAAGGATGGCAGGGTTATGGCACATTTTTTCTGCAATAACTTCTAAGGAAATGAGCCCCTGTTTATAAAACTCCAACATAATATTTAATGAGTGTTGCACCATCGGTGCTCCAGACATAGATTGAAAATAGGGCTTTTGTTTTTCGTCTAGAGAGTGGGGAGCATGGTCAGTTGTTACAATATCAATTCTATTGTCTAATAAAGCTTTTAAAAGACCCGCTTTGTCTTTTTCGGTTTTAATGGCAGGATTCCATTTAATGAGTGTTCCCAACTGATGATAATCTTTATCGGAAAACCACAAATGATGTACCGATACTTCAGTTGTAATGTTTTTATCTTTTAATGGAATATCGTTGCGAAATAAATGTGTTTCCGCTTCAGTAGTTAAATGAAGAATATGCAATTTAGCATGGTGCTTGTTGGCCAGTTCAATCGCTCTTTTGGTTGCTTCATAACATGCTTTCTCACTTCTTATTAATGGATGAAATTTCACTGGTACATTTTCGCCATATTTTTCTCTATATACATTTTCGTTCTCCTCCACTATTTGTTCTTTTTCAGAATGTATAGCAATGATCGATTTACAGTTGGCAAAAAGTTTCTCCATAGTTTCAGGATTATCTGCCAACAAATTTCCTTTTTTGGTAAAGTAAAGTCCGTCATCGGAAACAGCTAAGAGTTTAGAAGTATCCAATTTTATTATTTCATCTATATTGTCGCCATTAACGCCTAGAAAAAAACCAAAATTTGCCAAGGATTTTTTTGCAGCAAGTTGATACTTCTCTTCAAATAATTCCATGGTCAATACATTCGGGATGGTATTGGGCATGTCAATAAAAGAAGTTACACCACCAGCAACAGCGGCTTTAGACTCCGAATAAAGGTCACCTTTATGTGTAAGTCCTGGCTCTCTAAAATGCACTTGACCATCTATGATACCTGGAAAAAGAAATTTGCCCGTTCCATCAATTATTAATGCATTATCAGTTTGATTGATTTGACCTATTTGTTGAATAAGTCTGTTTTCTATTAGAAGATCGGTGATAGTGATTTTCCCTTCATTTACGATGCTGATATTTTGAATGATAATTCTTTGTGACATTATTGAATGAATTTTAGAGCAAATAATTAATAGACGGTTTTATCATATTCGCTTCCACAAACATGATAAACACCAAATCAGCAACACAAGATGAATTAACACGGCCGGCCACAAACCAGGTCCTGAAATTTTTTCGCCTAATGCAGCGTATGATAGTAAAACAATAGAAAAGATGTTATATCCAAGCATTGCCTTAATCATAATAGAAGACTGAGTATTATTTCTAAAAAGCCAACAAGCAATTGCAATAGTTATTAATGCAGCCCCAGCAAGTCTGGCAATTATCATTGCACTTGGATCATTGAAACCAGTGCCGAGTAATTTTGAAGCAACCAATGAAGGAACAAAAGCCAGTGCCAGCCCTGTACATCCTTCCAGCAATGCGGTAACGGTTAGTAAAGATTTCATTTAATGAAGTTGTTGTTTCATGTTGATAATACAACCAAAAATAGTCAGCTTTTTTATTATTTTCTGTATATTCATTGTTCATAATTGCCATTCATGAAAAAAGAAAATGCATCTCGTCGTTCCTTTCTCCGTAACGCAGGTATTGCTGCAGCTGGTTTTTACATTGTTCCTCGTCATGTTTTAGGCAGAGGATATATTGCACCAAGTGATAAATTACAAGTGGCTGGTATTGGAGCTGGCGGTAAAGGGGAAAGTGATCTCTGGAACTTTCACCAAAGCGGCAAAGCAGATATTGCTTTTTTATGTGATGTAGATGATCGTCAAACTGCAAAAAGCAGAAGCAGATATCCAAATGCAAAAAAGTACAAAGACTATCGCGAAATGCTCGATAAAGAGCATAAAAATATAGATGCAGTTTCTGTATCAACTCCTGACCATATGCATGCCCCACAAGCATTGGCAGCTATGCAATTAAAAAAGCATGTCTATGTTCAAAAGCCACTCTCACATGATATTTATGAAGCAAGAACTATGACCGAAGCTGCCCATAAATACAAAGTGGTAACACAGATGGGAAATCAGGGTGCATCAGGCGATGGTGTTCGCCAATTAATTGATTGGTATAATGCAGGTATCATTGGAGATGTACATACTATTTATTGTTATACCGATCGACCAGTCTGGCCTCAAGGAATTGGATGGCCGATTGCTACTGGCCCCATACCTGCAGAATTAGATTGGAATTTATGGTTGGGAACAGCGCCTTACAAAGATTTTGTAGAAGGATTACTACCTTTTAACTGGCGTGGTTGGTGGGATTATGGTACTGGTGCATTGGGAGATATGGCTTGTCATATCATGGCTCCTGCATTTGCAGTATTAGGGTTGGGTTATCCTGTTTCTGCTGAGTGCAGTGTTGCAACCAGATACCTTCAACCATGGACAAGAGCGTACTATCCTGAAAGTTGTCCTACAGCATCTCATATCATTTTAACTTTTAAAGGACAAAATGGTAAGCCTGATGTAAAATTACATTGGATGGATGGCGGCATTCGCCCAGATCGTCCGGAAGAATTAGAACCTAACGAATTGATGGGTGATGGTGGAAACGGAACTATCTTTTTAGGAACTAAAGGAAAAATGATTTGTGGTACATATGGAGCATTGCCTAATTTGTTACCAACCAGTAAGAGCAAACAAACCATCGTTCCTCAAACAATTGCAAGGGTTCCCAATGGAGATAACGGGCACTATGCTGCTTGGGTAGAAGCCGCTATTGCAGGATATGGTTCTGATAAAGCAAAAAATCTAAGTTCGCATTTTGATATCGCAGGCCCTCTAACTGAAAGTGTATTGATGGGCAACCTGGCTATACGAAGCAACGATTTGCAAAAGAAAAGCTCAAGCGGAAATACTACATATCCTGGAAGAAACATCAAATTATTATGGGATGGTCCAAATATGAAGATCACCAACTTCGAAGAGGCCAATCAGTTTATCAAAAGAACATATCGTTCTTTTTAGAACAGATTATTCTAAAAAGTGATAAACCGGCAATCCCTTTAACAGTTTGTTGCTCTTGATGGCTTATTATTTGATGTTATCAGTAAAAAAATGATGCGTCAAGTTACTGTATTCATTCTTATTGCTGCCCATCTACTACTGTTTGTGTCTTGTGCACAAGGAATATATAAATTAGCAGGAGGCAAAACCCCAAGAGTAGAAAATGCATTTACCATACAAGCTTTTTTGAATGAAAAAGATTCATTGCCAGCAATACATACTTACATACATGAAACACCATTAGATTCAGCAACTATACATAACTATAACTCTTTATGGACAAACAAATTTTTCGACCCCAATGGCAATGCGTTGCTTTCTAAAAGTGAAAACAATGAAGCTCCCTTCTTTGTACATACAGTAAACAACAAAGATTCCGTGCTGGCCTATTATGAGAAAATAATAGATACATCAAAAAATCTGGCCAAAGTTTTAGCACCACTGAGAACCTTAGATAGAAAAAAAATAACTGAAGAAAATTATACTGGTAAGTATGTAGTGATTATTCCATGGATGAAATACGCTCTATACAAAGATATGCGTGAAGAAGTGTTGGAAACAGCAAAAATTATTCGTGAAAAAAATCTTCCAATCCTAATCATTACTATGAATACCGATTTTCAAGAGAGTTGGGGATTGCCACTTGGTAAAAAAGTAAATGGCAAATACGTCTGGAATAAATCGGAAAGGTCGGTAGAAGCTACTTACAATGTTGTTCCATTGTTAAAAACAAGTAATTAGTTCGCTTTAATTAAATGCTAACCCCTTTCATGTAAAGTGCATTGGCAGCAGCTGAATCCATAGGATTGCTTCCGGTAAATGCTTCTTGCTCTACAATATAATATTGCAAGCCTTGTTTTTTACCTGTAGCCAATATCGATTTAAAATCGATAGCGCCTTTTCCTAAATGGCAAGACTCAATTCCAGTAGCTGTTTTGGCCTGGTCTTTTACATGACATAATTTAAATCGGTTGGGGTATTTTTTAAACCATTCTTCAGGATTTTCTTTTGCAGCAACCACCCAATAAATATCCATTTCAAAATCTACCAATGATGCGTCAGTTCCTTCCATCATTACAGTTTGAGGCATTTGCCCATCAATCATTTTAAAAGAATAGTCATGATTATGATACGCAAAACGAATTCCATTTTTTTTGCAGATTTCACCACACTTATTAAACTCATCATTAAACGCTTTGAAATTGTCGATTGATTTTTGTGGACCTTTATAGGCGCATATTAAATACTTCACTCCTATTTCAGCAGCTTCTGCAGCCTTGCGTTCAAAATCAACTGTGTTATTGCAATGTGATGAAACCAGTTTCATTCCTAAATCATCCATATATGATTTAAACTCGGTGTTTTTCATTCCCCAAAACATTCCTTTCGGGCCTTCAAAACTTTCGATCTGCTTATATCCATTACCAGCTAGTTTAGCCAATGTGCCTTTTGCATCTGCTCCCATTTCTGATTTCACCGTCCACAATTGTATTCCAAATGCAGACAGTTTTTTATAGGCCGCAAAATTGTCCAATAGATTACTCTTGCCAGTAAATGGCAATGTTAAACCTGCTGTTGCTAAACCAACTGTTTTTAAAAAATCTCTTCTTTGCAATGACATATTTTTCAATTTTAAAAAACGCTTAATTAATCTTTCCTCTCCGTATCTCTTATCTCATAATTCTTATCTCTTAATTCATCTTTCTTAATTCTCTAAGTCGCCCACGCTTTATCTCCTTTCTTATAATCAATACAACCTTCGTATTTTCCAGGAACAGCAACATAACGCAATGCTTTGGTAGCGCCTACTTCAGAGGTAAAGAAACCCCATAAAGTAAGTTCTTTCATCATGCGGAAATAATGGGGTAAGTCTTCGGTTTTCTTTTTTTCTTGAAATGCTTTTTGTTCCGCATCCAACTCTACCAATAATTTATGGCGCTCTTCTGCTGAAGCCTCCATAAATGATTTTCCGATTTTTGCTTTTGCATCTTTAAATTTCAAGGCAGCCATACCTTCCATAAATGCTTTTGCTTCTGCTGGCTTATAACAATCTTTCACTATCACCGCCATAAAATCACCCACTTTCGCTTCTTTCGCACCAGGCGTATCGGTTTTAGGTAAAATAGTTTCAGCTACTTCATTTAAAAAAGCAATATCATCTGGAGTAAAAGCCACCACATCACTTGTTGCATTTTTACATCCCGATAAAAAAGCTTCTGCACCAATCAAAGTACCGCCCAATAAAACGGCTACACTGGATAATGCTTCTCTTCTATTCATAATTATATTTTTAAACTGGCTTAATTAAATATTTTTAATCCACTAAGTCTATTGAATTATAAATTTCCTTTCTTTAATTCACTCACTGCATAATCTGCTGCTCTTGCAGTAAATGCCATATAAGTTAAAGATGGATTTACACATGCCGCAGAAGTCATGAAAGAGCCATCTGTTACAAATACATTCGGTGCATCCCAAATTTGATTGTACTTATTCACCACTGATGTTTTAGGATCTGCGCCCATTCTAGCTGTTCCCATTTCATGAATACCTCTTCCTAGTACACCATTCGCATCATATCCTTTTACATCTTTAGCTCCAGCGTTGGTAAGCATTTCAATGGCATCGGCCTGCATGTCTTTGCGCATTTTTAATTCATTCTCTTTCAACTCTGCATCAATCTTCAAAACATTCAATCCCCATTTATCTTTTACAGTTTTATCGAGTGTAACAAAATTGGCATGATCGGGTAATACTTCACCAAAACCCATAATACCCATTCTCCAACCGCCTGGTTCGGTTAATGCATCTTTAAAATCTCCACCAATGCTCATTTCTGCAATTTGTCTTCCCCATCCTTCTCTACTTGCAGAACCTTGATAGCCGAATCCGCGCTTATATTCACGCTTGTCTCCATTTACGTTTTGATAACGAGGTATATAAATGCCGTTGGCTCTTCTTCCAAAATAATATTTGTCTTCATAGCCATCAATTTTTCCATTAGCCCCAGCTCCTAAATGATGGTCCATAATATTATGACCTAACTCTCCGCTACTACTACCTAATCCTCCTTCCCACACATCAGTTGCTGAGTTCATTAATACCCAAGCAGAATTTAATGTAGACGCGTTTAAGAAAATAATTTTTGCATTGTATACATAGGTTTTGTTGGTTTCAGCATCCAACACTTCAACACCTGTTGCTTTTTTCTTGTCTTTATCATATAAGATTTTGGTAACAATACTCCATGGACGCAATGTAAGGTTACCCGTTTTCATAGCAGCAGGTAAAGTAGAAGACTGAGTGCTGAAATAGGCGCCAAATGGGCATCCTAGCCAACATTTGTTTCTAAACTGACAATTGGTACGGCCTTCTAATGGTTGAGTAATATTGGCTGTACGCCCAATGATCATGGCACGTTGTCCTTTATAAAAATCTTTGATTCTTTTGGCAACATCTTTTTCTACACAGTTCATATCCATGGGAGGCATGAATTGTCCATCAGGCAAAACAGGAATACCATCTCTGTTTCCACTGATCCCAGCAAATTTTTCTACATAATCATACCATGGTGCAATGTCTTTATAACGAACAGGCCAGTCTACACCAACACCATCCTTTGCATTGGCTTCAAAATCCAGATCACTCCATCTGTAAGATTGACGACCCCATAATAAGGAACGTCCACCAACATGATATCCTCTAAACCAATCGTATCTTTTTACTTCGGTATAAGGGCTTTCTTTTTCATTGGCCCACATGTCGAAAGTAGATTCATTCAATGGATAATCGCGATTGCGAACAGGGTTGTTGGCAATCATCTCCTGAGTTTTGCGATCGTGGTGAGGATAATCCCAGGCTTCTTTATTGGCATTTACATAATCTTTTACGTGCTCAATATTTCTACCTCTTTCGAGCATCAACACTTTCAAGCCCTTCTCGGTTAGTTCTTTTGCAGCCCATCCACCGCTGATTCCAGAGCCAATTACGATTGCATCAAAATTTTGTTCCGCCATAGTATTAATTTAATTCTTTTAAAAATTCTTCTCTGTATCTTATATCTATTATCTCTTATCTTTTATCTCTTTTAGATATCACATATGTCGATGGCTTTTTTCAATGAAGCCAACTTATCTTTTGCAACAGGAATAAATTCCTGGGCAACGAATCCTTTGTATCCTGTAGCTACAATCGCTTTCATTATAGCAGGATAAAATAATTCTTGACTCTCATCAATTTCATGTCTACCCGGCACGCCGGCTGTATGGTAATGCCCAATAAATTCATGATTGTTGGTAAGGGTTCTGATAACATCACCTTCATTTATTTGCATATGATAGATATCGTATAACAATTTAAAATTTGGTGAGCCGATTCGTTTACAAAGCTCAACGCCCCAAGCAGTACTATCACACATATAATCTTTGTGGTCAACCTTACTATTAAAGAGTTCCATTTGAATAATTACGCCTTTTTTTTCTGCCAGCGCCATGATTTGCTTTAACCCAGCAGCAGCATTTTTTAGGCCTGTTTCATCATCCATACCGTTTTTGTTTCCTGAAAAACAAATCAGGTTTTTATAGCCTGCAGCTGCAACCAACTCGATATGTTCGGTGTAATTTTTAATTAAAGTAGCATGATATTGAGGATCATTCCAACCCTTTACCAGACTGATTTCTGCGCCATTACACATACTCGAGACCAAGCCTTGTTGTTTGAGTATGGGCCACTCTTTAGGACCGATTAAATCTATACCGGTGATGCCCATTTTTTTTGCCTCAATACAAAGTTGTTCCAGTGTAAATTCATTAAAACACCATCTGCAAACTGCATGGTTAATATTTCCTTTTGATTTAAAGCTTTGGCTTTCCAATTCAGTTGTAGAATCGCTGGCTCTCGCAAAGGTTTGCGATATTGGAGTTATAGCCATTGCAGCAGTTCCTGCAAGAATATTTTTAATAGCAGATCGTCTATTTTCGTTCTTCATCAAATGGCAAATAAGAGACTAAATATAATTATAGTTATCGAAAAAAAACTTCTTTTAAATAATTAGCTTTACTCCCCTTCTAATTATTTACTTTTATTAACAAAGAATATCCAATTAAAATTGATCTTATGGCAAGAAAATTAAGAATGGGAATGGTAGGTGGAGGCAAAGATGCTTTCATTGGTGCCATTCATCGACTGGCTGCAAATATGGACGGCCAAATTGAATTAGTGTGTGGTGCTTTAAGCATAAACCCTGCTATAGCACAAGAATCTGGTGAAATATTATTTCTTCCGAAAGATAGAATATACCTGACTTTCGAAGAGATGATCACCAAGGAAGCCGCTTTACCAGCTGATCAAAGAATGGACTTTGTTACCATTGTGACTCCCAATTTTGCGCATTTTGCTCCAGCGATGATGGCCTTAGACAATGGTTTTCATGTAGTAATAGAAAAACCGATTGCATTTAATTTAGATGAAGCGTTACAATTAAAAGCCAAAGTGGATGCCACTGGACTGGTACTTTGTTTAACACATACTTATTCGGGCTATCCAATGGTAAAACAAGCCAAAGCCATGGTGGCTGATGGAGTGTTAGGTAAAGTAAGAAAAATATGGGTGGAGTATCCGCAAGGATGGCTCAGTAAATTAAGTGAGCGCGAAGGTAATGCTCAGGCCGCCTGGAGAACGGATCCCAAAAAATCAGGCAAGAGTGGAAGTATGGGAGATATAGGAACACATGCTGCACATTTAGCGGAATACATCAGTGGCGCAAAAATTTCCAAACTATGTGCCGATTTAAATACAGTAGTTCCAGGCAGGGCCCTGGACGATGATGGTGCCGTTTTATTGCATTTTGATAACGGTGCTACTGGCGTTTTAATGGCATCTCAAGTGGCGGCAGGCGAGGAAAACGCTTTAAAAATTAGGGTTTACGGAGAAAAAGGCGGATTGGAATGGGCTCAGATGGAACCCAATACTTTAATAGTGAAATGGCTTGATGCCCCTACTCAAATATTGCGAGCTGGATCAAATTATACCGATCGACTATCTAGTTATGCAACATCCAACTGCAGAACTCCTGGCGGACATCCCGAAGGATATCTAGAAGCATTTGCCAATATTTATAAAAATTTTGCAGCTACCTTAATGGCTAAATTGGATGGTACTGTTCCAAGTAAAGAAGCATTGGATTTTCCTTCGGTAGAAGATGGAATTCGTGGAATGGCGTTTATTGACAATGTAGTTGCCTCCGCGCAGTCTAATGAAAAATGGACAACTTATAAAATTCAAAACTCATAATTCTTAATTCTTATCTCTTAATTCTTAATTCTAGATATGCTTACTATAAAAGGTCCTGGTATATTTTTAGCTCAGTTTATGGGTGATGAAGCTCCATTTAAAAATTTGGAGTCTATTTGCAAATGGGCGGCATCATTGGGTTTTGTTGGAGTACAAATTCCTTCATGGGATCCTCGATGCATCGATTTACAAAAAGCTGCAGAAAGTAAAACCTACGCAGATGAAATCAGAGGAATTGTAGAATCAACCGGAATGCAGATCACCGAATTGAGTACTCATTTGCAAGGGCAGTTGGTAGCAGTAAATCCTGCATACGATGCATTGTTTGATGGATTTGCGCCAGAAGCCATTAGAGGCAATGCAACAGCAAGAACTGCATGGGCAGTACAGCAATTAAAATATGCAGCAAAAGCATCAGCTAACCTGGGGCTCAATGCGCATGCCACTTTTAGTGGCGCATTGTTATGGCAAACAGTCTATCCATGGCCACAGCGTCCGGCAGGTTTAGTAGAAACCGGTTTTACCGAATTAGCCAAAAGATGGTTACCTATATTAAATGAATTTGACACACATGGTATTGATCTTTGCTATGAAATACATCCTGGTGAAGATTTACATGACGGTGTTTCTTATGAACTATTTTTAGAAAAAGTAAACAACCATAAGCGTGCATGTTTATTGTACGACCCCTCACATTTTGTATTGCAATGTCTCGATTACAAAACTTATATAGATCATTATCATGAACGCATAAAAATGTTTCATGTAAAAGATGCTGAATTTAATCCAACAGGAAAACAAGGTGTTTATGGGGGTTATCAAAGTTGGATCAACAGAGCAGGCAGGTTCCGTTCATTAGGAGATGGGCAAGTAGATTTTAAAACCATCTTTAGTAAGTTGGCTCAATACGATTATACAGGATGGGCAGTGATGGAATGGGAATGTGCAATTAAACATCCTGAAACAGGTGCAGCTGAAGGTGCTCCATTTATTAAAAATCACATCATCCGCGTGACGGAAAAAGCATTTGATGATTTTGCGGCTACAGGGGCTAATGATGAATTGAACAAAAAGATTTTAGGCATTTCATAGTTAATGGTTATTAGTTATTGGTTATTATGTTGCAAACCAATCCATTAAAAAGCGTATTTTTAGAACCATAAAATAAATCAAATTGAAAAAGTTTTTTACACTAATTGTATTTGCAGCAGCTATTGCAGCATGTGGAGGCGGAGAAAAAAAAGAAACAGTTGCCAACAAACCTGAACTGGGTTCGGCAGCTCCAACAAAAGATGATTTAGGAAGTAATCCTGATTATCAAAAAGGGTTGGAATTGATTGGCAAATCAGATTGCTTAACCTGTCATAAAGTAAAAGATAAATTGATCGGACCTGCTTATGCAGAAGTTGCAGCAAAATATGAAAACACTGAAGACAACATCAAAATGCTTGCAGGAAAAATTATCAAGGGTGGAAAAGGCGTTTGGGGCGAAGTGCCTATGACTCCACATCCGCAAATTTCAGAAGCAGATGCAGAACAAATGGTGAAGTATATCTTCTTGTTAAAAAAATAATACTCAATTGTAAAATCATTCTACATGTATCCATTTCTAATAGGCGCAATAGCAATTTTAAATAGTTTTTTTGGAACATCTATTCCTGATGAACAAAAACCCAACGAATGGATTTCCTTATTCAATGGAAAAAACACCAAGGGATGGCACAAATATGGTAAAACATCGGTAGGGTCTGCCTGGAAAGTGCAAGATGGCAATTTGTTTTTTGATGCAGATGCGAGAAAAACTACCGGAGCTGAAGGCGGTGATATAGTATCAGATGCTAGCTTTTCTAATTTCCATTTAAAGTTAGAATGGAAGATTTCCAAAAATGGAAATAGTGGAATTATTTTCTGGGTACAAGACGATACAACCAAATACAAACAGGTTTGGTTTACAGGACCCGAAATGCAAGTGCTTGATAACGATGGCCATCCAGATGGTAAAATAAAAAAACACCGCGCAGGAAATTTGTACGATTTAATTGAAGGAAAAGAAGGTTCCGTAAATAAAGTAGGTGAATGGAATTTAGTTGAAATCATCAGCAACAATGGGAAACTCGATTTTTTCTTGAATGGAATAAATGTTGTTTCAACTACTTATGGAGATGCAGATTGGAAAAATTTAATTGCAGGTAGTAAATTTAAAGACAAAGCCGATTTTGGAAGAGTCTTTAGCGGTCATATCGCATTACAAGATCATGGCGACAATGTGTGGTACAGAAATATCATGATCAAAAAGTTATAATATGCAATTGTTGAATGATGATTATTTCATGCAACAAGCATTGAAAGAGGCGCAGCTAGCTTATGATTCTGATGAGGTTCCTGTTGGTGCAGTGGTAGTTATGAATAATAAAATAATTGCCAGAGCGCATAATCAGGTAGAGCTATTAAACGACTCTACCGCACATGCAGAAATACTTGCATTAACTACTGCTTATAGTTCATTAGGCGCTAAATACCTTCCCGAAGCAACACTCTACGTTACACTCGAACCTTGCATTATGTGTTGTGGTGCTATTTATTGGGGGAAGATTGGCAGAATTGTTTTTGGTGCATCAGACGAAAAAAACGGATACCGTAGATTAACACAAGAGCAATGGCCATTTCATCCAAAAGCGGAATTGGTAAATGGAGTGCTCGAAAATGAATGCGCTTTTTTAATGAAATCATTTTTTAGATCAAAGCGATAAATTCAATCGTTCGCTGCTGAGAATTACATAATTCTTCCACTTATTTGCAAAAAGAATAGTTTCAAACAAATACATCGTTCGCTGCTGAGAAATGTTTAATATTTGCACGTAAATGATAAATAGAGAGGCAAATAATTTAAAAAAACGAGCCTTTGAGAAATGCTTAATTTAATGCTCTATAAATTTAGTAACTGCATTTCTCAGTAGCGAGTGTTTTAAATTATTTGATTCTTTGTTTTCTTCTGAATTTCGAATTCCGAAACAAATCATTCTCTTAACACAAGTTTATCTAATGCTCCTTAAATTTGCAGTATCTTAGTAACAAACCAATAACTTAATAATTAATAACTAATAACTAAATTATGTCATTCACACTCGCTCCTTTACCTTATGCTCACGAAGCATTAGAACCACATATTGACACTTTAACCATGCAGATTCACCATGGTAAGCACCACCAGGCTTATGTAGATAACTTAAACAAAGCTGTTGCTGGAACTCCTAATGAAGGAAAGTCTTTAGAAGAACTAGTAAAAGTTGCAGGAACAATTAGTCCTGCAGTGCGTAATAACGGTGGTGGTCATTGGAACCATACATTCTTCTGGGAAAGCCTGGCTCCTAATGCTGGCGGAACACCAACAGGTGCTTTGGCTGATGCTATCACTGCAGCTTTTGGCTCATTTGATGCATTCAAAGAAAAATTTGCGGCAGCTGGTATGACACGTTTTGGTAGCGGATGGGCTTGGTTGATTGTAAAAGACGGCAAACTGGAAGTTTCTTCTACTCCTAATCAAGACAATCCTTTAATGGATGTTGCCGAAGTTAAAGGCGCACCTATTTTAGGAGCAGATGTATGGGAACATGCATATTACTTGAAATACCAAAACAGAAGAGCTGATTATCTAGCTGCATTCTGGAATGTGGTTAATTGGAATAAAGTTGCAGAACGTTTCGGAGCTGCTAAGTAAACTCCTATTTATATTGTATTTTTATCCCGCAGTAAATATTTACTGCGGGATTTTTTTTAAATAAACTATATGAAAAGTTTTATTGCTGGCATTTGTTTAGCCTTTTTATTTACCGCATGTTCTGGTGATCAAAAAACAGTGATTATAATGAGTAAAGGTGCAGCAGATATCGATTTAAATGCGGGCACTATTAAATCGAAAGACGGGGCAGGTCATGAAGAGAAAAGACTAGACATGAATAGCAAGAAAGTAAGTTTTAAATTGAATACTCCTGCCGGAGAAGCAACAGTAGAAATGCTCGAGAATGGTTTGTATATAGTGAATGTAAAGAACGATACTATCATAGGAAGTTATCAAAAATATACCAGTCCGAAATTGCAACAGAATATGATCACACAGGAATCATTGAAACAAAAAATTGATTCTTTGAATTTATTGATTGAAGGCAAGAATGTTTCCGCTGCTAATCGCAATTATTTTATTCTTCCAAATCAAGCTACCAAAATATCTTCTAACCCAGCAGCAGAAGTGGTTGGCCCATATCATCAAATGCGCTCTGCAGAAATGATTGATGGAAAAGAACCTGAGATCTATCGCTTTTACAGCATCAAAGAAATCAGAGAAATGATCGCCAAAATGCAAGCCCTCACTGTAGCACCTAAACAATAACTAAGGCACTGGGTCCCATCCGGAGCCTCCGCCTGGTCTGCATTTGCTGAATCTTTTGATGAATAACCATCCACCTTTAAAAAGCCCATATTTTTTAAGCGCTTCTTCTCCGTATTGAGAACAGGTAGGAACAAATCGGCATTTAGGACCCATCACTGGCGAAATGATGTATTGGTAAATTTTGATGAAGGGAATGAATAAATAACCCAACCCTTTAGCAATGGAAAAGGAATTTCGTTGATTGTTTATTTCACATTGATCGCACATCAAATTTTCTGTTTAGCTGTTTCACTAATTCTTCCAATCAATTTCTCCAATGTTTTTTCCATCGAAATTTTAAGATCGTTGTATTCGGGCAATTCTTTTCCTACAAATAAAAAGAAGACATTCAATTCCAAAACTTGCTGAGCAACTGTATTGATTAAATCTTGCTTTTGGGTTCGGTACACTTCCCTTAATAATCTTTTGATTCGATTTCGGTCTACCGCTTTTTTAAAGTTTCGGGCAGAAACACCTACTCCTGCTTTTACAACATCTCGATCAGTTGATTTTGCTGCTAAGTCGGTTTGATTGATAGGAGCAATTGTATAAAAAACTTTTATTGGAAAAGCATTAAAGGATTTTCCGCTAGCAAATAAAGCTTCCATAGCCTTTCGACTTTTTAGCTTTTGCTCCTTATGGTATCCGTTTAATTTACTCATCTTCTACAAAACTAAAAAAGCCCCGTCAAAGAGACGGAGCTTATATTTTTATCCCTAGCATTTAATTCTCCAATAAATCAGAGAATCAAACAGCTACCCGAGGGTTGGGCTTATTTTAAACCTTTTTCGCTAGAAACAGATAGTTTCTTGCGACCTTTCGCTCTGCGGCTTGCCAATACTTTACGGCCGTTAGCAGATTCCATACGCTTGCGGAAACCATGTACGGTTTTTCTGCGACGTTTGTGTGGTTGGAATGTACGTTTCATTATTAACTTTTTTTACTAACCCTAAAATATAGTTTCTTTTCATCGCTGCAGTCACCATACCGCCGCTTGTGAAAGGACGGCAAAATTAGGAAAAAAAATCTAATGACCCAACTGAATATGCTCCGATTTTAAGGGTTTTCCAAAGAAAATAGCCCCATTGGCATCAAAATGCTCCGCAGAATCGGTGGTACAGAACCTAATTTGACCATTTGCAGCACATTTATTGGCCATTTCTGGGTGTCTTTCTAAATAATCAACAAGACTTTGGGCAACGATAGTTCCTTGAGAAATTACCTTAACCCCCATAGGAATAAACTGCTCGATCTTTGGCATTAACAGTGGATAATGGGTGCAAGCCAATAATAAAGTGTCTATAGCTGGTCCTTTTTGCATGATCTGTTGCAAATGTTGCTGAACAAAATAATCAGCTCCCGGGTTATTAAACTCGTTGTTTTCTATCAATGGTACCCATAATGGGCAAGCTTCCTGAACCACTTTTATGGTAGGAAAAAAATGAGCGATCTCTAATACATAACTCTCGCTTTCCACTGTACCGCTTGTAGCCAAAATACCTATTTCACCAGATGATGAGTAATTCCCTATCACTTCTGCTGTAGGGCGAATTACACCCAGTACTCTTTTATGAGCATCTATTGAAGGAAGGTTTTTCTGCTGTATAGTGCGCAAGGCTTTTGCAGAAGCCGTATTACAAGCCAGTATTACCAATTCACAACCTTGCGAAAAAAACCATTGCACGGCTTCCCATGTATATTGGTACACTGTTTCGAAACTTCTGGTACCATAAGGAGCACGTGCATTATCACCTAAATACAAATAATCATATTGAGGCAAAGCATTTACCACATCTTTCAATATCGTTAAGCCTCCATATCCACTATCAAAAATTCCTATTGGTCCTTTTTGTATTTGCATAACTTAAAGATACTACACAAAAAAAGACCCGCCTTTACAGACAGGTCTTTTTCAAAATATTTTTAAGCGTATTATCCTTTTCCAGCTGGTTTAGCAGCAGGCTTAGCACCTGGTGCCGAAGGCATAGAACCAACGCCAGATGCAGCTTTCCAAGCATCTTCAATTTCTTTTGGTAAAGGCAACTTCAACTTCATGGCAACTCTAATGGTTAGGTTGTCTAATAAGTTTGGTTGTACATATGGAGATATAGCATCAGACTTCAATACAATCGTGTATTTCTGTTCTGCTACAATACCAGCTAAAGCTTCAGCAATCCTAATACGGTAAGGATTTACCAATTGCTCATACTTAGCTTCTTCCATTTGCTGTTGGTACTGCTGCCAGTTTACCAATTTATAACGCAATTGCAATAATTCTCTAGTTGCTAATTCTCTAGCTTTTGCAGGCATAGTTGCAGAATCTTTTTTGAAGATGCTGTCTCTGCGCTGAAAATCACCTACTGAATACTTGTATTCTTCTTGCAAAGAATCAATACGATAGCTATTCATCAAGGTATCAATTTTGCCAATTCCAGGAAACAAAGACAAAGCAGCTTGTTCATCAAAGTATCCGATCTTGGTATTCTGTGCGCTAGCACTGTTGGTGAAAAGCACGCTCACGGCGAATGCCACACACACTAAAAGAAATTTGTTCATTGTACTAAAGTTGATTGTTGAAATTTATTGTTTGTTGTTTTTTCACTAGTTTTTAATACCCATTTCCCTCAGCACTTCATCGCTCTTATCCAGCTTTGGGTCGGCAAATATAACGGTAATTCCTTCACTTTTATCGAGTACAAAATCATAAAATCGGGCAACCGCAATCTTTTGAATGGCATTGTATACCTTATCCTGTATGGGTTTTACCAATTTTTGGCGTTCTTTAAACAAATCTCCCTCGTATCCAAAGCGTTTTTTCTGTAAATCACGCACTTCTTTTTCCTTTACAAACAACTCATCTTCTCTTTTTTTCTTCAGATCTTCGGTTAACATGAACTGCTCGGCTTCGTAGTTCTTGTACATTTTATCTAAAGCCAACTGCTTATCGTCTATTTCCTTCTGCCATTGTTCCCCCACTAATTGCAATTTCTTATCGGCATCCTTATACTCTGGTATTTTACTTAGAATATACTTGGTGTCGATGATGGCGTAACGCTGTTGTGCATTTGCACCCAACGAAATAAGGCTTAATACAAATAAAAAAAGTACAGTTTTTTTCATACAATTTTTTTTAAAGGTTGATTATTCTGGTTCGAAACCTAGCATAAAGGTGAAGCGAGCTGCATCTTTAAAGCTATTGTTTCCATTAAACCTATCCAATCCTATGCCATAATCAAATCCAAGCAATCCAAACATGGGTAAAAAGAAGCGCATACCTACTCCCACCGATCTTCTTAATTGAAAAGGATTATAATCTTTCATGCTATACCATCCATTGGCTGCTTCAAAAAAGGCCAAAGCAAAAATGGTACTACTTGGGTTTAAACTCAATGGATAACGCATTTCCATTGTGTATTTATTAAAGATGGTAAAATATTGACTGGCTCTTTGTTGATCGGGGTTAATTCTTGGATTAGAATTTTCATATACAGGATACCCTCTATGTGCAATGATATCAAATCCCAATAAAGCAAACTGGTTACTCAAACCTGCATCGCCCACTTGAAAACGTTCAAAAGGAGAAACTTGTAGATCGGTATTGAATCGGCCTAAGAATCCAAATTTAGCGGCAAAACGCATTACAAATTGTTTGTTTCTGTCTTCGCCATGTGGTTTACCCAATGGTACAAACCATTCTGCATTAAAACGCCATTTATGGTATTCGATCCATTGATAAGGGTTATCTGCAGGATTGATATTTTTATCGCCCAATGAATACGGTGGTGTAATGGCTAAACTTGCCAAAAAGTTAGACCCCGATTTAGGGAAAGTAGGCTGATCTACTGAAGATCTTTGTAAAGCAATCCTGAAGTTCAGGTTATTTACAAACCCATTATCCAATCCTGGTAAATTCACTGGGTCAATGGCATAATTACTCAACTTATACCTTGTATAGTTAATCCCCATTGTTAAAGAGAAATAGTCATCGGGCCATTTCAATTGTTTGGCAATACTTACTGTTGCTCCTGTAGTAGAAATATATCGTTCGTCTGCGATTGATGGATTAAACGCTCCAGTTAAAGGATCATTTGTTTGTCCAAACTTGGTATTAAAAATACTGAATGTAAGCGCATTTCTTTTTTTACCACCCAACCAAGGTTCAGTAAAAGAGAAGTTATAAGAACGGAAAGCTTTACCATTACTTTGTACACGTAAACTCAATTTCTGTCCGTCTCCCATTGGTAATGGATCCCATGCCTCTTTGTGAAAAATATTTTTGATAGAGAAATTATTAAATGAAACACCCAGTGTTCCAGTCAAACCAATTAACCCTCCCCAACCTGCACTCAATTCTAATTGGTCACTCGATTTTTCTTCTAAACTATAATTAATATCTACCGTTCCATCTTCTTGATTAGGTACTGGATTAGGCGTGATTTTTTCTTGATTGAAATAATTCAATTGCGCCAATTCACGAACAGAACGAATGAGTAATTGTCGGCTGAATTTTTCTCCAGGAATGGTTCTGATCTCTCTTCTGATTACATATTCCTTGGTACGATCATTTCCGGTAATACGAACGTTTTTAATAGTTGCTTGTGGTCCTTCAATTACCCTGATTTCAAAATCGATGGTATCGTTGTATACAGCAGTTTCAATCGGATCCGTTCTAAAGAATAAATATCCATCATCCTGATACAACCCACTGATATCTCCACCGTCAGGAGAAGATGATTTTCCTAATTTCTTGTTGAGAATTTCCTGATTATAAATATCTCCTTTTCTGATACCCAAAACTTGGGTTAATAAAGAATCAGAATATTTTGAATTTCCTCTCCAGGTAATGTTTCCGAAATAATACCTCCTGCCTTCATTTACTTTAATGTCGATATTTAAATTACCATTTCCTGTTGCATACACGGTATCATTTTCAATCACGGCATCTCTATAACCAAGTGTATTGTAAAATTCTAAGAGGCTTTCTTTGTCTTCTGTATATTTTTTCTCGTCGAACTTTGCAGATGAGAATTTGATACGTGCGTAAGGATCCAATACTTTCTTTGTTCTAGAGAGTGTGAGATATCCCTTCTCTTTCATGTATTGATCAAAAGTATAGTGCTGAGGAATTACAATCTTACCACTATCATAGGAAGGATAGAGTGTAAGCCTTGATTTTTCTTTAGAGCCTTTTAATTGTTTTTTTAATTTGGCTTCGTCGATTGTATTATTCCCAAAATTGATATTACTGATTTTTACCTTCGGCCCTTTATCGATAATAAAATCTAAAGACAAAGTATTAGCGATAGACGAGTCTTTTCTTTCAGCAACTTTTACAGAAGTTTCGCGGTACCCTTTTTCTGCATAGAATTTCTTGATTACTTCCGTAGCAGTAATTTTCATATTCTCGGTAACTACCCTGTTTGGCACCAACCCTGTTTTACCACGCAAATCATCTGCTTGCCCTTTAGGTACTCCTTTAAAATAAAAATTAGCCAATCGAGGTCTTTCAGTAACCACAATCTCTATTTCAATTTCCTTGCCCGTTACTTTCGTTACATAGATCTCAACATTACTGAAATAATTCTGGGCCCAGAGTTTGGTAATTGCTTTAGAAAATTGATCTCCTCCCGGAATAGCAATTTCATCTCCAATGCTGATACCAGAAATAGAAACAGTTAAATTTTCATCAAAAAATTGATTACCTGTAACCTTAATATTGGCTACTTTATATTTTTTCTGTGTTTTCTGATTGAATAAATTAATCAGGTCTGCTTCAATAGAAGTAATGGTAGTATCCTGCCCTGTTGTCTGCTGTGCATAAGCCGATTGAGAAGAAGATAAAACAACTACAGCGAACAATAATAATTTAAACACTTTCTGCATCCCTTTTCTGTTTGTTCTGTTGCCGGCTTAATAGAATCCGTGCATTCAGCAATTAATTTGGTTATTAGCTGGGCAAATTAGCCCGAATAATGAAAAGGCTTTGTTAAACCTGTATTTGATGGCCTGTTTTTCCAAATCTCCTTTCTCGAGACTGGTAGTTAATAATTGCTTCATACAGGTTTTCTTTTCTAAAATCGGGCCACCTGGTATTGGTAAAATACAACTCCGCATAGGCCAATTGATACAATAAAAAATTACTGATTCTATACTCGCCACTGGTTCTTATCATCAATTCAGGATCAGGAAATTCACTTGTAGACAGATATTGTTCTAATGTTTCTGCATTAATTGTTGAAGGGTCAACTTTGCCATCTTTTACATCGATTCCAATATTTTTTACGGCATTTACCAATTCCCATCTACTGCTATAACTCAATGCCATTATGAGGTTCAGCCCGGTATTCTTTTGCGTTAAATCCAGTGCTTCTGCTAATTCTTTAGCAGCAAACTCCGGTAACATATCGAGGTTTCCAATTACGTGTAACCGAATATTGTTCTTATTAAGAATCGGAACTTCTTTATGGATCGTATCAACCAATAAACTCATCAATCCGTCTACTTCCTGGCGGGGCCTATCCCAATTTTCGGTGCTAAATGCATACAGGGTGAGGTATTGAACACCTAACTCAGCAGCACCCTCTACTATATCACGAACGCTCTCTACTCCATGAAAATGGCCATATAAACGCTCCTGCCCCTTTTCTTCTGCCCAACGACCATTACCATCCATAATGATAGCAATATGTTTAGGCAGTTGTTGCTTGTTTATTTTTGGCAAAAGGTTTTCCTGTTGAACCATGCGCTCGATTTAGGGGGCAAAATTAACAAAATCAATGGTTTCTAAGGATTTAAATGCAATAAAAGCGATAGAAATTAATTAGTTGGGCAACGATAGGTCTGTAAATTGAAGGAAAGGCCCACTTTTAAAGTGAGAAATGAGTCTTTTTTAAGGCTATTTCCTCTTTGTTTGCCTTTTACACCAATAGAAGAACCCGTTTCATAGCTTCTATCTTGTAATAAAAAAGCTGGTGTTAGAGAGCCATCTGGCAATGGAGGAAAGGCATCGGGTGCATATAATCCACTTACATCATCCAAATAATCGGTATTGGTAAAGCGATACATGACTTCTGCAAAAAAATTAGTTCTGGGATTCAGTGCATATTTAACCCCAAAAGTAAAGGGTATGCTCAATGCTGTAATTGAATAGGGGTTTGAATTTGGATATAAAGCGCTCCCCTGACCCTCCGTTCCCAAAGGCCTCAACAAGTATTTTTCTCCGTTCAAATAAGTAAAAGGATCATAGGTAAATACGCCTACCCCCAAGCCAATATAGGGGGTGAAATTATAGCCTTCAAAACCAGGCTGGAAACGAAAAAAATTGAAATCACCCGCAACGCCTAATTCCCAAACATTGGTATTAAAACTGAGGTTTCTTTTCCGGTCAACAGGGTTATTACTATAAATATCAGAATATCCTAAAAAAGAATACTCGCCTGTTATACGTATACCAATGTAATTGGAAATTTGTTTCCGATAAAAAATACCAAAAGCCATTTTAGGGGCATTGATTCTTGCGTCTGGATTTAAATCTCCAAAATAATGACCAACCCCAACCCCAATGCCCAATTCACCTGTATGAACAAAACTCTCCATCAGCTGGGCTTTCGAGCCAATCCAAGAGCTTAATATTAAAAAAACAAGAATGGTTTTTCTTCGCATAGATATGGTTAGTGCTATGTAAAATAGCATCAAATTTCAATACAAAAAATGTTAATTTCTTTTATCAAGACCCCAAGTAAGCTTGGTTCGCAGCGTGGACAGAAAAGTATTTTCATTTAATCGTACCAGGTTCACACCAAAATTCTCTTTTCGTATGGCCAATTGAACTGTTTTTGGTACAATTTCCCTTCTTGCATCCATTGCACAAATAAATTGATCCGCCCTGCCTTCTACTTCAAAAGAAATCACATTATTATCAGGTATAACGATGGACCGAACGTTCAAATTGTGGGGAGCAACGGGGGTGATGACCAAACTGGAAGAATCCGGAAATACAATGGGTCCATTACAACTTAAATTATATCCGGTTGAACCTGTAGGCGTGGCAACAATTAATCCATCGGCCCAATAAGTATTTAAAAATTCACCATTCATATAAGTGTGAATTTTTATCATAGGAGATGTATCTCTTTTGTAAATCGCAAATTCATTCAATGCAAAGGGAGCATCCGTGAATAATGGCATATTAGAATCTAGATGAATCAAGGTTCTTTTATCAATTAAAAAAGTATGATTCACTAATGCATCTACTGCAATGGCGAGATCCTCTTTACTGATACTTGCTAAAAAACCCAATCTTCCGAAATTGATACCAAGTAAAGGAATGTTTTTTTCTTTCACCAATGTTACAGCATCAAGCATGGTTCCATCTCCACCTAAACTAATTAAGCAATCGATCGAATCATCTAAATCTTCGGAACCTCCAAATGAAATCAATGAACGCGACAAATGCTCGGGAATATGAAACTGCTCCATCAAAGTATTAAACAAAAGAACTTCTGTTTGATGTTTGGCTAATTCTTCTAATAAAATGAGCAATGGATTTTCTTGTTCAATATCTAATCCACGACTATATATAGCAACCTTCATATTTACATGTTGAGATAAGAAATAAGGTGTTGATAATTCTCTTGTAATTCATTGGCATATTGTTCTTCACCAAAAAAGTACCTTACTACATAATCATATCGTTGAAAAGTAGCCACAATATCAGACACTTCAATTTTGTTGATTTTTATGGTAATTACTACTAAACCAGAACTTGGCTCTGTATAAGTATTCAATTGAGTAATATATGCATCATTGGTTTCTACCAATCTACTCAACTCACCGAATGAATAATTTCTTTTATCGGTCTCTAGAACTATGATGGCTCCCTTTTCTTCAATTCCTAAAAACAAACTAACAGATTTGATCAGTTCTTTTGCTAACACAACTCCTACTAATTCCATCTGGTCGTTCACTACAGGCAATAAAGACAAATCGAACTGTGATACCAGCTTCAAAGCGCTAAGAAAATGTTCTTCTGTTTTTACTGATTTTTTTTGTAATAAATGTGGGGAAGACAAGTGGGTATCTGTTTCTTCCGCATCTAATAAATCATCTTTAGCAACCAATCCTACAAATTTATCTTCACTCAAAACAGGTAGATGCAATACATCATAATCATCCATTAGCTGCAGTGCAAAAGATGCTTTATCAGCTATGTTAAGCGAAGGAAAACCGGTATTTAATATTTGATTTACAAGCATACCCGGATGAACGATTTATTACACTACAAATTAACTGTTGAATGTGTTGAGTGCTTCTGCAGAAAACCATCTAAAATTTGGTTAAATTCTGTTGGCACTTCCATCATTGGAGCATGGCCACATTTGTCTACAAAATGCAGTTCCGAATTGGGAATTAATTTATTGAATTCCTTCCCAACAAATGGCGGAGTGATAGTATCATTATTGCCCCAGATCAATAATGTGGGCTGTTTAATTTGATTCAATTCTTCTCCCAGATTATTGCGAATAGCACTTTTAGCCAATGCAATAATTTTAATTACTTTAACCCTGCTATTGGTGATCTCAAACACTTCATCTACTAATTCTTTAGTAGCTGTTTCGGGATCATAAAAAGTAAGTTGAGTTTTCTTTTTGATGTATTCGTAGTCTCCTCTTTTTGGATAGCTATCGCCCATTCCGTTTTCGAATAATCCACTGCTTCCGGTAAGCGTTAGCGTCTTAATTAGTTCAGGGTGTTTTAACACATGAACCAAGGCAACATGTCCACCCAATGAGTTGCCCAATAAATGAATATTCGTATATCCTCTGGCCTCAATAAATTTTTGAACATATTTTTCTAATCCTCCAACTGAAGTATGAAAAATATCCAGATCAAATAAAGGTAAGATGGGTACTACTACTTTAAATTGCTTGCTAAAATGACCTACTAAATGTTCAAAATTGCTCATTGCACCAAATAATCCATGCAACAACAATAGCGTTTCGCCTTCTCCTTCCTCAACAAACTTATATTTCTCGTACTGTTTAATGGTATAATTCATGCAATCCTATTGAAACTATTCAAGCTAAATTACTGAAAATACAGCAAATAGAAGCAGTTCGGCTGCCCTTTATCGGTATATCAGGCCAAGTTCTTTTTTAAAGAATCAAAAAATTGGGTGAGTTCTTCAAACATCCCTTTAAAAACAGGAACTAGTTTGCCGAACAAATCTATGGCTGTGGGACCCCAAAAATGGATGTATTGATAGGTTTTTGAAGATGTAATTACTGGTTCTTTCAATAAATGCAATTGTTCCATATAAAAAATCAACACACTAAAAACGGTAACATAAATACAACAATACAAAACAATTCCACCTAAAGAATTTAACCAACCCAATAAAGTTAATTGCAAAGTAGTTTCAATAATTGCAGCAAAAATCCGAACAATGATAGAAACTGCGATCATAATCAGCATGAATGCTAAAAAAGGCAACCATGCTGATTTGATATTCACCGTTTCAGATAACCATCCTGCAACAAGCGTACTCATTTTTACTGCAGCGGCTAATCCTAAAAATATAGCGAAAAAAGAAAAAGCAGCTACAACTAAGCCTTTCTTCATTCCTTTAAAAATGGCCAGAACAATTAATGCGAGTAAACAAATATCAATAAACATGTAAGTCGTTATTGACTCAATAACGCTTTTACTGATGCTGCAATTGCTTTACCGTCTGCTTTTCCTGCTAATTGTTTAGAAGCTACCCCCATTACTTTTCCTAAGTCTTGTATTGATGCTGCTCCAACTGCAACAATTATAGCACGAATTTCTTTTGCTAATTCTTCTTCAGATAATTGTGCGGGTAAGAATTTTTCTATTACTGCGATCTCCTCTATTTCTTTCTGAGCAAGGTCTGCACGATTTTGTTGTTGAAAAATTTCCAATGAATCTTTGCGTTGCTTAACCAACTTTTGCAATAATTTCAATTCGGCATCTTCATTAATAGCACCGTTTGCACCTGGTTCTGTTTTTGCTTTAATAATTTCTGCTTTTATAGCCCTTACTCCTCTCAATAGAGGTTCGTCTTTGGCTTTCATGGCTTCTTTCATTAACTGCATTACTTTTTCTTCTAAGCTCATAGTTTTTTTATTTAGCGTCTTTTAATTGTGATGCCCTGAATTTTTTATAAAATTCTTTTGCAAATGATTTCATATCATCGGTTAGTTCCTGATTTTGAGTGGCTCTTAAATAAGTATCCGCCATTCCCATCAAGGTTTGATAATAAAAATCAGCCATCTCATCCACCATCATGTCCTTGGTCCAAAGATCAATTCTCAATGCGCTTTTATCAGCTGCATCCCAAAAAGCCAGCATCATAGCTCTTGCGTCCTGCTTCATGTCTGCTGTGCTATCAGAAGCCGACCATTGTATATTTTGAGGAACTTTATGTTCATCTAATATAATATCGACAGATATACTCGATTGTTTCATGTTAATAATTTAAGGGGGCGAAATTACTACGAAACGCTAACTATTGCCTCAATTTCCTTGAAAAAAGCTACAGTAGAATGATCCCAGTCGTAATTTTTTGCTCTTTCCAATCCTTTTTCAATTTGAAGTTGACGCAATTTCTCGTCTTTATAGAGCATTTGCATTTGCTCAGCGATTGTTTTTGGGTTTTGTGGATCGGCATATAAAACAGCTTCTCCCCCTACTTCTGGCATACTTGAAAGATTGGAAGTTATTACTGGAACACCAGATTGCATGGCTTCTACAATCGGTAAGCCAAACCCTTCATAGGTAGACATATACAAAGAAGCATAAGCAGCGGCAGTTATCTGATGGAGTTTTTCTTCCTCTAAATACCCGGTCAAAACAATATCTTCTCTGTATTTATAGGTCTTCAGTTTTGCTGAAAAATCAGCGAATTGCCAGGCCATTCTTCCTGTAAACACCAATTTCATATTGCTTTTATTCCATTTTTTAAATAGTGAAAATGCTTTAAGCAGGTTCATCATATTCTTTCGTGGATGAATAGCGCCTACACAAATAAAATACTCATGCCCATTGGTAAACTCATTTTTTATGGCTGATTTTAGTTCCCAATCGATGGGTTGAAATGAGCTGCGGGCCGCACCTGGTATGATCTTTATCCGATTTTTACTAAATGGATAAATCGCTTCTATGCTATTTTTTGAAAACAATGAAACAGTAATGATGGAGCTTGCTTTCAGTAAAAAAAGAGGCGTGAATATTTTATAGAACCAACGATGATGCCAGGATACAGATTTTGGGAATGCATGAAATGCCAGATCATGAACAACCAATATTTGAGGTATAGCAGTGGTTAAACTACAAAAACCATAAGGTTGGATCCAAACATCGGGTTTGAATTTTCTTAAAGCCAGTACTGCACTAATATTATACCAGTATAAAAACGCAGGAATGTGACGGGCAGCGGGTTTTACAAGAATCGGAACAATATTATTGGAGCTAATAAAATGATTGCTATACGGCCGATCGAAAACTACTACAAACTGATGTTCTGGGTGACTTGCTGCTAATCGTTGAAGGATGGCCGCAGTATAATGCCCATAACCCTCCATGGACTTGTCTTGCAAAAAAATTCCGTTAACTGCGATTACCATGCAATAAAGGTACTAAGCGTAAAACTATTGTTCATGAATATGGGTAACGCCCCCAGAAACAGTGTACTTCATGGCATCAGCCGCACTGATATTCTTTAATAACTTAACTCTATCCCTGGGAACCATATAAGTAATTCCTGAAATGGCGTAGGAATGTGGCACATAAACAGTTACATGATCAATCAAATTAAAATCAATACTACTCTGCTGTGTAATAAAACCTATTCGCCAAACATCAGGAGCATCTACATTCACTAAAACTGGTTTATCGAATTTCTTTTTATTACCTGCAAAAGCCTCCAAAAAGTCTTTAACAGAGGAATAGATAAACTTAATTCCTGGGGTTTTTTCTAAAACAGTGTCTAATAGTGCCACCAATCGACCAACGGCAAATAAAGAAGATAACCAGCCAACCAATAAAACAACCGAAATAACCACCAAAAAACCTAGGCCTGGCATTTTAATCAAATTACCTTCCAAATCCTTTTTAATTAAAGAAGGGGCAATGGAATGGATGATATTGGGTAAAATATCGTCTACCAGATTAAATAAACTGATGACTACCCAAATAGTAATGCCTATAGGCGCCAAAACGATCAGCCCTTGAAAAAAATATTGCAATAAACGTCTTAGAAAGCTCTTGAATGTCATTGGTATGTTCTACCCTTTTATATTGAATGCAAGATGCTATAAAAAATTGATAGAATCAGACTTCCACAACCGAATAGCCTTATAAACATGAATAATCCGTAAAACTGTCAATACCATTCATCCTCGATTTGGTTCGTTAATGAAAAATTAATACAAAAAAACCGCGGAAACTTTGGTACCGAAAATAGTTTCCGTAGTTTTGCGCTCCGAAATAAGGCAATATGGAGCAAAGAATAACCGAAAAAGCACAGGAACTCTTCTTCCGATACGGATTGAAGAATGTTACCATGGACGATATTGCCACCCATCTGGGCATGAGCAAAAAAACAATTTATCAATATTACACTGATAAAGATGCTTTGATTGATGCTGTAGTTCAACGAGAAATTGACACTGATGTGGTGGAATGCGCTGTTCATCGTGAAAAACGTGAAAATGCTGTTCACGAAGTTTTTTTAGCACTCGATATGATGCAGGAAATGATGAGTACCATGAATCCGGTAATCATTTTTGAAATGCAGAAATACTATCCATCTGCATTCAAGAAAATGAATGACCATAAAAATAAATTCCTCTATAAGGTAATTAAAGAAAATATCGAATTAGGCATTAAAGAAGAAATGTATCGTGAGGATATTAACGCCGATATATTGGCCAAATTTAGAATAGAAAGCATTTTCATTGCATTCAACCCCGAATTATTCCCATCTAATAAATACACGCTATTCCAAATTGAAACAGAAATGATGGAGCATTTCTTACATGGAATATGTACACCAAAAGGTCAAAAACAAATCATTAAATACAAAAAACAAAGACAAAAATCAATCAGTATATGAGCATAATCAAAAAAGGAATCAGCTTGCTCAGTTTGGTTTTCATTATCAGTACTGGCTATACACAAACTGTAAACAAGCGTTATGATTTTAACGTTCAGCAAGCAGTTGAATTTGCCAATAAAAACAATGTACAGGTAAAGAATGCCTTATTGAATATCAAGGCACAAATTCAAACCAACAGAGAAATTACCGCAGCGGCATTACCCACTATTACTGGAGCCGTTGGTTCACAATTTTTTCCCAATGTAGCAGTTCAAACACTTCCCAACTTTATTTCTCCGGCAACCTATCAGGTGTTGGTTAGTGAAGGAGTAAAAGACGGCAATGGCAATCCAATTCAAATGCCAGGCAATTTTGGATTTATTCAAGCACAGTTTGGAACCAAATGGAGCGCAAGTGCTGGAGTTTCCCTACAGCAGTTATTATTTGACGGTCAGGTATTTGTTGGACTTCAAGCGCGTAAAGCATCCATCGACTTTCAAACCAGTGCGGCTGAAGTAACCGAAGTTGCTATTAAAACCAATATCTATAAGATCTATTATCAGTTGATAGCCAGTAAGATTACCATCGAAATATTAGATGCCAATATCAGCAGATTAGAAAAATTGGATTTCGATATCAAGGCCTTGTATAAAAACGGATTCGCAGAAAAAATAGACATCGATAAAATTGCTGTGCAATTGACCAATGTTAAAACAGAAAAAACAAAGGCCTTAAATGCTATTGCAGTAGGGTATCTGGGTTTGAAAACCTTGATAGGAATGCCTGCAAAAGATACATTGGTGTTAACTGAAACTTTAGATTACAATAAGGTAAAAGAAGAAATTGCAGTAGATGCGCCTTATAGCTACGAAGACAGAAAGGATTTTCAGTACCTCAATTATGCCAAACAATTAAATGCATACAATGTAAAGCGCTATCAATTAAGCTATTTACCTACAATTGCTTTGGGTGCCAGTTACAATAAAATTGCCCAGCGTAATCAATTTGATTTCTTTAATAAAGGAGACTGGTTTTCTTCATCCAATATTGGTGTAAATATTTCTGTTCCAATTTTTAGTGGATTTGCCAAAGATGCGAGAGTAAAAAAAGCAAAGATTGATTTGGAGCAAACTACCAATCAATTGGAAAATTTAAAACTCAATATTGATGTGTCGGTAGAACAGGCAAGAATTAAATACAACACAGCCATTTCGGTAATGGTTTCTCAGAAAAACAATATGGACTTAGCGGAAAGAGTATATGGCCAAACCAAAAAGAAATACGAAATAGGTACCGGATCAAATACTGAAGTAAACGTTGCAGACACCGATTTAAAAACTGCTCAAACCAATTATATCAGCGCTTTGTATGATGCAATCATTGCCAAAGTAGATTATTTAAACGCAACAGGTAAATTATAAAATATCAACCATAAAAAACAGCACTATGCTTACAATAAAAAAAATCCTATTTATTACAACAACTGTATTCGTTTTTGCGAGTTGTGGTGGTAATGAAAAAAATGGTAATTCTTTAGCAGAAAAGAAAGCTGCGTTAGAAAAAGTAAAATCTGAACATGCAGCTATTACAGCAAAAATGTCTGCATTGGAAGCGGAGATTGCTAAATTAGATACAAGCAATGACAATGCATCAACTGCCAAATTGGTTGGATTAACTACAATAACCAATCAGCCATTTGCGCATTATATAGACTTGCAAGGAAGTGTTACATCTGATAATGTATCTTATGTGTCGCCAAGAATGGGGCCTGGCCAGGTGAAAGCGATCTATGTAAAGAAAGGAGATCAGGTAAAACAAGGTCAATTACTATTAAAGTTAGATGATGCAGTGATGAGACAATCGGTATATGCATCACAAAAAGCTTTAGAAACTTTAAAAACACAATTGAATTTTGCCAAAGATATTTATCAGCGTCAGGGCAATTTATGGAAAGATGGTATAGGTACTGAAGTACAATATATTTCTGCCAAAAACAATGTACAGTCTTTAGAAAATCAATTAGCGGCCAGCGAAGAACAAATAAAAGTAGCGCAGGAGCAATTAAAATCTACCAATATCTATGCTGATGTTACTGGTGTAGTGGATGATCTAAATGTAAGAGTTGGAGAAATATTCAATGGTATAGCAGGTGTTACTCCACAAATAAGATTAGTTAGCACTGCAGGATTAAAAGTAATTACGCAGGTTCCAGAGAATTATGCCGGAAAAATTAAAGTAGGTTCTAAAGTAATCATTCGTTTCCCTGACTTAAACAAAACCATAAGTGGAACAGTGGCAACAACTAGCAGAACCATTAATGCCAATAACAGGAGTTTTGATGCAGAAGTAAATATTGGTTACGATCCTTCTATACGTCCTAATCAATTGGCAGAACTGAAATTCCAGGATTATGAAACAGCTTCTGCAATCGCTATTTCTGTAAATACCGTTCAGACAGATGAAAAAGGTAAATATGTTTATATAGCAGTTCAGGAAGGGAATAGAATGGTGGCTCGCAAGAAAAACATTGTTGTTGGAGAAATGTATGGTCAAATGATCGAAGTAAAATCTGGCCTTACACTCAATGATGCTTTAATTACTGATGGATACCAGAATATTTATGATGGTCAATTAGTAATGGTTTTAAAAAAATAAAATTCTTTTAACTTATTATATATGAATTTCATAGAAGGCATCGCCAAAAAATTCAAAGAATTTAAACCTACCAGTTGGGCAGTTGATAATAGAACAGCCGTTTATATTATCACGATACTCATCTCCTTGTATGGTTTAAATAAATTCAATACACTTCCAAGAGAACAGTTTCCGGACATTGTTGTACCGACCATTTCAGTAAGTACGGTATATTTTGGAAACTCTCCAAAAGACATTGAAAACTTAGTTACCAGACCGATTGAAAAACAATTGAAATCGATCAGTGGAGCTAAAGTCAATAAAATACAATCAACTTCTCAGCAAGATTTTAGTTTGATCGTAGTAGAATTTGATACCGATATCAAAACGGAACTTGCTAAACAAAAAGTAAAAGATGCGGTAGACAAAGCGCAAACCGATCTACCAAATGACCTTACCTCTCAACCCAATGTGCAGGAATTTGCTTTCAGCGAAATGCCTATCATGTTCGTTAATATCAGCGGCAATTTTGATGGCGTTAAACTCAAAAGTTTTGCAGATAAAATGCAAGACCATATTGAGGAAATGAAAGAAGTAAGCAGGGCAGAAATTGTTGGCGCCCCAGAAAGAGAGATTCAAATTAATGTTGATCCTACTAAAATGGAGGCAGCTAAATTGACTTTCCGCGATATAGAGAATGCAGTCAATTATGAGAATAAAGACATCAGTGCCGGCTTAGTGGAAGTGGGTGAAATGAAGCGCAATATTAAAGTGAAAGGGCAATTTGCCAGCGCATTCGATATGCAAAACATCATTGTTAAGAATATCTCTGGTGCGCCGATTTATTTAAAGGATGTTGCTGAATTAGTGGATACTGTAAAAGAAACCCAAAGCTATGCACGTTTGGGAGGGCTCAATGTAGTAACCTTAAATATTGTAAAACGTTCAGGTGAAAATTTGATCAATACAGCAGATGGTGTAAAAAAGATCGTTGCAGAAATGCAGGCTTCACAAGAACTTCCAAAAGACCTTAAAGTAGTAATCACCGGAGATCAAAGTAACCAAACCAAAACCTCATTCAATGAATTGGTAAATACAATCATCATTGGGTTTATTTTGGTATTGTTGATTCTGATGTTCTTTATGGGCGTTACCAATGCATTCTTTGTTGCATTAAGTGTGCCTTTATCGGTTTTCGTTTCTTTTCTATTTTTACCACTGGCTGATTTTATAGTGGGCTCACCAGTAACACTCAACTTTATTGTACTATTTGCATTGTTATTTGGATTAGGAATTATTGTGGATGATGCCATTGTGGTTATTGAAAACACCCATCGAATTTATAATAATGGAAAAGTAAAAATTGCCCGATCGGCTAAAGAGGCTGCTGGCGAAGTATTCATACCTGTACTTGCAGGTACCGCTACTACCCTGGCTCCATTCTTTCCCTTATTGTTATGGAAAGGCCTGATTGGTAAGTTCATGATTTACTTGCCTACCATGTTGATCTTAACATTGACAGCCTCTTTAATTGTTGCATTCTTTATCAACCCTGTTTTTGCGGTAAGTTTCATGAAACCGGAAGGACGCGAATTTGAAGAACCTAAAAATGCAGTATTTAAGAAATGGTGGTTCTGGGCTTTCGCTGCATTTGGTATTATTTTTAACCTTGCAGGATGGCATGGATTTGGAAATTTATTAATTACCCTTGATCTACTGGTATTATTAGAGCGTTATGTTTTACGCAGAATCATTCACTTATTCCAGGAAAAATTATTGCCTGGATTCATGAATAGGTATGAAACATTATTGCGCTGGATCTTACAAGGAACAAGACCAGGATGGTTAATGGTAGGATTATTCTTATTGTTTCCTATTTCATTGATCATGTTGATTGCAAGAAATAATCCTAAACCTTTCTTCCCTAGTGGTGATCCAAAATTTGCCTATGTATATTTAAAAATGCCGATAGGCACCAAAGCAAGAACCACCGATTCTGTGGTTAGAATTTTAGAAAACAGGGTATATAAGATTTTAGGAGATAATAAACCAGGAGCAGAAGGTAGTATCGTAGAAAGTGTTATTTCGAATGTTGCGGTAAGTGCCAACAATCCTAGAGACAATAATCGGAGCATTCAATCACATCTCGGAAGAATACAGGTTTCCTTTGTAGAATTTGAACAAAGACATGGCAAGAGTAGTGCACCCTATTTAGAAGCCATCAGACAACAAATGAATGGAATTGCTGGAGCCTCAATTGAAGTAGGCCAGGAAGATGCAGGTCCGCCAACTGATCCTCCGGTAAATATTGAGATATCGGGTGATAATTTTGAATCCATTTCTAAAGTAGCATACGATTTACAAAATCATTTAGATACCAATCGTATCACAGGTATTCAAAATTTAGTAATGGATGTAGATTTGAATAATCCTGAGATCACCATCAATATAGACAGAGAAAGGGCTTTAGCAGAAGGCTTGAGCACTGCCCAGATCGGCATGGAATTAAGAACTGCCGTTTTTGGAAAAGAAGTGAGTAAATTAAAAGATGGTGAGGATGATTATAAAATTCAATTGCGCTACCAAGATTTAAAACGCAACAATATCACCGATCTGATGAATATGCGCATTGTATTCAGGGATTTCAACTCGGGACAAATAAAGCAGATACCAGTTAATAGTGTAGCAAGAGTAGATTATACCAACACAACTGGCGGTGTAAAAAGAAAGAATCTGAAACGTACCATTCAAATTCAATCGAATGTAACAGATCCTTCTCTTACCCCAGTAATTAATGCAGAGCTCAAGAAAAAAATTGACGACTTTAAAGCAAAAACACAATTGCCTGCTGATGTAACCATCAAACAAACAGGGGAGAGTGAACAACAAGCAGAAACATTATCATTCTTAGGAATGTCTATGTTATCGGCATTGTTAATCATCTTCTTGATACTTGTGTTACAATTCAATAGCTTGAGCAAACCATTTATAGTATTAACAGAAATCTTCTTCTCCATTATCGGTGTATTTATGGGATATGCTATCACCGGAATGTCGATGGCCACAATCATGGTTGGTGTAGGAGTTGTTGGATTAGCAGGTATTGTAATTAAGAATGGTATCTTATTGATTGAATTTACCGATGAGTTAAGAGGGAGAGGATTCAGAACACGTGAAGCAGCCATTCAAGCTGGTAAAATCAGGATCATTCCTGTTCTATTAACCGCATTGGCTACCATTCTTGGACTATTGCCTTTGGCTGTAGGATTCAATATAGATTTCGTTTCTATGTTCCAGCATTTAGACCCGAAGATTTTCTTTGGTGGCGATAGTGTTGTATTCTGGGGACCATTGAGCTGGACCATTATTTTCGGATTAATCTTTTCATTCTTCCTAACATTGATCATGGTACCTGGCATGTACCTGATTTCAGAAAGATTAAGAAGACCGATGGAACGCTTTTATGGAACTAAATACGTGGCTTTATTCGGATTCTTCGGACCATTCTTCTTTATTTTTGTAGGAATTATGTTTGGAGTAAAAAGATTACAAGGTAAAAAAGTATGGCTTGGTCAATTAAAGCCTACAACAGGAAAAGCATAATCTACATTTTTTGATACAATTGATACCCGGCTATGTAAATTAGCTGGGTATTTTTTTATACCAAAAATTACCTTTTAAACAAGAAAACATTCGATTCATAATAAATTGATAGTTTATAAGTCAATTAAATATCAAATTTGAAAAAAATAGAATTATGCAAAACCACGAAATAGACTATAAGGTTTTTGGCGAAGAAATGCAATATGTAGAAGTAGAATTAGACTATAATGAAACCGCTATTGCAGAGCCTGGCGCATTCATGATGATGGATGATGGTATTGTGATGGAAACCATGTTTGGAGATGGAAGTGCTCAACAAAACAGTGGTGGTTTATTGGGTAAATTACTCAATGCAGGTAAACGCGTATTGGTTGGAGAGAATTTATTCATGACGGCTTTCACCAACGTAAATAATGGTAAACGTAGAGTAAGTTTTGCATCTCCCTATCCTGGTAAAATTATACCATTGGATTTATCTCGTTTAAACAACAATATCATTTGTCAGAAAGATGCATTTTTATGCGCTGCAAAAGGAGTAAATATTGGAATTGAGTTTCAACGAAAATTGGGTACAGGCTTATTTGGCGGAGAAGGATTTATCATGGAAAGATTACAAGGTGATGGAATGGCATTTCTACACGCCTGTGGTCATGTACTTAGAAAAGATTTACAACCAGGGGAATTACTCAAAGTAGATACTGGTTGTATTGTTGGGTTTACAGGATCTGTTAATTATGATATACAATTTGTAGGTGGCATTAAGAATACCATTTTTGGTGGAGAAGGATTGTTCTTTGCAACATTAACAGGTCCGGGCACAGTTTGGATTCAAACTTTACCGATCAGTAGATTGGCCGGTAGAATTTTACAATACGGTACTACTTCCCGTAGAGAAGAAGGAAGCATATTGGGCGGTTTAGGCAATATGCTCGATGGAGATGGGAAATGGTAATAAATTTGTAAATTTATGAATGAATAAAAATTTAGTATTATGCGTTCTTTTAATAATAAGTAACTCTTATTATTTAAATAGCCAGAAACCTATTAGTCAAAGGTTTTATGATTTCAAAATGTATGCTTATGAGACTGCATTTGATAGGGTTCTAAAACCCATAGACAATACAGATTTTACATCTATTACAGAAGACAGCTTTGGGATTAAATGGGCTGCTGGATTAAATGGATTGACCAGAATTGGTAGAGAAAGTTATTTTACTTACAATTATAAAAACGGAATTATTAATAATTCCGTTGAAAATGTATACATTGACAAGAAGGGTGTAATATGGATATCTAGTAAGAATTCTCCACCACTATTTTTAAATCAAAATAAATTTAATCTATACTACAATCAATCTAACATAGATTTTTCAAAATTTACAATTACATCATTTTTTGAGAACACTAAAAATGAATTATTTATAACTACAACAAAAGGTATTTATCAACTTTTAAATGGTAAAGTAATTCCCTTCTTTTTGGGAAAACAAATCTTTGAAAAAGCAGTTTATGCTGGCATAGAAATAAATGGCTTATATTACTTTTCAACTGAGGAAGGAGTTTTTAAAACAGATAAGAAGAGCTATTTTAAACTTGTATTAATTGATAAAATATTATATCCCAAATTTGGAAACTTTATAAAAAATCCCTATAACAAACAAGGGTTTTTTATTGGTAGGAATAAAATTTGGGAATTTAATGGTGCAATATGGAAAAGTATAAACACAAAAGACAATGCAATAGATCAGGCATTTAGAGGTATATCAATTGATAAGGATTCATGTTTGTGGTTTGGGAAAAAAAGTCTTTACCGTTATGAAATTAATAAAAATAAATTGGATAGCTTAAATGAAATTGGGTTACATAATGAATTAAAAACCCAGTTCTGCTTTTTAGATAAACAAAGTAACATTTGGATTTCAAATGGCGTTCAGGCAATTACTGCATTAAAAGAAATTAATATAGATTTTAAAAGATTTTCAAAAATAAATAATAGATATAACACATCAGTAATCGATGAAAAAGGTGACATCAATTATGTAGATAGGAAAACTTTAAATATACTTGAATTTTCTCTATCAACACACAAAATAAAAAATAAGTTTTCGGATAAAATAAATAAGTCTTTAAGCAAAACCGAAATAATAAGTTTTAAAAATTTAAAAAATGGGAATACTTTGATAATCTCAAGTATTAATAATAATGATAAAGTATTGCTTATCAAAGAAAATGGAATTACCTCTTTTAAATCAGAGGAAAACTTATACGCATCTTGCACCTTTGAAGATACTATTACCAATACTATATTAATTGGCACAAAAAACAAAATATTACAGATTAAAGAAGATACTTTAATAAATTTTTTGTCACTAGGCACAGAAAATGAAACTATAAATTCAATAAATCGAGATTGTTACAATAATCTTTGGATAGCAACATCTAGAAGCTGTTATCTATATTCAAAAAATAAATTAGTTAATGTTTTTAATTCATTTGGGTTACCCAAAATAGGATTAAGTTTAATAATTCCCTACAAAAATTATATCGTAGTAGGCACATATGGAATTGGTATAATTTTGATTAAAATAAATAATGAATCAAATTATTCTTTACATAACATTATAAATACAGATAATGGAATAACATCAAACACAATTTACAAAATAGATATAGATAAATTTGGGAATAGCCTAGTAACAGCTGGATATAGTGCTCCAGTATACATTAAAGATCTATTTAATTTAAGCAGAAGAAAGTTCTTGAAAATAAATAATGAATTTATCAATATACTTAAACTAAATGATTTTAATGTTTTGAATTTAAATAAAAAATCGGGGAGAGTTACAATAGTTACCGATACAAGTTTAATACAATTTGACAGTTCAATATTATCAAATAATTCAAACTCAAGTAAAGTCCTAATAAAAAATATACAGTTAAATAAATCAGATGTAGATTGGTCTAAAAAAGAAATCAAAACTTCAAGCTTGAATTTACCGATAGAATTAAAATTAAATCACAATGAAAATTATATAACATTCTATTTTGAAGAGTTAAGCAACGAAATAAATAACACTAATGGATATTTCTATAGATTATTGAATAGTGAAAAAAAATGGAATAAAACAACCTATACTGATATAACATTTAATAATCTGAAACCTGGCTTATACACATTACAAATTAAAAGTAATGAAAACCCGAATGCTGAAATTACAAATTATAAGTTTGAGATTATGCCGCCATGGTGGAATACAATCGCATTTAAAATTATACTTACAATTATTATTTTATTTTCTGCATTTTTAATTTATAGGAATAGAATAAAGCAATTAACTAAACAAAATATAGAACTAGAAGAAAAGGTGAAGATCAGAACAAACCAATTAAATGAAAATATAATTGAATTAGATAAATTAATTAGTGATTTAGAAAAATCAGAATTTAAACAAATCCAAATTAACAAAAAAAATAATTTGTTAATTAATTTAATTGCTCACGATATTAAATCACCTCTTAATTTTTTAGTTAGAATTAGTAAATCCTTATATGAATCTACCAGCATAGAAAATTCAAAAATAAAACAAATTTTAATTGATGATATACGAATAAAAAGTTTCCAAATTCATCAGCACTTGAACTTAATAAACTTAGAAACATCAAATATATTAAATTTATCAAGAATGGATGATAACATTAAATATGAATTAAATAAAATTAATTTGAATGATTTTATAGAATCTAATGTTCAACAATATGAAGCAATTGCAAAAGAAAAGAAAATAACAATAACAAAAAATGTTTCAAATGTTTTTATTAATTTAAACCAATTTGCTCTTAATTGCATTTTAAGAAATTTATTAGATAATTCAATTAAATATACAGACTTCGGAATGATAGAAATAAAAGCATACGCTAATTTTGAAAATAAAATTCTAGAAATTAAAATTAGTGACTCTGGAAATGGCATTGCAAAATCTAAATTATTATTAATTCAAAAAATTGAATCAAATGAAAGTTTTTCCGAAATGCAAAGTTTAGGTTACACAATCATATACAAGATGTTAAAGATAATAAATGGAAAAATTGATATTAAATCAGAAGAAACAAAAGGAACAAATATTGAATTATTTATTCCTTTTGAAGTGTAAGGATATTGATAGATAGATTGATTAATTACCCTAATATTTGAATTTTATATACTAATTAAACTCGGTAATTATTTTATTCTCTCGCTCAAGTATTAATTCTTCTCCTATCCTATCGTTAATAATGTTTAAGTATTGTTGTGTTTTAGAATTTCCAGATAAAACATAAGATTCCGAAAGCCATTTTTTTGAATTAATCAGATTGCCCTTAACTTCATAACAATATCCGATATTATGAGCTATTTGCGACTTTAGTTTTTCTTGATTCTCAATATAATATTCTTTTTCTAAAATCTGAATTGCATTATCATAATCTTGAGCAATTATATAACGCTCTGCTTGTTTTGTTAATCTAGTATTTCCCTTATAAATGAATCGATCTTCCCAAGTATAATAGGAAACAAATTTTTTTCCAATTCTATTACCCAGTTGATAACTACCATATTTTAATGCATCTGTACCAAAAGTTAATTTACTTAAGAGTTGTGACTTATTTACAGCTGTTTCGCCGTAAAAATTTGAAAAACTAAACTTATTTTCATAAAATAATTCTCGTGTTTTTGGTAAATAAATTCTAACCCCAGCTTTAACATCAATAAAACCTTGAAATAAAAAAGGTCCAACATTTCTAGGATTCATTTGATTCCTTACTGTATAATCTGAGTCAAAGAATTCTAACACTAATAATGCATCTGCATTATTAGTGCTGGAGATACTATCAACTTGAGACCAATTCATCATTTTTCCAAAACTTTTTGAAATGGCACTTTCACTCATTAATCTTTCATTGTGTCTTACAATTACTATTTTACCGTTTCTCAAAAGTGGCGATACTATTCCAGCAATGCATTCTTGTGCTAATGATTTATCTATTCCTAGCATTTCACCAGTTAATACCCCTTCTAAAACTGAAATCGCATCGCCTTTAGTTTTATCAACAAGAACAATTCGTTTTATATCTGCTGGTAATTTAATTAAAGTGGGTTTTGGAATATTAACTTCCATTTGTCTTATTGATGTACAAGAAAATACAAACACAGAAATAAGCATTATCACTATAAAGTTGACATATCTATTTGATAATTTTTTTTTATACATTTTACTAAATTTGTGGTTGAATTTTATGTTACACAACATATTTAAATCGAAATATATAGAACTTGCAATATCCTCTTCCTTAATTTTTGTATCATGAATATGATCTCCAATTAAATAATATTGAAATAAAGTTATACCAACCTTTAATCAAGATTTGAATTGGCTCTAGAATAGCATGATGAAAAAGTTACTTGTTTTTTTGTTTCTGTACTTGGTCTAAGTAATATTGCCAATATACATTAAGCGGCTGTTGCAAAGCAGAAATCTGACTCTTGCTATTATTACTGGTAGCCGTTTCCAAAAATTGGTATACCATTAGAGCCCAATCTAAAGAAGTAAAAATTGATATTTTTTGAGGGTCTTTCAATTCTTCTACTTTATACAATTTGTCTCCAACTTTTATATATTTTGCTTTAATAACATCAACTATTAATGTATCATTTTTAAGATCAGTATTCTTAGCTGTTTGAGAATATCCATTAACGAAAATGAACATTAAAATTATTGTAATTGATTTTTTCATTTCTTTATTTTTTACTTGAAAGTTTTAGAAAATTTAGTTTGAAGAAAGTATTAGCCACTGAGTACCATCACTGATAAGAGTTACATATTTATAAATAAGATTTAAACTATAATTAGTTGCCCCATCAATCAATTCTGAACCAGATGGAATGATGTTTTTAGCATTATTATCTAAACTTTTAACATAAAATATTTTTCCATTTAAACCTATTGCACTCGGAAGGGTTAGATTACTAGTTCCAGTAACTCCTATTGCTGACATATTTGCATTTAAGGCTGTACTGGTATTGATTGCTGTATAATTAGTTTGATTAGAAGACAGACCATAAGTTAATTCTTTTGTTGTGGAGTTAAAATATACCACATTTGAGTTTACTGCATTTGTTAAACTCGCTTTCAAAGATCCGCCAACTTCTAATTTTGCAGTTGGTGTATTTAGACCTATTCCAATCCCCGTATTTCCTGATTGATCAACTCTATACCGAATATTTCCCTGACCATCTGCAAGGATTACATTATAACTTTCACTGGTTGGCAAAGTAACATTAGCACCTAAAATTGTATTGTAACCAGCTGGTGCTATACCTAAAAGATTAGCAGACCCAGTTATATTAGCACCAATAAGTGTATTAAATTTTCCGACAAATGGATTTGTAGGATTCTCAATATTACTTCCAACAGTCGTATTATACTCTGCAAAAGATCCTGAATTTAACCCTATTACAGCGCCCGAGTAATTACCTATTGCAACATTCATTTTTGAATCTTGCTGTGAATAATGATGTGATTTATACCCTACTGCAACATTATCGCTTCCTCTTTCTTTACCAAGTCCAGATTTGGCACCAACAAAGGTATTTCTAGACCCAGTATTTTCTGAATTAGATTCAGCACTATTTGATCCCAAATAGGTGTTATTGTTTCCTTTTGCATTGTAACCTGCCCTGTAGCCACTATATAAATTATAACTCCCTGTATCATTAAAAAAACCACTCTCTTGTCCTAAAAAAACATTCCAACGTCCATTTGTAGTTCTAACACCTGAAAGATTACCAATAAATAGACTTTGAGGTGAATTTCCAGTTCCAAAAGGAATTGAAATTCCTGATTGAGTTCCTAAGAAGATTCCATCAGAATCGAAATAACCAAAATTAGAATTATTTACTTTAAACTTCATTTGTATTCCTCCAGTTAATGAACCACCGAAACCAATATTTGTCCGAGGATCACCTAATATATCTGTACTACCTGTACCCTGAAGATCTCCATTTTTTGACCAAAAACTTCCATCATAATTTCCTAAAACATTACCATAAGTTAGTTCATTGGTACTAGGATCAAAAAACACTGCCAGATTTGTAACATTACTATTTAAATTTGCTTTTATGTTTCCACCCACTTCCAAAGTAGCTGTAATCGGCCCCAATGCACTATTTATACTTGTTCGTCCGTTCTCATCTATTCTTAATCTTACTGTACCACTCCCATCTGATAATATAATATTATTATTTAAATTGTTGAGCTCGTGATAAATTGAATTATCAACAGATGATCCAATCAATACATTATTGTAAAAATTGTCAATGCTTGAAACTTGATTCAGATTTTTTGAACCAATTATAATATTATTATAAAATGAACCAGTAACATTCGAATTCTTACTCAATATTTCTTGGCCCAAAAGCACATTATAACTAGCCCCACTAGAATAACTACTATTACCAGACAACATGCCTAAAACTATATTATTATCTATATTAGATCCAGAACTACTTTGATTTAATCCACTGTTTTTACCTAAATAAATATTACTAGACCCTGATGTATTTAAATTTCCTGCTCCATCGCCAACAAATAAATTATCACTACCTCCATCAGATATCAACCCTGCATTCTTACCAATAAGAACATTGTTATTTCCAACAGACATCCTTTCACCAGCATAATTTCCATAAAATGTATTGTTTAAAGCAGTTGAAAAACTACTACCGGAATTTAACCCCATAAGTAAATTCCCCTCAGATATTTCTCCAATCCATCTATTATTAACTCTAAATCTTATTGGTTGTGGATCAGAAGTTCCAATAAAGTTTACTGCGGGATCGGTTCCAGTGTTACCTGTAAATGACCAACCATTTCCCGAAGATCCAGTGCTAGTTATTATATAATTTGGATAAGATCCTGTAATAGAAATTCCTGAAGAACCAGTTAAGTTTAATATTTGATCTGGAGCAGAATTAGTAATTATGCCATTTGTTGTATCATAACTAATTCCAACTCCAGCTTTTATAAAACTTGGAATAAAAGGTTTCGTATTTGCAATTGAAAAATTTGGATAATTGCCTGTAATTGATATACCTGGTGATCCGCTTAATCCAATTACTTGATCTGGAGAAGAATTAGCAATTAAGCCATTTGTTGTATCATAACTAATTCCAACTCCAGCTTTTATAAAACTTGGAATAAAAGGTTTCGTATTTGCAATTGAAAAATTTGGATAATTGCCTGTAACAGATATACCTGGTGATCCGCTTAATCCAATTACTTGATCTGGAGAAGAATTGGTTAACAAACCACTATTTAAATCATAGTTTATTCCAACACCTGTTTTAATGATAAATGGAGTAGAAGGTTTAGTATTGGTTATTGTAAAATTGGGATAATTACCAGATATTGCTATACCCTGCCCACCATTTAGACTTAATATGGGAGGAAAAGTAGTATCGGCCAAAATGCTTTTAAAACTTTCGTTGGTTAACAATAAATTTGATTCAGTGTAAAAGTTTTGAGTATTCAATTTTTCCCAACGATTATTTATTCTTATCAGTAAAGTTGAAGGAAAACCATTTTTTTGGAAAAAGATTACGGTTCCATCTGGAGGATTTAACTTGTTGATACTTACTGTATCTGAAATACGTGGGAATAGAAGACCTTTATTTTGACTTTCTAATTCTAGTATTGATGAAGGATAAATATTATTAGAATTAGTACCTATTTTAATTTGAGCATGTCCAAGATGCTGAATCAAAACAAAAGTAAGCAACAAAAAGAATCTATGTGGAATATAAGTCTTACCCATTCTTAATTTAATTAGTATTATCGCTTTCATATTGAATAATTTTAAAATTATTTATGTGTTCTTGATTTATTTTTAATTCTAGGTAATTGAAATATTTTCTTAGAAGCTTTTTGACTTCTAATTATAGATAAAATTGAATTATCTTCAGTAATCACATCTTTTGAAGGATACCATTTCGGGTTTTTATCAGAAGTGATAATCATTTCTGATCGTCGATTGTTAATTTGAATAGCCTTATTATATGTAGTATCTTCTGTGCAGGCAAGTATAAAATATTGCTTTCCAAAATGTTCGTTAAAAATCCTTTTTTTATTAATCCCGTTATTTACTAGATATAACCTTACTTGATTTGCTCGGCTTAACGCTAATTTTTGATTCAATTTTTTGTCGCCTTTACAATCAGTAAAACCTGCTATAACAATATTCAAGTTAGGATTAACATCCAAAAATCGAATTATGGTATCTAATTCTTTTTTGTCTACATTTCTAATTGTAGAAAAGTTGAAATCAAAATTTATAACTTTTCTGCCAACTTCAAGATGATAAGGATATTTTTCGATTTCAGAAGTAGTATCGATAGTTTTTAGTATGCTTGAATCGATTGGGATTTTTAAATTGGAATCATCCAATTTTAACCGAATGAATAATTGATGGTCATCTAACTCTTTAGTATCAACATATTGCTGATAATCTATATAGCCATCTTTACTAGCATTAACTTTTAATTGTAACTCCTTTTCCCAAATAGTTACAAATTTTTCATTTTTATTGGTTATAAATCTAGATGATATGTTAGAAATTGTGTCATTTAAAGTCACGTTTGCACTATCTAAAATTATTCCTGAATTATAATCAAGAACAATTGTTTTAATATAGATAGAATCAATACGATCAATTCTATAAATATCATCATTGCCAGATAGTCTATTTGAACTGAAGAATCCAAAAGATTTTGTAGAGTTTAATGTAATTCCATAATCGTCAAATGCTGAGTTTATTTGTGGTCCTAAATTAATAGGTTTTTGCAATAAAGTTTCATTACCCAGGTTTACAAAGAAAATATCTAACGCGCCATAGCCTGGTAAAAAATCAGATGAAAAATAAAGATCTCCCAAGGCATCAACATAAGGAAAAACTTCATTTCCGCTTGTATTAATTAAACTGCCTAGGTTTATCGGTTCCATCCAATTACCTACGCTATCTTTTTCACATCGATATATATCAAATCCCCCAAAACCTCTAGGCTTATTTGAAGAAAAATAAAGAAATTTATTATCTGGGCTTATTGCAGGGTGTTCTACAGAAAAGTTTTTCTCGTTATATAAAAAACTTTCAGGGTAACTAATTTTTCCATTGATAATTGTAGATTTTAAAATTTCTAATTTAGAATCCTTATTTCTTCTTTTTATATTTTTTGTATAGTAAATGGTTTTCAGATCATTACTCAAAGTAATTGGTCCAACATTATGATCACTTTGTAGTAACAAATGAACTTTGCCATTTCCAAAATTTATATTTTTTAATGTCTCAAAGCTATCTATGCTGTATTTAGTATAATTCAGATTATTAATTGTAAAGATTTTACAATACTCAAAATCATGAGTATTTCTATAATTATAATTTCTTCCAAGAGTATTTCTATTTGTTAAAGGTCTAGAAGATACAAAAGCAAGGCCACTATCATAAAATATAGGACAGAAGTCTCTAAAAGATGAATTAAAGTTTATGTTACTTAAAACATACTTTGTTTTAGAAAATATAATTTTATCGATATTTTCAATTTCGTTAAGCTTTTTAAAAAGAATAGAATTGTCACCTTTTTTGTTTAGTTGATTTTTACAAACAAGGATTGCTTTGCTATATTGGCCTGTTGCTTTTAAAACATCAACATATTTTAATAAAAGTTCATCGGTCTTTATTTCCAATAATTCAAACCAGTATAATGAATTCGAAAAGTCCCTCAAGTTCCAATAACATTCTGCAATTTTCTCAATAATAAAACTGTTTGATTTGTCATTTTCATAAGCACGTTTATATAAAGATATTGCCTCATTATAGTATAAATTATTTAAAGCTTTATTAGCATTTAATATTATAGATTTATTATTTTGCTTTATAAACTGTGCTGTAGCTTCATTAAAGAAAATGTTTAACGCAAGAAAAAAAATAAACTTCATAATCAATTTCATAGCTACTTAAAAATAACGCGGGTGAAATATTTTTTGTGTTGGTTTAATTATCTCGTACCTTAATAATACTTCATGAGTTCCATTAGTATATTTTAATAAGTTATTAATATCTACATCATATGAATAACCAAAACGAAAAAAGGGTGAAAATTGAAATTCTAATATTCCAACAACTGCAGATTTTGGCCTATAAGAAGTGCCGACACAAATTATATCATTAATCCACAAATTTAAATTATAGTCAATATTCAATGGTGCTCCCGGTACTGCTTTAATTAAAATTGAAGGTTTTAGTTTTAAACTATTATTTAAATCAAATAAAATGCCTGATGAAAGAAAATAGTGTGCAATAACTATATTTGAAGCTGCGCTTAGGCCTAAAGTTATTTTTTTTCCTGAAATATTATTGTTTAGAATAGCAGGTGCAGAAATTCCAATAAAATATTTTTTTGTATGATAATATACTCCTGCCCCAACATTAGGGAGCCAAGAATTAATTGTTTGTCCAAAAAATTGAGGATCATTTGCTTGAATTAAATCAACTAAATTATAATTTGCTTTAAAGTTTGCTATACTTGCTAACAATCCAAGACTAAATTCATCATCAACACTTGTAATATGTGTTTTCCAAGATAACGAACTAGCTAAAGAATTGGTGGTTTCAACACCAATTTCATCATGAAGTAATTGCAAACCAAATCCCAAACCTCTCTTATTGTCTGGGATACCTAATGATATTGTAGATGTCTTTGGCGATCCATTTATTCCTACCCACTGTCTTCTAAAAACAGATGTTATTTCTGTGTTTTCATGATTGCCATTATAAGCTGGATTAATTATTCCCATATTAAACATGTACTGGGAATACATCGGTGCCTGTTGAGCATTAGTGTAGAAACATAATAAAATAAAAAATAAAAAAAGATTTACCCGCATATTTATCTTCTTAAAGTGATTGAAGAAGTAAAATCAGAAATAACACCATTCGATTTATCAACAGCCCTTATCCTATAAAAATATGTACCAGAAGGTAACTTGTCTTTCATAAATGGATTATTTTGATTACAAGTTCCATCCCAATCATTATAATAATATCCATTACTCTTATATACTACTACACCCCAACGGTTGAAAATCTCCATGGTAATATTATAATTCAATGCATTTTTAATTTCAAATTTGTCGTTAATGCCATCACCATCGGGAGAGAATCCAGCTGGAATATGAAGGGTTAATGGGAATAATGTTACAGAAATCCTAGATACAACAGTTGGAACATCAGTATTACTTAAAAAAGACTTTGCATTTCCAAAAACAGTATTAACATAATTTCCGGATAATTGATGGGTATTCACATTAATTAATAAAAATATTGTATCACTTACTTTTTCTTTTAATTTAGAAGTTGGCAAAATAAGCATAGTATCTCTTCCCATTAAAAAATTGGAATTAATATTTAATGTGCCAGAAGCAGTTAATGCTAAAATAGTAAGGTCAACTCCAGATGGGAATGCAATTTTTAAATTATCGGAAACAGAAATATTACTTAATTCTCCTTCACCTACATTTTTTATTACAATTTGATATTTTATATTATAAGTTCCATTTTGCTGAGGCATGATTCTGTCAACTAATTTCTCAATTGCCATTTCAGCTTTATATTTTTGAAAAACAACAACAGATTTAGTTAAAATTTCATTATTTAAATATTCATTGTAAAAAGTTCTTTCATTAACAAATGAGTTTGAAATGATAGGTCCTGCAGTTATATTACCAACAAGTGGTAAGCCAATTGGTAAAATTGTATCCCAAACATTCCGAGATTTATCATATTGTGATATAAAACTAAAGTCTCTATTTGCAGAAAATAAAGTGTCTTCAATTTGTTTAGGATGCTGTATCTCTATTCTATAATTACCTCTTTCATAATTTTCTTTACTAATACTCCATGTTGATTGTACATATTTTGATTTAAGTATAGGTCCACTATCAACATATTTATAAACATTATTAAAAACCCTTGATTTAAAAAATTGACTATTCCCACTATATGATAATGATAATGGAGTATAAAAACTATCCGTTGCTCCATAAGGAAACACTATTTTATCTGAACTATTTCCAAAATAAGTGCGAAATAAAAAACCCCCTTTTGTACTTTGACCTGTGACAATAAACTTATTCTCATCAAATCCTGTAATATCTCCTTGTGAAAGATTATTGCCAATGATTATATTTCGATCATTGAGCCATAATTTACCTTTAATAAAATGTAATTTGTTTCTAATTTTCGTGTCACTATTACCAACTAAAAAAACACCTTTTTCATTATCAATATTAATATTTGCAAATAAGGCGCCTTGCTTTGATGATAAAGAAAAACCTCCATCTAAAAATTGAGGAATATTCAATGATTTTGAAAATGAATGAAACCATACAGTTCCACCTATACCTATAAAATTAATTGTATCTAATTGTCCATTTGGAAAACTTTTTTCATCAGTAAAAATTGCAAATTTTGAATTAGACCATAAAATTCCCATGAAATTAATTGTAGTTCCAATATTAGAACCTAATTGTCCATGGTTAACAATATTATCAAATATTGACATAGTGTCTTTGTGTACATAAACACTTGAGTTTGGGGGTATATAAATTTCTTGACAATTACTGTAACAGTAAAGTGATAAAAACAAAAAAATAAAAGAAATTATCTTCATCGAATGTAGAAAGCTTAAAATTTGAGTGATTAACTTTCTTAAAATATAAGTATACTATAAAGGAACAATTAAATGGAATACATTTTTGTAGAAATAGTTATATAAAAATATTTTTTATCGCAATCTTTTAGTAGGAATTTTGCTACAAAACATTATTGCTATATAAAAAAGCCCAGGTAGAAACCTAGGCACTTTTAAGCTAAACAATAAACGGGGGAGAAAAATTTATAAGCTAGCTATACAATTAATAACTCTATTAAAACCTTTTAAAAAAGCCAATATTAATAATTAAAAAATTATCATTCCCTTGAGATGAACCTGACCTTAACTGCCCTTCTGAAAACACTCTATTTGTTGGATTTGCAAAGAACGCTGCAGCATCAGGCGCCTGTGGATTAGCTAATCTAATTAAAGCAGAATTAACATAAGGAGCTGGACCTACATCATCTAAAAAATCAGAAAATACAAAATTATATTGTAATTGAAAATAAAATCCAGTTCTAGGAGTAACATATCGTTTAATGCCAAAAGTAAATGTAGTAGATAAAGAATTTAAACTGTAGGGCTTAAATATGTTCGCATCAAGTTGTGTTTGCCCAGAAGTTCCAAGTGGTTGTAAATCATACCATGTTCCAAGATATTGTCCGCGAGGATTAAATTTAATGTAGTTAAAACCAAGACCTAGATATGGACGAAATTTAAGTTTAGTGTCAAAAAACGTATTATTTATAAAATCATAATTTATATGCGCACCTCCGTATGTTATAGGTGTGAGAAAAGACATACCTCTTTTAAATTTTTCACTATCACCAGATCTATAATCAGAACCAGAAAGATTGGTTCTGCCAATTCCTAATTTAACTGTATAATGCTTTTTAAACGAATAATTAACTTCTACTCCAAAAGAAGCATTAAAATCATTAGAAAATAAAGAAGAGTTAGACAAGGTTCCAAGATATATAGAAGAACCAATTTGTAGTGAAACTTCAAACTTTTTCTGAATCAAAGTAGTGTTATACTTTAATTTGGGCAATTTAATTGTATCAGTACTTGATACAGGTATTTTATTATTTTTTAACTGTCTTGTTAAGAAAAATGTTTTTAAGAAATGATTATAACCGAAATAAATGGGAGGTAATTCTTCTCCAGATTTCGTGTTCAATCCACTTAATACAAAATAACCTTCTTTTTTTAATTTATCATAAATAGTATCAGGCTTGATTAACAAAAAGGATATGCCATCTTTGTCAATAAGATTATGTTGAATTTTATACTCTATAACATTTAAAGAATCATCAAAATATAAAAACTTCAAAACCGACTTATCAGTAATAATTGGCTTATTTGTATATATAAAAGCGCTGTCTAAGAGTTTTAATTTTTCAATTTTATCTCTCTTCATTAAGTCTGATCCATAAAAAGTAGTTGCTTTAAATATATGAACAGGATTAACATTATCTGGCGTTGATTGCTTATTATCTATTACAATATTTGGGCTAGTGTAGTTCTTTTTATAATCATAAATTCGACTGAAAACATCTTCATTTTCGAAATTGTTCCAATAATTGCTATCTAAGTTGAATGATTTACTATTACCATATATTCCAAAATCAGAATATCGAATAATTGTATCATTAACTGGATCAAGGACGATATTATTAACAAAACTATTATTTTTTATTGTAGCAATAAACTTAGAATCTACATTATCAGAACGAGTGACAAATAAATTATTTGAAAATGAACTTACCCCAAAACCATAAACATAGTTAGAATAAAATGTATTATTTAAAATATTTAATTTTAAATAATTACTTGTTAAATCTTCAATAAATATTGGTGATTTGTTATATGAAAATAAATTTTGAATGATTTCAAAGTTACACACAAGTCCAGAATCACCTAAAGAAATAAAAGGAGCATTAAGTTGTATTATTGAATTTGAAACTAGATTATTTTTAAAAATGGAGTTTACAATTGATACTTGATTCCGAAACCATCCGTTATCAAATCTTATAGGCGTACTAAGATTATTAAATGAAGTAAACGAAATATTAACAATATCACTTTTTCTATTTGCACTAATAACCAATCCTGTACCAGCAATAGAATCATTACCAATAAGTTTAACATTATCACTTAAAGTTCCAGCTATATTTACATAGCCATTACATTGCAATATAGTTTGATTAGAAAAAATAATACTAACTCCAGGTTTAACAACAAAAGAATCTTCAATTGTTATATTATTTGAAACATAGTAATTTCCTTTTTCTAGTATAAGTGATTTATAATTATTTCTTAGTGTTGTGTCTTGAGATAAGACAGTTGAAACATTAATCAAGAAAAAGCAAAAAAATAAATATTTTTTCATACTACTGAGTGATTTTATAAACAAGCTGGTTTGTGGTTCTTGTAGAACCATCTGAAAGTAATACGGTGATATTATCAAAAACCAATACATCTCCTTTTTTTAATGAGCTAAGTAATTGTTGAGTACCTGTTTGAAAAACATCGCCGTAATTATAAAAGTTTTCTTGACTTTGATTATTAGACATTTTAATTACTCTATAGCCAATAATTTTTCCGGGGAACTCCGAAATTTCATTTAAACCAACTGATGCAGTTAATCTATTGGCAGTAAATAAGTCATTTATGCTAATAAACTCTTTGCTAATTTTTTCTCCGAAAAGTTTTACATATGGGTTCGGTAGCATGTAAACATTAAATGTTTTTTCAAACAAATACTTCTTTTCTTTATCTCGAATATCATAAAATATTACTTTATAAATTCCTGAATTTTTAAAAAATATATTTAATGAGTTGGCGCTTGCTTGTATATCCGATTTTGGCAAAGTTTCAATTTGTATTTTACTTAATATATCAGAATTAGAAAATTGCAAAAATTTATTTTTGATTCCTACATATAAGTTTTCAGATCTAAGAGCTAAAATTACATCTTGATAAAAAGAATCATTATCGAATTTATTGTTTAATTTATCTAATGTTTTATTGGTTGTTTCCTCTTTATTAATCAAGCTAGACTCTTGCTTTTTATTTTCAATTCTAGTATCTTCTAAAGCTTCATTTTGTTGATTTTGATTAAGAGGATTTGAAAAGACTTGTGGGACTAAATTTCGATTCTGAGAATTATAAATTAGCTTATTCTTATTTGCAACGTAAAAAGACGAATAAATTTTATTAGATTTTAATAAATTTCTTTGACAAGAAATTTCGCTATCGAGCAATAGTAATAAAAATCTTTTTAATTGTAAATAGCTAATTGCAACAGGTTTGTGATTAAAGAAAAAGTCTTCCCACAAATACTCTTTCCCAGTTTTATTCTTAATCAATTCATTAAGTGGAACCAAATTTCTAATTGAAGAATCCCTCAAATAGGTATTCTCTAAAACTAAATTACCTATTGAAAACATTTGATCCTTTAGTTTGTAAATGAGTGAATCTTTTACCAATATTCTTTCGATGCTTTTTGTTGAATAAAACTGTTCATATATAGTCATGTTGTTTTTTGAAAACTCATCTTTGATTATATCATCAATTTGCTTGACATACAAATAAGATTCGTGAATCCGATTTTTTAAACCAAGATAGTTTTTTGAACTATCGGATAATTGGAGATCTACTTCAGCATTTAATATTGAATCTTCATAATTTATTTGCTGAAGTTTTAAACGTTCTTCATACTCCATTGTATTAATTACATAATAATTAGAATCTAATAGATTAGATGGAATATTTAAAACAGATAAGCATACAAAAACAATATACAATAAAGTAATTAACCTATATCGATTTGTATTTATTTTAATTGCCATAAAATTTTATTTGGAAGATATTTCTTAGAATATTTAATTCTAACTATTAACTGATTGTTTAATCCCTGACAACATATTCTGTGATACATTATTCAAACTTGAAACATTTGAATTAAAATCTTCCAAAGTAGAATTAATTGAAATTAATGTTCCTTTAGAGATGCTCATTACCTCGGATGTATCTTTTGTAACATTATTAAAGTACAGGATATTTTGATCTAGAATTTTAAAATTATCCATACTCTGATTTACATATAAAAATGCTTCATTTAGCTTTTCAATATTTGATCTTGATATATTAAGTAATTCAGAAGTACTATTTAAAGTTGCTGTATGCTCGTGCAATATTTTTTCTAAATTTTCATTAAATGATGCAAATCCTAAAAGCGTTTTTTCAGTGGTTTTTAAATACTCAGCATGCATATCTGCAGCTGCTTTAATGCTTTCTTGAAGGTCAATATTTAATTTTTCATTACTTAGCAATTCAGGAAAAACATTTTCCCATTGATACTTCTTTTCTTCAACTTTTTTCTGTATAGAAGAAATAATGAAAACAAATGCTTCAGTAGCTAACCCAGTAAGTAGTAGAATTTCTTGAGATCTCCATTCCAAAAATTTTGCAATTACTCCTAGCAAAATAATTACAGCCCCAATACTATAAAAGAAATTTTGAACATCAATTTTTTTCATTTTTTTAATTTTTAAAATTATAATTAATACATACTTCTAAGGTGCCTCCACCTCCATAAATATTTTTAGAATAAACACCTCCGAAACTGTAATTGATATTCAATAGCATAATTTTCTCTACAGGAAGAGCAAAACCTGTTGTAATTATACCTGTTGAATTATAAATCAAGGAAGCATCAAATAGGTTATTCTTTGAAAACATTAGGCCTCCAAAAAAAACAGACCCTGTTTCTTTAAACTGATTTAATCCAGCAAATATTTTTGAATTTATTAAACCTCTTTGTTCACTACTTGCCTTTAAAATATTATAAGTAATTCCTAGTTGAGCTATTGAAAAATTTACAGACTTAAAATTACTGTTGCTTAAACTTGATGTTAAATTTGGAAGAGCAGCTTGTATTTCTAATTTGTTAGAAAAATATGTTAATCCGAAACTGCTAAAAAAAGAAGAAGGATTACTGTTATAAGAAATAACAGCAGGATCATTAATATCGCCAACAATATTTGATGTAGAATTCAATAATAATCGATTTTGAAATCCTGCAGCAAAACCTAATCTTAAGTTAGATGTATTGTTTAATTTAAATCCGTAAGCATAATTTAATGATAATAAATTTTGGCGTAATAATCCTATAGACTGAGATGTGAAAGTTATTCCAGCGCCAGCATTTTCAGCAATATTTCCATAAGCAGAAACTAAATATTCTTTAGATAGGCCTTCTTGTTCATTTATCAATGGAGTTTTAAATACTGAATTAATTTTCCACTGTTTTTCTAACCCAGCATAAGATGGATTATTTGCATTTTTTTGGTAAAATAAACCAGAAGCAAATATTTGATTTTGTGATGCCACACTTTTTGAAAACAAGAACAAAACAATCAGAATAAAATATTTAACATTAATCATAAAGTACTTTTAATTAATTATAGTTATAAACCCTTTGATTACAACATTAGAATCTAATAATGTTATTGAGTAATAATATGTACCATCAGAAACTTTCTTGCCATCTACGGTTCCGTCCCAATCACCAGTATAATTAGAAATGGTTCTAATAAGTATTCCATTTGAATTGAAAATTCTTACACTGTTATTTGGATAAAATTCAATATTTTTTATTCTCCACAAATCATTAATGCCATCATTATTTGGAGTCAATATGTTGTTTGGATAAATCTGGTTTCTACTAAATACTTTTATTAAAATTGAAGCAGTGTCTGAACAACCTTCATCGTTTGTTACAATTACTCGATATCTAGTATCAGCTCGTGGAGAAAATAAAGGGGATGATGATTTAAAATCATTAACATTTTCAGTTGGTGACCAAATAAAGCTTGAACCTCCTGAAACTTTAACCATAGTAGAATTCCCAATACTAACGGTATATTGATCTCTATTTTCAAAAGTTATAATCGGTTTTTTACGATTTTCTACAATAACAATAGGTGAAACTGCTGTACAATTTCCTGAACTAACTAAAGTGCGATAAAATGTATTGTAATTTATTGAAGTAGGTGCATCTTTTAATACTCTGTTATTTGAGTTAGGAATTGCCAGATAGTTAACCCCACTATCAATAGAATACTGCCATGTATAATTATAATTTATACCATCACCACCAACAGGTATTCCTGATATTATTTGTGAGGTTTTATCACCAAGACAAGTATAAACTGGAGATGATTCTATTTCTCTAATTACAATTGAACCATTTACAGTTATTGATGAAACTAACTTATTATCACTGATACATCCATCAAAGCTAGCAGTAGCGAAAATTGAACTAGTAATTGGAATAAATGAATTATTCAAAGCCTTAAACGAAGCAATATTCCCAACCCCATTGGATGCAATTCCAATTTGTGATAAAGAGCTGCTCCACTGATATTGAGCGCCTACAATATTTGAACTAAAATTTACAGGTGTAGTAGAACCATTATTACATACTACTTGATTATTTACTGTATTAATTGTTGGCTTCGGTTTAACTGTTACAAGTATATCTTGAGGAGCAAAGCAACCAGACGAACTTAAATCATTATAAGTATAAACAACATTAATTGATGAAGTTGTAGAGTTTAATAGTCTTTCATTTATTACTCCAATACCACTAGAGGCTGGGTTTTCAATTCCAACAATAGATCTTCTAACCCAAGGGACATTTGAAACATTTGATGGAGTTATTTGTGGTTCAAATACAAATTGATCCTCACTACAAATCACAAAACTTCTCAGTTGATTAATAATTTTATTAGTAGGATTTACTTTTACAGCAATGGTCTCAAAAAAACTTTTGCCGTTATTTAATTCAATTGTATAAAAAACAACAATCGGTAAATTAGTAATATTTACAAGTACCTCTTCAATTTTTCCAATTCCAGCATTAGGTGCATTACTAATTCCATTTACTTGACCTCTAGACCATTTAAATTCTGTATTTGGAATATTCGATACTGGATTATAATTTAACAAAGTGTTGCTACAAACTTCTTCATTTAGTGATGAAATAAGAATTGGCTTTGGAGCAATTGTTAAGTTAAACGAATCAATTGTACTAACACAATTACCTAATTTAACTGTAGCTTCAATTAATGAAGTAATATTTGAATTAGTTGTGTTTGATGCAACATATAGTATATCCCCACTCCCTGAAATTGGTAACCCAGTAGAAATATTATTATTTTTCCAATTGTACTCCCCATTAGGTGTACCATTGAATTTAATTGAAACAATATCTCCATGATAGAATAAAACATCTGGGTTACTAATGATAACTGGTTTCGGTTTAACTGTGATTTTAATAATGTTTGATAACGCTTCACATAATATTCCATTAAAATTACTCTGAACACTTCTTCTGAAATACTTTGTAACACTTTGTATACCCGGTGCATATGTTGGATTATTCGCACCTGGTATATCTGTAAAATCATTATTATTGCCAGTAGTACTTTCCATCCATTTGTACGTTAATGCACCTAAACCCGATGCCGTAGAAATTTCGTTGATAACCCCACCAGATGAATTCTCACATATCTCCTGATCTGACCCTATCAATCCAGCATTAACAGTATTTATGATTATTGAAACAATATTGCTTTCATTGAAAATTTCAGCTGTTCCTAATGTGCTAAATGTTATCCTTTTATAGTACTTACTAACCGACGCAGGATTTGGTTGATATGATGATGATTGCGCTCCATCTATATTGGTAAATGAACCAGTAATGCCAGTATTACTTACTTGCCACTGATAAGTTAATGTCCTAGAAGATACAGCATCATTTAGTTGTGTTAAAATGGCTGGAGTTGCATTGGAACAAATTACTTGTGAATTACCAATTAGCACATCGTTTAAAGCGTTAATCTTTATACTTACTACATTACTTATTGCACTACATATTACACCATTAAGATTACTAGCATTAATTCGCCTATAATATTTATCCTCTATCTGTGCACTTGGTTGATATTCAATGCTATTAGCATTTGGAATATCTGTAAATGAATTAATTAAGCCAGTATTACTTTCCTGCCATTGGTATGATAATAAGCCAGAACCACTTGACGGGTTTACATCAACTAAAGTAGATGGAATTGCACCAGCATTCAGATTTTGATCAACCCCTATTGATCCAGCATTTATTTTATTTACTGTGATTGTAACAGTATTACTTGTTTTTGTACAAAGAACTCCGTTAACATTCTGTTGGTCTATGCGTCTATAATACATAGTTTCAGAAAGTATACCCGGTTGATATGAATTTGTATTAGCACCAGTAATATTGGTAAAACTATTTCCTAAGCCTGTGCTGCTCTGCTGCCACTGATAGGTGAATATACCCAAGCCATTTGCTGCACTAATCTCTCCAATTAAAGATGGACTTGTACCATTACAGATTGTTTGGTCATTCCCTACAACACCAACTGTGAAACTATTTACACGTATCTCTATCGTATTTGATATCGCCTCACAAATCAAGCCATTGAAATTACTCTGCACCCTTCTTCTGTAATACTTAGTAGCACTTAGTATACCAGGTGTATATGTTGCATTTACAGCTCCTGTTATATCTATAAAATCATTGCTATTTCCTGTACTACTCTCCATCCAATTGTACGACAATACGCCTAAACCAGATGCCCCTGTGGTCTCATTGATAACTTCACTTGATGTGTTCTCGCATATCACTTGATCTGGGCCTATCAATCCAGCACTAATTGTATTGACCGTAACTTTAATTGCATTTGATGTTGAAACACAAGCATAGCCTCTAACTACCCTTCTAAACCAAGTATCTGTAACTACAGGTCCAGGTTGATAATTTATTGCATTAGTGCTAGTAGAAATTTCTGTGAAACCAGTTGTTGCTCCAGTGTTACTTGACTCCCATTTATAATTAAATATATTACCATCTCCTGTAGGAGTTTGGCCATTAATCAAAACAGGTGTAGAAGACGAGCAAATAACTTGATCGCTATTAATCATATTTCCATCTAAAACACTAGAGGAATATTTTATTATAGTGGATGCATTAACAGTCGGATTTATAGAACATGATGCTCCGCCAGTAGTAAGCGTTATACTTGTTATAGTTAAATTTTGTCCGTCATTTGATCGAGACAATGGAATATTCATTATAGCAGTACCTGCATTATTTGAATTAACGTTTTGAACAGTTAAAAGAGAACTTGAAGCAATTCTATATGTTACAGAATAAACATTATTTGGCAATAATCCACTCAAAACAACTTCCGATGATACAGGGCCTGAAAGAGATGTGCAAACAGGTGTTTGAGTAACCGATCCAAAAGTTAATTCCGAAAGTAGATTTATTCTAAATGAATTATTTGTACTAAGATTAATTGAATCTTTTAAACCAAAATCTGTTCGAACAATTTTTGTTATAGAAAAAGTTTTGCCATTTTCTGATGATGCGAAATTTATACTTGCAATACCAATACCTAAATTATTTGCAATAATTCCTGATATTGTTCCAGCCTGAATACCATCTAAAGAATAGCTTATACCACTTGTACTATTTGGTTGTAATCCAAAAAGTCTAATTAATGTATTTGTATTATTGCATGTTGGAGATACTTGATTAACACTATCTAAAGAAGCAATAGTTTTAAAAAATGTTCGCTGATTTTGTTCCAGTGTATTTCTGTCTACATTAGACATTTGTGTGCTAGTTGCAATCACTTCAGATACCCATCCGTTTAATGGTTCATTTGTTTGTAAACCTGCTGCTCCTGTTGCCAAACCATTGGGTGCTGAATTTAACGAAACTGAATTAGGTGTATAATCTATTCCTTCGCTATAGAATTTAGTATTATTCAACCCCGGCACCACTCCTGTACTAATGAATGGCGTAAACCTTGGTGTAGGCGTAAAACTACCAGCAGTTGAATTACCGATATATAATGAACCAGACCCTAAAATGATCCCCAAACCAAGCTGGTTTGTAACCCCATTAATTGCTCTTCTATTAGTTACAGATCCTGTATTGATCGACCATACGGTATTTAATGTATATGGTGCTACCATCAAATATCCACTACCACCCGATAGTCCATCATTTGTACCATCATGAAACAATGCAGGTACTCCATTTTGGCGTTCTATGATTCCATTAGTTATAATCCTTGGTTGGGCTGAAGTATTGGTGTTCGACATGTTTCTACC
>CALRYA010000013.1:0-124332 GCA_943372285.1 Sphingobacterium thalpophilum | reverse complement strand
ACTGGAGCTGCAGGAGCTATAGGTGCTACCGGCGCAACTGGCGAAAAAGGTGCAACTGGTGATAAAGGTGAGACTGGATCTGCAGGTGCAACGGGTGCCGCAGGAGCGCAGGGAGAAAAAGGAGTAACAGGTGACAAAGGTGAGACTGGAGCTGCTGGTGCCACCGGAGCGCAGGGAGAAAAAGGAAATACAGGAGATAAAGGAGAAACTGGTGCACAAGGTCTACAAGGTATTCAGGGTATTACAGGTGCAACCGGAGCTCAAGGTATTCAAGGTATCCAAGGTGTAACGGGAACCACAGGTGCCCAAGGCCTACAAGGAATTCAAGGCGTAACTGGTTCTACTGGTATCACTGGTGCACAGGGTATTCAAGGTATAGCAGGTGTGACTGGCGCACAAGGCAATCAAGGTGTAACAGGTGCAACTGGCGCTCAAGGTCTACAAGGAAATCAGGGAGAAAAAGGAAATACAGGAGATAAAGGTGCAACAGGTGATAAAGGAGAAACTGGAGCCCAAGGTCTACAAGGTATTCAAGGTGTAACGGGTGCAACTGGTTCACAGGGAATTCAAGGTATAACGGGAGCAACTGGAGCCCAAGGTCTACAAGGAATTCAAGGTCTACAAGGAGTAACTGGTGCAACTGGAGCACAAGGCATTCAAGGTATAACAGGAGCTACTGGAGTTCAAGGTATCCAGGGTGTTACCGGATCCCAAGGTCTACAAGGTATAACAGGAGCTACTGGAGTTCAAGGTATTCAAGGTGTAACGGGTGCAACTGGTTCACAGGGAATTCAAGGTATCACTGGAGCAAAAGGTATCCAAGGTATAACAGGAGCAACCGGCGCACAAGGTCTTCAAGGTATCCAAGGTTTAACTGGTGCACAGGGTATTCAAGGTCTACAAGGCATTCAAGGTATAACAGGAGCCACTGGAGCTCAAGGTCTACAAGGTATCCAGGGCGTAACGGGTGCAACAGGTGTTCAAGGTCTACAAGGAATTCAAGGTATAACAGGAGCCACTGGTGCCCTAGGTCCACAAGGTATCCAAGGTATCACAGGAGCACAAGGTATTCAGGGTATCACTGGAGCAACAGGTGCACAAGGAATCCAAGGTTTAACTGGAGCAACCGGCGCACAAGGCATTCAAGGTGTAACAGGTGCAACTGGAGCGCAAGGTATCCAGGGTATAACAGGAGCAACAGGTGCTCAAGGTCTACAAGGAATTCAAGGTCTACAAGGTATAACTGGAGCAACCGGCGCACAAGGCATTCAAGGTGTAACAGGTGCAACTGGAGCACAGGGCATTCAAGGCGTAACTGGTGCAACTGGTGCTCAAGGCATTCAAGGTATCACGGGAGCCACTGGAGCGCAAGGAATCCAAGGTATTCAAGGTATAGCAGGTGTGACTGGAGCACAAGGAATTCAAGGTATTCAAGGAGAAAAAGGAGCAACCGGCGCACAAGGCATTCAAGGTGTAACAGGTGCGCAAGGTCTACAAGGCATACAAGGTATAACAGGTGCAACAGGAAGTACAGGTAACACAGGAGTCACTGGTAATCAAGGTGTTCAGGGAGTTACTGGTAATACTGGTTTAACTGGTGCAACAGGCGCCCAGGGTATTCAAGGTATAACTGGTGCCACTGGAGCCCAAGGTATCCAGGGAATAACAGGAGCCACTGGAGTGCAAGGTATTCAAGGTATAACAGGCGCAACTGGTGCACAAGGAATTCAAGGTATTCAAGGAGAAAAAGGAGCAACCGGCGCGCAAGGTCTACAAGGTATACAAGGTATACAAGGTATACAAGGTATAACTGGTTCAACTGGAGCACAAGGCATTCAAGGTATAACTGGTGTAACTGGAGTGCAGGGTATTCAAGGTGTAACAGGAGCTACTGGAGCGCAAGGTCTACAAGGTATAACAGGAGCTACTGGAGCGCAAGGTCTACAAGGAATTCAAGGTATAACAGGAGCAACCGGTGCTCAAGGAATTCAAGGAATCGCTGGAGCAACTGGTAATCAAGGTATTCAGGGTGTTACTGGTAATACTGGTTTAACAGGAGCCACTGGTGCACAGGGAATTCAAGGTATAACAGGAGCAACCGGAGCACAGGGTATTCAGGGAATTACTGGAGCCACTGGAGCGCAAGGTATTCAAGGTATAGCAGGTGTGACTGGAGCACAAGGTCTACAAGGTATTCAGGGAATTACTGGAGCCACTGGAGCACAAGGTTTCCAGGGTATAACAGGGGCCACTGGTGCCCAAGGTCTACAAGGTATTCAAGGTATAACCGGAGCCACTGGAGCGCAAGGTATTCAAGGTATAACAGGCGCAACTGGAGCACAAGGAATTCAAGGTATTCAAGGAGAAAAAGGAGCAACCGGCGCGCAAGGTCTACAAGGTATACAAGGTATAACTGGTTCAACTGGAGCACAAGGAATTCAAGGTATTCAAGGAGAAAAAGGAGCAACCGGCGCACAAGGCATTCAAGGTATCACTGGAGCACAAGGTATCCAAGGTATAACAGGAGCAACCGGCGGACAAGGCATTCAAGGTATTCAAGGAATCACAGGAGCAACAGGTGCTCAAGGTATAACAGGCGCAACTGGTGCACAAGGCATTCAAGGTATAACGGGAGCAACTGGAGCGCAAGGTCTACAAGGTATTCAAGGTATAGCCGGAGCAACCGGATCCCAAGGTGTCCAAGGTATAACAGGAGCTACTGGAGCTCAAGGAATCCAAGGTTTAACTGGTGCAACTGGAGCGCAGGGTATTCAGGGTATTGCAGGTGCAACAGGAGCTCAAGGTATTCAAGGTGTAACGGGAGCAACTGGCGCACAAGGTATCCAGGGTATAACAGGAGCAACAGGTGCCCAAGGTCTACAAGGAATTCAAGGTATAACAGGAGTCACTGGTGTGCAAGGTATTCAGGGTATTACAGGTGCAACAGGAGCAACTGGCGCACAAGGTATCCAGGGTATAACAGGAGCTACTGGATCTCAAGGAATCCAAGGTTTAACTGGTGCAACAGGTGCCCAAGGTCTACAAGGAATCCAAGGTATAACAGGAGCAACCGGTGCACAAGGCATTCAAGGTGTAACAGGTGCTCAAGGTATTCAAGGTATTCAAGGAATCGCTGGAGCAACTGGTAATCAAGGTATTCAGGGTGTTACTGGTAATACTGGTTTAACTGGTGCAACTGGAGCACAAGGCATTCAAGGTTTAGCAGGTGTGACTGGCGCGCAGGGTTTACAAGGTATAAGAGGAGTCACTGGTGCACAGGGTATTCAAGGAATTACTGGAGCAACAGGAGCGCAAGGTATCCAAGGTATAACAGGAGTCACAGGAGCCCAGGGTATTCAGGGAATTACTGGAGCAACTGGAGCTCAAGGTATCCAAGGTATAACAGGTGCAACCGGAGCCCAGGGTATTCAAGGAATAACGGGAGCAACCGGATCACAAGGTATTCAAGGTATAACAGGTATAACAGGTGCAACTGGTGCACAAGGTATCCAAGGTATAGCCGGAGCAACCGGATCCCAAGGTATCCAGGGTATAACAGGAGCTACTGGAGCGCAGGGTATTCAGGGGGTAAAAGGTAATACTGGTTTAACTGGAGCAACAGGAGCCACTGGAGCACAGGGTATCCAGGGTGTAACAGGAGTCACAGGTTCTCAAGGAATTCAAGGTCTACAAGGCATTCAAGGTATTCAGGGTGTTACAGGTAATACTGGTTTAACTGGTGCAACTGGTTCACAGGGTATTCAAGGAGAAAAAGGAGCAACCGGCTCCCAAGGTATTCAAGGTATTTCGGGAGCACAAGGCATTCAAGGTGTTACTGGAAATACTGGGTTGACTGGTGCAACTGGCGCCCAAGGAATTCAAGGTGTAACAGGAGCAACTGGTGCTCAAGGCATTCAAGGAATTCAGGGAATTACAGGAGCAACCGGATTACAGGGTATTCAAGGTATAAAGGGAAATACAGGAAGTACAGGTGCAACAGGTAATACAGGAGCAACTGGAGCACAAGGTATTACGGGAGCACAAGGCATTCAAGGTGTTACTGGTAATACTGGTTTAACAGGAGCAACTGGAGCGCAGGGCATTCAAGGAATACAGGGAATTGCAGGTGCTACCGGATTACAGGGCATTCAAGGTATAAAGGGAAATACAGGAAGTACAGGCGCAACAGGTAACACAGGAGCCACTGGTTCGCAAGGTATTCAAGGTATAACGGGAGCGACTGGTTCTCAGGGTATTCAAGGAATTACAGGAGCAACTGGAGCACAAGGTATTCAGGGTGTAACAGGTATTGCCGGTTTAACGGGTGCTACAGGTTCACAAGGTATTCAAGGTGTTACTGGTAATACTGGTTTAACGGGTGCAACTGGAGCTCAAGGAATTCAAGGTGTAACAGGTGCCACTGGAGCAGTTGGAGCCACAGGAACAGCTGCTACAATCACAATAGGAACAGTTACAACTGGTGCAGCAGGTACAAGTGGAGCTGTTTCAAATAGTGGAACAACATCTGCGGCAATATTTAATTTTACAATACCTAGAGGCGCAACTGGCGTAACGGGATCTACTGGAGTAACTGGTGCGACAGGAATCACAGGAGCAACTGGAGCGCAAGGCATTCAGGGTATAACAGGAGGAACAGGAGCCCAGGGTATCCAAGGTATAGCAGGTACAGCTGGATCAGCAGCAACAATTGCTGTTGGAACAGTTACAACTGGTGCTGCAGGAAGTAGTGTTGCAATTACAAATGGCGGAACAAGTTCTGCTGCATCATTTAACTTCACAATTCCACGTGGTGCAACAGGCGTTACTGGCGCAACTGGTAACACAGGATCAACTGGTGCACAGGGTATCCAAGGTATAACAGGATCTACAGGATCCACAGGTGCCACAGGCGCTCAAGGAATACAAGGAATACAAGGTATCCAGGGTGTCACGGGCACAACAGGTGCAATGGGAATTGCTTCAATCGGTTCAATTAATGGTTCATCAAATTCAAATGGTGCAATTCTAAGTTCTACTACATTAATCTTAACTCCTGCAGATGCTACAAATGGAGGGGTGCTCACTAATGGAACTCAAACAATTGCTGGTGCAAAAACATTTAGTGGAGCTACTACTTTATCATCTAGTTTGGCTGTTAATGGAAATGGAACAATAGGAGGAACGCTTGGTGTAACTGGAGCGACAACTTTATCTTCTACATTGTCTTTGTCGGGTAATTTGACCATAAATACAAATAGGTTTACAGTTGAAAGCGCCACAGGTAACACTATAGTTGGGGGAACATTAAATGTAACAGGGTCTTCTGTTTTAGCTTCTACATCAACAACCAACCTGACAAGTTCTGGTGCAGTTTCTTCTACATCACCTACTGCTGGAATTGGGTATATTGCTGGTGCTGGTGGAACTATCACTCAGCTTTCTAGTAAGTCAACAGCTGTAACTATCAATAAAATTTCTGGAAAAATCACCACCCATAATGCAAGGCTAGACTCGTATAGGGATGTTACTTTTAGGGTGAATAATAGTACCATTTCTTCTGATGATATTCCAATTTTAAGTATACAAGGAGCAGCAAATACATCCTATCATATATATGTTTCTATTGTTGGGACAGGATATTTTGATATCACTATTTACAATTATGATTCTAGAGATAGGTCAGAAGCTATAACCATTAATTTTGCAATAATTAGGAGTGCATATAATTAATAATGAATATTAGATTAATTAGTCAAATTAAAATAAATAATGAATAAATTATTGCATTCTTTTTTCCTTTTAATTTTACTTTTTCCTTTAAAAGATTTAGTAGCTCAAAAGTCTTTGATAAAACAAAATATTCCAGTAAATGGGTCATCTAATTTAATTAATAATTCAGATTCTGTTCAATATGCACTTGGTGCTTATGTTGCTAAATGGATGTTTGAAAATGGGTTCACAATAAAAAATCCAAACTTATTTCAAGCAGGGTTATCTGATATGCTGAAAGATGGAAAAAATAAAAAATTAAGTGATAGTCTAATCACAGCTTTGGTTTCATCTTCTCAACAACTAAACCAAAAAGAAAAAGGATCAAGACAAGAACAATTATTATTTACTTCCTTAAAAGACAAACCCAATATTGGAATGTTGCCTAATGGAGTGAGATATGCAATTATTAAACAAGGTATTGGAAAGCATGCCATTGAAACAGATACACTTGTTTTGAACATCTTAGCAAAGTTACCCGACAATTCAATCATTGAAAATACTTATGAAAACAAACAGCCTGTTTTTAATACGCCCTATAATTTCTTCCCAGGTTTGAAGGAAGCTTTAATGATGATGCCAGAAGGTTCTAAATGGCAGGTTTTCATTCCTTCAAAATTAGCATTCGGTGAAAAGGGGAGTCCGCCCCGCATTCCACCTAATAGTGCATTGATCATTGAGGTTGAAATTCTATCAATCAAAAAATGAAAATAAAAAACCCCCAACATTGTTGGGGGTTTTTTGTGCCCAGAACAGGAATCGAACCTGCACTACCTTGCGATAACCAGATTTTGAGTCTAGCGCGTCTACCAATTCCGCCATCTGGGCTAATCGGGCTGCAATATTAGTTCAACATTATAAAATAGCCAAATAATTGTGCAATCCCTTCGGTTTTCCCAATAACCAATAACCAATAACCAATAACCAAAATAACTAATAACTCAATAACTGCTTTTCTATTCTATCAATGTATTTTTTCTTGAAGTAGTAATCTTTTACTTGCAGCAGTTCTTTTTCGGTAGAAACACTGTCTTTAAAATTTGCAATAATCGACTCCACAGTTTCATAGATATTTTTTTGAAGTTCGTTTAATTCGGTTTCTACTAATTTAATGGCGGCTTTGTCAGTTGGGTCTAACTCCATAACATGCTCGTTCAATTCCATTACTTCCATCAAAAAATGAGAAGGCAAATTGTATTTTTCATCTTCTTCTAACAGTCCCTTCAATTGAAGTAAGTATTTAATGGTGGCTTCTTTATCTTGGAATATTTTATATGCTTGATTTATTTGTGCAGATAAAGTCAATGCTTCCTCTTTTTCAAAATCAGTTGCGCCACCAAAAAAATCGGGATGATACTGGCGGCTCAATGTATAGAATTGTTTTTTAACAAAATCTAAATCGGGTAAAAAGCTTATAGGAATTTTATACAATTCAAAATAATTCATAAGTGCAAATTTAATCATTCATGTAGCAAAATGTAGACTTTATTCTTATAAATTAGCGCCTAACATTTGTTATCTTGCCGTAAATATCAAGAATGCTTATTATAGGATTGATTAGAGAGGGGAAAGTGCCTGCAGATAATCGTGTTGCTTTAACACCTGCACAATGTAAATGGTTGCTTAAGAATTTTGAGGATGTCGAAATTAAGGTTCAACCATCCCCTAATAGATGTTATAAAGATGCAGAATATATTCATGCAGGTATCACTGTAACTGATGATTTACAAGATTGTAATTTATTGTTAGGGATTAAGGAATTGCCGATCTCTCAAATAATTCCGAATAAGCGATACATGTTCTTTTCGCATACCAAAAAAATGCAGCCATACAATAAAGCAATGATGCAGTCGCTGGTAAAGAATAATATTTCGTTGATTGACTACGAATGTTTAGAGCATAAAGATGGTCAAAGAATTATTGGATTTGGCTTTTTTGCTGGCATCGTTGGCGCTCACAATGGTATCATGGCATATGGAAAAAGAACCCAGCAGTTTGATTTAGCAAGAGTACATACCATAAAAGACTATCGTGAATTAATTCATACCTATTTTGGTTTGAAATTGCCTCCTATAAAAATTGCAGTAACTGGAAGTGGGAGAGTTGCTCATGGAATTGTGGAGATCATGAACTTAATGGATGCGCAAGAAGTGGAGCCAGAAGATTTTATTACTCGACAATTTGATTATCCTGTATATGTGCAATTAAAAGGAGCCAATTTGTACAAGCATCGTATTACTGGTAAATATTCAAGAGAACATTTTCACTTGCATCCGGAAGAATATGACTGCTTATTCAACCGATATATAGCCCAAACCGATGTATTGATGAATGGAATTTATTGGACCAATGAAATGCCTCGGTTGTTTACTATGGAGGAATTTAAAAGTCCCCAATTCAAGATCCAAACAATCGCTGATATTACCGACGATAAAAATGGGAGTGTGCCTTGTAATCTGGGTGATGGTACGATTGAAGATCCTGTTTATGGAATCAACAAAATCACCGGAGAGAAGATTGCTGCTTATGATAAAAATGGGGTTGATATTATGGCTGTTGGCAATTTACCGAATGAATTGCCTAGAGATGCAAGCCGTTATTTCGGGGAACAGCTCATTAAATATATCTTAAATGATATTCGACAAGGTGGTTCAGATTTAATTGATCATGCAACTATTTTAGATAATGGAAAGCTCACTCCCAAATTTGAGTATCTAAGAGAATATGCTTACAATTGATCATTGAATGAAGATCAATTATTTCAGTAAGTTTTTTACTTCGTTCAATTTCATTAATGCTTCTACTGGCGTTAATTGATTGATGTCTATTGAGGATAACATGCTTCTGATGTCATTAAAAGTTTCGGAATGGGCATCAAAAATAGACAGTTGAACTTTTGGTGTATTAATATGGTTAATTCCATCGGTGATTAATTCTTTGCCATCTTCCTTTACATGCTGTTGTTCTAATTGTTTTAGAATTTCATTAGCCCTATCAATCAAACTATTGGGCATACCAGCCATTTTAGCAACTTGTATACCAAAACTATGTGTGCTACCACCTGGAGCCATTTTGCGTAAGAAAATAATTTTATTGGCTACTTCTTTATGGGTGATATGGAAGTTTTTTACGCGTGGAAGAATTTCTTCTAATTCATTGAGCTCATGATAATGTGTAGCAAAAAGTGTTTTAGGCGCAAATGCAGTTTCATGAATAAACTCTACCATACTCCAGGCAATAGAAATACCATCATAAGTAGCAGTGCCTCTTCCAATTTCATCCAATAAAATTAAACTCCTGGTAGACATATTGTTGATGATGCTTGCAGTTTCATTCATCTCCACCATAAAAGTAGACTCGCCTCCACTTAAATTATCGGAAGCACCTACTCTTGTAAAAATCTTATCTGTCAATGGAATACTTGCTGATGCAGCTGGTACAAAGCTGCCCATATGTGCCATTAAAGTGATTAATGCAGTCTGGCGTAATACTGCACTCTTACCACTCATATTCGGCCCTGTTAGAATAATTACTTGTTGATTTGCCGGATCTAAAACAATATCATTTGCCACATAAACATCATCTGCAGCTAAATGTTGTTCAATCACTGGATGTCTGCCTTCGGATATAGCTAATTGTAATCCTTCGTGTAATACAGGTTTTTTGTAATTGAACTTTTTTGCATTGTTGGCAAAACAAATCAAGCAATCTAATGTGCCTAATAAATGTCCATTCACTTGAATGGGGGCAATGAATTCTTGGAGGGTAATTATAAGTTGATTATAAATTTCTAATTCAATACTTAGAATTTTATCTTCTGCTCCAATAATTTTCTCTTCGTACTCTTTTAATTCTGGAGTAATATATCTTTCTGCATTACTCAATGTTTGTTTCCTGATCCAATCTGCAGGTACTTTGGATTTATGCGAATTGGTCACTTCTAAATAATAACCAAATACATTATTGAAACTAATTTTAAGGGAATTGATGCCAGTTCTTTCAGCTTCTCTTTGTTGTATTTCAATTAAATATTCTTTACCGCCAGTGGCAATTTTTCTTAACTGGTCCAGCTCTTCATGAACTCCGTTTTGAATAATGCCGCCCTTGTTGGTCATTACAGGAGGTGTTTCTAAGATAGTAGCTTTTATTTTTTCTACTATATCGATACACTCATTCAGAGCAACGGCTAAATTTTGTAAATATGTATTCTTGCAATTTATCAAAGCCTGTTTAATAATGCTGGTTTGTTCTAAGCCTTTTGCCAGATGCATTATTTCTCTCGGATTGATTTTTTTCAAAGAAATTTTACTAACCAGTCTTTCAACGTCTCCACAAATTTTAATTGATTGAGCTAAATCATTTTGCAATTGTGTGTCGAGTAATAAATGCTCAACAGCATCTAATCGTTCATTGATTTTTGAAATATCTTTTAATGGAAATACCATCCACCTTTTAATCATTCTTGCTCCCATAGGGCTAACCGTTTGATCCAACACTTGTAATAAACTAGTGTGTTGATCTATGCCGGTTGGAAGCAATTCTAAATTGCGAATCGTAAAACGATCCATCCATAAAAAATCATCTCTTTCTATTCTTTGAATAGCAGTGATATGTTGCAGATTAGGATGTTCTGTTTCTTTGAGGTAATACAAGATTGCTCCTGCCGCAATGATTGATTCTGAAAGCCCTTCAATACCAAATCCTTTTAAAGAATGTGTTTGAAAATGTTTCAATAAACTTTCTGTAGCAAATGCTTCATCAAAAATCCAAGACTCCATGGTATAAGTATAAAACTTAGTGCCATAGCTTTCTTTAAATTGCTTTTGATAACTTTTTTGAAAAATAATTTCAGCTGGTTGTAAACTCTGCAATAACTTATCAATGTATTCTTGATTGCCTTGTGCAACAAAAAATTCACCTGTTGAAATATCCAGCAATGCAATTCCTGTTTGCTTGTCGGTATAATGAATTGAGGCTAAAAAATTATTGGTTTTGTGCTCTAGTAATTTATCGTTGGTAGCAACCCCTGGTGTAACCATTTCGGTGACCCCTCTTTTTACAATTCCTTTTACATTCTTGGGATCTTCCAACTGATCACAAACGGCAACCCTATATCCTGCTTTTACCAACTTGTGTAAATAAGTATCAACTGAATGGTGTGGAAATCCGGCCAATTCGCTGGAAGCTGCTGCTCCATTATTGCGCTTTGTTAGTGTAATGCCTAAAACCCTGGATGCGATGATTGCATCTTCTCCAAATGTCTCATAAAAATCACCTACTCTAAATAACAGAACAGCATCAGGATATTTTTGTTTAATAGCCCGATGCTGTTGCATTAATGGTGTATCGTTGCCTTTAGCCATGGGCAACAAATATAAGGATGCCGATTAACCCTAGCAGTACCGCTCACTTATTGTGGAAAAGTATCTAAAGTAGGGTAGTCTATCTTGGTGTAACGGCTCTTGGTTTAGGCATTTCTTTTCTAGGTAATTTGCTATCTCTTTGTGCTGTATTGTAAACAAATGACGCTACAATGGTTGCCATTTGTTTCAGATCAGCTTCAATCAAATGATCATAAACATCCATATTGCTATGGTGTGTTCTTGTATCGTATTCTATTGGATCTTGTATGAACTGAAAACCTGGCAAACCAACTCCATCAAAGGATTGATGATCTGTTCCTCCGGTATTGCTAATTGTAACTGTTGAAGCACCAAGATCTTTAAATGGAGCCAGCCATTTGCTAAAAATGTTCCTACAAGCTTCGTTTCCTTGTAAATAAATTCCTCGGATCTTTCCTGTACCATTATCAATATTAAAATAGCCAGAAAACTTTTCATGTGCTGCTGTAGTCTGCATTGTTGCAGGGTCGGCTAAATTATTTTTTACATATCCTCTGGAGCCCAATAATCCTTGCTCTTCTCCACTCCATAAGCCGATTCTAATAGTTCTTTTTGTTTCTACTCCTAAAGTTTTTAAAATTCGCATTGCTTCCATCATTACTGAAGAGCCGGATGCGTTGTCTGTTGCTCCGGTTCCTGTTTGCCAAGAATCTAAGTGCGCACCAATCATCACTACTTCATCTTTTAATAACGGGTCTGTACCAGGAATTTCTGCTATCACATTATACCCCTGTAAATCTTTTGTATAAAACTTTGTTTTTACTTCTGCATCTAATTTTACGGTTGTTCCTGATTTTACCAATCGTAATATGGTATTAAAATCTTCTATACCTATTACCATATCCAATACATTTTCTGGGTCAGCGCCTTTGTACGCGCCTCCACCCTGAGCAAATATGGTTCCATCATGACTTCTAATTCCTCCAGAACTGATCATACCAATTGCGCCTTCTGATTTGGCCATTTCTTTCAATAATATACCGATTCTTTGAGCTGCTCCGCCTCTTTGCTGTGCAAAAGCTTGTTGTTGTCTGCGTTGTTGAGCAGTATCAACTGGTCTTGCAGGAGCCATTTGAGTAGCCGCCATTTTAGCCAGTTCTTCATCAGTATAACGAACCGCATCTGGTTTGAATGTATGATTATAGGCAACTGATTGATCCATCAAAATCAATTTCCCTTTTAGTTGGCCGCGATATTTTTCTAATTCAGTAGTGTCTTTTACACTGATCAATATGATTTCCGCTGATTTTAATCCTTTGGTTCCGCTTGTCCATGTTTTAGGATAAGCTAGCAATGGTTTATAATAGGGAGCTGTAATGGCCAGATAACTTTTTTCCAATTCCCAGCCTTTGCCAAATTCTCCCCAGGGATCGATTGTTGCATTTTTCAAGCCCCATCCAGTCATTGTTTCTTTGGCATAGTTAGCAGCTCTGAAATAGCCAGGTGAATTGGTTAGCCTATTGCCACTTTTATCTGTTAGGTTAAAAGCTATTTCCATCACTTTTGAATTCTCTAAACCTTCTTTTCTGATTTTTTGAATCATATTGAGGTCTATTTTTTCTTCTTGTGAAAAGGAGAAAAATGGACTGGCCATAGCCAATGCGAGTAGATAGCTGGTTGCTTTTTGCATAATTATTTGTTTAAATGAATGGAGTTAAATTAGCATATTTGTAGAACAAATTGAAAAAGATTATTTAATTGGATGGATTTAACTTTGCAGCATGCGAAAGTGGAATATGGATGAATTGGGTAGAAAGTCTATCACTGAGTTTAAGCAAGCCGGTAAGACCCCCATTATTGTGGTTTTGGATAATATCAGGAGCATGCACAATGTGGGCAGTATTTTTAGAACCGCAGATGCATTTTTGATTGAATCGATTTATATATGCGGATATACGCCCCAGCCTCCTCACAGGGATATTAATAAAACGGCCTTGGGTGCTACAGAAACGGTTGATTGGAAGTATTTTTCCAATACCATTGATGCAGTTAACCAATTAAAAGCAGCAGGCTACTATATTTATTCAGTTGAACAAGCCGAAGGGAGTATTTCTTTGGAAAATGGCGATTTTAATCATCCGAAAAATGCGTTGATTTTTGGGAATGAAGTGGAGGGGGTAAGCAATGATGTATTAGATGCATCAGATGGTTGCATTGAAATTCCACAACTGGGTTCAAAACATTCTTTGAATGTTTCAGTGTCTGTAGGCATAGTTTTGTGGAAATTGATTGAAGCAACAATTAAAAAATAAGTTCATTTTATAAATTTTTTTTCTTTGCCTAGTATTAAAAATTATTTAAGTCTTGTAAAATTTTCACATACCATTTTTGCAATGCCATTTGCAATGATTGGTTTTTTTATTGCTGTTCCAATGGCCCATGGTTCAATGGAGGCATTATGGAATGTGAAAATGGTACAAAAATTAGTATTGGTAATCATTTGTATGGTTACTGCCAGAAGTGCGGCGATGGCATTCAATCGTTACCTCGATCGTCATTTTGATGCCAAGAATCCAAGAACAGCCATTCGTGAAATACCTGCTGGAATTTTATCTGCGGAAAGTGCATTGCTTTTTGTTATCGTGAATTGTATATTATTTATTGTGGCAACTTATTTTATCAATTCCATTTGTTTTTATCTTTCTCCAGTGGCGTTATTCGTAATTCTGTTTTATAGTTTTACCAAAAGATTTACTGCGCTTTGTCATTTGGTGTTGGGCGTTGGATTGTCTTTAGCACCTATTGGTGCTTATTTGGCCGTTACAGGATATTTTAATTGGTTGCCTATTTTATTTTCGATGGCAGTTATTTTTTGGGTGAGTGGGTTTGATATTATTTATGCCATGCAAGATGTAGATTTTGATCAATCCGAACATTTATATTCTATTCCCAGCATGCTCGGTAAAGCTCGTGGCTTAAGGGTTTCCGAGTTGTTGCATGTATTAAGTAGTGTTTGTATTATTGTTGCTGGTTTTGCGGGGAATTTTCATTGGTTGTATTGGATTGGAGTGATTGTATTTACTGGCATGCTTGTTTATCAGCACTTATTGGTTAAGCCCAACGATTTAAGTAAAGTAAATATCGCCTTCATGACTGCAAATGGTATTGCAAGTATTGTATTCGGCATTATTGTAATCACCGCTGTATTCTTACAATTCGGTTGGTAAAATAAATAAAATGGCAAGAATTATTTGTATTGATTATGGTGGGAAAAGAACTGGATTAGCTGTAACTGATCCGTTTAAGATGATAGCAACAGCCTTAACTACAATTTCATCAAAGGAGCTGATTCCTTTTCTAGAAAACTATTTTAAAGTAGAAGAAGTTGAATTAATTCTGATAGGGGAGCCGCTCAATTTGGACGATTCTGCCACCCATGCAACACCGTTGGTGGCAGCTGCAATTAAAAAACTTGCTAAAGCTTTTCCACAGATCCCCATTCAAAAAGTAGATGAACGATATACCTCTAAAATGGCCGTTCGGGCAATGATCGATATGGGGATGAAAAAAAAGGATCGAAGGGATAAAGCCAATATCGACCAGATAGCCGCTACTATTATGCTTCAGGAGTATTTACAACAGATTGGATAGCCCATTTTGTTATTGTTGCAGTTTGGACTTAGTTTTGCTGATTCATCCAATTAAAGTATAATGATTCTTTCTATTGTTGCATATGGTGCTCCGGTTCTCAGAAAAGTGAGTAAACCAATTGATGCCTCTTATCCAAATTTCGACGCTTTTTTGGCCGATATGTGGGAAACCATGTATTCTAGTAATGGTGTTGGTCTGGCAGCCCCACAAGTAAATAAAGACATTCGATTGTTTGTAGTAGACAGTGAACAGATTTTCGAAAATATGGAAGAGGAAGAGAAGAAAGTGTATGATGATGGTCCTGGCATCAAGAAAGTTTTCATCAACGCCGAAATAATTGAAACACATGGAGAAGATTGGGCATACAATGAAGGATGCTTAAGTATTCCAAAGATCAGAGAAGATATCATGCGTGCAGAACGTGTTACACTTCGTTACATGGATGAGAAATTCAATGAGTTCACAGAAACATTTTCTGGTATAACTGCTCGGGTAATTTTACATGAATACGATCATATTGAAGGGAAATTATTCATCGATTATTTAAAACCATTGCGCAAGAAAATGTTGCAGGGTAAATTAAATGATATCAGTAAGGGTAAAATTAAAGTGGATTATAAAATGAGCTTTGCTAAATGATCAAAAACCTATTTGCTTTTCTGCTTATTTTAACTAGCACTGAATTAGTTGCACAAGATACCACCGTAATTATAGATGAGAAGCGATTTACATTGGCAGAAGTAGTGGTTCGCAATAATTTTGATTATAAACGTTTATTGGAACAAATAAAAGAAGATACCACATTTTATAAAGCTTTCAGAAACTTGCGCATATTGGGTTATAACTCTTATAACGATATTCAAATGCTCGACAAGAAGGGTGTTGTTAAAGCTTCTTTATACAGTAAAACCCGGCAAAACAGGGTAGGTGGATGTAGAACAATGGATGTGCTTGAAGAAAAGGTTACCGGTGATTTTTATGACGACAAAAAAAACTATAACTACACAACACCTGAATTATACGCTTCCTTATTTTTTACAAAAGGCACCATCTGTGGAGAAAATAATATTGTAAAAGGGAAGAATGCCACCACCACCAATAAGAAAGGAATTGAAAAGCACAAGGAGCAGTTAAAAATGTTGTTTTTTAATCCTGGGAAAAAGATTTCGGGTATACCGTTCATTGGAGATAAGCTTGATTTATATGATAACAATGCCCATAAATTATATGCCTATAAATTAGATATACAAGAGTATAAGGGAGCACTTTGTTATGTTTTTAGTATTACGCCAAAAGAGGAATTAGGATTTTTAAAGAACGATCAAATTGTTGTAGATCAAATGGAAACCTGGTTCGATATGAAAACCATGGAAGTATTGGCCAGAAATTATTCTTTAAGCTACAAAGCAGGAGTCTATGATTTTGATGTGAGTATGAATGTAGAAATGACCAGAGTAGGGGATTTAATTGTGCCAAAGATTCTTAGATATAGGGGCAATTGGGATGTGGTTTTTAAAAAAAGGGAGAGAGCCATTTTCACAGCAACATTATTTGATTTCAAAAAATAGTCAGAACAAGGCAAAAAAAAACAGAAAGCACTCGGAAGTACTTTCTGTGTAGGGCAGGGATTAAATCTGCTTATAAACCTATTTTTCTGCCCGATAGGGTACGGGTTTTCTTATCACTCATGTTGACATCAGCCAACTTAACTACTAATTTAACTTCGGCAATATTGCCTGAAGGCCCAGCTGAAGCTCTGTACATTCCTTTGTCGTAAGGAACTTCAACAGTTCCATTGTCCCAATTGTTTCCAGAAATCACAAATCTGTCTTCACCTTCCGCCGGAACAAATAAGAACGAATTGCCATTTTCGAAACTCACCCTGATCCCATTTTGATCAGCCGATTCTACTATACCTGGTGTGTATGCTGGAATAATGATTTCGTTGATTTTTTTACCGTTGGTGAACTTTACTGTACCTGAAGAAACTTCAGCTTTGGTACTGTCCATATTTCTGGTAAGAATCATTTTCCCATCAATATAAAATTGTACACGCTTTGCATCAACATTATAAGCTGCCAGTTTCATTTGTAGCTCTCTTGAGAAAGCAACAAATTGACTTTTGTCTATTGTTGGGGTTGCGGGTGTGTAGGCGTTATTTGCATTAGCGTTGTTCTGGGGGGTACTGCTCTTTAAGTATCCCTTTGAACTAGAACTGTGTTTTCCGCTTGAACAGCTGGATAATACAATTACCATTGTTAATACAATGCCTGTAAATAAACGAGACATAGTTTTCATTTTTTTTGTACGGATCGAACAATAATCAATTTAAAAAGCGATAATTCCATTTACCTACAGATTCTTCTGTTAGGCTGGTCGCACATAGTGGATTGGACAAGCTTACTGGAGATTCAGGGTATTGGATTATCAACACCATAAAATTCGTCATTTTATTAATACGCTGAATGAAATAAACTTTTTTAGGCCTTGCTAATCGACAAAAAAATCAATAGTAGAAGTATAAAAATAGAGTCGTAACTGTTTGTTTATCAAATACTTGTGAATTATTTTTTCATCATTTTTATTGGTGTTAATTATTTTAAAATTCACTACAAGTTTGTATAAGTTATTATTCTTGTTGGCTATAATTATCCATTTTTTGTATGAGTTTATTGATCATTTCATAGGTATTTATCAGGTTTGATCTTTCTTTTCTAGATAACTGATTAAAGCTTCCAGTTATGGTAGTTTTAAACCACTCCCATAAGAGCAATTCCCATTCATTGGGACTGGCAAAATCAACAAATTGAATCATCTCTTTTTCAAAAGCAGTAGGTTGTTTTTTCATCAATTAAAATTTGGAATAAATAATAGATGCTCACTTTTTTTTGCGACTATATGTATCAGTAATTTGTTTCCTAAGCACCGTTAAATAAAAACAAATTCAGGTATTTGCCGTATTGCTATACCTGTGATTCTTTATTTTCTTCGCAAAACAATGAAGCAATTTCAATGAAACGATTGGTAATAATATAAATTCATCTACTTTTTTCTAACGTATTTATACCTAATGAGATTAATGGATCGCTTATATCGTTATTTAGCGCAACATGATATTAGCGCTTATGCGTTTGAGCATACCTGCGGATTGTCTAATGGATATTTAGGAAAGCAATTAAAAGGCAAAGGAAATATTGGATCTGCTGTAATAGAAAAAATCAAAATGCATTATCCCGATTTGAATATCCACTGGCTGGTTACAGGTCAGGGTAGTATGAAGGCAGATGTTTATGATATACCTCATTTGGAAGAATGGAATCAGCTTCAGGAAGAGAGTAAAACCTATATTCATGTGCAGGCAACACTCATACACTCATTGCAAAAACAAATTCAACAATTAGAACAAACAATAGCCGATAAAGAATCGATCATTTATTATTTAGAAAAATCAATTCAATGATTTTGGCCCAAAAAAAGAACCCAACTAATTGTTAGCTGGGTTCTTTTAAAATGGATTAATTAATAAATGCGTTATTCTGCATAAGAAGAAACTGGCTCACATGTACAAATAAGATTTCTATCTCCATGTGTGTTATTTACTCTTGCAACACTTGGCCAGAATTTATTTAGCGTTACATAATACAAAGGAAAAGCCGCTTCCTGCCTCGTATAAGAATGTTTCCATTCGTCTCCGCAAATAACTGCCTGCGTATGAGGTGCATTTTTTAATGCATTATCTAATTTGTCTGAAGTTCCGTTTTCTATTGCTTTGATTTCATCATAGATAGCAATCATGGCATCACAAAAACGATCTAATTCTGCTTTGTCTTCACTTTCTGTTGGTTCTATCATGATAGTTCCTGGTACTGGAAAACTCATGGTTGGTGCGTGGAATCCATAATCAATTAAACGCTTAGCAACATCTTCTACCTCTACTCCAGCAGTTTGTTTAAATGGTCTTAAATCAACAATGAATTCATGTGCGCAAGTGCCATTTTTGCCAGTATATAATATCGGGTAAAATTTTTCCAATCTTGCTTTCATGTAATTGGCATTCAAAATAGCATATTCTGTAGCCATTCTTATTCCATCATAGCCAAGCATTTTGATATAAGCATAACTGATGAGCAATATACTTGCTGATCCAAATGGTGCAGCACTAACTGCTAATTCATCATTGTTATAGCCCATTAAATGTCCTGGTAAAAAGGGAGCTAGTTTATCATTTACACAAATAGGCCCCATTCCTGGTCCACCTCCACCATGCGGAATGGCAAATGTTTTATGTAAATTAAGATGACATACATCTGCCCCAATCATTCCAGGGCTGGTTAATCCAACTTGTGCATTCATGTTGGCTCCATCCATGTATACCAAACCTCCATTGTCATGAATAATGTTACAAATATCTTTTATGGTTTCTTCGAATACACCATGGGTAGAAGGGTAGGTGACCATCAATCCACCTAGAGTGTCTTTGTATTGAATAGCTTTGCTTTGCAAATCTGCCAGATCAATATTTCCAGCATCATCACATTTTACAACTACTACTTTAAATCCTGCCATTACAGCGCTCGCTGGGTTGGTTCCGTGTGCACTAATCGGAATCAATACAATATTTCTATGAAGCTCATTTCTGTGCTGGTGATAAGCTCTAATAGTTAATAATCCTGCATACTCGCCTTGTGCACCACTATTTGGTTGTAAACTACATGCCGTAAATCCTGTGACAGCACATAAAAATTGATTGAGCTCTTTAAGAATTTGCTGATAACCTTCTGTTTGATTCATCGGTACAAAAGGATGAAGCCCTCCAAACTCTGGCCAGCTAACAGGCATCATTTCAGTAGCTGCATTTAATTTCATGGTACAGCTTCCTAAGCTGATCATGCTGGTATTCAAAGAAAGATCTTTGTTTTCCAGTTGCTTGATATAGCGCATCATCTGGCTTTCGCTATGATGAGTATTGAATACTGGATGTGCTAAATAGGTACTTGTTCTTGTTAATTCAGCAATAATTGCAGTTGAATTGGCAAGTATTGAATCTGTAGTAATTTTTTTGCCTGTACTTTTTTCTGTTACTGTTTCAAATATTTTTAAAATAGTATTAGCATCTTCAATAGAAGTTGTTTCATCAATGCTTATTCCAATAGTTCCATCTTCGAAATACCTGAAATTGGTATGATTTTGTTCGGCAACTGTTTTGGTTTTTGCCGCATCAACTCCACTAATATGTAAAGTGTCGAAGAAATTTTTATTGTTTTGAGTTATTCCAATTTGAGTGAGAGATTGAGCAACTGCATTGGCAATTAAATGAACTCTTTGAGCTATGTTTTTCAAACCTTCTGCACCATGGTAAACTGCATACATGGCAGCCATATTGGCCAATAATGCTTGAGCAGTGCAAATATTAGAAGTTGCTTTTTCTCTTTTGATGTGTTGCTCCCTTGTTTGTAAAGCCATTCTCAAAGCACGGTTGCCTTGTGCATCAATACTTACTCCAATTAATCTTCCAGGCATTCCTCTTTTAAAATCGTCATTGGTGGCGAAGAATGCGGCGTGAGGTCCACCATAGCCCATTGGCACACCAAATCTTTGTGCAGAACCTATAGCAACATCAGCTCCTAATTCTCCTGGAGGTGTTAATAAGGTTAATGCCAATAAATCCGTAGCCATAATTACATATGCTCCTGCTTCATGCACTTTATTAATAAATCCACGATAATCATTCACCGATCCATTATTGGCTGGATATTGAAGTATGGCGCCAAAATAGGTTGAATCAATAGAGGCAGTTAAATAGTCTCCTGTTACAATTTCAATTCCAATAGGAGCAGCTCTGGTGATTAATACCAACTTAGTTTGAGGGAAAATTTGCTCATCAACAAACAATTTCGGCTTGGTGATATTATCGGTTTTATTGGCTTGATGAAATAACATAGCCATTGCTTCAGCAGCAGCAGTTGCTTCATCTAGCAAAGAAGCATTGGCCATTGGTAAGCCAGTCAGGTCTGTTACCAAAGTTTGAAAGTTCAATAAACTTTCTAATCTGCCTTGAGAGATTTCGGCCTGGTAAGGAGTGTATTGAGTGTACCATCCTGGATTTTCAAAAATATTTCTAAGAATAACACTTGGCGTTATTGTGCCATAATATCCTTGTCCAATATAATTTTTATATACTTTGTTTTTGGAAGCGACTATTTTTAATTGTTGTAAATATTCAAATTCACTGATTGCAGCAGGCACATCCAAATTGGCTTTTATTCGTATGCTATCTGGTACAGTTTTACTGATTAATGATTCTACATTTTTTTCCTGAATGGTATCTAACATACCATTTAAATCTCTTTCGTTAGGGCCAATATGCCTGCGTTGAAATTGGGTAGATTGTTGCTCAAATAAGTTCATATGCTAATTGGTAAATTTAAGTGGCGCAAAGGTAAGATGATGTAACAGAATTTGATCGATTTTGTTGAAACTGGGGATAGCTTGTTAAGTCCTTATTTGTTAAGATTCTCCAAATCCCTCAATTGGTTGCTTGTTTTTCGGCTTCCATCGTGACTCCAGCCAGGAGGCCCGAATAAATATTTCCATCTGGCTTGCCAATTGATACCCTTTTGGGTTACGTCTTTCCAAATGGAAGCCCATTCGTGGAAAATCACATTTAAAGGGTTTTGACTGGTTAAATTAGTAGTTAAACCGTACTGAATGGGCTGGTATTGTTGAGCAGTTAATTCAGGCTGAAATGTGCCGAAAAGCTTGTCCCAGACAATTAAAAACATGCCCATATTCTTGTCTAGATAAAGTGGATTGGAGCCATGGTGCACACGATGGTGAGAAGGGGTCACAAAAAGCAATTCCATCCATCCCATTTTATGGATGAGTTCGGTATGAACAAAAATCCCCCAAATTTGAGTAGCAGCATAAATAAACAAAATATCTAATGGTCTAAATCCGAGTAAGGCTAATGGAATAAAATAGATGAATCGATAAAGTGGTTGAAACACAGATGATCTAAACCCTACGGTAAAATTCATTAGCTGGCTACTATGATGTGTTACATGCACTGCCCAAAACAACCTTATTTGGTGGTCAAAACGATGTAGCCAATAATAGAGGAAGTCTTCAGCGAGCAATAAAATCAACCAATAGGCAATGGCTGATTCAATATGAATAAATGCATGAACAAAAAAATACTGTAAAACAACCATATAGATCAATCTGAAGAGTAGATCGATTCCCCCATTCATGATCATTAAATAGGTATTGGTAATGGTGTCTTTTAGTGTATAATTTTTACGAAGTTGTAAATGCGAGAGAATGATTTCTAGCCCAATGATGAATACATAAATAGGGGTTGAAATTAAAATAAGCCACTGTTCTCTGATTGAATCCATAATTTAGCAACTATGCTGCTTTGAATTTTATATAAAATCGATTGGCAAAATTAACTCAAGCAAGCTAATTCTAGTTTAAATTTGATAAAATACATAATGTGGAAGAAGATTTGTTAAACAATTGGGAGAAAAAAAGCAAAGAACACCAGAAACTGTATAAAAATTGGTTGAGTAGGGCCGATAAAAACAAAGTGTTGAAAGTGCTTCCTGATTTGCATGAAGAAGCTTTTGAGAAAATTGATTGCTTGCAATGTGCAAACTGTTGTAAAAATTATTCTCCCCGATTTAAAACTCCTGATATCAAAAGAATCAGCAAGCATGTAAATATGAAGGAAAGTGTTTTCATAGACACCTACCTTTCGCTTGATTCTGATGGAGATTATGTAGCAAAGTCATCTCCGTGCCCATTTTTAGGCGATGATAATTTTTGTTCCATTTACGATAAAAGGCCTTCGGATTGCCATAGATTTCCCTACACCGATGAAGATGTGTTATTAAAGAGACCAGTAATCACTTTAAAAAATTCCAGTTTTTGCCCAGCCGTTTATTTTGTTTTGGAGAAATTGATTAAACTTTAGATGACATAGCAGTTGTGGCAATACTCAATACCGTGTTTTTAATAAATGTACTTCTTTGCATATGATTAGTATTCCATTTTTCTTAATGCTGGAGCTTTAACCCAGGTAATAGCAACCACTAATATGGTCATACATCCTCCAAAAACAACAGAGGGTATCACTCCCAATAATTTTGCAGCCATACCACTTTCAAATTGCCCCAATTCATTGCTGCTATTAATAAACATAGAATTCACGCTCATTACTCTGCCACGCATATGATCTGGTGTTCTCATTTGAACAATGGTTCCTCTGGTAATCATACTGATGCCATCTAATATGCCACTTAGGACCAATACCGCAAATGATAACCAGAATAATTTGGATAAAGCAAAAATGATGATACACACACCAAAGCCTGCTACAGCAAGTAATAATTTTTTTCCCTGCCCTTTATGAATTGGGAAAAAAGTAAGCCATACAATGATCAATATTGCACCAATATCAGCTGCTGCATTCAACCAGCCAAACCCAATTGGCCCTACTTGCAAAATATCCTTTGCAAATACAGGGATCATCGCCACTGCGCCACCAAAAAATACAGCGAATAAATCGAGGGATAATGCGCCTAATAGTTCTTTGGTTTGATAAACATAAACCAAACCTTCTTTAACACTATCCAGCCCGGTTTTTTCTCCTTTTACATTTAGCGAAGGCTTGGGCTTAATTTGATACATATAAGTTAGCCCCAGTAAAATCATAAAACATATGATCACTAAGGAATTGGTATTTCCCATTAAGGCTATTAAAAATCCAACTGTTGCATGGCCTGTAACCGAAGCAGAGAGCCAGATTCCTTGATTCCAAGTGGTTGCATTCTGTAAAATATTCTTGGGTACAATTGCTGCTACCATCGTTCCAAAAGTTGGCCCAGTAAAAGCGCGAATTATCCCCGTAAAAAAAATGATAATATAAATGCCAAATGCAATCCAATGATTGCTGATTTGCGAAGCCGTGTATTTACTGGAAAGCAATAACAACAAAATGGCACATGTGAAATAAAAGCCAACACCTTTTAATAATAATTTTCGCTTCTCGCTTATATCAATTACATATCCTGCATACAAAGACAGGGATACTGCTGGAATTACTTCTGCTAATCCAATTAAACCAATGGCAAAAGGTTCATTTGTTAATTCGTAAATCCACCATCCCACTAATGTGCCCAACATTCTTAGTCCCATGATAAAAGAAAACCGCCCAATCATTAAATGCCGAAATTCTGCTATTCTCATAGCAGCAAATGGATCTGATTTTTGTTGAATTATATTCATGGTAAAGTGAAATAATGTTGTCCATCTTCATAGTCATTATTCAATGCATCGATAATCACTTTTAGATGAGATTCATTGTTCACAAAATCGGCATTGCTTGCATCGATAAAAAGGGTTTTTATTCGATGCTGCTTAATATAGTTGGTATAGGTCTCTTGAATATTAAATAAATACTCATCTGAAATAGATTGTTCAAATGTTCTATTTCTTTTTTTAATGTTTTGTTGCAACTTATTCACCGGTGCATGTAAATAAATGAGTATATCCGGAAAAACGAGTTGTTGATGAATAATGTCAAAGAGTTTCTGATAGAGTCTGAATTCTTCCTCTGGAAGATTCACTTTTGCAAAAAGCAGGCATTTGGTAAACAAATAATCAGATACGGTAACAGTTTGAAACAATTCTTTAGTATGCACCATGTCTTTTAACTGCTTGTATCTTTCTGCCATAAAAAACAATTCCAAGGGAAAAGCAAATTGTTGTGGATTCTCATAGAATTTAGGAAGAAAAGGGTTTTCTGCAAATTCTTCCAGAATCAAACGGGCATTCAGCTTTTCAGCCAATAAATTAGCCAGTGTAGTTTTTCCTGCTCCTATATTCCCTTCAATTGTTATAAAATGATGCTTCATGTAGTATTATCTTCTCAAAAATAAACGTAGCTAAACAGCTAAATCGATTTTTTTTTGCACATTGCTGGTATCTGTGCAATCAAATAAAAGGGTTGAAATTGTTTTTTGTAAAACCGGATGGCTCAATTCCGGAGCTATTTCATTTAAAGGAGTTAAAGCAAATCTTCTAAATGGTAGTGCAGGATGGGGTATTTGCAGGGTAGGGCTATCTAAAATCAGCTGGTTGTATACCAGAATATCCAGATCGATGATACGGGGACCCATTTTTACAGTTCTAATTCTGCCGATTATTGCTTCTATTTTTAATAATTCAGCCATTAAATCGAAAGCAGACAATGTAGTGTTAATAACAATTACTTGATTGAAGAAAGCAGGTTGGTCCAGTAACCCCCATGGTTCTGTCTCATAAATTGATGATTGTTGAACGATCTTGCCGCATCTTTGTTCTATTAAAGAGTTGGCTTTTTGGAGATATGCTGATCGCTCACCCATATTGCTACCTGTAAGTAAATATGCAGTATCCATAATTGGTGGTATAGTGATGTTCAAATATCTTTATTAATTAATTGATTAAATCATATTTATGAGAGGTTTTTTTAAAATAGTATTCGCTACCTTATTAGCAATGATTCTATTTACCGTAATTGGTATTTTTATATTGATAGGAATTGCCACAAGCGCTGCTTCTTCTGAAAAGCCAAACATTGGGTCAAAAGCAGTATTGGTGTTGAATTTTGATGTTCCATTTAAGGAACAATACCAAGAAGATCCTTTTAACAGCATTTTTAAAAAAACATCAGAGGATTTACCATCACTCTATGAAGTGATACGAATAATCGATCATGCAAAATCAGATTCTTCTATAAAAGGATTATACCTGCAATGTGCAGGAAATGCCAATGGATTTGCAGCAAGTGAAGAATTGAGAAAAGCCATTATTGCATTTAAGAAAAGTGGAAAGTATGTAATGGCTCATGGAGAAGTTATCTCTCAGAAAGGTTTTTATTTAGGAAGTGCAGCAGATGCAATTTATTGCAATCCACAAGGTGGATTGGATTGGGTTGGATTTTCTTCCAATATATTTTTTCTGAAAGGCATGTTGGATAGACTGGAAATTCAGCCTCAGATTTTTTATGCGGGGAAATTTAAAAGTGCAACAGAGCCTTTAAGAGAAACAAAAATGACTGATGCTAATAAAGCACAAACCAGTGTATGGTTGGGTGAATTGTATACACACTTTTTAGAAGTAGCTGCGAAAGCCAGAAATAAAGATACTGCAGAATTAAGAAAATTGGCCAATACCGGAGCCATTCAGTCGGCCTATGATGCGCAAAAAAATGGATTGGTTGATGGACTTAAATATGATGATGAAATCAAATCAATTTGGTTGAAGAAATTGTCAATGGAAGCAAAAGAGAAAATTAATTTTGTTACATTGGGCGATTATAAAGCTGCTGTTAATTTTAAACAGTCAGGTGATAATAAGGTAGCACTTGTTTTTGCAGATGGAGATATTGTTTCAGGATATGGAGAAAATGAGCAGGTAGGCAGCGATAATTTTAAAAATGTTCTTAGAAAAATTCGCTTGGATAAAGATATTAAAGCCGTAGTATTTAGAGTGAATTCTCCCGGAGGTAGTGCGCTTGCAAGTGAAGTGATTTGGAGAGAAATTAGTTTACTCAGAAAAGAGAAGCCTGTGATCGTAAGTATGGGAGATGTGGCTGCTTCAGGTGGATATTACATTGCTTGTAATGCCGATTCTGTTTTTGCAAATGCGAATACGATCACTGGTTCTATTGGGGTGTTTAGCATTGTTCCCAATATGCAGTCATTTTTCAAAAACAAAATAGGGGTGACTTTTGATGGAGTAAAAACGGCTACTTATGCCGATATGGGTGGTATTGATAAGCCGTTAACCGATCCGGAAAAAAGATTCTTCCAAGCCTCAGTTGATTCCATTTACCATACATTTAAAACAAGGGTTGCAAATGGACGTAAGAAATCAGTTGATGCGGTGGATAGCGTTGCGCAGGGAAGAGTTTGGACTGGTACTCATGCTATTACAGTTGGCTTAGTGGATCGTATTGGAACATTGCAAGATGCAATTGATTGTGCAGTGAAAATGGCTAAAATCGGGAAAACTGATTATAAATTAAGGGAGTATCCAGAAAAAAAATCTTTGCTCGATCAAATAATGAATGATTATCAAAAAACGATTAGTAACAATTTAATCAGTACTCAATTTGATGCAGATGAAATTAAGATCATGAAATCAATCAAGCAAATCAAGGAAATGAATGGCGTGCCACAAACTAAAATGCCTTTTCAATTTACTATACATTAATTGATAGTTTAATCGATATGCAAAAAAATTACAGTCAGTTAACGGCAATGTTGGCAATTACGAAGGGAAGCCTGAAAAGTATTTTCAGAAGTCCTTCTGCGGTAGTGTTTAGCATAGCTTTCCCGCTCATTTTTATTTTGGTTTTTGGATTTATTGGAAGTGGGGGAAGGGTTTCGTTGAGTGTGGCATTTACTAAAAATTCCGATACTTTAAATCCTATTTACTATGCCTTGAAATCGGTAGCGGGTTTTAAAATTGTCACTAAATCGGACATTCAGCTAAAAGAAGATTTAGAAAAAGGTAGACTTACTGCGATCATTGATATTCAACCTTCAGTTATTGCGACTTCACCTTATACCATTACATTAACCAGTTCTGAGGCAGTGAATCCTCAAAACTTACAAGTGTTACAATCTATACTCAACGCAGTAATCGGTGGCATTAATCAACAAAAATTTGCCGCTACACCAACCATTGCTGTGATCAATAAAGACGTGAAAAAAGTGCCTGGTAGAGTGTATAGAACCATCGATTTTATTTTACCAGGGCAATTGGGTTTTTCATTATTAAGTGCAGGTGTATTTGGAGTTGCTTTTTTGTTTTTTAATTTAAGGCAACAGCTTGTGTTAAAACGATTTTATGCAACACCTATAAAACGATCTTATATTGTTTTAGGAGAAGCAATCAGTAGGGTGATTTTTCAAATGCTTACAGCAATTGTTATTATTAGTGTTGGGCATTTTGCTTTTAATTTTACCTTGGTGAATGGCTTAATTACTTTCTTAGACATTATGGTCTTAAGTTTTATTGCATTGATTTTATTTATGGGCTTTGGATTTATTGTAAGTAGTGTGGCAAAAACAGAAAGTGTAATCCCGCCATTTGCCAATATCATTACTTTGCCGCAGTTTTTATTAGCCGGTACTTTTTTCCCTATCGAATCTTTCCCATCTTGGTTACAACCAATTTGTAAAGTTCTGCCATTAACCCATTTCAATAATGCCATGCGCAATATTGCTTTTGAAGGAGCAGGCTTATTGGACTGTACTAAAGAATTGGGAATAATGGGCATTTGGATTGTATTGGTTTATGCAGTTGCTTTCAAAACATTTAAATGGGAATAATATGCGATTAATCAAATTGGGTTTAATCAGCATTGTTGTGCTTTTTTTATTGGCTACCGTAATTGGATTATTGTTCCCCTCTACTGTATTAGTGTCTAGAGCAATCGATATCAAGTCTTATAAAGCCCCAGTGTTTGAGAATGTAAAAGATTTACGAAAATGGACAAATTGGGTAGATGGTATGAATAATCCAGTTGTAAAAATTATTGATTCATCTGAAGCTATACTTGGAAATACAAAGGTTAAAATTGTTGCAATTACAGATTCTACAGTAATTTCTGAGTGGACAAGTGAAACTTCGGCTAAGCAAATAAGTACTATCCGTTTAATTGGTGATAGTAGTCAAAAAATGACCGTAGCACAATGGCAATTTGTACAAGAAGTAAAATGGTATCCTTGGGAAAGATTTAGTTCAATGATGAACGATCGGATTATCGGAACCTTACTCGAAAAAAATCTCAATCAGTTAAAAACATTATCGGAGCAATAAAGCATTAAAAAGCCCCATTCAATTGAATGAGGCTTTTTTGGGGGATCTATAATAATTTCAATAATTAATTAGTAGGATCCGCTGGTGTATTCGGATTATTATCTCTTTCTCTTGTAGGATAAGGGAAGAAATTTCTTTTCCTTTCTGCAGCAGGTCTGCTCAATCTTCTGCTATCTTCTAAACGCATTCCGCTCATACATAATTCAATACAACGTTGACGATATATTTCATTAGTAAGCGATGCTGCATCAACTGTTCCTGAATAAGCTGTTGTGCCAGCTCCGATACCCAATGGATCAACTGCTGCTGATTTTTGGCGAACTGCATTGATTTCTGTTACAGCTAATGCTAAATTTGGAGCAGCTTGCCTTACATAGCACTCAGCCCTAATCAAATTCATTTCCCCTGGAACATAAATAGGAATAGATTGAGTAGTTGCTGTAAAAAATCCTCTTATACGATGTCTAGGTGCAATAGTTGCATTGATACTTGTGTAAAAAGGAATTCTTTGATCAGTCAAATCTGGAGCAAGTGTTGCAGGCAATCCAAGTGTAGAATCCAGGATCTGGTATACATTGTTGGTTGCTGTTACAGTAGTAAATATTGGATTGGTGGTAACTGCATCAAATGCCATTACCGATCCACCATAGCTTGCAGGAACTGCTTGAGAAGCGGTAATTGCACTGGCAAAATCACCTGCAAATAAGCTATAACGAGCAATTAAAGCATTAATGGTATTGGTGAAAAATGCTGCATTTACAGATGTAGGTACATTTGAATAGAAGTCTGCACCCGGAGTGCCAGCTGCTAATGCTGTTTGTGCAGCACGTAAAGTAGTTACGGCTCTTCTATATCCCTCAATTCTTGTTTGGAAAGTAGCAGGAGTAGATCCAGTTCCTGGTGCAGCAGGTATTTGTTCAAAGAACATACACAAATTTCCAATAGCCAAAGCTTTGTAAATACTTGCATAGGCAATTAGTCCTGCAGCATAATTTTTGTCACCTAATTTATTAGCACCTGCTAATACATTGTCGGCATCAAAAATAACCTTGTTATTCCAGGTCCACATATTACCAACGATACCATTTAAATTGTCTACTGATGCGCCGCCAGCAAAAAGGTTGGCTTCATCGGTATTTCCCGCATTCATTAAACGAAATTCATTGGTTAGCGCGCCAGCAGCAGTGATGCCCGTATATACTGCGCTCAATCTTCCATTTGTATATGCGTTTTGTAAACCTACAGCAACACCTGCTAAGGTTCTAGGAGTAGCAAATGCATCATTGCTATTGATTGCTCCTGGATTAGTGAAGTCTTGCTTACATGCAGCTAAACTTGCACTTGTGAGTAGTATTAAAAATATTTTTTTCATATAATTTATTTATCAATTTTAGAAATTAGCAACAATACCTAATTGGAAAGTTCTTGGAATAGGAACGTTACCAAAATCAACACCTCTTAACAAACTGTTTTGACCAGTTGCATTGGTTTCAGGATCATATCCTCTGTATGTATCCCAAGAAATTAAGTTTCTACCTGCAAAACTTACGGTTAAATTGCTAAATGTTTTATTCAGTTTTCCAAAATTGTAAGTAATCGCTAATTCACGCAATTTGGTAAATGTGCCACTTTCTACTCTCCATTCTTCGATGTTATACACCCCACTGACTGGGCTGATATAACCTCTTGGTAATTGGCCATTGTGTTCTAATTGAGCAAACTCGCTACCATTTCCTACACCTTGTCTTGTTCTGAAATCTGCGTTGAATACAGAGTTGCCAGCTACGCGATCTAATTGAAATCCTAATGTCCATTTCTTATAAGTGAAACTATTGATCAAAGTAGTTGTATAAGTAGGATTTGGAGTTCCTAAATTACCTCTAAGAATAGTTGAGTTTGCACCAGTTAAAAATGGTAATCCTGTTGCAGGGTCAATAGTTGGTGTTCCAAATGGTTGGCCATTTCCTATTGGTCCCCTAGCTGTTACAGGAATTCCAGCAGCATTCTTTATTTCATTTCCATTAGCATCTCTTGCAAAGAAAGTAGAATAAAACATAGGTGCATCATATCCAGGAACCAATGCAAATACAGCACCAGTACCAGTAGCAAATGAAATAAATGGAACGCCTAAGTTTTCTACTCTGTTTTGATTTCTATTATAGTTGGCAGTGATCTCCCATTTGAAATCTTTATTTTTAATAGGAACTGCGGTAACTAAAACTTCAAAACCTTTATTTCTTAATGTACCAACGTTTTTACTAGCTGTTGGAAAACCAGTACTTGGTGCATTAGTAATATTTGGAACCAATAAATCTGTTACTTGTTTATTATAATAGTTGAATGTAAAAGTCAATCTATTGTCAAGCATCACGATGTCTGTACCAATCTCTAATTCTTTCTGACGTTCTGGTTTTAAATCGGAACTAATTGTTGTAGAAGGAGATGTTAAACTGGTTCTGCCTAAGAAAGGAGATACATTGTAAATATTGAAACGATCATATGCTCCGATACCTGTAAGGTTTCCACTTTCACCATATGCAGCTCTAACTTTCCAAGAGTTCACATATTTAGCCAAAGAAGACTTTTGAAAATAATCTGACTCTGAAATAATATAGTTACCGCTTATTTTCGGGTAGAAGAAGTTTCTATTGTTTTTATCAAATACACTTGATCCATCAATTCTACCTGCAACAGTTACAAAGAATTGGTTGTCGAATTTAAAATTCTGTTGCAAGAAAAATCCGCGAATAGAACGTTCACTTCTACCATCTGAATTAGGCAACAAAGTACTACCACCAGTTGCAGTTGAAATGCCTGGTAATAAACCCCTGCTTTGCGCTAAGATATATTGTGATCTTTCATATTGTTCAGAATATCCAAACTGTGTTACAGATGCTATTTTATTAGTGATATTAGTTGAATAAGTAAAATTCAAATCGTGGTTAAAGAAAGTGGAGTTAAAACTTGCAGCACTCGCATAACCATTTTGAGTTGGGTCCAATGTTGCGCCACCGCCATAAAATCCTGGACTAGCATTGTAAGTAAATGGAGGAATATAGGTTGTTCCATTTTGAGCTATATTGTCTAATCCAGCGGTGTAGTCTATCACCAATCCTTTAATTGGAAACAATTTAAATCCAACATTCGAAATAGTTCTATTGGTTACGTTACGCTGCTTAATGTCATTGATAACTGTTAGTGGATTCACTCTACCTCTTTCACCAACTGCCTGTAAATTTCCATTGGCATCTCTAGCATAAATATTGTGGAAGTTTCCAATAATGGTAATTGAATTGATAGGAGAGAAGAAAGTATTTCCATCTGGTTTTTCATTGGTGGCGTTGTTGGTATAATTGATACCAGCAGTCCATGATAACCATTTGTTTACTTGGTTGTCTAAATTCAATCTGAATCCAAAACGACTATTGTCTGTACCCTTAATAATACCTTCGTTGGTATTGTAATTCAATGATGCGAAATACCTTAATTTATCTTGTCCTCCAGTGATAGAAACGTTGTTATCTGTTCCGTATCCGGTTCTGAAAATATCATCTTGATAATCATAACGTGTTACTGGGGTAGTGTTAGTTGCAAAGGGAGGCCCAGTAATGATGTCTTGTGTTAATGCACCAGGGCCATCTGTTGGTCCTCCAAATTTTGTTGCTGCTGTACTAAAATTCAAACGCTTTCTTAAAGAGTTAGAATTAACTCTTGTACTGAAAGTTACTTTTGGAGCACCAGTACTTCCTCTTTTAGTGAAAATTTGTACAACACCTGCATTTGCACGGCTACCATAAATAGCAGCTGCAGCAGCACCGTTCAATACTTCAATACGATCGATATCATTAGGGTTGATATCTACCATTCTGTTTTGTCCAATGCTTCCACTTCCATCATAATCGGCACTTGCATTGGTTACTCTTGCATTAGAGTTATTAATGATTACACCATCAACAATATACAATGGATCAGAAGAACCAGAAATTGAACTTACTCCACGAAGTTTTACGGTCATACCACCTGCAGGGTCTCCAGAGTTTTGTGTGATCTGAGCTCCGGCCACTTTACCTTGTAAAGAAGCAATGGCATTAGGACTCGCTGAATTGGCAATCTGACTTGCTTTTACAGTTCCTACAAAGTTTCCCAATTGTTTCTTGGTAGTTCCTTGTGATGTACCTGTAACAACCACTTCATCTAATCCAGTTGCATCTTCTTTCAAAGAAGCATCAAAAGAAAAGTTGCCATTTGCACCGCTAACTGTAATCGCTTTTTCTGATGATTTAAAACCAACAGAAGAAATGACTACATCGTATTTGCCATTTTTTAAGTTTACGTTTAGTTGGTAAATACCATCTGTATTTGATGATGTACCTGCGCCGGTATTTTTAATTTGAACAGAAGCTCCAGGAACAGCTTGTCCTTTACTATCTGTTACTTTACCTTTTATGACCGTTTGGGCCTGAAGGCTAAATGTTAAGACCAATCCTGCCAATAATGCTATTGGTTTAGGAATAGATCTTAAACGAAGAATCTTGAAATTCATAAGCATGTCGTTTTTAATGGTGAACTAAATCGGATACAATATAGGAAACCTGCGGTTATTTTCAGCAATCAGCCCTTTATTTACAAAATTTCGTCAGTATCTTGTGGATAATCTCAAAAATACCGCACAATTCTGCATTATTTATGCAGTATGGCGGCATAATATAGATGGAATTGCCCAATGGACGGAGATATATACCATTTTCTAAACAAAACTGTGTAACCTCTTTTGAAATGCTATTGAGATATTCATCCTTTCCCTGGATTAATTCAAAAGCTAAAATCGTTCCAAGGCAACGTACATTTTTAATTCCTTGCTGCGTTTTTAGCGTTTCAGCAAATTCATTAATGGATGCAACAAGCCAATCTATTTTTTCGATGCAGGAAGGGCTTTCTAATAAATCCAAACTTGCTAATGCAGCTGTACATGCCAATGGGTTTGCCGTAAAAGAATGCCCATGAAAAAAAGTTTTCATAGCATCGTCTTCCACATAAGCAGCATAAATTTCATTGGTGCAAGCAGTAGCACCCAAGGCCATCGTACCACCAGTTAATCCTTTGCTCATGCAAATGATATCAGGTTTCTTATTTAAATAATCAGAGGCAAAGAATTTTCCCGTTCTTCCAAATCCTGTCATCACTTCATCTGCAATACAAATAATTGATTCGCCTTTTACTGTATTGAGTAATTCATTCATTAAATAAGGGTCAGTCATTTTCATTCCACCTGCACCTTGCACTAGGGGTTCATAAATAAAAGCAGCAATAGAAGACCCTTCTTTGTGAATAATAGATTTTATATCGCCAATGTTTTCTGGTGTTGGGGTGTCAATAAAAATTACTTCAAATAATAAATCTTGAAATGCCAAGGTGAATACACTTCTGTCGCTCACACTCATTGCGCCAAATGTGTCGCCATGATAACTATTATTAAAAGCTAAAATCTTTTTTCTATCATTGTTTCCTTTGTTCCACCAATATTGAATGGCCATCTTCAATGCTACTTCTGTGGAAGTAGAACCATTGTCGCTATAAAATATTCTTGAAAAGTTAGAAGGTAAAATAGCCAATAGTCTCTCTGCTAATGCTACCGCAGGTTCATGTGTAAAGCCAGCAAAAATGACTTGTTCCAAAGTCAATGCCTGTTCATAGATTTTTTGGGCAATATAAGGATGTGCGTGTCCATGTAATGTAACCCACCAGCTACTTATAGCATCAATATATTGATTGCCTTTTTCATCGAATAATAAACTGCCTTTTCCTTTTACAATGGGTATAACAGGTGCCCGATTTTTTTGTTGTGTAAATGGGTGCCAAATTACTTTTTCGTCTCTTTGCAGTAAATCCATCTAGCAAATGTAAATGACTGTACTCAATTGATTAATCAACCTGAATAAATTTCAGGTTTCTGGTGATTCCTGTAAATTTTGATCTTTTTAATGGGCTATGCTTAAATACAGTATCAAATTTTTCTTTACTTAATTCCAGCCATTCCCGATTACTCATGTGTAAGATTTCAGGTATCGGATCAAATAATGGTTCTTGATGTGGGGCACTAAAACGATTCCAGGGGCATACATCCTGACAGATATCACAACCAAACATCCAATCATTAAATTTGCCCTTCATATTGGATGGAATCAACGCATCTTTAAGCTCTATGGTAAAATAACTGATGCATTTGCTTCCGTCAATTACTTTGTTTTCCTGAATGGCGTCTGTAGGGCAATGATCAATACATTTGGTACATGTGCCACAATAGTCTTTTGCAATTGGGTCATCATAATTCAATTCTACATCTACTACCAACGTTGCGATGAAAAAAAACGAACCATTTTTTTGGTTGATCAAATTACCGTTTTTGCCAATCCAACCTAAACCGCTTTTCAACGCCCAGGTTCTTTCTAAAACAGGAGCGGAGTCTACAAATCCTCTTCCATTAATTTGCCCAATCTTTGTTTCTAAGATCAACAATAATTGGCGCAGTTGTTGTCGGATGACATCATGGTAATCTTCTCCCCATGCATATTTAGCAATTTTAGGAGCATGCAATTCTTGTACTTCACTGGGGTAATAATTCTTTAGTAAGGTTATTACCGATTTGGCTCCAGGAAATAATTTTTGCGGATCGATCCTTAAATCAAAATGATTTTCCATGTATTGCATTGTGCCATGCATCCCTTTGGATAGCCATTTTTCTAAACGTTTTGCATCGTCTGATAATAATGCTGCTTTAGCAATACCACAATAATCAAATCCTAATTCTTTTGCAGCAAGCTTTACAATATGTGTATTCGAATCGATTTGTAACATTTATTCCGCGTGTAGAATATGAAAAAGCAAAGTCGGTTGTGTATTATTATTCTTCTTCATGTAATTATTGTTATTTACAATTAGCAATAATTTGTTGGTCAATTATTTTTTTGATACTCATATAAACATCTCTTTTTTCTTCAGTCAAAATTTCTTTAGTTACAATGATCGATGCATAGCTTCTACATTTATCTATCAATGGCCATGTGCCAAAAAGGCCAGGGCTAGAAACGATGGTTGATTGTCCATTTTCATCAGTCTCCTGAATCCATTCTCCCAATCCATAATTATAGCCAATAGCAACATTTGGCGCGTATTTGATCATTGGGGTTGTTGTTTGTGCCGTTTGCATGAGTTCAATGGATTGTTCGCTTAAAATTCTTTTGCCATTGTAAACACCTTTATTTAACATCATGCTTAAGAAATTCATATAATCATTTGCAGTTGAAAGCGCTCCTCCAGAAGGGTTCACTGCATTGAAGCTGGAAAAGCTGGTATTCCTCATTTGTAATGGGCGTAAAATTTTTTCCTGCATAGCTTGTTCAAAACCTCTTTTAGTAACAATTTCAACAATCCTTCCTGCAATGTTTAAACCTATATTGCTATATCTAAATGCTAAGCCCGGATTTGCCATGATCTCCTTCTTTGAGGCGAATTCATCTACTTCTTCTTCCAAACTATTGTACTTATTTCTTTTTAAAAGATTGACTAATTTGATTGGCTCAGATTCAATACCTGTTAAATGAGACAGGCATTGTTTGATGGTGATATAACCCTTGCTGTATTTATTAAATATGGGGAGGTATTTGCTGATTTTATCGTCTAAGTTGATTTTGCCTTCATCTACTAAAACCATCACCAATGCTGCAGTTAACCATTTACTACAACTCGCAAACGGAACCTGTGTTTTTGGTGTAAATTCACCTATTGATTTGTCGTAAATAATTTTGCCATCCCTGTAAACCAACACTGAAAAATTACCACCTAAGTCTTTTTTTGCAGACACCAGTTTTTGATCTAGTTCTGTAAAATTATATTGAGCCTGAATATTCTGTAATAATAGCATAGAAATAGCTATCAGACTGACTTTTACGCAGTTTAATGTTGATTTATACGCCATAATTTCCGAATAAATAGAATGGATGAAAATTTGATTATAATATTAAAGTTAAGTCATTTTATGGCTTATAAAAGTTAAAACAAAAAACATGAATTTAAATAATTATACCATCAAGGCTCAGGAACTAATTCAGTCTGCACAGCAAATTGCATTTAGTAATAATAATCCTTCAATTGAAACAGAACATTTGTTGAAGGGGCTTTTAGCGGATAAAGATTCAGCCATTTCTTTTTTATTGAAAAAGAATAATGTCAATCCTGTTTTTTTAGAAGGAAAATTGGATGAATTGATTACAAAATTGCCAAAGATTCAAACTGGTGAACCTGCTCAATCAGCTGGTAGAGATTTTAGTAATGCATTGCTTAAAGCAAATGCAGCATTAAACACTTTTAAAGATGAATTCATTACATCTGAGCATTTATTAATTGGCTTGATTCAATTAAATGATGCAACCGCCAAATTGTTGAAGTCTGTTGGATTAACAGAAAAAGGATTGGTGGACGTCATCAAAGAACTGCGTAAAGGTGATTCTATTCAATCCGCAACCCAGGAAACACAATTAAATGTGTTGAATAAATATGCCAAGAATCTCAATCAAATGGCCAGAGATGGTAAACTAGATCCTGTTATTGGAAGAGATGAAGAAATTCGAAGAACCTTGCATATACTTACCAGAAGATCTAAGAACAATCCCATTTTAGTTGGTGAACCAGGAGTAGGTAAAACAGCCATTGTAGAAGGGTTGGCTATGCGTATTGTAAATGGTGATGTGCCAGAGAATCTTAAATCGAAAATTATTTTCGGTTTAGACATGGGACAATTAATTGCAGGAGCAAAGTACAAGGGTGAATTCGAAGAAAGATTGAAAGGCGTAGTTAAAGAAGTGGCTGATAGCGATGGAGAAATTATTTTATTCATCGATGAGATTCATACATTGATTGGTGCTGGTGGTGGAGAAGGTGCCATGGATGCTGCTAATATTTTAAAGCCTGCCTTAGCAAGAGGTGAATTGAGGGCGATAGGTGCAACTACATTGAATGAGTACCAAAAATATTTTGAAAAAGACAAAGCGCTTGAAAGGAGGTTTCAAAAAGTAATGATCAATGAACCTTCAGTGGAAGACGCCATTTCTATATTACGAGGATTAAAAGATCGCTATGAAACCCATCATCATGTAAGAATAAAAGATGAGGCCATTATTGCTGCTGTTGAATTATCTAACCGATACATTACAGACCGTTTCTTGCCAGATAAAGCCATCGACCTAATAGATGAGAGTGCAGCAAAATTGCGACTTGAAATGAACTCTATGCCTGAAGAATTAGATCGGCTAGAAAGGCAAATTCGTCAATTAGAAATAGAAAGAGAAGCCATTAAAAGAGAAAGTGATGAAAGTAAATTAAAGGAACTCAATATTGAAATCAGCAATCTGGCTGTTGAGAGAGATACTTTAAAAGCTAAATGGAAACAAGAAAAAGATTTAGTAGAAAAAGTACAAAATGCCAAAGCTCAAATAGAACAATTGAAATTACTGGCTGAACAAGCTGAAAGAAATGGAGAATATGGAAAAGTAGCAGAAATCAGGTATGGAAAAATTAAAGAACAAGAAACTTTAATTGAAACGCTAACTGAACAGCTTTTAAATAGTGGAGACAAACGTTTATTAAAAGAAGAAGTAGATGCTGAAGATATTGCTGCCAATGTAGCAAAAGCAACAGGAATTCCTTTGGCAAGAATGTTGCAAAGTGAAAGAGATAAATTATTGCATCTGGAAGATGAGTTACACGAAAGAGTAATTGGTCAGGAAGAAGCAATTACCGCTGTGTCTGATGCCATTCGAAGAAGCAGGGCTGGGTTACATGACCCTAAAAAACCAATAGGCTCCTTTATTTTTCTTGGAACAACAGGTGTTGGTAAAACAGAACTGGCAAAAGCTTTGGCAACTTATTTATTTGATGACGAATCGATGATGACGCGCATAGATATGAGCGAATACCAGGAGAAACATGCAGTTTCAAGATTAGTAGGTGCCCCTCCGGGATATGTTGGATACGATGAAGGTGGTCAATTAACTGAAGCAGTTAGAAGAAAGCCTTATAGTGTTGTTTTATTAGACGAAATAGAAAAAGCGCATCCTGATGTCTGGAATATTTTATTACAGGTATTAGATGATGGAAGACTTACCGATAATAAAGGACGTGTAGTGAATTTCAAAAACACCATTATTATAATGACCAGTAATTTAGGAAGCCATCTTATTCAGGAAGCCTATGAGGGTGTTGCAGATTCGGGTATTGAAGCAGCGGGAGAAAAGGCTAAATTAGAGGTGATGAATTTACTGCGTCAAACCATCCGACCTGAATTTTTAAATAGAGTGGATGAGATCATTATGTTCAGCCCACTGGCAAAGTCTCAGTTAAAAGGAATCGTACAAATCCAATTGAATGACCTTAAAAAATTAGTGGCAGAAAATGGGATTACCATCAACTTCAGCGAGTATCTGGTAGATTTCTTAATTGAACAAGGCTATGATCCTCAATTTGGTGCAAGACCTTTAAAAAGAATGATACAAAAGCAATTGGTCAATAGCTTGAGCAAAAAAATATTAGCAGGTGATATTGATAAAAACAAAGCGGTATTAGCAGATGTTTTTGATGGGGTAGTTGTTTTTAGAAATGAGGAGTTGTAATTTTTTTTGTTAAAATATTCACAAGAGGCAACGCATTATTAAACCAATGCATCTTATTGATATCTATTCATTTGATAGATAAAAATTCCAAAACTATAGTGAAGGTAAGTTATGCCCATAGTGGGTAATGGTAAGCTTTTGCTATAACTAAAGAAAATAAATATGATGTGATGTTTACGCTAAAACCTCAAACCATGAAACAGAAAAACACCCTCTATTATGTAGCAGCAATGCTAATTATCATTGCAGTTATTGTAAGCTCTTGTACAAAAAATGGATCTTTTGAAACGGCAAATGGCGTTCAAGATGTATCGTTGATTTTAACGGATGCCCCAGCGGTATACGATCAAGTATTAATTGATATAAAATCGGTGAAAATCCTGGTGGATACAAGTAAAGACACCAGAAAAAAAGACAGCACTAATTGGGAAAGAGTAGGTAAAGATAAAGATAGAAGATGTGCTTCCGGCGATTCTTCACTAATCTGGGAAGATCTAGGAATTAATGCAGGCGTATATGATGTATTAAAATTAAGAAATGGAATAGATACTACGTTGGCCACAAAGACAGTTGTTAATGGCGTAATTCGTTTAATCAAAATAGAGTTTGGTACGAACAACTCTGTAATGAAAGACAGTATTAGTTATCCTTTACAAATTCCTGTTGGAGCACCTGATTATATTATTATTAAATTAAAAGGGCATGAATTTGAAGAGTTCTTGACTCGTAAAAAGAGATTATGGCTCGATTTCAATATTGCCAATTCAATTGTTCAAGAAAAAAATAATCAGTTTTATTTACGTCCTTGGTTTAATTGCTTTACGGTGAAAACAACTGCAAGTATAGTGGGTAAAGTTACTCCGATGGAAGCAAAACCAATAGTAATGGTATTTAACAATACCGATACATCTTTTGCACTACCCAATAAAGATGGCTATTTTAAAATCAGGGGATTAAAAGAAGGCAGTTATACAGTGTATGTAAACGCTTCTAATGGATATATAGGAAAAACCATCAATAATATCACTGTAAACAGTACAAAAGAAGTTTCATTGGGATTGATTGAATTGAAAAAGTAAGATTGTGAACAGTTGTTTTTAAAGAGGCGGTAAATACCGCCTCTTTTTTTGTACTTTTCCGTATGGAAAAAAATCAATTTTTATTATATGGAGCCAATGGGTATACTGGAAAACTCATTGCAAGAATGGCTGCTGATTATGGGTTAATTCCTGTATTAGCAGGTAGAAACGCTGAAGCTATTAAAGCACTTGCCACTGAATTAAACTTAGCTTATCAAATCATTGATTTGGATAATCACAATGAATTGCTAGCATGTCTAAGCCAGTTTAAAGTAGTCATTCATGCTGCAGGTCCATTTAAATTTACCTCCAAAAAAATGATTGATGCCTGTTTAGCATCTAAAACTCATTACTTAGATATTACTGGAGAAATTGCTGTATTTGAACAAGCAAAAAGAATGAATGATCAAGCAATTGCCCATGAAATAATGATTATGCCTGGGGTAGGCTTTGATGTAGTTCCTACAGATTGTATGGCAAAATTATTAAAAGATCAATTGCCAGATGCAACTCATTTGTCATTGGCATTTGCCATGTTGGGAGGTGCAGTTTCTCACGGAACAGCATCTACCATGGCTGAAGGCATGGGAGATGGTGGTGCAGTCAGAGAAAATGGAAAAATTATTAAAAAGCCCTTAGGGCATAAAGGAAGATGGATGGATTTTGGACTGAAAAAATTATTTGTGATGTGTATTCCTTGGGGTGATGTATCAACAGCTTATACTACAACTGGAATACCCAATATTGAAACCTATACAATGGCTTCTCCTAAAACATTTAAAGCATTGAAATGGCAAGCCTTTTACAATTGGATACTTCGTTTGTCTTTTGTTAAAAATATGGCTAAGAAAAAAATTAAAGCAAAGCCTGCAGGACCTAATGACGAGGCAAGAATGAAAGCCAAAAGTCTTGTTTGGGGAGAAGTTACAAATGATGCTGGTGATAAAAAATCTGCAAGGTTAATTGGTCCGGAAGGGTATACACTTACTGCCATCAGTAGTTTGATTATTACTAAAAAAGTGCTGTTAGGCGATTATAAAATTGGTTATCAAACACCAGCAGGATGTTATGGTGCAGATCTTGTAATGGAAATTCCTGGTGTTAGTAGAGAATTTCTATAAAAGTTCAATTCAAATAATCATTTTAGCAAGTCAAAACAATCTTCAATGGCAAGTGTGAAAAAAGCAGCAATAGGATTTATTTTTATTACATTATTAATTGATGTGATTGGTTTTGGGCTGATCATTCCAGTGATCCCCAAATTAATTGAAGATCTATCTGGCAATCCGAGTGTAAGTAATGCTGCCACAATTGGTGGCTGGTTAACTTTTGCATATGCTATCATGCAATTTTTTTTCGCTCCAGTTCTTGGTAGTTTAAGTGACCAATATGGCAGAAGACCAGTATTATTTTTTTCATTAGTTGGTTTCGGAATTGACTATTTGTTGTTATCATTTGCACCATCTATTGCGTGGTTATTTGCAGGAAGAATGATTGCGGGAGTTACTGGTGCAAGTTTCACCACTGCTACAGCTTATATTGCCGATATCAGTACACCTGAGAACAGAGCTCAAAATTTTGGAATGATTGGTGCGGCATTTGGATTGGGATTTGTAATTGGCCCGATGCTGGGAGGATTATTAGGAGAAATAGGTCCCAAAATTCCGTTTTTTGTTGCTGCAGGATTGGCATTAACCAATTGGCTATACGGATATTTTATTTTACCAGAATCTTTGGATAAAAATTTGAGAAGACCATTTGAATGGAGGAGGGCAAATCCATTAGGGTCGCTTTTGCAATTGAAAAAATATCCGGCAGTTGCTGGATTAGTAGTTTCATTCGTTTTGATTTATTTGGCAGCTCATGCAGTACAAAGTAACTGGAGTTTTTTTACCATTGAAAAATTTAAATGGACGCCAAAAATGATTGGTATTTCTTTAGGCTTAGTCGGTCTTTTAGTGGGGGGAGTTCAAGGTGGATTAGTAAGAATTGTTAACCCAAAATTAGGGAATGAAAAAAGTGTTTATCTTGGTTTAGCGCTCTATTCATTGGGTTTATTATTGTTCGCATTCGCTTCTGAATCTTGGATGATGTTTGTTTTTTTAGTCCCTTATTGTTTAGGGGGTATCGCTGGCCCAGCATTGCAATCAATTATTTCGGGGAATGTGCCAAAGAATGAACAAGGAGAATTGCAAGGAGCTTTAACTAGTTTGATAAGTGTAACTTCTGTTGTAGGACCATTAATGATGACTAATTTGTTTTCCTATTTCACCGAAGCTTCGGCTCCTTTTTATTTTCCTGGTGCTCCTTTTTTATTAGGCGCTATATTTATGATAATTGCTTGTATATGGTCTTATAGAGCGTTACATGTGAAGAAGCAATAACTTATAATTTATCTAATTCTGATAAAATATACGGCAATGGTTTTTTGTCTGGGTTGATTGAAAAAATCCCCATATTCCCAATATCGTTAATAGATCTTATTCCAAAATAAAAGGAATTGCCTATTTTAGAAATAGTCACAATATTTAATTTTGTATTCAGCGGAATATTTAATGCAGCAAAAGATCTAGATGTATAATCTGCTTTTAATTCTATTATTGTTTTTGAATTTTCTAACACTGCAAATACCAGTGTATTTTTGATGGTAAAATTTGGAGGTAGAATAGCAGTTAGTTTGTTTTTTGGTAAAGTGCTATCTAAAAATCTTCCGCAACCAATCCATCGAATATTTTTTGTAGCTATTTCATAACCCTTATTGTTTGGGCCAGTACCTGATTTAGACCAAATTCCGACTGTTGCTCCGATATCTCCTTTTTGCCATGTAAAACTGGTATCCTTTCCCCGAGAAGGAACGGGGGTGCTCTCTATTCCTTTAAACAAATTCAAGTATTGTTGAGGATTATCTTGAGTGTCTGGGTATTTTATTTTTATAAAAGTGTTAGGGGCCAGCATTAATTCTTGTCCGTTTTTGGATAATTTAAGCATGAATTGGCCAGTCAATTCTAGCAATGCATTATTACTTGTTGTTGCTTGAAGTGATTTAAGCATATCACCTTTTTTGAGTAAAGGTTGAAATTCTATTTTTATTTTACCTACTACGGGTGCCCCAGAAGTATACAGACAAGCATTTGCCGGGAAAGATATTTCTAAGTTATTAGACAGTCTCAGCGTGTCTGCACTGTTGGCATTGAAAGAATCAATGATTGGGTTAGGTAATGTGGAATCTAAAATCTGATGGATGGGTGCATTTGAATTAATACTTCTAGTCCAGATTGTATCATTCATCGGATTATTAGGATAGGCCCTGAAATCATCCGACAAGTCCTTAGTGCAGGCTGAAAAGCCTACAATAATTGCTATAAAAAATATGTGTCGAATTTTTATCATGCTACTAACGTTGAAATATAAGATACCCTCATCATCTATTTTGTTGCTCTATCTATTGTTTAAATTCATTCTTAATCCGATTGATAAGCCCCCAACAGAAAAACGTTGATTAAATGAAGATTGAGGAGTTGTCATGTCAGATAAGTTATACCTAAGATATGGTTCAGCAAAAATGGATGTATTATAATTCAATCTTTTTGTTATACTAATGCCAGTATAGATACCCATACCAATATTGTTTTTATAACTGATATTGGTTTCTTTGGTGATTGGCATTGCATTCAAAGTTGTATCTAATACAACTCCTTGATACCAAGAACTCACATTAAAAATAACTCCTGCATTCAGGCCAATTCTTAGATCGTCATTGCCAAATTGGTAACTTACTAATGCAGGGATGTCAAAACTTCTGTACCTGTTTTTAACAGTATTGTTTTTGAATCCAATTTGTTGAACTACACTGGTATCACTAACTGTAACTGTACTTCCATTAGCCAATGTGATGGTTCTTACAGTTACCACTGTAGTCGTTTTTATTTCATTTTCAGAACGGTAAGTAAAATGTTCGTTGATCTGTGAATACTGTAAACCGGTTTTTAAACTGAAATGGTCATTGATAGGTTTTACTATTCTAATTCCTGCAGTAAAGCCAACTTGTGATTTTTCGCTGCTGTCCTTTCTGTCCATATACGCTTTTGAAGCAGTAGTAGATGAAACAGTTTTGAATGCGTAATCCGGCGAAGCATAAATTTCTAAATCCCAATCTGGGTTGCGCATTTTTCTATCCGATGGGCAAATCACCACATTCTTGATATTGCTGGTATGGTTGAAGGCCGTGACCTGTTTTTCCTTTGAGTTAAAATTCAATTTGTTTTTGGAGAAGCCAATTAATGAGGCATCCATTTTATTGTGTGCAATAAACTCATTTTCCAATATTGACTCATTGTTGCTTTGGTCAAGTTCCCTATTTGAGTTAGCACCATTTTTTTTATTTCCCCTTGAATTGACTTCAACATTATTCAGTTCAAATAAATTACCTGTGTATGCTTGCTTTGTATTTTTTTGGGATGTATTATTTGTAGAATTAGTAGTTGCAAAATCTCGTTTAGAAAAAACTATTTTATTTTCAATTGAGTTTTTTTCTTCAATGTTGGGCTCTTTTGATTTTTCTGCTGATTCTAATTCACCAGGTTCTTTAATAGTAGTTGTGGGAGCAGATGTTTCACTATCCACTTTTGGAATTAGAAGCGTATTGCTATTTTGTTTTTTATTTTCTTGACTATTGGGATTATTTGATTGAGTAGCTGATGTACTCTCAATGGTCAGTTTTTGATAATACAAATATGCTGATACTGAACCAGCTAAAATCAATAAAAGTATCGATGCAGCAACCATTCCGGCTCTTGGTAGTAAAAAGAATACCTTTCTATCTTCATCTTCTTTTGGTTTGATTCTATTCCAGACTTCAGGCGATACGGGTGCAGTATAGTCAAATAATTTTTGTTGAATGAATTGATCGAATTGTTCAGTAGGAGGGTTGATTGTAGGCACATGAATCTTTTCCCATAAACCCTCAGGTATGGCAGCAGCATAATCTTGCAGCTTCATCTTGGTTATATGGTCGAATTCTTCGTTGTTCATTTAAACTGCAATCTTTTGTAATTGCACAATTTGAGCTTGTAACATTTTTCTTGCTTTTACCAATTGACTTCTACTTGTTCCAGCCTGTATATTCAACATGTCGGCAATTTCATCATGACTATATCCTTCAATTACGTTCAAGTTAAATACCAGTCTATATCCTTCAGGTAATTGACTTATCAATTTCAATAAATCATCTTCACCTAAATGAGTAAAAGCCTGTGGATCAATTTGAGGATTATTTGGGCTATGGTCATCAATTTCTTTGAAACTCATTTTCTTGCGTTCCAAATGCCTGATTGCGGTATTCACTACAATTCTTCTAACCCAACCTTCAAAAGAACCTTCGAATTTAAATTGGGTTATATATTGAAAAACTTTAATAAAAGCATCTTGCAACATGTCTTCCGCCTCCATATTGTCCTGGGCATATCGCAAACATACCCCCATCATTTTACCAGCATGCTGTTCAAATAGCATACGCTGGCAAGTAGGTTCTTGCCGAATACAGCCTTTTATCAGTTCATGTTCCGTCAAAAAAAAGACTTTTAAGGTTGAATTAATAGAAAGATACTTAACTGGGTGCTTTTGTTGCTTCTAAAGAACACTAAGATACAAAAAACCCGCTTTGGTGGAAAGCGGGTTTTAGAGAGGTATAATTTTAGTTATATGGATAAAAACTGCTCATGTATATAATCAACTACGCTGATCAGGCTACCAGTTTCTTTAAATACTTTCAATTGCCTATCGGCACCGGTTCCTCTTTCAAAGATTTTAGCAACATGATTAATCACATGCCTGCTTCCTAAATCATCAACTACATCATCCACAAAATCCAAGAGTTCATAAATCAGGGCCTTGGTATCCACTTCCGTTTCTTTACCAAAATCAATCAATTTTCCATCAATACCATATCTACTGGCACGCCATTTATTTTCGTTAATCAGGGGCCTGGAATAGATCATGAAATTCAAATTCTGACTACGTAACTTATAAATCTTAGCACAAATTGCCTGAAATAATGCAGCAATAGTCATGGTTTCCATGATGGTCATCGGAACATCGCAAATTCGAAATTCAACTGTATTGAAAAATGGGTGAACCCTCAAATCCCACCAGATCTTCTTTGCATTGTCTATGCAATTGGTTTTAATTAAGAGATTCACATAATTCTCATACGCTTCATAACTTTCAAAATAATCAGGAATGCCAGTTCTAGGAAACTTATCAAAAACCTTGGTTCTGAAAGATTTATAACCCGTATCTCTGGATTCCCAAAAAGGGGAGTTGGTACTCAAGGCATAAACATGGGGTAGAAAATATCGGGCAGTATTGGCAATATGCACCGCCATTTTGCGGTCTTCCATTCCAACATGTACATGAAGGCCAAAAATTAAATTACTTCTCGCAGCTTCTTGTAATTCATTTACTATTTGGTTATAGCGCACATGATCGGTAATCAATTGGGTTTCCCAATGGCTAAAAGGATGTGTGCCGGATGCTCCAACCCAAAGACCAAGGTCGTTGGCAATTTTTGAAATATTGCCCCTTAAAGCAGATACATCTTGAAAAGCTTCATCAATATCTTTACATATATCAGTTCCAACCTCAACTACTGCTTGGTGCATTTCAGCTTTTACTTTGTCCTTCAAAATTTCTTGACCAAGTAATACTATTTTCTGTTCATGACTTTTGAGTTCCCTTGTTGTAGGGTCAATCACCATGTACTCTTCTTCTACACCAAGTGTGAAATGTTTATAGTTTGTAGTCCCCATTAATATAATTTTTTTCCTGTTGCACTTCTTTTGATGTATTCACCCCATGTTAAATTATCTGCACCTTCAACTTGATTTTGTGCTTTTTCAATAGCAAAATTGGCGGCAGTTTCAACTACCCAATCAAAATTTTCTTGTCCAACGCTTTTAATATCGGCATCTGGTGCTGGGTTGCAAAAATCAATCGCATATGGAACGCCATCTCTTAATGCCAATTCAACCGTATTAAAATCATAGCCCAGATATTTGTTGATTTTTAAAACAATATCTGTCATCATTTTAAGTTTCTCTTTGGAAGGCTTGAAATCGGCTACATATCTTAAATGGTGGGGATTACGTGGCTCATAAGACATGATGCGTACATGTTTTCCGCCAATACAATAGCAACGATAATATTCTTCGAAAATAATTTCTTCTTGTAACATCATTACTAACTCACCTGTTTCGGCATGCTTCTCAAAAAAGTCATTCATGTCGGTCAATTTGTATACATTTTTCCATCCACCGCCTGCAAAAGGTTTCATGTACGCAGGGAATCCAACATAATTGAAAATTCCTTCCCAGTCAAGAGGGTAAGTTAAATTACTAAAGGATAGTTCTCCTGTATCTGCAGGCAAATCTTTAGAAGGAAGAATCACTGTTTTTGGAACCGGTACATCAATCTTTGTAGATAAACAATTATTAAAAAATTTTTCATCAGCGCTCCACCAGAAGGGATTATTTACCACCGCAGTTCCACATAGTGCTGCATTTTTTAGGAAGGCCCTGTAAAATGGAACATCCTGGCTAATACGATCGAGAATCACCGCATAACCGCTACTTTCTCCCTGGATTACTTTATCGATTTTAACCGGTTCTGCCATAATACCGGGAATATTTTTACTGTTGATTCTTTCTACGAATGCCATTGGGAAACTTCTTTCCTGGCCAAACAATATTCCAATTTTTTTCATGTGCTCATTTTAGGTTACTCCTAAATTAAGGATTTCCGATTGTAAATTTGTTAAAAACGAGTAATTAATTTTTACTACAGATGAATTCGAATCATTCCCTATTTTTGAATATATGCCTCATACAAAAATTGCACATCACAAATCGGTTAATGTAGAACAATGCACTATTGTATCGGAATACCTCGAAAGAGAAGTGCTCTTTGATGTATACCTACCAGAAGGAGCCATTCATTTAGATCAATTAAGTCTTCTATTAATAAATGATGGTCAAGATTTGGTTAAAATGCCTTTTGATCAAATATTGGGTAAATTATTGCATGATCAATTGATTGAACCATTGGTTTGCATTGGCATTCATTGTGGACCTGAAAGAAAAATGGAATATGGAACTGCATTTTCCGCGGATTATTTAGGAAGAGGCGCTAAAGCTGGGTTGTATACAAAGTTTATTTTTGATGAATTGCTTCCTTTTATTCGGAAGAAATTTCATACACCATCTTTTAAGGATAAATCATTTGCTGGTTTTTCTTTAGGGGCATTAAGTGCTTTGGATATTTGTTGGAATCATGCAAGTGAGTTTAGAAAGATGGGTATTTTCAGCGGTTCATTATGGTGGAGAAGGAAAGGATACGATGATGGATATAATGAGGAAACTGATCGTATGATGCATATGCAAATTAGGAAAGGAACATTCCATCCGTGGTTACAATTTTTTATTGAATGCGGTACTTTAGATGAAACTGCTGATAGAAATAATAACGGCATCATCGATGCGATTGATGATGCATTGGATTTGATAGTAGAACTCAAAGCAAAAGGATATACCGATCAACATATTAAATACCTCGAATTAGCTGATGGCAAGCATGATGTAGCCACATGGGCAAAAGCCTTTCCTGCATTTTTACAATGGGGTTGGGGAAGGGGTGAAAGGAATTAAGAATTAAGAATTAAGAATTAAGAGAGAAGAATTAAGAGATATAAGATAAGAGATATAAGATAGAAGATAGAAGTGTTTTGAAATGGTAATATTGACTTCACTTATAGATTCATATTTACAGACTTCAAATACGGGCTCAATCATGTTGAGCACTTTATAATCGAGTAGCTTATTTTGAGTTTCAACAATATAATAATAGCTCAATCAAGAAACAAGCAACCTTTAGACGAATGGCTCGCTTTGAATTTTAGATAACATAATAGCAGCTCAATCAAGAAACAAGCAACCTTTAGACGAATGGCGAGCTTTGAATTTTCGATAGAAAATTCAGCCATTCGGGTGTAGTTGCGTTTTCTTGATTGAGCTGTACTTTATGATGAAGTGATGTACACAAAAAAGCCCCTTGAAAATTCAAGGGGCTTTTACTATGTATTAAAGTAAATACTAGAAAATATAACGGATGCCAAACTGAGCTTGCCAAACATCAATCAAGCTAGTTCCTTTTCTGTAAGTTGAATAATTAATGCTATTGTTAATACGAGTCATTCTGAAAACAGGAACTCCTTGTGCATCAACTCCAGCAGAAGTTAATGGGTTGAATGAATTCACTAAATTTCCAACACCCCAAGCATTGTTTATTAAGTTGCCCATATTGAAAATATCAGCTCTCAATTGAATAGTGTGTCTGTTCTTACCAATATTGCGGAACAATTCCAATTGAGTAGAGAAGTCAAATCTTACAACATAAGGTTGTAATACTCCATTTCTTTCAACTACTTTACCACGCATTGAGCTTAAGTATTTATCTTGATTGATAAATGCATCAAATGCATCTCTTTGCTGTTGAACTGTTGCAGCTGGAGCAGAACCTGATGCAGCAAGTGCTAAAAAGTTCATTTCAGACTGGTTACGAGGAACATACATTAAATCATTTCCAGATAAACCATCTCCGTTCATATCTCCACTATAGGTATAAGAGAAACGACCTTGGTTTTGAGATTGACTGAATAATGAAAATTGTAATGCAGCGTTTTTGCCTAATTCTATACGATAGTTCACATTAGCAATAGCTCTGTTACGAATTTCATTGTCACTGAAAGCAATATCAGTGCTGTTGTTACCACGTACACTTTGGATTCCTGTCCAAGAACTGAATGCGATAGAACCTGGAGTCATGTAATCACGAGCTCTTGTAAAAGTATAAGCTGCCATAAATCCTAAACCTTTAGATTTAGTTGGCTTTTCTATTTTAATTGTAGCCGCAATTGAACCACCTAAAGGACCACTCTCCATTTGAGTTGCATCAGTAATATTTGGGTTGATTCTTAAAGCATTGGTTTGAGCTGCACCAGATAAACCTAAACCTGGGAAACGAGGTCTTCCATCAGGACCATTGAAAAATGCAGTTGCAGGTCTTAAATTGGCATTGTAATAATTTACTGCATTCAAATTTTGTGTAAAGATGAATTCACCAGTTAAGATAAGATCTTTAAAGATCTTTTGGTCAATAGCAAAGTTTGAACGCAATACTTTTGGAAAGCGGAAACTTTCTTCAGTAGTTGCAATTCCATAAGATGAAGCAGGTACACCTGGGTTAGGAACGAAATTTGGATAATTTGCTGGTGTATTAGGGTTGAAAGGATAAGCAGCAGTATTACTAAAGTTTACACCACCATTCAACACCCCATTATTACCCATTTGGTTGCTCACATTTACAAAAGGAGGACGACCAGTGAATAATCCCACACCTCCACGAAGTTGTGTGGTTTTGTCTCCTTTTAAATCATAGTTAAATCCTACACGCGGGCTGATCATCAATTTTGCAGAAGGCAATTGAGATGTACTCACTTTAATAGATTGACCATTGTTATCTATAAAGCTATATCCATCCACTTGTGTATTGGTAGATCCTTGTCCAATAAAATATGGCACTTCAAAACGAACACCATAAGTGATATTGAAATTAGGCTGTAAGTTTAATTCATCTTGGATATAAGCAGCAATATTTGCAGATCTTGTAGTAACTAACCAAGGAGCTGAACCAGGTAAATTACTAAAGTTAGCACGGTAGTTTCTCATGAAAACTGGGCTAAATGTTCTGTTTGGATTGGCTAAATAAGCATCACCAGCAGCAAAGAAATCATTTAAGTTATTGAAAGTGTAAATACCATTGATCAAAGGAGTAAATCCATTGGTAAATTTAAAGCTTTCAAATGCTACACCAGCAGTAACTGTATGTTTACCTAAATAAGCTGTAAGGTTATCACTAAACTGCCAAGTATCTGTACTCAATAAGTTATTTGGAGTAAAAGGATCATTACCAACAGAAAGATAAGTTAAACTCTGATTGGCTTGAGCAGGGGTTACAATTGAAGTTCCAGAAGTTGGAATTTCAGTTAATGGGCTTGCTCCATCCTGAATGTCAATAGCTGGAAAATTTCCACCTTTTAGACCTCTAAAATCTCTATTAGCTGTATAACCAAAAGTCAATTCATTGCTGATCTTGTTGCTGAAACGGCTATTCAATTGACCAATAACACCATAAATATTATTGTTGATTTCATAAGCTGAATTGGCTCCGATTAAGCTATTGATACTTGCTCCTCTATTACCATTGGTAGAGTTACTAGAACTTGCACCAACATCACGCTTAGATAACAATAAGTTACCACGGATACTCAACTTATGTATATCATTTATATTCCAGTCGAAACGAGCAACCGCTTTATCACTTTTGGTAACAAAAGGATATCCTTGGAAATCGCCTGGATTATAGTTAAACTTAGAAACTAAGTAATTGGTTAAAGCAGTAACATCTGACTGTCTAACTCTTGAAATATTTCCGCTGATTGGAGTTGCTCCGTTACTTGCATCGGCAACAAAACTGGTTCCAATATCATTTCTTCTTTCACCTTCATAGTTTAAGAAATAGAACAATTTATTCTTTACAAGAGCACCACCAATACTTGCACCAAATTGTTTCACATCAAATGCAGTAGTTACTACATCTTGCTTACCAGCAGCACCAGCTTTTGTTCCAGTAAAACTTTCATTTCTTTGGTTATAAAAAGCAGTTCCGTGAATGGTATTCGTACCACTTTTTGTTACAGCGTTAATGCTAGCACCTGTAAATCCTGCATCTCTAACATTATAAGGAGATACATTGATTTGAATTTCTTGTAAGGCATCTAATGAAATAGGAGCAGAGTTGGTTTGACCACCATTCAATGCGCTTAATCCAAAAGAGTTGTTGAAAATAGAACCATCTAATGTAAAGTTGATCGCTCTGTTATCTTGACCTGCAAATGATAAACCATTTGCTTGTGGTACCAAACGAGTTAAGTCAGTTACGTTACGAGAAAGTGTAGGTAATGTGCTGATCAAACGTGAATTGATATTGGTAGAAGCACCTTTTCTATCTTTAGAAATCAAAGCTGCTTTTTTATTTGCAGTACCCGTTACAGTTACTTCCTGTAATTGAGCATTATTATCTGATAAAGTTACATCTACAACAGCAGGTTCGCCTAATTGTACAGTAACATCATTAATTACTTCAGACTTTAAACCAACATAAGATACAGTGATCTTATAAGGTCCACCAACACGTAATGCAGGTACTGTATACTTTCCAGTTGAAGTAGATACAGACTTGTATCTAGATCCAGAAGGTTCATGGATCACTTCAATTGAAGCACCTACTAAAGGCATGTTTTTTGCGTCTTTCACGGAACCGGTAATGGTACCAGTTGTGTTTTGCGCCATTGAAAAGGAAACAGCTAATACTGCCACCAATAACAATGAAATTTGCTTTAAAATTCTCATATTTTTTGTTTTGATGCCGCAAATATCAAACAATCAATGAAAAGAACCCAATTTCTTGTTAATATAATAATTACATAATACGCACAATCTGGGCATTTCTCCTACATTAATTATCAATTAATGGCAATTTGGTATTGAAAATCAATCATTTGTGTTTAAACATTAAATGAACAAACTTCTAATTAAATGTTAAGCCTGTTAATAAAAACTTATTCTACAGCCTACTTGTATGGTCCAAATACTCGAAAAATGAGGATTTTGAGAAATTTGCTCCACCCAGGGCTTAGTAGACAAATTTTGGGGATTGAAGTTGAAAATGGGTAATAATTGATGTTGATTTACGTAACCTATAAAATCGACTAGTTTATATCGGTTTCCAGGCACATGAAATGATTTACCCCAGGTAGCATTCAATAAATTGGAGATATTGAAAATATCTAGTGAAAACACAATTCCGTATTTTCTTTTATTCAGTTGAAGATTGGTATAGGTCGCAATTCTACAATCCATTCGATGAGTAAAAGGAGTATTGCTTCCATTTCTTTCGGCATATTTTCCTCGGTTAGATTTTAAATACTCATTTTGATTGATAAATATTTCCAATGCTTCTTTTTGTTGTTCTGCTGTATAATAAAATTCGTCAGAAACAATTGGTAGAAAAAATTGATTGCTTAATTCTTCCCTTGTTGGAATATATAGTAATTCAAATCCGGTTGAATTTTCATCGTCTCTTACTAAACTTTTTTTGCCATAAACATAACTGAAACGATTCCCCGAACTACCATTGTAAATGAATGACAAACTGATTTTATTTTTTTTGTTAATTCGCCATTCTTTAAAGCAATTAATATTGATTCGATGACCAGGACTATAATCAGAAATGCCTAGACCAATAGTATTTCTGCCATTAACATGTTCATTTAAACTCCATTGATTGATCAATAAAGAATAGTTTCCGTCATATGCTGCAAATGATTTGCCATAAGCGTAATTAATACTAAAGCTGCCGATGACACTTTCTTTTTTAATTTGAAATCCCCACCGGTAACCAAACCCTTTTTCATTTTCAGTATTGCTCAATAATATTACATAATTAAAGGGGTTGCTACTATCCTGAAGTATGGGGATTTTTCCATTGTTCTTATTGGTGTAAATCCAGCGATCATCTGGTCCTATTATTCGATCTGTTGAGGGTAATAAATTTACATTCTCAAATTTGATTGCTTGTAAATTGCTGTAATACATTGCTTCTAAATGTATGGTCCAATTTCCTTTAATCATTTTCATTATTTCTACACTAGATCTCCAAACACTTGGCATATCAATTTTACCCGAAACAATATTTAATACTCCTCTGTTTCCAGCAAATCCGAATTGTTGAGGCAACCATTGTTCATCAATATTTTTTTGAAATCGAATTTGATTAAGCTGCTGCGGACTCGCTTCGAAGTTGCCGTATTGCAAACCGTTATTATTGTAAATTCCCCCCAGCCAAGCCAATGGCATTCTCCCGTTGAATACGCCAGTGCCCATGTTGATGGATGTTTTTTGTTTCGGGAATTGTATAAGTAAATTCATTCGAGGTGAGAAATTGACAGGGATAACAGGTTTTTGGCCAGCTGTTGCGCCTGTTAAATCATAATAATTGGATAGTATTGGTATCACTTTATATTGAGTGAAACTATCGGTTGCAGGGTTAGTTAATAACTCTTGAGCAGCGATTCTAATGCCGCCCATCAATTGAATATTTTTATTGATTTGAATTTGGTCATTCACAAAAAATGCTGCTTTCAGCAATTGGATCAAACTAGGTTTTTGTTGATCTGGGTGGTAAAAATTAATTTGAAAATCACCCGGTTTTTTATTGAGCAAAAAATCATTGATATTGAAATAAAAATAACTTCCAAATGTGTTTTGTAAAAATTGATTGTTAATAGCATTCATTTCAATTTCTACACCGGTACTGATATATTGGTTTCTTTTGGTGAAGAAGAGTTTTTGTATCAAATTGATATTGGTTTGTTGCACATTGCTTTGCATTGCATCTTCATTGCTACCTAAAAAAATAAGACCATTTCCATCAAGTATCGAAATATTTGGAAAGGCTTTACCCATTGGGCTTGTTTGATCATTCGAATGGGTATAACTAATTAGTAAGCTATTGCCTCTGTTTTTTCTCCAATGATGTTTCCACTCAATCGATCCAGAGATATTTTGGTGGTCATAAAATTTCCCATTGTTACTAAAAAATAAATTTTTACTGGTGCTTATTCCTGAATTGGATCTATCAGATAATTGAGATCGTATACTAAGGATGATCCTATTTTTTTTGGATAATATATAATCTATCTTCATCACCCATTTAAAAGCATTGGTCTGTTGAATATGGTTTAATGTGCCAGGGTCATAGTTATAATTTGTTTTGATTGAGTTGATCAATTGTTGGAATTGAAAAGGGTTTTTAGTAGTCCCTTCATAATTGCTAAAATCAAATTTGTTTTCAATGGATTCTCTCAGAAAATCAATATTGAAAAAATAAAATAATCGATTTTCTTTTATTGGACCACTCATGGTCAGTCCTGTATTGTTGTATAATGATTGGTTGCTTCGCATGTATCTATATATTGATGAAAATGGCTGGTTTTTGCCAGACTTTGTGATCATATTAATTGCAGCTCCTGTATATCCCCCTAAAGATGCATCGTAGGGAGAGAGTTGCACTTGTAATTGTTCAATCGCTTCAATTGGAACAGGTACATTTCCTGTTTGGCCACCATACATTCCATTAGCAGATAAACCAAATACATCATTTTGTAAAGCACCATCTATGTATAAAGAATTGTATCGATTGTTTTGACCTGAAAAAGAAATAGCTCCATTGGCAGATTCTTTAATGAATGCTTGTGGAAATAAGCCAAATAATTTGGTATAGTCTCCTCCCGAACTTGGAATTTGAGCTATCTGTTTTGAGGTGAGGTGAATTGAATTTTTCAATCGATAATTTTCAATGGTTGATTTTACCATTACAGGTTGCAATACATTGATGGCTGAACGAAGGCTTATTTCAATTGATTGTGTTTTCCCAAGACTCACTTCAATATTTTCTAATGTTAATGTATCTGTATAAGGAGTATGAAAAAGGAGTTGATAATTTTTATCAGGGATCAAATTGTCAAATTGAAAAATGCCCAATTCATTGGATATGGTGGTTAATTTCATGCCATTGTTTTGATTGGATAAAACAATTTGAACATTTGCTAGATTCTTTGCATGGAATAGGGTTCTGCCTTGAATTCCTCCACTGGTTATCTGGGCGTTCGCAAAAGGGATTGATAGAAGATTCAATAATAGGATGCGGAGTAAAAACATGCAGCATTTTTTTCAATGCTAGTGCAGTTATTGATCCTTTCAAAGGGTAGAAATACGGTTAAATAGTAGTTTTTAACGGATTTCGATAATATCTATAAGCTTAGAAATAGTAATTTTGCATTTCAAATGAATTTATGTTAGATAGTATAGTAGCGGCAATTGAAGATATTCAAAATGGGAAATTGGTCATTGTTGTGGATGATGAAGACAGAGAGAATGAAGGTGATTTTATTATTGCAGCTCGATTTGCTACTCCTGAAGTGATTAATTTCATGAGTAAGGAAGGTAGGGGATTGATTTGTGCGGCACTTACCGAAGAAAGATGTGCCGAACTAGAATTATCTCCCATGGTAAGTTCCAATACTTCATTGCATGAAACCGCTTTTACCGTTTCTGTTGATATTATAGGAAATGGAGCCACTACAGGTATTTCAGCACAAGACCGTTCAAAAACCATTCTTGCGTTAATTGATCCTGCAACAAAAGCCAGTGATTTGGGCAGACCAGGACATATATTCCCCTTAAAAGCCAAAAAAGGGGGTGTACTTAGGAGAACTGGTCATACTGAAGCTACTGTTGATTTATCCAGGCTAGCCGGATTTGAACCAGCCGGGGTATTGGTAGAAGTGATGAATGAAGATGGCACTATGGCCCGTTTGCCGGAATTATTGGTTATAGCCAAAAAGTTTGATCTTAAAATTATTTCAATAAAGGATCTAATTGATTTTAGATTAAAAACAGATTCATTAATTGAAGAATTGGTGCGGGTAAATATGCCAACCAAATTTGGACAATTTACCTTGGTAGCGTTTAAAGAAAAATTAAGTGGAGCGGAACATTTAGCCTTGGTAAAAGGAACTTGGAAAGAGGGAGAAGCAATTCTTACAAGAGTGCATAGTAGTTGTTTTACAGGCGATATTTTAGGAAGTTTAAGATGCGATTGCGGCGATCAATTACATATAGCCATGCAAATGGTTGAAGCCGCTGGCAAAGGCGTTATTTTATATATGAATCAAGAGGGTAGAGGAATTGGTTTGATCAACAAACTCAAAGCATATCAGTTGCAAGAACAGGGAATGGATACAGTGGAAGCTAACCTGAGTTTGGGATTTGGAATGGATGAAAGAGATTATGGAGTAGGTGCTCAAATACTCAGACATTTGGGAATTCAAGAGATCAAATTAATGAGTAATAACCCTAGAAAAAGAGCTGGATTAAAAGGGTACGGATTAACAATTGTAGATATTGTGCCCATTGAAGTTCCCTCCAATGAGCACAATGAAAAATACCTTGAAACAAAAAGAGATAAAATGGGTCATACCATTTTAGGAGCCAAATAAGTGATTAATTTTTCTTGATTAATTTCTTAGTCTCGTCCAATTCTTTTTTTAATTCGATAGTGTATAAAGTAAGCTCTTCAATTTTTTTCAATAAGAGCGCATTCATTTTGCCTAAGTCTAATCCTTCGGCCATCACTTGCTCTGTAGTTTGAATGCCTGGTAAATGTTTATTGGCTTTAATATATTCTTCCAATTTATTCAAAGGCATTAAGGAATACTCTTTATCGAAAACATGGTCGTACCAATCTTTTGAAGACTTCACTGCAACTTTTACTTTCTCAGTAAGTATACCTTGTTCAACAAATAATTTATAACCGTCGATCTGTGTGTTTACATCTCCGATTTTAACCCTTCCTTCATAGGAGTCAATGGAGAAATATTCTTTTTCATTAGGCTCATTGACAGCTTTAAATGATACTTTGAAAGTTTGAGGCAATTTGGAACTATTATCCCCAGATACTCTGGCTCCAAGGGTCCAATAGCTGAAATTCTTTGATTTAGCAACATCACCATTCGAAAACATAATGGAAGGTTCATTTTGTCCATCGCTGGCCCAATCATTACTCAGTTTCAGTAAAATATTTTTATTCCTATTATTACCAGCATTTTTTTTGATTTCTAAGGGAGCGGTAGGAGCTAATATTCCAATACCCGAGAAGCCGGAAGGAGAAAATATATTTTCCTTATTTCCACTTTTTGTGGGGGCAGCAACACCTTCTGTATCAGATTGAACTTTGGGTTGACCCGCAGTGCTTGGTCTTTGAGCCGATACTGTCAATTGTAGGACAAATAGAGCGAATGCTCCTATTAGTAGTTTTTTGTTCATCATTCAGCAAAAGTATTATCTATGATTTGAATGACCATGGTCAGACTCTTCTTTATCTTTATCTTTTTCGTATGCTTTAATAATAGCTTTAACCAATTTATGCCTTACAACATCTTCTTCATTTAATTCAATATGGGCAATTCCGTCGATGTTTTGTAAGATTCTGGTTGATTTCACTAAACCGCTGCGCATATTTCTGGGCAGATCTATTTGAGTAGGGTCACCAGTAATAATGGCTTTGGCATTAGCTCCTATACGGGTTAAAAACATTTTTAACTGAAGGTCATTGGTGTTTTGCGCTTCATCTAAAATGATAAATGCATTATCCAATGTTCTACCTCTCATATAGGCCAATGGCGCAATTTCGATGGTACGAGTACTCATATAATATCCCAATTTATCTGCAGGGATCATATCGTCCAATGCATCATACAATGGTCTTAAATATGGATCGATCTTTTCTTTTAAATCACCAGGTAAAAACCCCAAACTTTCTCCTGCTTCTACAGCAGGTCTGGTGAGAATGATTTTTTTAACTAATTTATTTTTTAATGCACGAACTGCCAGCGCAACTGCTGTATAGGTTTTACCGGTACCAGCTGGTCCTATGGCAAATACAATATCATTCTTATCAGCAGCCTGAACCATTTTCTTTTGATTCTGTGTTCTGGCTCTAACTGTTTTTCCATTAGGGCCGAAAACTAAAATGTCGTTGGGATTTCGGTCTACAAAATTGTCCACTGTTTCGGCATCATCGCCACCTAAAATTTGTTCAAAATACCCTTCACTTAAATGTCCATTCCTTTGCAGGTATTGTACAATTAAATCGATTTTTTCTTTTGCTGTTTCAATTTGTTCTGGAGCTCCGCTTAGTTTTAACTGGGTGCCTCTGGAGAGGATTTTTAACAGTGGGAACTTTTTCTTTAATAAGTCTAATTTTCCGTTGTTGACGCCAAAAAACTCGATAGGATTAACGGTTTCAAGGCTAATGATTGTGTCTGTCAAGCTGGTCTGTTTTTAGTTAAAATAGAATGGATTAGTTTGAAAAAACTCGTTTCTCAAATTTAATCTCTTCATTCTCACTAAACCAATCAATCTTATACACAGGTTGTGGATAGCTTGTTTAGTTATTGGATTTTGGTTATTGGTTATAAGTTATAGGTTATTGGGGTATTAAGTTATTGTTAACCCATATCTCTAATCTTTTATCTCTTATCTCTTATCTTTTATCTCATAATTATCAAATGGCTTTGAGCTTAGCAATGGTCTCAGTAGGATTGCTAGAACCGAAAACAGTATTGCCTGCAACCAATACATCGGCTCCTGCATGAATGATTGATGCTGCATTTTCAAGCGTAACACCTCCATCAATTTCGATCAAAGCAGTTGATTTGTTGGTAACAATCATTTCTTTAAGTTGCTTGATTTTCCTAAGTGTATGTGGGATAAAATGTTGACCTCCAAATCCAGGATTTACACTCATCAAACAAACCACATCAATCTCATTAATAATATCAGCTAATAAATCAACTGAAGTATGTGGGTTAACAGCAACACCTGCTTTCATTCCCAGTTGTTTGATCTGTTGAATATTTCTATGTAGATGATTACATGCTTCAATATGTACCGTTAAAATATCGGCTCCCGCATCTTTAAATGCTTGCGTATATTTTTCTGGCTCTTCAATCATCAAATGAACATCACATATTTTTTTTGTTGCTTTTCTAATATGTGCAATTATCGGAATTCCAAAACTAATGTTTGGTACAAATTGGCCATCCATAACATCTAAGTGAAACCAATCTGCTGTGCTATTATTGAGCATATCACAGTCTTGTTGAAGATTTAAAAAGTTTGCACTTAAAAGTGAGGGAGCAATGAGCGCCATATAATTATTTTTTTTGTAATTCGATTAATGCATTTGTTGCTTCTTTCAAATCTGCATCCAATGATTGCGCTTTTTGATACTGCTCAATGGCCGCTGGAATTTTGTTGTTTTTCTCAAAACATTTCCCCTTCCAGTAATAACCATCCGCATACAATGGATTTATTTGAATGACTGCGTCAAAGATAGTTATTGCAGCTGAAATTTGATGATTGTCGTATAAGATAAAGCCTTTTTCCATCAATGCTTCTATATATCGATAATTGGTTAAAATGCAAGAGTCGAAATAGCTATTCGCTTTTGTTGGATTATTCATTCTGGAATAATAAATCCCTTTGATAAAGTAGTTATCTGCTTTATGGTCATTGCCTGGAAATTGAGTATTGATATTGGCGCAAATAATTAAAGCTTCTTTGTCTTTTTGTTCTGCTAATAAATTTGCCAGGGAGAGCATGTATACAGCATTTGGATAAATTGCATTGGCTATACGGAAACATTTTTTAGCCGTTGTGGTGTCCATTGATTTTTGTGCCAATTGTCCTTTCTGAAACCAAAGATCTTGATTTAAGCTGTCTTTTTGGAGAAGCGAATTGATATGAACAATAGCTGCGTTGTAATTTTTTAGGCTGTCTAAATAATCAATGAATTGTTGATGCAACTCTATACTATCAGGATACTTTTTTAGTAAAGCCTGGTATGCATTAGATCCATCTATTTGTTCAGCATCATTTGAAGCACCTTTTTTTTGTTGAGAAGAATTATTGCAACTTATTGTAAGTATTAATACGATTAAGGGAATCCAAGTTTTCATGAAGCTAAAATAAGCAGATTGGCCTGTATTGACATTAATCTGACAATTCAAGACCAATTTGTTGGTATTTTTGCCACTTAATTAACTTTTTGTATGAAAAAAATCACCATTTTTTTATTGTTTGTTGGACTATCACTTTCTGTGAATGCTCAAAAACCCGTCTATAATGATTCAGTTCATTTTGAAGGGGAGAAGCACTTTAAAAATATCCAGCAATTAACTTTTGGTGGAGACAATGCAGAAGCCTATTGGAGTTATGATAGTAAACATATCGTATTCCAAAGAACCAATACTAAAGAAGGAGTCAATTGCGATCAGATTTTTGTTGGCAAAATCCCTGAAAAACTGGGAGATCCATTTACTTACAAGATGGTGAGCAGTGGAAAGGGTAGAACAACCTGTGCGTATTTTATGCCTGATGGAAAGCACATTATTTATGCTTCAACACATGAAGGTGGAGCAGATTGTCCTCCAGTTCCTGATCGTTCTAAATATGGCAATAAATATATCTGGCCGTTGTACAACACTTATGATATCTATATGTCCGATTTGAATGGAAAGGTTGTAAAGAAGTTGACCACCGCAAAAGGGTATGATGCAGAAGGAACACTTTCTTATGATGGTAAAAAAATGATTTATTGTAGCGATAAAGATGGTGATCTAGATTTATATGTGATGGATTTGAAAACAGGAAAAGAAAAGCGAATCACCAATGCTTTGGGATATGATGGGGGCGCCTGGTTTAGTCCTGATGGTAAAAAAATTGTTTGGCGTGCAAGCCGCCCTACTACAGATGCGGAAGTGAAAGAATACAAAGAATTATTGGCAGAAGGTTTGGTAGCACCCACCAATATGGAAGTTTGGACAGCTAATGCAGACGGTTCTGATGCAAAGCAAATTACCAAATGGGGACAGGCCAACTGGGCACCTAACTTTACACATGATAGTAAAAAGATCATTATTTGCAGCAACCATGAGTACAAGCGCGGATTCCCTTTTAATATGTATATGGTAGATTTGGATGGCAAAAACATGGAAAAAATTAGCAGAGACAAAGGGTTTGACGCATTTCCTATGATCAGCCCGGATGGTAAAAAAATTATATTTGCGTCTAATAGAAATAATGGGGGCACCAGAGATACGAATTTGTTTGTTGCAGACTGGGTAGATTAAAACCAGTTACTGGTTATTAGTTATTGGTTATTAGGTTAGATTTGTAGAAAATTATCAATATGCAAACAGGGTTAATGCACTTACACAATTTATTGCGCTGGATTATTCTAATACTATTGGTGCTTTCTATTTTACAAGTATACGCTGGTTGGACAGGAAAGAAGGCGTTTAAACCAAGTGATAAGAAAACATGGTTATTTACCATGATAGCTGCTCATACTACTTTGTTATTGGGCTTGTATCAAGTAATGTTTGGCCGTTATGGTTTTTTTGTAACTACATTACCTGAAGGGTTGTCTGTAATGAAAGATAAATTTTATCGTTTTTACTGGGTTGAACATCCGACAACAATGATATTGGCTATTGTCTTTATTACATTAGGTTATGGGATGTCTAAAAAACAAGTATCTGATGAGATCAAGTATAAAAAAGCACTTGTTTATTTTTTGATTGCTTTATTACTCATATTAGTAGGAGTGCCTTGGCAATTTAGAGAAATCGTAGGTAGACCTTATTTTCCAGGTATGTAATCGAATATATTTAAAAAAAAGCCCCGCAATTTTGCGGGGCTTTTTTTATGATTTCCAGTCTTTTTTCATGATTGAAATAAACTGTTTCATTTCATCTAAAGTGCCTACACTGGCACGTGCCCATTTTTCTCCAGCATAAGTATCAGATCTTAAAAAAATATTTTGCTTTAACATGTCTTCTGCAAAATTGCCAGGATATTTTCCTAATGGAAAAAACAAAAAGTTAGTATAAGATGGGATGCACTGGATATTCAATTTTTTCAATTCATCATAGCCGTATTTTCTGGCAACTTCATTTTTTTGTTTGCTGATTTTAAGGTGTTCGTAATCGTTTAAACTTGCTTGTGCTGCAGTCATAGATAAAACACTCATGGCAAATTGTGTTCTAACAAAATAATTGTCACTCATGGTTTTGATATGCGCAGCACTTGCAATTACAAACCCAATTCTCAATCCTGCCATTGCGTGAATCTTAGAAAAAGTACCAATGACCATCACATTCGGATGCTTTTCTATCAAGCCGATCATCGATTCGTTATCTGGGGCATCTAAATAATCTAAATAAGCTTCATCTACTGCAACCACCGCATTTTTCGAAGCTTCAATGCAAAAACTTTTTAAAGAAGAAGGTGACACAATTGTACTGGATGGATTTGCAGGATTACAGATATATACCAACGAAGTTTCATTGGTAATTGCTTTTTGCATTGCATTCAGATCATGTGCTTTTTCGGCATTGAGCGGCACTTCAATTACTTTAGTGCCTATTTTTTTTGCAGCGGAAGGAAATATTCCAAATGTTGGATATGCAGTAACTAAATTCCCTTTATTGTACACCCTTGGTAACAAGCCCAATGCTTCTCCCGAACCCGGAGTTAATAAAACTTGATTTTCTTCTACTCCGTATTTTTTGGCTAATTCCTTTTTAAAAGATTGCAAAGAAGCAATATTGTATTGATATCTATTGGACTCACCAATTAATTGCAGTATAGCTTCTTTGGCTTTTGGAGAAATACCATAAGGATTTTCATTGGAACTCAAATTCACCAATCCTTTTTCAGCTCCATAAGTTTTAAGAATACCTTCTTCGTTTCCCATAACAGGAAGCCTGAAGCCTAATCCTAAAGTGGCTAATGAACTGTATTTTAACCAATCTCTGCGGTTTACTGATTTTGCCATATAAACGGTTTTGATTGCAAAAGATACATTATTTCTTAAATGACTCCAACTTCATTAATTTTAAATTATAAATAGTTTTATTTCGATTGTACTTTTCTATTTTAAAACCCATTTCCCCAATAACAAATAACCAATAACAAATAACCAATAACAAATAACTAAAACAATGCCCCATTATTATTCCTTAGGTACTATTCCTCATAAGCGACATACACAATTTAGAAAGCCCGATGGAACCTTGTATTCCGAACAACTTTTTTCAACTGAGGGGTTCAGTAATGATTACTCTTTGTTGTATCACAATCATCCGCCAACACAAATAATACATACGGATGAACCATATTCAGTAATGCCTAAAGTAGCCGAAGAGAAAATGTTGAAGCACAGGTGTTTCGAAGGATTCCAAATAGCTCCAGAAGCAGATTATTTAAAAAGCAGGAAACCTGTATTGGTTAATAATGATTGTCATATTGTATTAGCGGCACCTCAACAAAGTACCAAAGATTATTTTTATAAGAATGCCGATGCAGATGAACTCATTTTTATTCATGAAGGAAGCGGAAAATTGTTAACTCAATATGGCGAATTGATTTTTGGATATGGAGACTATTTAGTAATTCCCAGAGGAACGATTTACCAAATTCATTTTGATACTGCCATCAATCGATTATTTATAGTGGAGAGTTTTAGTCCTATCAGATATCCCAAAAGGTATACGAGTAATAACGGACAATTATTGGAACATGCTCCCTTTTGTGAAAGAGATATTCGTGGCCCACAAAATCTGCAAACTTTTGATGAAAAAGGAGACTTTTTGATTCAAACAAAAAAGAAAGGAGTGATGTATGGTTTGCATTATGGTACACATCCTTTTGATGTAGTAGGGTGGGATGGATGTTGTTATCCATATGCATTCAGTATTCATGATTTCGAACCTATTACAGGAAGGGTACATCAACCACCTCCGGTTCATCAAACTTTTGATGCACATAATTTTGTTGTCTGCAGTTTTTGTCCTCGTTTGTATGATTATCATCCAAATGCCATTCCTGCGCCATATAATCATAGTAATATAGACAGTGATGAAGTGTTGTATTATGTTGCCGGTGATTTCATGAGTAGAAAAAATGTTACTCAAGGGATGATTACATTACATCCTGCTGGTATACCTCATGGACCTCATCCGGGCGCTGTAGAAAAAAGTATCGGAAAAAAAGAAACCTTGGAATTAGCGGTGATGGTAGATACTTTTCATCCTTTACAATTAACAGAAGAAGCTTTGATGATCGAGAACAAAGGGTATACGATGAGTTGGGCGGAATGAATTAAGAATTAAGAAAGAAGAATTAAGAGATATAAGATATAAGATATAAGATATAAGATAAGAGATAAGAGATATGAGATATTGGGATTTCAATAAAAATGATTACCTTAAGTCCTCAAATATTTTAAACTATTCAACATCTTTTCTATGATTAAATTTAGCGACATTCAAATTGGCGATTACATGATGGGAGAGTTTGAAGGTAAAATGTGGGAAGGAGAAGTGACCCGTCTAAACGGTGATGAAAAACAAGTTTGTTTGCAAACTGAAGTCCAAGAGTTTTGGTTTTCTACCGATCATTTACATGCGATCACATTAAATGAGGAAGCCCTGATTAATCTAAAATTCACGAAACAGCCTAATGAAGATGGTTCTGTAAAATATTCAAAAGGTTCATTTAGGATTGTTACGCCGAAAGCTGGTGATTTTTCTTCCATAGAAATGTGGTACAGAGAAGACAAGCGCCATCATCCTGACGTTCATTTTGTACACCAGCTACAAAATCAATACCACGATATGACTAAAATTTTCCTAACCAGGGATCCAATGTAGCCTTTCAAATTTTTTGATCAAATAAAAAAAGCTTGTAATTATGTACAAGCTTTTTTATTTTTGCCCTTCTTTAGCCCCTTTTACGGACTGTTCATATTTAATAAATATTGAATATTTAATAGGGTTTCATGAGGGGATTGCTCCTAAATCAGCCTTTTTTAGCTCATTTCGATATATTTTTCCACATTTTAAGGAGTTTTTTCCACTAATTTTTCATATTTCGGTTGTAATTTAATATCTTTGCAGCCCCAAAAATAGTATGTCGAAACAACCGCTGATTAAACAAGATGGAGTGATTCTGGAAGCATTAAGTAATGCTATGTTCAGAGTGAAGTTAGAAAATGGTCATGAAATATTGGCTACTATTTCAGGCAAAATGAGGATGCACTATATCCGAATTCTACCTGGAGATAAAGTGGGTGTGGAAATGAGTCCATATGATTTGAGCAGAGGAAGGATCATTTTTAGATATAAATAGAAGAAGGGAGAGATAAGAGATATAAGATAAGAGTTAAGAGTTTAGGTAATTAGTAATAGAATATAACAGTAAAATAAACCAACAATGAAAGTAAGAGCTTCCATTAAAAAACGTAGTGCCGATTGTAAGATCGTGAAGCGCAAAGGAAAATTATTTGTAATCAACAAAAAGAATCCTCGCTTTAAGCAACGTCAAGGATAATTGAATCATCAACTAAAAGTATAAAACAATAAATATGGCTCGTATTGCCGGTATAGATTTACCAAAAAACAAAAGAGGCGAAATTGGGTTGACCTACATTTTTGGTATTGGTCGTTCTACAGCTCAGTATATCTTAGATAAAGCTGGTATCAGCTATGATAAGAAAGTGAATCAGTGGAATGATGATGAACAAACTGCTATTCGTAATGTAATTAACAATGAGTTTAAAGTAGAAGGTGCTTTACGTAGTGAAGTATCAATGAGCATTAAGCGTTTATTGGATATTGCATGTTACAGAGGTCTTCGTCATCGTAAAGGTTTACCTGTGCGTGGACAAAGAACTAAAACCAATAGCCGTACAAGAAAAGGTAAGCGTAAAACAGTTGCTGGTAAGAAAAAAGTAGCTAAGAAATAATTAGTTAAAGTCATGACCTGAAAAGGGCATGACTTTTTGCTATAAAATCCTTGATTTTGGATAACCTGTAAAACAGGAAGGAGAAATCAAGGTTCCTGAATTGCAGGATTATTTATTAACCATCCCGATTAAAAGGGAAGACTACCTAAAAAAGTAAAATGGCTAAACCACAAAAAGCGCAGAACAGTGCAAAAGCTGCTGCCAAAAAAAGAGTTGTTAAAGTAGATGCCGCTGGTGAAGTGCGTATTTCAGCAACATTCAACAACATCATTATTAGTTTTACCAACAAAACTGGCCAAGTTATTAGCTGGAGCAGTGCTGGTAAAATGGGTTTCAAAGGTTCTAAGAAAAATACACCATATGCCGCTCAAATGGCTGCTGCAGATGCTGCAAAAGTAGCTGTAGATGCTGGTTTGAAGCGTGTTGATGTATTTGTAAAAGGTCCAGGAGCAGGTCGCGAAGGTGCGATTCGTTCAATCGCTCAGTCTGGTGTTGAAGTTACCTCAATCAAAGACGTAACTCCTATGCCACACAATGGTTGTCGTCCTCCGAAACAAAGAAGAGTATAACATCCTAAGCCTCAATAGAGGTAGTGGAAGACATATTGAGCCTCAAGGTTTCATTTATTAAAAGGTTGCCCGATTTATTTTTTACGATTTTTAACCGATCGAAGCAACGAATTCTAAAAAAATCGAAATGAAAAAAAACTATGGCACGTTACACAGGTCCTAAGACCAAAATCTCGAGAATTTTCGGCGAACCTATTTTAGGTAATGCCAAGTGGTTAGGTAAGAATTCTAACCCTCCCGGACAGCATGGTGCTGCTCGTAAGCGTAAAACTTTGGGTGAATACGCTTTACAGTTAAGAGAAAAACAAAAGGCAAAATACACTTATGGTGTATTGGAGCGCCAGTTCCGTAAGACTTTTGAAGAAGCTCAACGCCTTAAAGGTGTTACCGGTGAAAACCTCATCAAATTATTAGAATCACGTTTAGACAATACAGTTTTCCGTTTAGGATTAACTGCTAGTCGTCCTGAAGCTCGTCAATTGGTTAACCATAAGCATATTACTGTAAATGGTGAAACAATGAATGTTCCTTCTTATACTTGTAAGCCAGGTGATGTAATTGCTTACAGACCAAAAAGTGCAGACAATTCAAGCATTGTTAGCAAAACACGTGGTAAAAACCCTAAGTTCGGTTGGTTAGATTGGAACGAAGGAGAGAAGAAAGGAACTTTCATTACTATGCCAGAGCGTGAAAACGTTCCTGAAAATATTAAGGAGCAACTAATTGTTGAATTGTATTCTAAATAATTTCATTATTCACCCAAATAAGTAAAAAACAAAGTTCTAATATGGCAATATTAAGCTTCCAAAAGCCGGACAAAATAGTTTTACAAAAAGCAAATGAATTTGCTGGACAATTTGAATTTCGCCCGCTTGAGCCAGGTTTTGGTTTAACCATCGGTAATGCACTTCGCAGAGTTTTGTTGAGTTCATTAGAGGGTTATGCTATTATTGGTATCAAAATTGAAGGTGTAGACCACGAGTTTGCAACCATCAAGGGAATTACTGAAGATGTAACTGAAATCATCCTGAACTTAAAGCAGGTTCGTTTCAAGAAACATGTTGATCATGAAATTGCCACAGAGAAAATCAATCTTTCTATCAAAGGAAAAACTGAGTTCACTGCAGGAATGATCGGAGAATTATCTCAGAGCTTTCAGGTAATGAATCCGGAATTATTGCTTTGTATCATGGATACTACTGCTAAAATGGATATTGAATTAACCATTGGCAGAGGTAGAGGATATATTCCTGCTGAAGAGAATAAATTAAAAGATGCTCCATTTGGATACATTGCTATCGATTCAATTCATACACCTATCAAGAACGTTAAATACGCAATTGAAAACTACCGTGTAGAACAAAGAACTGATTACGAAAAACTAATCTTAGATGTAGTTACAGACGGTACTATTCATCCTGAAGATGCTGTAAAGCAAGCTTCTCGTATTCTTATTCAACACTTGATGATCATTACTGATGAGAACATCACTTTTGATAATAAAGAAGATAAGAAAGAAGATGTAGTTGATGAGCATATTTTGCAATTACGTAAAGTATTGAAAACACCACTAGAAGATTTAGATCTTTCAGTTCGTGCATTCAATTGCTTGAAAGCTGCAAAAATCAATAGCTTAAGCGAATTGGTACAATATGAGCAAGAAGATCTGATGAAATTCAGAAACTTTGGTCAAAAATCTCTTTCTGAGATTGAGCAAGTATTAACCGAAAGAGGATTAAGCTTTGGTATGGATCTAGTTAAACTAGGTTTAGATAATTTAGATAATTAAACCCCCCGGCCCCCTAAAGGGGGAGTAAGGGATTTTTACTCATATCTTGTAATTCCTGACACGGTACAAGATTAAAACTAACAGTCATGCGTCACGGAGACAAAATCAACAACTTAGGCCGTAAAAAGGCACACAGAGTAGCTTTATTGCAGAACTTGGCAAGTCAGCTAATCACACACAAACGTATTGTTACTACTTTGGCTAAAGCCAAAGCTTTAAGAGCATATGTTGAACCAATGATTACAAAAACTAAAAAGAATGAGTCAGCTGCTCAAATCAGCCACAATCATCGTTTGGTTTTTGCTGAACTACAAGATAAAGCTGCTGTTAAAGAATTATTCACAGTAGTTGGACCAAAAATCGCAGCTCGTCCAGGTGGATATACTCGTATTTTAAAATTAGGAATCCGTCCTGGTGATAATGCAGAAAAAGCAATGATCGAACTAGTTGATTTCAATGAAATCTACGGTAAGGGAATTGAAAAAGCAGGTGAGCCAGCTAAGAAAACCCGTCGTGGTCGTGCACCAAAGAAAGCTGAAGCAGCTGCTGAAGCTGAAACAACTGAAGCACCAGCTACACCATCAAACGAAGAAAAAGCAGCTGACTAAAATGCAACTGCTACAAATATTAAGGCATTCCGTTTCTTTCGGAATGCCTTTTTTTATACCCTTTATTGTGAGAAACTAAAAGCGTTTTTTTGCTAAAATTGGTTTTCTTTTGCACTAATAATTTGTAATATGCCTCATACAACATCATTGAAAAAGCCTGCAGTATTAATGTTAGCCGATGGACATATTTTTTATGGCCAAGCATTCGGGAAAACGGGGATTGCTACAGGTGAGATTTGCTTTAATACAGGTATGACTGGATACCAGGAAGTCTTTACCGATCCAAGCTATACCGGACAGGTATTGATCATGAATAGCGTTCATATTGGCAATTATGGTGTGAAAGATTCTGATGTAGAAAGTAGTTCTGTAAAAATTCATGGATTAATTGCCAGAAATTTAGGAGAACAGTTCAGTAGAATTCAGGCAAAAGGCGATTTGAATACTTATTTGGTGGATAATCATATTGTAGCAATAGATGGAATCGATACAAGAGCTTTAGTAGCGCATATCCGCACAAAAGGAGCCATGAATTGTATTATTTCCTCTGATGAAATGGATATTTCAAAATTAAGCGAGATCCTTAAAGCAGTTCCGAATATGGATGGCCTGGAATTGGCCAGTACCGTGAGCACAGATAAAGAATATGAATTGGGTGATGTAAATTCTTCTGTGAAAATTTCCGTTTTAGATTTCGGAATCAAACAACATATTCTGGAGTGTATGGTTTCGAGAGGTGCCCATGTTAGAGTGCATCCCGCAAAAACATCTTTCGACCGTTTGAAAGCTTTTAATCCAAATGGATATTTCATTTCTAATGGTCCTGGTGATCCGGCAGCAATGCCTTATGCGATTAGTACAGTAAAGGAGATTTTGAATGAAAAAAAGCCTGTTTTTGGCATTTGTTTAGGGCATCAGTTATTGGCTTTAGCCAATGATATTCCCACTTTTAAAATGCACCATGGTCACAGGGGGTTGAATCATCCAGTAAAAAATATTATCACAGGCCAATGCGAAATTACTACTCAAAATCATGGATTTGGAGTAGATCCTGAAGCAGTTCGTAAGCACAACAACGTGGAAATTACTCATGTGAATTTGAATGATGACTCTATAGAAGGAATACGCTTGAAAGATCGTCCTGCATTTAGTGTTCAATACCACCCGGAAAGCACTCCTGGTCCTCATGATAGCCGATATTTATTTGATCGCTTTGTGGAAATGATGCAGTAACTTTAGGGTATGAAAATCGCCATTATCAACGGGCCAAATCTTAACTTATTAGGAAAAAGAGAACCTAGTATCTATGGCGATAAATCCTTCGACTCATATTTAGAAAAGTTGAAATCAACTTTTTCTACAATAGAGTTTGTCTATTTTCAATCGAATGTAGAAGGAGAGTTGGTAAATGCAATTCAGCAATATGGATTCTCAGTGGATGGAATTGTAATTAACCCAGCTGCCTACACACATACCTCCATTGCTATTGGAGATGCAATAGCAGCAATTAATGCCCCAGTAATTGAAGTTCATATTAGCAATGTTCATAGCAGAGAAGAATTTCGAAAGCATTCTTATGTTTCTGCAGTGGTGAATGGCAGTATTATTGGATTAGGTTTAATGGGCTATGAACTCGCTGTGAGATGGTTGATCGATCATGCTCAATAAGCCTCTACTTTCAATGAAATTTTCACCGTATTGGATAAACTAATACTTCCGCCTCCAATACCAAAATCTCTTCTGTTTATTTCAAAATTGGAGGCAAAAATAGACTTCCCATTTTGACTGTTAACACTGAAAGGAATTTTGATTTTTTTAGAAACACCTTTAATAGTTAAAGTAGCGTCCATGTTAAATTCCCCTGGTTTATTACCAACAATTATTTGATTAGATTGAATGTTGATTGTAGGAAATTTGTCGACATTAAAATAGTCTGATTTTTTTAAATGATCATCTCTTAGGCGGTTGTTTGTATTGATTGATTTTGATGATACACTTACATTGAAACTGGTTGTTTTTAAATCAGCTGGGTTCCAATTAATCGAACCAGCTAATCCACTCAGACTACCTTTAGTGCTTAATCCGAAATTATTAATTGAAAAGGTTATTTCACTTCCGTTATCAGTTGGTCTAATTGATTGAGCTGATAATAAAATGACAAATAAGGATAAAAAAAGGGTTAGTATATATCTCATGTTATTTATTGAATTCTTGCGCTTCCAAAAAGTACGGAAAATCGTTGACACCATATTAAAACATATTTATAATCTGCGGCAGATTCGTCTTTAGGTATATTATAGGTTTGATTGCCAGTAGTTGATTTTAGGTCGCCTAAAGTAATAAAAGAAGACGCTGTTATATCTTTAGATAAATACACTTTTAAATCTGGACCTGCATCAGATGAAAAATTAGACAATAGGAGCGTTTGAGCATTTCCTGATTTATGCCATGCAGCTTTACCACTTACTGGATGTACTCCATTGATAAAATTTCCCATCAATAATATGGTTGAATTTGCGCCAACTAATGCCGTATCAATTGATGATAATACAGAAGGAGTGGTTGGAGTAGATTCATTTTTTGTACATGCACTAAAAAGGAAAAGAATTATTGAGAGGGAGGTAATGATTTTCATTGTTGAAAATTTAAAATTGATAAGATAAGCCAAGCATTAGGTTAAGCGTTTTAGTTCTAAATTTATCATTGCTAATTCCGTTCAATTGTTGAACAGCCGTATTGGTAGTGTATTCATTGAATAAAAAAGCTGCTCCGCCTCTTAAACTCCATTTAGCGTTTAGTTTATACCTGGCAAAAATTTCACTATTCAAGCTTCCTTTATCATTATCGCTAATTAATAAAAGATTGAATGAAGTTGGTTTAGCGCCAACAAGAGATGTTCTTCCATTATTAATATATGTGCCTGTTTTAGCTGCTCCAAAGCTAAATCCGATCAAATCTATATTGAATCCAACACTAAACTTTTTTGAAACAAAATATTCGCTGTTAAAAGAAATATTGAATGCATTGATTTGCGGTTTGCCAATAAAAAAACTATCTACATTGGCCTGTATGTCATCAGCGAATAAAACGCCTGGTCCAGTTTTGCCACTGGTTAATTGAGCATTAGCTGTAGTAAAATATTGATCTGTTCCAAAAGAATTGGTAAGCCTGGCTCCAAGTCCTAATTGTAACCGCTGTTTTTTACCAATACCCCAATAGTGAGTATATGAACTTGCAATAATTGCCTGATTTTGACTAAACCCTACGGAAAAGTCTGCAAAATTCATTGAGGTTTTAGCAGTGGAGTCTTTTTTAACGGTTTGCGAAATGGCTGTAATGGAAATTAAGACTGTAATAGCAAGTAAAAGTATTCTATTCATATATTTTATTTTAACTGTGATACGTAGGAAAGCTTAAATGCTTACTGTAAATCTGTAATTTAGTTGCTGATTCACGTTAATTTTATGTTAACACAAACTCAATCATATAAAAAGCGAACCATTTATCTAATAGGGGCTGTGGCATTATTTAAAATGCTCATTGCCCCTTTTTTAGAACTGGGTAACGATGAAGTGTATTATTGGACCTATGCATTGCAACTAGATTGGAATCATTTTGATCATCCTCCAATGATTGGCCTATTGATTCGATTGACCAGTTTGAATTTGTGGTGGGCCAGTGAACTGTCATTAAGATTGGGAAGTATTCTTTCTGCAGCATTAGCTACATGGTTCATTTTTAAATTAGGTAAATTAATTGATGGAGAAAGGTTGGGTTGGCTGGCCGCATTAATTTATACAGGATCGGTTTATGCTGGATTTTTAGCTGGATTTTTTATTCTACCTGATTCTCCACAAATGCCTTTTTGGATAGGTACTTTATATATTATGGCGTATTTGGTAATGCATAAGCATGAGCAAAATAATGTTTGGAACTGGATTTTATTAGGGCTCATGATCGGATTAGCTGCATTGTGTAAAGTGCATGGTCTATTTCTATGGGCTGGTTTTGGGTTATTCATTTTATTGAAGCGAGTTGCATGGTTATTGAATTGGCGATTATATATTGGAGCACTCATTACTTTGGTTTGTATTTCTCCCATTGTATTTTGGAACATTCAATATGACTTTATTACTTATAAATTTCATTCTGAAAGAGTAACTCATACTGGTTTACAATGGGATTCATTTGCTAGAGAACTGGGAGGAGAGTTTGCTTATCAGAACCCCATTTTATTTGTGTTGTTTGTGCTATCTGTTGTTGCCTTAATGACTAAAAAGATTCGCTTCAAACAAAAAAGAATTTCTATTTGGCTTTTTTGTATGAGTCTGCCAATGATCTTTATTTTTTGGACAGTTTCTGTTTTTAATCCAACATTGCCACATTGGTCTGGTCCTGCATTTGTTCCGCTATTTTTTATTGCTGCCTTGTATCTTCAGTACAGTACTTTTAAAGTATTTCCCAATGTGTTGAAAGCCGCATTGATATTTGTTGGGTCCGTTTTAATCATTGGTGTGGGGATTATTCAATTCGCCCCAAGAAATTTCGGAAGTCAGGAATTGGCCAATTATGGTGAATATTGCCCTACACTGGACCTTTCTGGATGGAAGGATTTTGGAAATGCATTTGATCAATTGGTTCAAAAAGATATTGCTGAAAATAAAATGAAAGCTGGTGCTTTTATGATTGAAGACAAATGGTTTCCTGCAGGGCATTTGGAATTTTATGTAACCAGACCTTTTGGAATTTCTTTAATAGGAGTAGGGGCACTTCAAGACTTACACAAATTTGCTTGGCTCAATAAAGAAAGAAAAAGGATCCAATTAGGAGATGATGCTTATTGTATTGTTCCTTCTAATTTACCAACTGATCCAACAATTTTATATGGTAAGTATTTTGGTAAAATAGAAATGCCTGTGAGATTCAGTCAAATACGAAGTGGAGCTGTTGTTCGGTATTTTTATGTTTACCGATTGAAGAATTGCATTCAATTTCCTCCGGTTGTTCTGAATGCAAATTAATTATTGTTTGTTGGTAGAATCTGCTACTGGGGGTTGAACCTTTATAGGGTCTTTTTTAGTTCCAAATAATTTCTCAAAATCTTGTCTATAAGAAATACTTGCGCCCTGTCTATTTCTTCTACCAAAATTAGAGCCACTTATATCCAAACTGTTTTTACTGAAAATAACGGCACGTAGTTTTCTGTCTTTTGTCAATACAAATTCAATAGTGATATCTGGTAGCCATTGAATATTGCCCGCTTGCACTGAAGAACTAGAGCCTAAGTTAAAATCTAAATCACCGCCAAATGTTACAATCACATTGTTATTGTAAAATGCTTTGCCCAGTTTTGCACTCACTCTGGACCTATCTAAACGATTTGAATTGGCCTGTAATGCACTTCCGTCTGTACCAACTAAGCTAGAACTACTATATACTGTTGCACCAACATCAAAACGTAAACTTTTGTCTTTAGTTATTTTATACAATAAATCAGAAAGTGCTTTATTCACTTCTTTGGTTAATAATTGAGACAAACTATTAATACCTAAAGAACTTATAGAATAAGGGTTAATGCCAGCAGATGTGCCAGTATTTTGTCCTGGTGGTGCGAAAGATCCAAATACAATTAAAAATGAAACCTGTTTCAATATTTCATTTTCATCTCTTTGAATTTTTGCTAAAAACTGTGCAAATTCATTATCGCTTTTAATAGGGCTTCCCTGAGGAAAATCCAATCTAAATGATATGTCGGGTTTGCTCAATTCATTTCTTAAAGATGCAATAACATAAACATCTCCTCTATAACCTTTCACAGTTCCACTAAAAGTATTATTGCCAATCAACTCTGTTAATGATACCCTTTCTGCAGTATATTGAGCATCTATATGTAATTCGGCTTTAAATGGATCGCCATTCCACTCAATAAAATTTCCAGCGTTCGGTAATAATTCAAAAGGTTTCTTCAAAATTGATTGAAAACTAAAATCGTAATTCCCTTTTTCAATATTGTATCTTCCTTTAATGGTTAAAGGGTCATTGGTGCCAGCTTTTATTCTTAATCTTCCATTTCCTACTGCTTTGATTACATCACCAGTAAGGTCGTCCATAATTACATCTATCGCTACTTTGTTATTTGCGGTTATATCCAAATCCACCAATAAATTAAAATTACTTTTCTCTTTCAATGTTTCCATTTCTGTACCATATTCTTTGAAAACAATGAAATCTGCAGTACCACTTTCTTTGCTGACTGAATTGGGTATTACAATATGAGAACTATCATTGGATTCTGCAACTATAGTCATTTTACAACCATTCTCTGGTCCTTTAAAGCTTAGTGTAGCTTTTCCAATTGCTTTTCCATAAAACTGTTGATTGTCTACAGCTTTTGTATCAATTAAGAGCAATTTATCAGTAGACAAATCAAAATCAAAAGCCATGTTTTTGAATTGCCTTTCTATTAATTTACCTGCAATATTCCCTTTGTTGTTGTATTTGTCAGTTATTGAAAATTTTCCAAAATCAATGCCATCTTCTTCAAACTTAATATTTGCAGAATCAATCTTATAATATACTTGCGTATAATTAACTTTCATTCCTGCATTTTTCAATTGAACATTGCCAATTAAATTGGGAGAATTTAAATCGCCACTGATTTTCAAATTGCCTGTTGCTTCGCCAGTTATATTCGTGAATAAATCGGATAAAAATCGTTCGATGATGCTGATCTGCGTCTTTTCTAAGTCGATATTGGTATTAAATGATTGTCCGGTAGTGTCTTTAACATTATATGATCCATCCGCAGAAAAACGATACCCTTCATTGGTCGAATTAATTTTAAAAGGAATCAATCCAGTACTGTTTCTGAAACCGGCATTAATATTTACCAGCCCTATTGAGTCCTTGTCGTACCTGAATTCTTCTGCCTGTAGATTAGCAGTTGCATTAAAGTCGCCATAAAAATCATTAAGCTTAATACTGCCACTTGCAAGTCCTTCTAAACGTTCTTTTTTAATAAATAATGAAGTAATGTCTCCGATTATGATGTTCTTTAGTTTTACTTCTAAACTATTATTGTTTCCTTTGGAATCGGTACTTGTTTCAATTGTTAATTCTTGAAATCCTTGAGTGAGTTTGATATTTTTTGCATTAATAAAGTTTTTATTGATTTCTAATTCTCCTCCTTTTTCAATTGTCCATTCTTTTTCATTCAAGGTAAATGCAGAAGGCCTGAATTGAATTCGTACGCCATCTGTTAGTGTATAAACGTCAGCTAAAACTTCTGCACTGTTTTGTTTGTTTAATGTTTTGGTGTTAATTGCTACAACTGAATGATCTTTTCGGGAAGAAATGTTGATCGTAGAATTTGGAAGATTCAAGCTATCACCTACTTCAACATTGTTAATAGTAGAAGAAACGGTTAAAGAATCATAATTCCCTTTTCCAGTTAATGCCAATCCAACAATTGTGTTCTTTTTATATTTAGCGTAAGGAATAAAAGCGTCAAGATTTAATGTATTCTCTTTAGTGTCAATTCTACCATTTAGGTTTACATCATTAAATCCTGAAATGTCTTTTTGAATTAATTTTATATAAGGTTCAAAATATCTGGTGTTTGCTGTAAAATCAAACTGCTGATTTTTGGGAGCATTTTTAATAGGCTTGATATATGCAGGATAATAATTGTACAGAAATGATTGAAAACTAGCGGGCAATTCCATGATGCTGAACTTTCCAGTGATAGTTGCATTTAAATCATTACTGCCTATATGAAGGGTTTTAATAGAATCTTTAAAACTAGAAGTGAGATTTAAGGAATCAAAGCGTACTGTTGTTGATTCGCTTTTAACAACAGCATTTAAGAATTTAGCTGTACCTGTAAATTTATCAATGTCTTTACCTGTAAAGTTGACGTCTAATAATCCAACAATCTCGATTTTATCTTTGTATAGCTTTAGTGCTTTTAAATCTGATTTGGAAAGATCCCCCACAATATTAAACAAAGGTTGTTCTTTACTAAAATCTATCTCCACGTTCGATGTAAAGGATAAATTAGGGTCATTTATTTTTAATTCTCCATTAAAATATTTTTTCTGAATAGTTCCATTGGTTACTATATTATTGTATTCATATCCATTGTATTCGATTGTTTTTACTTCTCCATCAAATTGTGTTTTCAATTTGTCTAAATAAAAACTACTTCCTGTTACTTTACCTTTGAAATCGATCATGCCCAATTCCGGTATAGCTAAAAATTTACCAATATTAAAACGGGTTGATTCCAGATAGCCTTCGTAGGAGGGTTCGCCTTTAACAGGCAGTTTCATACTAATGTTGGTACTCAATCCCCCTAATTTGCTGGAAAATATTCCAGCAGTTTTGAAATTATGGATGCTCCCGTTAAAATTACCCCGATATATAATTTGTCCCAGGGAATTTAAATCTGGGTTAGTCATGTTTTTTAAAGCCGGAATGAAAACACTAATGTCACTAGCGTTGGTAAATACAGTGCCATTATTAAATCCAATTATTGTTTTGTCGATATCAGGAAGCCCTTTCATGCTTAAAGAACCATTCAAAGAAGTTGTTGTACCAATTTTTGCATTGAATTGTGATACTTTAAAATCTGCTACAGTGCCTAAGAATTTTCCTGAAAGCAGGGCTTCTTTTTTCCAAGACTTTAGTTCTGGTGCAAAAAAAGCTATATCGTCACTATGAATTCTGGAATTGGTGAATTTTGCATCCATCACCACTTTTTCTATATAATCATTAAAGTCTTCATTGAAATCGGTAAATTTCATTGCATAATAATTGCCTAATCTGCTTTTATTTGTTTGAAGATCTAATTGTGCCAACTCCATAATTTGTGGAGTGAGTTTAAATCGGGTTTTTAGTTTTTTGATTTCCAGTCCACTTCTATCTTTTACAGATAGATTTATTAATGCCTTAAGTGTATCTTTTTGAAAGACCAATGAATTTAAAGTGCCGTTTAATTTGCTTAATTCTATGTGGGAGCCATCAAACCCAGGGTCAGCTTTTTTTAAGTTTCCTTCGATAAATAAACCTCCATTGATAATTTGTAAATTTGCCAGTTTTATATCAAGGTCTGCTTCATTAAAATATAGACCGGAATCAGGTACAGCTTTTTTTGTTTTATCTTTTTTTATTGGTCTTAATGGGTCTACACTTTGAAGAATTACCATTGGCTTATTAAGAATCACAGAATTTAGTAAAAATCGATTATTATTAAAATCGATTTTATCTGCCTCGATACTTAAACCCGCAACCTGCACTTTTGTGATATCACCGGTCCATAAATCGTTTTGAGTAAACCGAATATTTTTTAAATCAATTTTTTTAAGACTTAATTCAAAAGCCGATTTTTTCTTTTTCTTAGGAGATGAGGATGAGAAGTAATCTGCAATAAATTGATAATTCCAAACAGAATCTTTTCTTTGTAATTTAACCACAGCATCTTCCAGGCCAATAAATTTTAACTCGGCTTTGTCCTTTAAAAAGAACCAATCTGTAATCCTAACCCTTAATTGACCAGCGTACAATAGCGTGTCTTTTTGTTTGTCACGGATCAACATCCCTTCCATATTCAGTTTATTGAATAGGGTAATGCTTACGTTCTTTATTCTAACTTCTGTTCCTAATTCAGTGGATAATTTATTGGCAGCAAATGTTACTAGCTTGTTTTGTACAAAATCCGTTTGAATAGCCATAAATAGCAATAATATTATTGCTACAATAATTAAAAAGGTTCTGATTATTATGGTAAGGAATCTATTCAGTCAGGATGTTTTTTTAGATAGTTATTAGCCTGTTTTCATTAAGCAAATACAATACCGAGATTGAATTTTGCCATTTTTTTAAGCAACTTTTTAGAATAATGGGTTTACTCCAAAATAATTGCTTGGAGTAATGCCTTTTAATTCTTTTTTTAATGCTGCACTTATTTTTAAGGAATTAATGAAAGCATGGATCGATGCTTTATCAATTTTCGCTTTGCCTCTAGTAAGCTCTTTTAAGGCCTCATAGGGGTTAGGGTATTGTTCTCTTCTTAACACAGTCTGAATAGCTTCTGCTACAACTGCCCAATTATTTTCCAGATCAGCCTTAATAGCTGTTTCGTTTAAAATTAATTTTGATAAACCGTTTTGTAAGGAATTAATAGAAATGCTTACATGAGCAATTGGTACTCCAATATTTCTAAGAACGGTAGAGTCGGTTAAATCTCTTTGTAATCTACTTGTAGGCAATTTGGCACTTAAGTGTTCGAGTAAGCTATTGGCAATTCCTAAATTTCCTTCCGCGTTTTCAAAATCAATCGGATTGACTTTATGTGGCATAGCTGAAGACCCAACTTCTCCTTTTTTGGTCTGTTGCTTAAAATAGTCCATACTGATATAGGTCCAAATATCTCTGCACAAATCAATTAAAATGGTATTGATTCTTTTTATGGCATCAAATTGAGCTGCTAAAGAATCATAGTGCTCTATCTGAGTAGTGAATTGCATTCTTTGCAAGCCAAGAATATCTTCTACAAAAGCATTGCCTAAATCTACCCATTTGCGTTTTGGAAATGCAATTTGATGTGCATTGAAGTTGCCGGTAGCTCCTCCAAATTTAGCTGCATAGGGAATACTACTAAATAACTCGATTTGATTATTTAGTCTTTCTACATAAACCATTAATTCTTTGCCTAATCGGGTAGGTGATGCTGCCTGACCATGTGTACGTGCCAACATCGGAACATCCTTCCATTGAGCTGCTAATTGATAAATATTATTTTGTAAATTGATGATAGATGGAAGATATTCATGCTCCATGGCATGTTTCCAACTCAAAGGGATCGCAGTGTTATTGATGTCCTGGGAAGTTAATCCAAAATGAATCCATTCTTTTAAATGGCTAATTCCTGCTTTATCTGCTTGTTCTTTTAAAAAATATTCAACAGCTTTTACATCATGATTGGTAACCGCTTCTAATTGTTTGATTTGCCTGGCATCGTCCAAACTAAATTCGTCTAACACTTTCTTGAGTTGTGTTCTGGCTTTTACAGGTAATTTAAAAAATCGTTGATCAGCCAAAAAGAAAAAATATTCTATTTCTACTAAAACTCGATATTTGATTAAAGCATATTCTGAAAAATATTCGTCTAAATGATTCACTTTTTTTCGATATCTACCATCGATTGGTGAAATTGCTGTAAGGTTGGTTAGCTCCATATTGATATATATTCGTTTCTTTGTACAAAAGTAGCTGAATTGAACAAGAGTTTAAGCGTTGGAGCAGTAAGTTATTTGAATACCCGTCCTCTTTTATTCGGGGTTAAACAATCGGGGCTAATGGATCGAATTTCCCTTATAGAAGATCAACCAGCCATTATTGGAGAAATGCTGCTTAAAGGCAGTATTGATATAGGTTTGATTCCGGTTGCATTGATACCTCAATTGAACGAATTCCAAATTATTACCGACTATTGTATTGGAACGGAGGGGGAAGTGGCATCTGTGGCATTATTCAGTGAAGTTCCCATTGAAGAAGTGGATACCATATTACTAGATTATCAAAGTAGAACATCGGTAATGTTGGCAAAAATTTTAGTGAAAGAATTTTGGAAAATCAATGTGAAATTGGTTGCCGGCGGGCTCAATTTCCGAAATGAGATCAAAGGAAAAACTGCTGGTATTGTTATAGGTGATAGGGCTTTAGAACAGCGAAATATTTCACCTTATATTTACGATTTAGGGACTGGCTGGAAAGCACTAACAGGCTTGCCATTTGTTTTTGCAGCCTGGGTAGCAAATAAGCCCATCGACCCGGATTTTATAGACTCTTTTAGCAGGGCCAATGCATATGGAGTAAAACATTTGGATGAAGTGTTGAAAACTGTTCATTTTAATGATTATGATCTAAGAAAATACTATTCTGCCAATTTGAGTTATGAATTTACAGATGAAAAAAGAAAGGGGTTAGCGCTATTTTTAAATAAGCTTTCAACACTCACTTAAGACTTTTATATAATGCAGGGAGTTTCAGTTATAAGTATTTGTTTCAATAATCTGTCTGATCTACAAAAAACTTGTTCGTCGGTGGATATTCAAACTACGCTCCCCAATGAACATTTAATTATCAATGGTTCGAGTAATTCAGAGATTGCCAATTGGTTGAACAATGCTCCGCAACCTTCATATCGAAAATGGATCAATGAGCGAGACAAAGGAATTTCTGATGCTTTTAATAAAGGGATTGCTTTAGCACAATTTGAAGTCATTCATTTGATTCATGCTGGAGATGTATATGCTTCTAATAATGTAATTAGAATAGCAGCCAATTATTTTGAGCAGCACCATGACATTCAATGGGTAAGTGGAAATATTCAAGTTCTTAGAGGGGGTATATCAGTAATCATTGGGAAACCATTTGATAAAAGTAAATTGTATCGAGGAATGCGATCAGTTTCACATCCAACATGGTTTGTAAAGAAAGAAGTATATAATAGGGTCGGCCCTTTTAAGCTCCATTTAAAAATAGGGATGGATTATGACTTGATGTGCAGATTGAAGGATGAACCTTATGGTTATATCAATGAAACCATTGCTGTATTTGATGATTCCGGAATTAGTACAAGTAATTATTTAGATTCCTTAAAAGAAAATATACATATTTACGAGTCATATTTTGGATTCTCATTCTTGTGTAGAGTTTGGCAATTTCGTTTAAAAATGCTTCACTTGCTTCTCCATACAAGTTTTGGGAAATGGTTGTTTGCCATTAAAAATAAATTGGGTCTTGCGAATGCTTAACTAGATTTTTACTGCAGATCTTCCAGTAGCATCCATTCTATTTAGCATCAAAACAATTCCATTATCGCTTAGGTATTCATCAACTGCTTTTCTTGATCCTTTCCAGAAACCGTAATCATCTATAATGATTATGCCCTTAGATTCCAGCAAAGGAAATAAATACTCCATTTCATGTTTGGTAGAAGCATACCAGTCGGTATCTAATCGTAATAAAGCAATTTGTTTAGGAATTGTTGCTGGTATAGTTTGTAAGATATCTCCTTCAATAAAATGGATCAATTGTGAAGGGTAATTCGTGCTGGCAATATTGGCTTTTACTTCATCTAAACCTGAGTATGCCCAAACTACACTTTCTGCTTTCTGATCTATTTCATTGCTTAGTTGCGTGGCTGCATCTCTATTCAATTGATCTACATCATCATCAGTGGGTGCTGTCATTCCCGCAAAAGTGTCGTATAAATACAAATGTCTGTTGGTAACGTTTAAATGTTTTAAAGTTTCTGCAATGGCCATCATACTTCCACCTTTCCAAACACCACACTCAACAAAATCTCCTGGGATATTATTATTGATAACATATTTAACGCTCTCGATTAGCCCAAATAATCGCTCTTCACTAGTCATTGTATAAGGACGAACTTTCGCAATAATTTTACGATGAATGTCTTCAAAATCATCAGGGAAAACAGCTGTTTGCTTATCTAATCCAAATAATACACGAAATGCTTTAATAGGTTTCAATCTCATAATACAATGTTACTATTTTTAATCTTTTTTATTAGCTTTTCAGGTAAAACCTTGCTGTAAGAAATATTGATTACAAATTCATATTTTTCTTTAACAATCGCATCATTCATTAAGTCGGTTTCTATTTCATCTGGGTATACGGCGATAAATTGTTCACTGAAACTAGGAGGGTAAGGGGCAAATCTTTTGTATTGAGAGCCATTGAAAATGCCAGCAACAGGGCAACCTACAGCAGCTGCCAAATGAATAGAACCAGTATCTACAGAGATCAATAATGCTGCTTTTGAAAAAACGGTCAATAATTCGGTGAGGCTGGTTTTACCAGTAAGATTCAATAATGGATTCTTGTAATTAGATTCAAATTCATCTGTATATATTTTATCACTTGAAGCCCCACAAAGTACAACTGTGAATGGAGAGCTATCATATAATTCATTACAAACGGTTAAAAAATGATCTACAGGCCAGATTCTTTTTGCACTTCTGGATCCTGGAAATACTACGATAAAATTTTTGGGCAGTTCATTGGAGAGAGTAGGAAGCAAGGCCCTCTCAATAGTAGTATTGTCAACTGAAGTAGCCTGCCCTGTAATGAATTCTGTGAAAAATCGGTTTCTGTAAAATTCAAAAATAGGGCGTTCTGGATGATCAAATAAGGTAGTATACAATGATTGATCATAACCTATTTCATCTGGTTTTACGCTCTCTAGATTGGCTTTCATTCCAATGCTTTGTTGTGCTTTTGCTGCTATTACAAATGCATCATCATTTCTTTTATCTCTAGAAAAAATAGGGTTAATGACAATATCATAGTTGCTCAAATAGGTTTGACGCAATAGTTCAAAGCGATATCCTATTTTTTTCTTGAATTTTATTTTATCTACCCATATGGCTTGATCTACATGTGTGGAATCAAATCGATCGAACAAACTCTTCCAGCTACTATTGCCAATCAGGTGGATTTTATAATCCTGGGCTCTGTAATGTTCAGCAATCGTGGGAAGGCATTTTCGCCATAACATATAATCGCCAATTTCATCGGTTCTAACAATGACTAGTTTAGGGTTGCTTTTTTGTCTTCTACCAAGCATTGCAAAACGTAATACGATATCATATAAAATTCCCTTTATTCTATTTAACATGCTTAAAACGCTTTATCTTGCTGTTGCATTTAAAATTTATGGTGCCAAATAATTTCAATCCTGGTTTTTCACATCCTTTGTACTTCATTCGCAAAGGCTTGTACAGCAAAATTAGTTTATATGCCCCACAAATGAACGGCGATTTACTTGATTTTGGATGTGGAGAAAAGCCTTACCAAAGCCTATTTACTGGCGTTAAGACCTATACTGGATTAGATTATGATAGTGAAGGGCATAATCATGCCAATGAAAAAATAGATGTATATTATGATGGAGTCACCATTCCATTTGAAGCTGCACATTTCGATTCGATCTTTACGAGTGAGGTTTTTGAACATGTATTTACATTGCCACAAATACTCCCAGAATTGAATCGTGTACTTAAAATAGGGGGGCAGATTTTAATTACTTGCCCATTTAGTTGGGAAGAACACGAAGTGCCAATTGATTATGCACGTTATACCCAGTTTGCTTTAAAAGATATGTTGGAGAAAAATGGGTTTGCCATTTTAAAAGTTGATAAGAACGGACATTTTTTAAGTGCCTTGCATCAACTTTTTGTATTGTATATCAATGATCACTGGTTGCATAAAGTTTTCTTTTTTTCACGCTTTTCATTTTTTAAAAAAATCGTTAGACAGTTGATTGTGCCAATGTTGAATATGTCATTTTATATAGTTGAACCTATTTTGCCAAAATCGGATCGATTTTATTTAAATACAATTATTATCGCCCAAAAATGTTCTTAAAAAAAATTCTATATACAGTTTGTTCGGCTAATCATTTAGCTCATTGTAAAACAATGGCTGATTCTTTTATACAATTCAATCCTAGTTACCAGGTAATTATTGGATTGACAGACAAAATAAATAACCAGTTTATTGTAGCTGATTTTGATCCGTACACAATTATTGAAGTAGGTGATTTAGCAATTCCCTCTTTTTCTATAATGGCCGAAAAATATACTGTGATTGAGTTGAATTGTGCCATGAAAGGATTTGTTGGAAATCATATCCTAACTCAATTTCAGCCTGATATATTGATTTATTTGGATTCAGATATTCAGGTTTTTCATTCCTTTGAGTTAATTGAAAACGAACTCATTGAAAATGATATTCTATTAACACCTCATATCAATAAAGCCTATCCCAACGATCAGTTTTTACCTCAGGAAAAAGATACCCTTCGATCTGGTTTATACAATGCCGGCTTCATCGCATTTAGGCCAGGAAAAAATGTGGATGCTTTTTTTAGTTGGTGGATGGCTCATTTGCAAGATGAATGTTATTACAATTTTGCAGAAGGAATGGGAGTAGACCAGTTATGGTTAAACTTAGTTCCGCTATTTTTTCAAAATGTGGGTATATTAAACAATCCTGGGGCTAATGTTGCTTATTGGAATCTACATGAAAGGCGAATTGATTTGATTGATGGACTTTATTCTGTAAACGAAATTTACCCCTTACTCTTTTTGCATATTAGCGGTTATTCTTTCGATCAACCAACAGTGTTGTCAAGACATCAAAATCGTTTTGAATTAGCTAGTCTGCCTTTGCTTGAGCAAATATTGAATGAATACCGTCAATTGGTTATCAAGAACGGTTTTGATCAATTCCATTCAATTCCTTGTGCTTATGCTAAGAAAGTAAAAAAATCTACTGGGTTGATGAAAATGATGAATCAATGGATTCAACCATTGGGTATTAAGATTGCTGACATCTAATGGTGGTCTGGAATTGTTTTGCCGGATTTTGGTTTTGTTTTCTTTGGATTTTTCTTTTCGAACTCTACCACTTCTTTAGGCTTATTGTTATTAATAACGGTACTGTCTTTCTTTGTAGATATTGGCACTTTAGAATCCTTAAATAAATTATTTAATTCATCCTCCGGATTTTTCAATTTATTCATAAAATACTCCTGGGTTTCAACAACATTGCCTGTTCCAGGTATATAATATTTCCAAATGCCATGCTTTAGAGATGTGCCATCCGTTTGCACAATTACTTTTTCGTATTTATTGGGGTCTTTTAAGTCTTGAACATCAATGGTGTCAAACCCTTTATCGGGGTTCACTGCCCGCCAACTTTCTTCGTGTTCTAAACCTGCAAGTGTAAAATAGTAACATTTTGCATTTTTGTTGCCCCATTTAAAGTTTTCCTGAGCAAGCATGTCACCCATTAAATTATAGGTTCGCCAGATACCTTCTTTCCGATCATTTTTGAATTCTCCCTCCTCATCATAACCTGGTTCTCCTCTTAGTTTAGGGTATCTAATGACCCATTTCCCCTGTTTTAAGCCCTTCATGTCGGTACAATTAAGGGTATCTCCATTGGATGCCAAACGAAAGGTTTTACATTGACTATAAGAATAAATAGACAAAAAAATGAACAATGATAGCAATTGGAACCGCATAATACTTACATTCGGTTTCCGAAAATACATAACTGCCATGAGAAAAATCTTTTCTTTATTGTTAATTGTTGGCTGTAGCCAATTATTAGCCCAGGTAAAACCAACAAACGCGAATGATCGATTAAAAAGTATTGATCAACGTAAAGTACTCCAACAGAATTCAATAGCTAATACTACCGGATTCCGAAATGTTGGACCCAACGTAATGAGTGGAAGGGTTGTAGACCTGGATGTAAATCCAGTTGACCCTACTGAATTTTATGTGGCTTATGCTACCGGCGGCCTTTGGCACACCGTAAATAATGGGCAGAGTTTTGCACCTGTATTTGATTCTACAGATATTATTACCATTGGTGATGTGGCTGTGAATTGGGCCAATAAAATTATCTGGGTAGGTACTGGAGAAGTGAATGCCAGTAGATCAACCTATGCAGGATTGGGCGTATATAAGTCTACCAATAATGGCAAAACTTGGCAGTGGTTAGGTTTGCCGGAAAGTCATCATATTGGTAAAATTCAATTGCATCCTACTGATGCGAATATCGCTTGGGTTGCTGCATTAGGGCATTTATATTCACCCAATAAAGAACGTGGTGTATATAAAACAACAGATGGTGGGGCAAGTTGGAAACAAACTTTGTATGTAGATGAAAACACTGGTTGTGTAGATTTAGATATTAACCCAGCAAGCCCAAATGAACTATATGCTGCAATGTGGTATAAAACAAGAAAGGCCTGGAATTTTGAAGAAAGTGGAAAATCAAGTGGTATCTATAAAAGTTCAAATGGGGGCGATAGTTGGGACTTGGTTTCCACCGCAACAAGTGGTTTCCCTTCTGGAGATGGTGTTGGAAGAATTGGATTAGCTGTATATCCGCAAAAACCCAATATTGTTTACGCTGTAGTAGATAATAATTTCAGAAAACCTGCTTCAACTACTACTTTAACTGCTGATTCTACTAGATATGTGCTAGCGGATTTTAAAGGGCTTTCTAAAGAACAATTTGCTTCTTTAGACGATAAAAAATTGAATGCTTTTGTAAGGTCTCCAAGAAATGGCATTCCAGCAAAATATACTGCTACCAGTCTAAAAGAAATGGTGCAAACAGATAAATTAGCGCCTACAGCCATTTATGATTTCTTGTTTGATGCCAATACGGCTTTGTTTGAAACTCCAATCATTGGTTGCGAATTGTATCGCAGTGATGATGCTGGTAAAACCTGGGTAAAAACCCATAAGGATCCAATTGGAATCTATAGCACTTATGGATATTATTTTGGAAAAGTATTTGTAAGTCCTTCTAATGAAAATAAAGTTGTTTTAACAGGAGTTGGTTTGCAAATGAGTGTAGATGCTGGAAAATCCTTTAAATCTATTGGTGGAGATAATGTTCATTCTGATCATCATGTAATGTGGATCAATCCAAATAAAGAAACCCATATGATCAATGGTAATGATGGCGGTGCTAATATTACTTACGATAATGGAGCTCATTGGTTTAAAGCCAATACACCTGCAGTTGGTCAGTTCTATAATATTGCTGTGGACATGGCTACACCGTATAATGTGTATGGAGGTTTACAAGACAATGGTACTTGGTACGGTTCTAGTAAATCTGTGATGAATTTAGATTGGACTGATAATGGAGAAAATCCTTATAAGGGAATTGGTGGAGGAGATGGAATGCAGGTTCAGGTAGATTGGAGAGACAATAAAACAGTGTATAGCGGATCTCAGTTTGGTGCTTATTCAAGACAAGTACTTGGCACTCCTGTTACTGGTTTTCAAAGAGGTAAATCTGTTAGACCATCAAGAGATCTAGGAGAAACACCTTTGCGTTATAACTGGCAGACACCCATTTTAATTAGCAGACATAATCAAGACGTATTTTATTATGGAAGCAATAAGTTCCATCGTTCTTTCAATAAAGGGGATAGCTCTGTTACCATGAGTGGAGATCTAAGTACCAATCCTGCTCAGGGAGATGTTCCTTTTGGAACTTTATGTACCATGAGTGAAAGCCCATTGCGTTTTGGATTGATATACACTGGCACAGATGATGGCAATATTCATGTAACCAAAGATGGTGGTTATACCTGGACTTTATTGAACAACAAACAATTGCCCAAGGGTTTATATGTGAGCAGGGTTTATGCTAGTTCATTTAAAGAGGGAAGGGTTTATTTGTCATTAAATGGATATAGAAATGATCATTTCAATGCCTATGTATATGTGAGTGATGATTATGGTGCTAACTGGAAACAAATTGCAAAAGATTTACCCGCAGAACCTGTGAATGTGGTGAAAGAAGACTTAGTAGATCAGGACATCATTTATGTAGGAACTGATGGTGGTTTATATGTAAGCATTGATGGTGGAAATACCAGTATGATGTGGAACAAAGGCTTGCCTTATAGTGTTCCGGTACATGATATTGTTATTCACCCAAGAGACAATGAAATTGTTTTAGGAACTCATGGTAGAAGCATTTACATTGCTAAATTAGATGACTTGCGTAAAGCAAGTATGAAAAATAAAATGCCTGCAGCACCAGCAGTAGGAAATTCTGGTGGTAAAGGAGGAGAATAAGTTTACTTATTGCTTTCGCAATATCCAACAATCTTGGCCACCCAGTTTATCTGGGTGGCTTTTTCCTTCATAGAATGCTTCAATGGTAAAATATTGGGCTGCTATTTCTTTAAAATTGACCGCCTTATTATAAGTACTTAATAGTCGATGACCTTTTTCATGATATTGATTGCTTTGCCAACCTTTAGAATGGTAGGTTGTCAATTCAGCAGCATTCATGTTTTTCTCAAAAAATGATCCATGTGTTGATACAATAATAACCCCTCCAGGTTTAGTAATTCTTTGCAATTCTTTCAACCAAAATGATTGTTCATTGCCGTGAATATGTGTGAATACGGATATGCCAAAAACAAGATCAAATAAATCGGAAGGGTAAGGTAGTTGCTCATCCTCTATGCAGTCGAATAACACATCGTTTATATTATTCCTACACCATTTAATTCTTTGCTGATTGATGTCTGCGCCATAACATATTGCTTTAGGCAAGATCTTTGGGATATGTTGAATGATTCTTCCGACACCACAGCCCCAATCGAGCATATGAAGAGGTTCATTGTTTAAATATGCGCTGCTCCATTCCAACATTTCTTTTGCAGCCAGTTTTCCATCAGAAAAATACAATGCATAATTCACCTGAAATGTTTCAAATAAATATCGATCTGTTGGAATGGCTAAATTGGGGTGTTGTTTTTTAAAATGAAGATTCTTCAATAAATGTTTAGTTCGTTGAGCTTGAAAGTATATTTCGCTTAAGGCTAAGGATAGCCCTGTATGTTGAACAATATTTTTAATAATCGTTTTCAGGTTAGATTTAATTTTGGTAAATATAGCCAATAAAAAAGGCCCCGATGAATCGAGGCCTTTTTTAATAATCTTTGATACTATTATTGTTTTTCTGGAAGTAAAATCCCTCCGATAATATTTTTGCCATCGAATAACAGATTCGCTGTTTTTTTGATATCATTTGTAGTAATATCGTTCACTACTTTTTCGTAGTTCAAAGTTCTTTGAGGGTCTTTGTCACTGAAATAAATTCCTTGTAAAACGCCAGTCCAGAAATTATTTTCTTTCATATTTACAGTGTACTTTTCCATTAGTGATTTTTTCACTTTGTCTAGATCTTTTTGTTCTGGTCCATTAGCTTTTATTTTCTCCATTTCTTCTGCAGCAGCTTTCTTAAGCTTGTCTACATTTTCTGGCCCACATGGTAATTGAAGTCCAAAAATATAATTGTTATATGGATACTTCTGAACTGTTCCATTGATGCCGCCACTGTAAATGCCTCCAATTTTTTCTCTTAGATCTTCGATGATTTTAATGTTTAAAATCTCTGATAACATTTCAGCTTTAAAAGCTAAATCTTCAGAATATGGAACTTCGCCAGAGTAGATATTTAATATAAAACTCTTTTGCTCCTTGCCTTTATACACAGTAAAGTCTTTTACTCCTTTAGCTACTCTTACACCATTATCACCAATTTTGCCAAAGCCTCCTTTAGAAGGTAAACTTCCTATATAAGTAGCTAATAATGGCTTGATTGCTTCTACATCAATATTGCCTACCATGATGAAGGTGAAATCATTGGCGTCAGAAGTAAGCTCTTTATAAATGGCTATTGATCTTTCAAAATTGATTTTATCATAATTAGAAGGCTTTGGAATTTGAGTAGGTGCAAGTGGATTTCCATCATACAAAACCTTGTAAACAGAATCTAAGAATGCAAATTGAGGGTCAGCAGTCATCATTTGCATTTGAGTTTTCTGTTTATCTCTCCAGGCTGTGAAAAGTGCTTCATCTTTTCTGGTATTGGTGAAATTCATGTACAGCAATTGAAACATGGTTTCAACATCTTTGATAGAACTTCTACCACCAGCACTTACATTAATAGCGCTAAGGCCTACACTTGCAGATGCTATTTTACCTGCTAAAAATTTTCGAAGATCTACAGGAGTAAAATCTCCTATACCCATTTGTTGAATAATAGTGCTTGCATTCTCGGCACTGTATTTATCTTCGAGACTATAAGTATTAATTCCGCCTTTTTTAAATCCAGTCATGATGATTTCATCCTGCTTGAAAGTAGTAGGCTTCAAAATCACTTTAGTTCCATTACTAAATTGTAGTTCAGTAATTCCCAAAACATCATTTTTGGATTCCTTTACTAAAGTGCCTGGAGTAGGTTTTGTTTTTAATAAACTGGTTGCGATTGCTTTTTCTTCATAGGCCTTAATAGGCGCTTTGCTAATATTTTCTATCGCAGCAAGTAATGAAGTGTTGGTTGGGATAGGGGTTTCAGATTTTTCTGGTCCCTGAATACTTGCAAAGAACTTTTCGTTCTGCTTTAATTCATTGGCAATGGCATTTACTTCTTGTAATTGAATGCCTGGTAAAAGTTCTTGTGCATATTTATATTCCGTTTCTATTCCAGGTGCAGGTTCCTGTTCTAAAAAATGACGAATATATTCTTCAATGATTTGATCGGATCCTGTTTTATCTCTGTTGTTATAGCTTCTTTCAAAGGAAGCCATTTGAGACTTTTTAGCTCTATCTAACTCGCCTTGTGTAAATCCAAATTTCTTCACTCTTTCTACTTCTGTGATCAATGCATTAAGTGCAGTGTCAATTCCTTTTTTACTAGGGATGGCAACATTAATAAATCCTTCATAGCCTCTCGCTTCTGAACCAAAGCCAGCTCCTGCGCCAATAAAAGGGGGGTTGGTACTTTGGGATAATTCACTCATACGTTGATTGAGCATAGAAGTAAACATGTTTTTAATCAATGTTTCTTTTCTGTAATCGCCAATAGTAAGTTCCGTTTTCGAAGGAACAGCTGCATAGTTCAGTTGAATTCTAAAATTGGTCGCTTCTTTGTCGGTAACTATTAATGATTCATTTTTGGTTCTTAATGGGAGGGGCGCTAAATTTCTTGGACGAGGGTTAGCTGGATTTTTTAATCCGCCAAACATCGCTTGAATCATTTTTTCTGTTTCTTCTACATTTATATCACCTACAACAACTACCGCCATTAAATTAGGACGATACCAGTCGCGATAAAAACGCTTTATAGCATCGTACTTAAATGATTTTAAAATACTGTCTTTACCAATTGGTAATCTTTCTGCGTATTTAGATCCTTCGTATTGTTTGGTATATACTTTCCTTCCCATTCTATCATCTGCACCTTTTCCAGATCTGCTTTCTTCTAAAACAACTCCACGCTCATCATCAATTTGTTTGTTATCGAATGTTACAGCAGAAGCCCAATCTTGCAAAACCTGCATTCCCTTCTTAAAATTGTTGGGATCGCTTAATGGAATTGGAAGAATATACACGGTTTCATTAAAGCTGGTATAAGCATTTAAATCTGCTCCAAAGTCTACTCCAATACTTTGTAAGAAACTAACCAATTCATTCTTTTTGAAGTTCTTAGTACCGTTAAAAGCCATGTGCTCGGTAAAATGTGCCAGACCTTGTTGGTCATTGTCTTCTAAAACAGAACCTGCATTAACCACCAAACGCAATTCTACTTTTTTCTCAGGCTTTTGGTTGGCTCTAATATAATAGGTTAATCCGTTGGAGAGTTTCCCCATTTTTACTTTTGAATCAAATGGAATTTTGTCGGATAAATTTAATTGGGCACTGGTGCTGAATACCACCAAGATTCCCAATAAAATCAGTTGAATTTGTTTTTTCATGGATGATTGTTTTGTGCAATATATTATTGAATTTTAAAATAAATGAAATGACTTTATAGCTATTAGCTATAAAGTCATTTTGAACCCAAGACTGGCCGGTAGATTACTTCAAAACCTCTACAATTGGTTTTCCAATATTTCCACTTGGCATTTGAATATGCAATAAAGCTGCAATGGTAGAAGCAATATCATGCATATATACCTCTCTATTAGAACTTCCCTGTTTAATGCCATACCCGTACCAAAGCAATGGAATATGGGCATCATAAGGGTACCATAGTCCATGGGTGGTACCTTTGTCGTTGCCGTCTATATAGCCAGGTTTTAAAACTATTTGTATATCACCACTTCTATTATAGAAAAATCCATTCGCTAATTTCTCTCTTAACACTTGAGGCATTGGAGAAGTAAGAATATCGGCTGTAGGGAAAGCATTAGAAACGGCATCCAATTTTTGCAGGTATTGAATGACAAAAGCATTCAATTGACTTTTATTGATATTTAAACTGTCTACTTTAATACGATTAAAATGAACCTGATAATTGTACATACTCACAATGGCGTTATCAATTCCAAATTTTTCTTTGATTTTGCTATTTAAATCTGCAGATACTTTGCTTTCAGAAATTACTCCACCAGGTAATTTATTCTCTTTCAAAAATGCTGGAACATGGGCAACCGCATGATCAGCGCTTAAGAATGATGTATAAGTGCCTTTACCAACAGTGGCATCCAAAAAGTCAAACATTTTTCCCAATTCCTCATCCAAACGAATATAATCGTCCACCATTTCCCAAGAGTTAGGTCCAAATGCATGCCCTATATAGTCTGGTGAAGAAAAGCTAACTGCTAAAAAATCTGTAATGGCATCTTTTCCTAATCCTTCAGCAAGAACAGCTGCTTTAGCCATTTCTGCTGTTAACGTATTGCCATGTGGGGTAGATGCCAATTTGCCAAAACCTTCTGTAGCGGTTCTTGTTAATGTATATGGCATTTTGGTTTGCTCTTTTCCGAAAGGTTGATTCTCATAGGATTTTTCATCGGCTGTAGCATAATTCAAATAATCTTCATCCTTTAATTTTTTTGTCCAACCTAAATTCATCAATGAATCTGGTACATTTCGTTTATTGAAATTATTCACCCATTCTGGCAATTGATTCATGTAATAAGTACTAGTAATAAAGTAGCCACTTTTCGAATCGAACCAATAGGCGCCATTGGCACTATGACCTGCTGGTAAAATAGAGCCTCTATCTTTTAACGCTACTCCAATTACTTTACTTTTAAAATTAGTGGCTAATCTCAACTCATCGCATATGGAAGTAGTTAACATATTTCGAGGGCTCATCTGTCCATCACTGGCTCCTTTAGTACCAACACCGTCTACTGTTTTATCTTCACTGCAATAGACAGACCTTTTTAATTGACCATCATACCATGCATTGCCTGTAATTCCATGAACTGCAGGAACCGATCCTGTATAAATACCTGTATGACCACAGGCAGTCACAGAAGGGGTATAGCCAATCTGGGTATTGTCGCAACTAAATCCATTATTCATCATTCTTTTGAATCCTCCATTTGCTTTAAATAATGGAGCAAAACGATAGAGATAATCCCACCTCATTTGATCAATCACAATTCCTACTACTAATTTGGGGGCGGTTGCGTTTACAGGTTGTTTAACTGCTTTCTGTGCAAGTAAAAAGCCACTACTTCCTACTACAATTACAAATACCATTAAAAGGGGTAAAAAGCTTGTTTTTAAGGCTTTTTCGATGTCAATTGATTTCATTTTCGTTAATTAGACGCTAAAGGTAAGGTTTGCCTGTATAAATCCGTTTGCACTTTCCTACATATTAGTTAATTTTGCAGCGATTTTAAGGATATAATAATTTATTAATATGGCAGATATATTTGAAAAGATGTTAAAAAATGCTGGACCCTTAGGTCAGCACCGCGAAAGAGCACATGGATATTTTGCCTTTCCAAAACTGGAAGGTGAAATAAGCAGTAGAATGAAGTTTCGTGGAAAAGACATGATTGTTTGGAGCTTAAACAACTATTTAGGGTTGGCCAATCATCCAGAAATTAGAAAGGTAGATGCGGAAGCTGCCAAAGAATTCGGAATGGCGTATCCTATGGGAGCGAGAATGATGAGTGGAAACTCTAATTATCATGAACAATTAGAAAAAGAATTGGCTGCTTTTGAAAGCAAGCAGGATGCAATTTTGCTCAATTTCGGATACCAAGGTATCATGAGCACCATCGATGCCATTTGTGGCAGACACGATGTAATAGTATACGATGCAGAAAGTCATGCATGTATTATTGATGGATTGCGTTTACACCCAGGTCATCGATATGTATTCAAACACAATGACGTTGAAGATTGCGAAAAACAATTGGCGAGAGCAACTCAATTGATTGAGAAGCAAAAAGCTGGTGGAATTTTAGTGATTACTGAAGGCGTATTCGGTATGGCCGGTGACCAAGGTAAATTGAAAGAAATCGCTGCTTTAAAAGATAAATACGAATTCAGGTTATTGGTAGACGATGCACATGGATTTGGAACATTGGGCAAGACTGGTGCAGGTGCTGGTGAAGCGCAAGGTTGTCAAGATGCTATTGATTTATACTTTTCCACTTTTGCTAAAAGTATGGCTTCAATTTGAGCATTCTTAGCTGGTGATAAAGCCATTATTGATTTTATTCGTTACAACATCAGAAGCCAGATTTTTGCAAAGAGTTTACCAATGCCAATTGTATTGGGAAATTTAAAGCGTTTGGATATGTTGCGCACCATGCCTGAACTAAAAGAAAAATTATGGAGCAATGCATTGAAATTGCAATCAGGCTTAAAAGCACGTGGTTTTGATATTGGCAAAACAGATAGCCCGGTAACCCCAGTGTATATGACTGGTGGAGTAGAAGAAGCTACTGCTATGGTGATGGATTTAAGAGAGAATTATGGTGTATTCGCATCAATTGTTGTTTATCCAGTAATTCCTAAAGGACATATTATTTACAGATTGATTCCATCCGCTGCACATACCGATGCAGATATTCAGGAAACATTGGTTGCATTTAGCGAAACAAAAGCCAAGTTAGATGCTGGTGCGTATAAAGTAGAAGCTATACCTGATATGGCGGATGCTAGCAGTTAGAGATAAAAGATAAGAGATAAGAGATAAAAGATAAGAGATACAGAAATAAAAAAAGCGATGAAATTCATCGCTTTTTTTATTGAAATGTTATGAGCTTATAATTTCGAAATTAATTCTTTAGCCATTCTTACATAATCATCATTCTTAGCTTCAGTAGCTACTGCAATACATTTTTCTGCATTTGCTTTAGCACCAACTTTATCTCCTAATTCTTTTTGAATTTTAGCTGTTTGTAAAAACAACCAAAATGCTTTTGGATTTGCAGCAGTTGCTTTATTGATATTCTCTAATGCTTTTGCATTGTTGTTGTCCCACTCAGAATAAAAAGTTGCAGCTGCACCGTAAGCCGCTGGGTTTACTGGATCTGCGCTTAATGCTTTTTCAACTTGTGCACGAATTCTGTCTTTTACATTGGTGCTCATTGGAACACTTACTGCAGTAGTACCCCACAAAATATGTAATTCACAACTTTCCGGTTGAATATTGGCAAATTGCATGGTTAGTGTTTCTGCTGCCATAGCCGTTTTCATTGTTTTTACTTTAAAACGAACTACGTCTTCGCTTTCTTTATAGCCATCAGTTCCCCAGTTATTCAATCCTTTATTAATTACAATTTCCCATGTTTCTTTTCCTGGAACAATATACAAGACGTAAGAACCTGTGTCTAATAATTTTCCACCCATCATTACTTTATCAGAAAAATTTAAACGAGTTGCAGCATTAGCACCTGCTCTCCATAGTTGACCCAATGGAGCTAATTCACTATTTTCTTTAAGCAATCCTCTTCCCTTGATATTTGGACGAGAATAAGTCAATTCAATTTTACCCAAACCAAAGTCTTGAGAAATTTTTTGAGTTGTACTTGGAGCTGGCATTTTTATTTGAGCCATACTAGTTAAGCTGCAAAGTATAGCAGCTGCAATCATTATTCTTTTCATAATTGTATTATTTGAGATGGCAAACCTAGGTTTTCCGCTCCAAATAGCAGAATATTTTTAGGTTATCCTTTCCATTTATTTAAACCCGGGATGAAAGCGTTGTAGGGTATCCCTTAAAAAATCACGGTCCAAATGAGTGTAAATTTCAGTGGTGGTAATGCTTTCGTGGCCCAACATTTCCTGAACAGCCCTCAAATCGGCACCTCCTTCTACTAAATGTGTTGCAAAAGAATGCCTAAGCGTATGCGGAGAAATTACTTTGGTGATTCCTCCCTTATATGCCAATTCTTTAATAATATAAAAGATCATTACCCTTGTCAGATTTTTACCCCTTCTGTTAAGGAATAAAATATCTTCAAAGCCAGATTGAATAGTTTGATGTGATCGAATCGATTCTTTGTAAATGGTAATATATTTAATGGCATCGGATCCAATAGGAATCAATCGTTCTTTGTTTCCTTTCCCGATAACCCTTATAAAACCCACATCCAGATAAAGTCCTGAAATAGTTAAGTTAACTACTTCACTCACCCGCAGCCCGCAGCTATACATGGTTTCGATGATTGCTTTATTTCTTCCACCTTCAGCACTGCTTAAATCAATTTGTGCAATCATATTTTCTATCTCTTCAAAACTCAAAGTATCGGGTAGTGCTCTTTTTGTTTTGGGAGCATCTAAGAGAATGGAGGGGTCGATGGTACAAATCTGTTCTATTAAACAGTATTTATAAAAACTACGGATACCAGAAATCATTCTACTCTGCGAAGTGGCCGTCATGCCCAGTTCGCCTACCCATTTTACAAATGCCTGTAAATCTTCTAATACTAATTCAGCAGGGTTCTTCAGTTGTTGTGTTACTTGTAAATAGTCGGTAAGCTTGGATATATCTCGCAGATAGGCTTCTACAGAGTTATCACTCAAAGAGCGTTCCAGTCGGAGGTAGGCTTTATATCCTTTCTTATATGCTTCCCACATCAGGAATTAAGAATTATGAATTAAGAGATAAGAATTAAGAGATATCATATAAGATGATATGAGTTAAGAAATGAAGTTACGAATTAAGTTGCTGGATTTTATTATGACTTATGACCATTGCCCAATATTACGTACATTCGCTTTTAGTCAAAAATCGAATCGACCTTATGCAAGTAAATTTACGATCGTTCAAACAGAAAGTACGTTATCATCAAAAATCAATGAAACGTTTTTTAGGTAAGATAGAAAAGAATCCTCCAAAAGGGTTGGATAAACTGGCTGAAAAAATTGATGCTGAAGTTTGGAAAGAAGTAGATTGTTTGTCTTGTGCGAACTGTTGCAAATCGATGAGCCCGACTTTTACTACCAAAGATATTAAACGCATTGCTGCACATTTTGAAATAACCCCAAATGAGTTCAAAGAAAAATGGTTGTTTTTTGATAAGAAAGATAAAGATTGGATGAACACCTCACAACCTTGTCAGTTTCTGAATTTGAAAAACAATATGTGCAGCATCTATGAAGTTCGACCGGATGATTGTGCTGGTTTTCCTCATTTGAAGAAAAAGAAAATGGTGGAATACATTCATGTTCATCAACAAAATATTTCTTACTGCCCTGCAACATATAAGATGGTGGAGAAAATGCAAAGTCAGTTATAAGTTACTAAATAGATGCCTGTTTATGATGACTTCTTCTCAGATTGCACAAGCCTTTTATCAGGCTTTCCAAAAAAAGGATTTCAAAATAATGCAAGGTCTGTATACAGACAATGCTACGTTTTCTGACCCAGCTTTCCCCAATCTCAACGCTCAAGAAGCACGCGCAATGTGGGAAATGCTCCTTACTGCCAGTAAGGACCTGCAATTGGAGTACCAAATCTTGGAGGAAAATGCTCAACAGGTCAAAACCCAATGGATTGCTACTTATACTTTCTCCAAAACGGGCCGCAAAGTGATCAATAAGATTGTGGCTACGATGGTTATAGAAAATGGTTTGATTGTGTCGCACACTGACGATTTTAGCTTCTACAAATGGGCGAGCCAAGCACTAGGTACGGCTGGTATTTTGTTGGGTTGGACAGGCTTTTTGCGCAAAAAAGTGCAAACTACTGCCAGACAAAACCTTGCTAATTTTATGCAAAAAGCTCATTCAAGAAAATAATATTTTCTTTTGTGTTCCTTTAGAAATTTTGGATATTAATTTATAGAATAATTATGTTAATGGTTTGTGGGGTTGAATTTTGCAATTCTGCCTCCCTTGCCTGCAAGAAAAACTGCATTGCCGTTTTTTGCTTTTTGTACTACATGAAAACTTTCTTTTGAAATCAGTTCCCAATTCATTCCACCGTCTTTTGAAATGTCTACTCCCGAAGTTCCACAAGTGATTAAATTATTTTCATCGATGTATATAACGCATGAGCGATAGCCATGTGGAGCTATTTGAGGAGAAATGATTTCATTATAGGTTTTTCGAAAAACGATTTTTGCACTATTGACAGATGAGATACTATCAATAGCAAAATCTCCTCCTACTACCATTCCGTATTTTTCACTTGGAGAAATGGCAATTGAATTGGCTCCTCTGCTGCTGCCACCCATTACTATAGGCAACGCTTCCGGGATAATTGATAACTGAGGATACGTGAAAAGTCGAGTTGTTGATCCGCCACTCACAAAAAGTATTTTATTCTTTAATAATTTTTCACCCGCTACAATATTTGTTCCACTTGATGCAAAAAAAGCTTCACTGCCTGCGAAGAATTTTGTTTTTGAAGTAGGCTTAGTTTTGACCCAATTTTCTCCTCCATCTTTTGTTGTAACTAAATAAAGATGCTGATCTAATGGATCACCAATTACATATCCTTTTTTACCTGCAAAATCCATCGCATCAAAAAAAGCTGCTTTAGCAGTATCTTCAAAAACCTTCCTCCAGCTAAGACCTCCATCTTTTGTTTTTAGAATTACTGCAGGTTGAGTGATGCCCATGATCAAAGCAGTTTTATCATCAAATGCTTCAATATCCCTGAAATCACTTTTTTCAAAACCTGCAACGGTGATCCAATTCCAGGTTTTCCCACCATCTAAAGATTTGCCTACAGAGCCACCACTGCCGCTAACCCAAACTATGTTGTTGTTTACCACACTCATGCCTCGAATGCTTGTTTTCCGGCCTTGCTCCAATATTTCAATTGATGGAACTTGGGAAAACAATAGCTGGCTGCATATAATTCCAAGAATTGCGAGATAAATTTTATTATTTAAAAACATGTGTACACATTTGCAGATGAAGTTAAGATTTATTGACTCATATCTGAAAATATGTATCTCATAATTCTTATCATATAAAATGTATCTCTTAATTCATATCTCTTAATTCATAATTCTTTTTTCATGATTCCATACTGGATGAGCCGCACACAATTATTGCTAGGAGATGATCCTATAGAATCTCTAATGAAAAAGCATGTGCTGGTTGTAGGCTTAGGCGGAGTAGGAGGTATCTGCGCTGAAATGATCGCAAGGGCAGGTGTTGGCAAAATGACCATTGTAGATGCAGATACAGTTGATTTGAGCAATACCAATCGACAGATTCCAGCATTGCATTCCACGGCAGGTAAATTAAAATCTGAAGTGATGGCCGAACGCTTGAAAGACATCAATCCAAATATTGAATTGATTGTAAAATCGATCTATATTAAAGAAGAACTTACTCAACAATTATTGGATGAAGCGCAATATGATTATGCAGTAGATTGTATTGATACTTTATCTCCCAAAGTGTTTTTTATTAAAGCTTGTTTGGATAGAAAAATTCCCATCGTTAGTTCGCTCGGTGCTGGAGGAAAAATAGACCCTTCACAAGTGATCATTACAGATATTTCTAAAACCTATCAATGTAATTTGGCCGCCTATGTTCGTAAGAAATTACATTCCTTGGGAATTTATAAAGGCCTTACAGTGGTATTCAGTGCGGAAAAAGTAGACCAGTCTCGGATCATCGAAACTGAAAAAGCATTCCCCAAAAAATCCATTATCGGAACCATCTCTTATATGCCTGCTATTTTTGGTTGCATGACGGCAAGTGTTGTAGTGAGGGGCTTAATGAAGCAGGAGGTTTAATACAATAAAAATGGGTCCATTGAATTCACCCAGTCTTTAACATTCGTCAATTTTGTTGCCCATTGCAGAAAATTGGGGAAAGGCAAATCAAACAATGCCTCACTATTGCGAATGCCCAATAATTTATCTAAATGTCCAGTGCCAGATGGGTTTACATTGGTAGGATAAGTTGCCCAGGCAAAATCTGCAGGATGCATTTCTTTGATCAATTTTAGTAGAACCATTCCAAAAAAAACTGGTCTGAAATGATTGTAATCTTTTACATGAAATTGAATGCCATTGCATTGCTCTCCAACATATTTCGATTCGGTAGAAACATATACCAATGGTTTTGCTTCTAAGTCTTCTCCCATCATACCATTGATTTGAGCGGTTACTGCCAGATGTTTTAACCAGGGAGCACCCACTATTTGAAAGGCCAATTTACTTCCTCTTCCTTCGTGTAAATTAGTTGCTTCAAAAAAACACAAACCAGGATATACAAGCATCGATTCAAATGATTGGATTGCAGGTGAAGTTCCTACAAAAGGAATTCCCCAATCAGGTTGAAAATTATTTCTACTCCAATTAGTACAAGCGATCACTTCCAGTGATGCATTGATATGATGCGTTTCATTAAAATATCGCGCTAATTCACCCAAGCTGCAACTATGCCTTATAGGCATGGGCCATCTGCCAATAAAAGAACTACAGGCCGACTCCAAAATAGGGCCTTCCACCAAATCTAAATTTCCTGAAATAGGATTGGGGCGATCCAGTACTATCAATTTCTTTTTAACTGTTGCGCAGGTCTCTAATAAATAACTCAATGTCCAGAGATAAGTATAAAATCGAACACCAGCATCGGGTACATCAAACAATATAATTTCTACATCAATTAGATCTTCTTTAGTGGGAGCTAATTTATTTCCATATAAACTGATAATCGGCAAATCTGTCAATTCATCTACACCATCATGCATAGCTGCTCCATCAGCTCCCTTGACAGACAAACCATGTTCTGGAGAAAATAATTTCACCAATTTAAATCCTGCATCTTGTAATGCCTTTCTTGTAGGTGTTCCATTATGTGTTCTTGCTGCTTCATTGTTAACCAAGCCTATTGGCTGATGCTTCCAAGATGGATGACTCGCTAATAGTTGATCTATGCCAAAAAAAATAGTGTTGCTCATTGGTTATTGGTCTTTATCAAAATGCATTCGATCTTTCATTTGTTCCACTACATTAAATATGATCGGGCATCTATCGTAATGCATAAATGTAGTAAACAATCTTCTGGTAAAATGTGGTAAGTGCAAGGCAGGGAATTCTTTACATCCTTCAAAACGATATTCGTAAATAGTACATTTATTATCGCTCAAAAAATGACAGGGCATTTGATTCATGATCATCATTCCATTGCTTCCTTTTTCTAAATAAGTAGCATCAAATTTTTCTCTTGTTTGATTTAAATGACCTGCTAATCGATCTGCTTCTGATTCATTTAAACAAACCATTAAAGATTTGCAACAGTTGCCGCAATCGGTGCAGCTAATGGTAGGAGAAATTTTTCGATCCAATTCTTGCACCAGTTCATCTACCTCTTGGTTGTTGATTTGCTTCACAAAATCCTTAAATCGATCGTTTTCCTGCTCTTTGGATTGAGCATAGGTTTTTAGGTAGTCTAGATCGGTAATTGGCAGAAATGGCTCCATAATTGCCCTAAAGGTAGGAATGAGCGCTAAAAATCACTCAAAAACCATCATTTATCCACAGTTAAACCCTATTTGTAGAAAAGTATAATTGGGGTTGAATCTGAGGGGGTTAGATTTGCCATTGGCAAAAAAAGCAACAAAAAAGGAACTATGGCAGATGATAAAAATTTGGTTCAGTATGACGAAGACTCGATAAAATCACTCGATTGGAAGGAACATATTCGCTTAAGACCTGGGATGTATATTGGTAAACTAGGTGATGGTTCCGCTGCAGATGATGGAATTTATGTACTCATTAAAGAAGTTATCGATAACTGTATTGATGAATATACAATGGGTTATGGCAAACAAGTGGAGTTGTCTATAGAAGGGAAAACAGTAACCGTTAGAGATTTTGGAAGAGGTATTCCTTTAGGTAAGGTAGTGGATGTTGTTAGTAAAATTAATACAGGCGCTAAATACGATAGTAAAGCATTTCAGAAAAGTGTTGGATTGAATGGGGTAGGTACTAAAGCGGTGAATGCATTGAGTGAACATTTTTTGGTTACTGCATTTAGAGAAGGCAAGCAAAAAACAGCAGAATTTGAAAAAGGATTTTTGGTTAAAGATCATAAAGAAGTAAAAACAGATGAACCGAATGGAACATTAGTAGTGTTTACTCCGGATGATACCATCTTTAGAAATTTCCACTATATCTATGAGTACCTCGAGAATCAATTGTGGAATTATTGTTACCTCAATGCAGGATTGGTTATTCATTTCAACAATAAGAAGTATGTAAGTAAAAATGGATTGCTCGATTTATTGCAACGCAAAACCAATCCAGATGAATTGCGTTATCCGATCATACATTTAAAAGGAGATGATATTGAAATAGCCATGAGTCATAACAATGATTATGGCGAAGATATTTTCTCTTTTGTAAACGGTCAGTATACTACACAGGGCGGAACCCACCAGCAAGCATTCAGGGAAGCGTACATAAAAGTAGTTCGTGATTTTTTCAAAAAAGATTACGATGCATCTGATATTAGAACAAGTATTGTAGCTGCAGTTTCGGTAAGGGTGCAAGAACCAGTTTTTGAAAGTCAGACAAAAACAAAATTAGGTTCACAGAATGTTGCTGAAGGTGGCCCAAGCATGAAGAATTTTGTGCAGGAATTTTTATCCAAGGAGTTGGATAATTTCTTACATAGAAATCCAACAACTGCCGATGCATTAAAGAAAAGAATTGAGCAGAACGAAAGAGAGCGAAAAGAATTAGCTGGCATTAAAAAATTGGCGAATGAGAGAGCCAAGAAAGCCAATTTGCACAATAAAAAATTGCGCGACTGCAGAACACATTTAAATGACGAGCTTCCTGCAAAAAACAAAGAAGCTTTTATTGCTGTGCAAAATAATACCACAATATTTATTACCGAAGGGGATAGTGCAAGTGGTAGCATTACCAAATCGAGAAATGTAGACACGCAGGCGGTATTTAGTTTGAGAGGTAAGCCATTGAACTCTTTTGGAGAAACTAAAAAAGTGGTTTATCAAAATGAAGAATTCAATTTGTTGCAACACGCTTTAAATATCGAAGAAGGCCTGGAAGGATTGCGTTATAATAACATTGTTATTGCAACAGATGCCGATGTGGATGGAATGCATATTCGTTTATTATTGATGACTTTCTTTTTACAATTCTTTCCAGATTTAGTGAAGAAAGGGCATGTATATATTTTACAAACTCCATTATTTAGGGTGAGGAATAAGCAGGAAACTATTTATTGCTACGATGAAACAGAAAAACAAGAAGCCGTAAAGAAGTTGGGTAGCAAGCCAGAGATTACCCGATTTAAGGGTTTGGGTGAAATATCTCCTGAAGAGTTCGGACGATTCATTGGAAGAGATATGCGATTAGATCCGGTAATACTAGAGCAAGGAGATCATATTCAGGATCTATTGGAATATTATATGGGTAAAAATACCATGGAGAGACAGGAATTTATTATCAATAATCTTAGAGTTGAATTGGATATAGTAACAGCATAATTTGAGCAATTAATTTTAATAATTTTTATGATTCATATCGTTTTTGAAAATGCAAATATAAAAGCCTTAGAAACTGCCATAGAGATGGATGAAAGTTTGCAAGGAACCGTATTAGAAATAAAAGATGACTTTGCAGTTGGGCCCTTAGCGGACATTTATCAAACAGAAGGGTATCAGCAGCGCAGGGATTGGTGGAAGAATGTATTAACCAATTCTCCTTACGAAGATCAATTGGACATTGTTGACGATAAATTAACGGTTCATCAATTGATTCAGCAATTAACCGAAGATGAAACCCAGGAAGTATGGATCTGGATGGGTCAGAATGCACATGATGTTTGTGGATATTATTGGTTGATGAATCAACTGAAAGATTTTGCAGGAAGGGTGCAGGTATTATACTTGAATAATCTTCCTTTTTTCAATGAAAAAGGCAATATTTTTTATCCTACTCATTTGCATGAGATTCAGCCTAAAGAATTTTTGAAAGCCAAAAAATTAGCCAGGCCAATTACATTGAGTGAGTTTGAAATAGATCCAGATGAATGGAAAAAAATAGCTTCAGAAAATTCATTAGTTCGTTTTTTAGAAGGGGGGAAAAAAATTGTGGCCAAAGAAGTGGAGTTTTTTGATAAGCATTTACTCAATCAGGTTTCTGGTGATTCTCAGAAATTAAACAAAGTCATTTCGAACACTCTCAATAAAATGCCCGTGCAAACTGGAGATGCTTTTTTAGTTTGGCGTTTGAAAGAATTAGCAAGCATTGGAAAACTCTCGATTGCGGGTGATTGGAATAAGGGTTGGAAAGAAATTACTGTTCAATTGGCTAATTAAAAATGCAATAAAATGGTTAGAGTAATACCGTTGGATAAAATTGGTGAAGATGAGCGTGGGGCCACCCATTATTTTGATACCAATAGAACTGGTCAGTTTATTGTGGCATATCGAAAAGCAGGTTCAGCCAGCGGAGACCATTATCATAAGGGTACAGCGGAAAAGAAAAATCCAGAGCAAATCATCATCATGAGTGGATCTGCTTTGTTGAATTGGAAAGATATTCGTTCAGAAAAAAAAGGGACTGAAAAAATTATTGCTCCTGCAATCGTTGAAATTGAACCTTGGGCCTGGCATCAGGTAGTGGCGGTTACTGATATCATTGTATTTGAGTTGAATGGTTTGGAAGATGCTAAACATGACACATTTAAGATGTAAGTTATTGGTTATTGGTTATTTGTTATTTGTTGAAAAAGATTATAATTATGGCGAAAGAGAAAAGGGAAAATAGGGTTTTTGATAATGAAACTGGTGTTCAGGGGCAATATAAAAATTGGTTCCTAGATTATGCTTCTTATGTAATTCTTGAAAGGGCTGTGCCTGCAATTGAAGATGGCTTGAAGCCGGTGCACAGAAGAATTTTGCACTCCATGAAAGAAATGGATGATGGAAGATTCAATAAAGTGGCCAATATCATCGGACAGAGTATGCAATACCATCCGCATGGAGATGCAAGCATTGGAGATGCTTTGGTGAATTTGGGACAGAAAGATTTGTTGATTGAAACCCAAGGTAACTGGGGAGATGTAAGAACGGGAGACGATGCTGCTGCTTCCAGGTATATTGAAGCACGTTTATCAAAGTTTGCTTTAGAAGTAGCATTCAACGCCAAAACTACTCAGTGGCAATTAAGTTATGATGGAAGAAAGAATGAACCCATCAATCTTCCTATGAAATTCCCTTTGCTCTTAGCACAAGGGGCAGATGGAATTGCAGTGGGTTTGTCTACCAAAATATTGCCTCATAATTTTTGTGAATTGATAGAAGCATCTATCAAGCATTTGAGAGGAAGAAAATTTGAATTATTTCCCGATTTTCAAACAAAGGGAATGATTGATGTGGCCAATTACAATGATGGCAAAAGAGGAGGAAAAGTAAGGGTTAGGGCGCATGTAGAGGAATTGGATAAAAAAACATTGGTAATTCGTGATGTGCCTTATGGGGTAACTACTACCCAGCTCATGGAAAGTATTACTAAAGCCAATGAACAAGGAAAAATAAAAATCAAAAAAGTAATTGATGTTACAGCTCAAGAAGTTGAAATACAGATTGATCTAGCTGCAGGTATTTCACCTGATATAACCATTGATGCTTTATACGCATTTACGGATTGTGAAGTGAGTATATCTCCTAATGCTTGTGTGATTTCCGATCATAAGCCCATGTTTTTAACAGTACAGGAATTGTTGAAAGCTTCTGTAGAGTATACTAAGGCCTTATTGCAAAAAGAATTGGAGATAAGATTAGGTGAGTTAGAAGATAAATGGCATTATACCTCATTGGAGAAAATTTTCTTCGAAGAAAAGATCTACAAAGAGTTAGAACAAAAACTTGAGAATTGGGAAAAAGTATTGGAAGCAATCGATAAAGCTTTCACGCCTTTTAAGAAAAAATTAAAACGACCTATTGAGAGGGAAGATATTGTTAAGCTTACAGAAAAGCCCGTTAGAAGAATTTATAGGCTAGATATTAATGAACTCAATGAGCAGATCAAAAATATTGAAGCAGAGATCAAACAAGTGAATTACGATTTAGAGCACTTGACTGATTTTGCAGTTGCTTATTATGAAAATTTGCTAAAGAAATATGGCAAAGGCAGAGAGCGTAAAACAGAAATAAAAGAGTTTGACACCATTCAGGTGAAGCAAGTGGCCATTGCCAATACTAAATTGTATCTGAACAGGGCAGAAGGATTTATTGGAACAAGTTTAAAGAAAGATGAGTTTTTATGCGAATGTTCCGATTACGACGATATCATCGCTTTCACTAAATCAGGAATCATGAAAGTGGTAAAAGTGTCAGATAAAGTATTTATCGGCAAAGACATTATCCATGCGGCTGTATTTGAGAAGAACGATGAACGTACTACCTATAACTTAATGTATGTAGATGGTAAGTCTGGGGTGAGTTATGCCAAGCGATTTAATGTTACTGGTGTTACTCGAGAAAAGGAATATGATTTAACCAAGGGTTCTGAGAAGAGCAGGGTACATTATTTTTCCGCCAATCCGAATGGCGAAGCTGAATCGGTTAAAATTATTTTAAGCCCTAATTGCACTGCTCGTATTAAAGAACTTGATTTCTTTTTTGAAGAATTAGAAATCAAAGGTAGGAGTAGCATGGGCAATCAAGTAAGCAAGTATCCAATTAAAACCGTTAAAATGAAAGAAGCTGGCAAGAGTACTTTGGCCGGCAGAAAGCTTTGGTTCGATGACAAATTCGGAAGATTGAATACAGAAGAAAAAGGAAAATACTTAGGTAGCTTTGAAGATGAAAAAATTGTGGTTTTCTATACCGATGGATCTTACGAATTAACCGACACGGAAATTACCCAACGCTTTGAATCTGATAAAATAAAATTGATTGAACAGTTTAATCCTGAAAAGATCATTTCCGCTGTATATCTCGATCAGGATAAATCTCAATACAATATCAAGCGTTTTAAAATTGAGACTTCTACTCTTAAAACACAGTTTAGTTTCATTAAAGAGGGAGCTGGTAATTATTTAATAGCCATTTCTACCGATGATCAGCCTATCTTAGTAGTACAAACAGGCAGAGGTCAACAAGTAAGAAAGGCCAAATTCAAAGTAGCTAAAATGGTGGATGTGATGGGTTGGAAGGCTGTTGGGGCCAAACTCACTGATTTTAGTAAAACCATTGAAATGGAATGGGAGCAAGCAGTGTCAAAAGATACTGCCCCCGAATTATTTTAAAACAAACAAATGGAACCCGTTCAGGTAGGCAGTTATAATACATTAAAAGTTAGCCGAAAAGTAGATTTTGGTTTTTACCTCGACGATGGCGGGGAAGGTATTTTATTGCCCAAAAGATTTGTGCCGAAAGGATTGCGCATTGGAGATGAATTAGAAGTATTTGTTTACCACGATTCCGATAATCGACTAATTGCCACTACTCAAAAGGCCAATGCAGTTGTTGGAGAAATTGCTAAACTTAAAGTATTGTCTGTAACGAAACAAGGTGCTTTCTTGGATTGGGGTTTGATGAAGGATTTATTTGTTCCAGCTTCTAAGCAAGTATCAGGAATGCGATTAGGAGGGGAGTACTTGGTCAAATTGTATATCGATGAAATGACAGGAAGGGTAGCAGCTACTGAAAAGATCGAAAGTTCTATGAGTAACGATGAGTTAACCGTTAAAGAGATGGACTTGGTTGATTTATTAGCATATAGAACATCAGAGTTGGGTTATGTAATGATCATCAACAATAAACATATTGGTATTTTACATGGCAATGAAATTTTTCAAAAAATAGAAGTTGGAGATAAATTAAAAGGCTTTATCAAAAAAATTCGACCGGATAACAAAATTGATTTGGTTTTAGGTAAACCAGGTTTTACCAAAGTTGAAGACGAAGGAGAAAAAATCATTCGATTGTTAAAAGAGAACGAAGGTTATCTTCCATATTACGATAAGTCAGATCCTGAAGCAATCTATGCATTCTTTGGAATGAGTAAGAAAACGTTTAAAATGACCACGGGTAATTTATATAAGCAAAAATTGATTGTATTTACTCAAACAGGTATTGAGCTGGTGAAATAAATTAAGGCTTTGCATAATTTAATCTTCCAACATTAGAAGCTGTAAAGTAAGCATCTAAGCCTTGACTAATTAAAACGGCTGCACTGGCGAGGTCTACAAAACCATCAGTTCCAATCAATTCATCATTCATTTCTACTGATTGAATACTTCCAATGATTAGGATAGTACCATTGATTGCAATAGGAACGATTTCTTCTAGTTGCATAGAAATTCGTACAATTGCTTCTGCTACAAAAGGAGCATTGATTTCGGATTTGAATAATTCGGTAAAGCCAACTTTAGTAAATTCAGACACTCCTTTATCATAACGAGCAGATGTTTGATGGGCTTTTTTATAATCAGCAGCTTTTACATAATTTAAAGTATATGTATTTGTGTCCTTGATGTTTTGTAATGTATCTCTTTGAACACTATCAGGTCGGTTAATTAGCCCAAACAATGCTGGGTTTGCACCCAGATGAATCAACGAATTGAATATGGCAAGATTGGATTTGCCTTCTGCAGATTGAGTTCCTACTAGAACAGCTTGACGAAAGCCTGCCAATGAATTAATAAAAGCTGTTCTGTAACGCTGCTCTAATTGCACAATATCATTTTTTGATAAAATCATTTTATAAACGTTTTAGATAATTCTTTTTCTACTTTTTTCCAATATGCAAAAAAGGAAGGGTGATATCCAGCTATTGTTGGAGCAATCCAGTCTCTGGTTTCTTCTATACCATTGTATCCAATATTTAACGGATGTTCTTTAAAATAAACTGAATGGCTTTTATACTGTTCAGTAAATGATTTGTAAGAACCAATATACACTTGTATGTCTGGAATATTTCTGCATAATGACAACATAAAATCAACGCATCTGGGGCTAATAGGGAAATCCTTGAAAAACGATGGTTCTAATAATAATATTCGATTGCCTTTTTCATTGTTATGCCACAAGGGATCAAGGTTATAGTAATTATAAATGAATGTTGGCACTGTATTGTCAAAAGAAATGGAATTGGCTTCTGGTAGTGTAGTAGATAGGTTAAGCGGTAATGTTTCTAATAATTCTTTAGGAATGCTTAACATTTCAAGTTTTTCATAAGAGTGATCTAGATAACTATTTTGCTGATTGGTGAACGTGTATCTATTAATATTTTCTTGATTGGCATAATATTTTTTATTACTATTGGCTCCGGCTACCCATTGCCAACTACAAATGTTACTTGCAAAGTCTCCATCTAATAAATGATAATACATCCATGTAGATGGCTGTTTCCAATGGGATTGTGCAATATTACAAACCAATGAAGCAGTATACATTCTGCAATGGTTGTGCATGTATCCATTTTCTTGTAATGAGATTATTGCATTGTCAATACCTTCAATTCCAGTTTTCCCATCTAATACATTAATGGGAATTTCTTTATTTGATATTTCTTTTTGTGCTTGTTTAATATCTTCATTTAAATTTTTAACCTGCCCCGTACGCTGGAAATAATCTCGCCAACATAATTCTTTCACAAAAGAATCTATTTCTTTTATCGCATAACCTTTGGATAGTATTGACTCGAGCACTTGTCTAGTGCTGATGACTCCCCTTGAAATATAGGGTGATAAATAAGTAACCCCACCATTTATATAATTCCTTGTTTTTCCATATTTTATTGGATCAATTGCATCTATTTTCTTAAGTATAGATGGATAATCTGTAGTAAATTCAACTACCATTTAGCGCTTGCTTATTTTATTCATGGAAATAGTTTTTTGCCGACTGCACTTAAACCTTTTTATGTCAGCACTTCTTTTGATGGAATGTTTTTGACTAATTCCGCTATTCACTCTTTTGCGCCATAAATTAAAACTACTTCGTTTTAATGTTTTTCTCATTAGCGCAATTACATCGGCTTCTGTTAAATTAAATTGAAAGAGAATTGCCTCGAAAGGGGTGCGATCTTCCCAAGCCATTTCGATGATTCTGTCTTGATCTTTTTGTTCTACTATCATTTTAAAATTGTGTTCTTTTCCAATCAACTGATACTGCAGATCCTTCAGCCACAATAACTGAATGGGGTGCATTGTCTTTTAAGTATTCAAATTCAGTTCCATACATCGATTTGAAATCGCATTCTACAGTATAGTCGTTTACTTTATTGATCAACCATCTTGGATGATTTACTTTGTATTCTTGAGTAAGCCGATCATTTATTTTAGTATATCCGTAATAATGTTCAAAAATGAATTCTTCTACACTTCCTTCTATCATAGGTGCAGCAATATTCGAAGTATTTACAAATAGCTTATTCCATGCATTATTTATTTTCCAATCATACTGTATTGTTTTATTGGATACTGAAAAGTTGATTTCACTTCTGGTAGGAATTGATATATAATGTTCCTTGTATAGTTTATTGGCAATATATGCAACAGGCTTGAAAGGAACCGTTTCATTGATGAAAACAACGCCTCGTTTAAAAGTATTGCCTTCTTTGCGTTTCACATAAAAACGTAGGTTGATCTCTTCAAATGTTCCCAAAAAAGGGATGGGGATATTGAATAGGCTGGTATTCTTAAACATAAAACCAACTAAACTTACAAAAATTGTATCGTGGAAATAATCCAGTTCAACCCCTTCTGGAAGATATGGTTGCAGCAATTGAGGGTTTACTGCATAGTTAGCCATGATTAAATGCTCCCATCTAGCCGATAAAAATGTGGTGTTCATTAAATAGATTAACAACTATTCAATGAAATTGTTGCTTAGTATTAATCAATACTTTGCCCGAAAGTGATTAGGTTGTTGTTGGGATCGAGTAAAGAAAATTCTTTTTGACCCCATGGTTTGATTTCTAATAAGCCATTTGGATGAATAGCTACTTGCTTATTGATAAAACTTTGATACAGCGCATCAATATTATTTGTTCTGATGTAAACCTGACCGTAATTCTCTTTTGGATCCAACCCTTTGAATTCGAAAAAATGAATTTCAATTTGATCTTTTTTTACCATTAAATATCCATCATAATTACTTGAGCCTAGATTCTCAAAACCCAATTGATCAATATAATAGGCTTTGGTAATTGCTTTATCAAGCATAGGGAGTTTAGGATTGATTGCGGTTAGCATAAAATTGGTTTATTGGCTTTGTAGGTTCTCATTAAATTAGGCCAGTTAAAGTTAGAGTAAATAATAAATCATCAAACTTTCATGGAGTTAAAGATTGTTTTTATTTTTTTTGTATCTAATAGTAAAATCCTCTGCCCTTACCATTCTTTGTGAAGTGGATTTCTTGTACTTACTTTACTATAAATTAGTAGATACAAAATGTTTTATAAAATACTTACTGTAGGCGGATTAGCAACTTTTGAAATTTATGCGGCCATTCCGGCAGGATTTGCGATGAATATACCTTCTTGGCTCATTTTTGTAACAACAGTTGTCGGGGGATTATTAGGTGTATTCTTTGCTGCATTTTTAGGTGAAAAAATACAGCTTTATTTAAATAAATTCAGAAAAACTAAAAAAGAAGAAGATAAAAGCAAACTGATCTATAAAATATGGAATAAATATGGTGTTATTGGGTTGGGCTTTTTTGGAACAATGACTGTTGGAGCTCCAGTAAGTATTGGAGTTGGAACAGGTTTAAATGTAGCAATACCAAAATTATTGGTTTGGTGTTGTGTAGGAGTAGTTACCCGCTGTGCTTTATTTACGCTTTTGGGGCATTATGGAATGAAAATGTTTTTTATTCAAGAATAAACATCTTTATGTATTCAAACTCGTCTTTATTTTTCTTTATTTTTCAAGTGAGACCGGAGAAACCAGGCCATTTTTTCATGCATTTCCATTAGACCAGTTACAAAGTCACTAGTGCCAAGATCATGATAATCTTTTGCAAACGACTTTATGTGTTCTCGCAAAACGATAATTGTACTTTGATGATCATTTAAAAGTTCTTTGATGAATCCTTGACTGTCGTTCTGTTCTCCTTTTTGTTCTGAAAGATGTGTTAAGCTTAAATACAATTTTAATGTTGATGGAGGATAATGGCCAATGGTACGGATACGTTCTGCAACACTGTCAATCATTTCATCTAATTGCCCAAATTGTGTTTCGAAGAATTTATGCATCGTGTAAAAATCTGCTCCCTCAGTATTCCAATGCGCATTTTTTGTTTTGATATAGATGATTGTTTCATCTGCTAAAACCTTTGCAAGTTCATTGGCAACTGATTGACTGTTAGCATTGGTTATTCCTATTTCTGTTTTCATTATATTTTGTTTATTTGTTTATTGAATTTGATGTACTACCGGAACTTTAAAATTGGGGTAATCTGTATATCCTTTTTCATCAGCGGAATAGAATAACTCTGTTTTTAGATTTTGTGATAATTCTTGGTCATGTTCAAGTCTTGCTACCAAGTCTGGATTATTGATAAATTGTCTTCCAAATCCTATAAGGTTACATAATTCACTTTTAAGATCTTCTTCACCGCTTTCTATGTCGTAACCGCCACAAATAATCAAGGTGTTTTTGAAATTTTTGCGAATTGCTTTTTTAATTTCAATCGGAACTGTAGGAGCTCCCATCGCTGAATGATCAACCAAATGAATGTAGGCAATATCCAATTTGTTTAATTCTTTGGAGAGGTAATCATAAGTAGCATCAATTTCTGGATAGTTTGGCATGTCTCCGGCTACTCCATATGGCGATAAGCGAATGCCCGTTTTTCCTTTGCCAATTGCTGCTGCAACTTGTGATACTACTTCAAGCACAAAGCGACACCTGTTTTCGATGCTTCCATCATAGTTATCTGTTCGCACATTAGTAATTGGCGATAAAAATTCTTCCAATAAATAACCATTCGCTCCATGTAATTCAACGCCATCAAAACCAGCTTCAACGGCATTTTTTGCCGCGATTACATATTCTGCTTGTGTTGAAATAATATCCTCGGCAGTCATTGCTTTAGGAGTAGGATAGTCCTGTAATTGTTTAGCATCCGTCCACATTTGGCCTGCCGCTTTTAAGGCTGATGGAGCAATTATTTCTGAACCATGTGTCATATTTAGTATATGACTGATTCTTCCTGTATGCATTAATTGTACAAATATTTTTCCTCCACTTTGATGTACTGCAGCCGTTGTTATTTTCCAACCTTCAACTTGTTCTTTGCTAAAAATACCTGGTATTCTTGCATAGCCTAATCCATTAGGAGACGGGGATGTGCCTTCAGTAATAATCAACCCTGCAGTAGCTCTTTGTTGATAATATTTCGCCATTAACTCATTTGGCATATTGCCAATGGCACGGCACCTTGTCATTGGAGCCATTACAATGTGATTTTTCAAATGAATGGAACCAAGTTCTGTTGGACTGAATAATTGATGATTTTTCATTTCGTTGAATTTAATGTGCAAAAACACTGTGCTTATATACTTTAAGGAATTATACAAAGTGACCCCTTTTGCTATAAAGTACTTTGTACAATGAGCGATAAGAATTACATTATTCACGCTTTGACAATTACGAAATTTTGTAGTGTGACCTCTATAAAATGAAATCATTCTTGAGGATAAATAATTAGATGGAATTCAAAAAATTATATAATCAACTATATCTCTTATCTTTTATCTCTTATTTTTTATCTCTTCCCCCGCTAACACTTGTTAGTTTTTTCCCTAAATTTGCACCACAAATCAATACCATGCAAAGTAAAACAGTGTACATCGTTTCAGCAGTAAGAACCCCCATTGGAAGTTTCGGCGGTAGCCTGAAAGATTTTACTGCACCTCAATTAGGTTCAATCGCAATTAAGGGAGCAATAGAAAAAGCGGGTATTGATCCTGCATTGGTAAACGAAGTATTGATGGGCTGTGTAATTCAAGCAAATACAGGGCAAGCACCAGCACGTCAAGCGGCAAAATTTGCAGGCTTACCTGATTCTGTAATTGCTACTACAGTAAATAAAGTTTGTGCCAGCGGAATGAAAGCAATTGCGCAAGGTGCACAATCAATTTTATTAGGTGATTCAGATATTGTTGTTGCTGGAGGTATGGAGAGTATGAGCAATGTGCCATATTATTCTCCCAATATGCGTTGGGGCAATAAATACGGCAATGTTTCTATGATTGATGGGTTGGCTAAAGATGGCCTTACCGATGTTTACCATAATTATGCAATGGGAAATGCTGCAGAGCTTTGTGCAAAAGAATGTAATATTTCAAGAGCCGATCAGGATGCATTTGCAGTGGAGAGTTATACAAGAAGTCAACAGGCAACCAATAATGGTTGGTTCAGTAACGAAATAGTTCCAGTTGCCATTCCACAACGAAAAGGAGATCCCATTTTATTTTCGAAAGACGAAGAAGCTTTCAATGTTAAGTTCGATAAAATTCCTGAACTCAAAGGCGCATTCATTAAAGAAGGCACTGTTACTGCAGCAAATGCCAGTACCATGAATGATGGTGCTGCTGCATTGGTTTTGATGAGCAAAGAAAAAGCAGATGAATTAGGAATTAAGCCGATAGCAATAATTAGAAGTTATGCGGATGCAGAACAAGCTCCTGAATGGTTCACTACAACACCTTCATTGGCTTTGCCCAAAGCAGTTGCTAAAGCAGGATTGCAAATGAACGATTTGAATTTCGTTGAGTTGAACGAAGCATTTTCTGTTGTAGGAATTGCCAACACACAAAAAATGAAATTAGATCCAGCAAAAGTGAATGTGCATGGAGGTGCAGTATCATTAGGTCATCCTTTGGGTTGCAGTGGTGCAAGAATTATAGTGACATTAATCAATGTACTGAAACAACATAATGGAAAAATTGGCGGTGCAGGTATTTGTAATGGGGGAGGTGGAGCAAGCGCCATGGTTATTGAATTGGTTTAAACTTAGCAGTTAGCAATATAAGAATAGAAACTTACTAATTCCAGGGACCGAATTTGTGTCTTATCTCAGTCAAACTGTCGATATATGGCCCAAAAGGATAATCTTTTGGTTTTTTACTAATATTCGGCCAATCTGCTCCAAACTTTTTATTTGGTCTTGGTTGTGAATTAACGAATGCTGCTACATCCCAGGCTTCTTCATCCGTTAATACTGGATTATGATAATTAATGGTATTGGGCATATTGTTTTTTACAAATCCTGCAAAACGCGAAAGTCTAAATAATCCTGCAGATACATTGTAGCTGTGATTTCCCCAAAGGGGAGGATAGGTATAACCAATATTTGAAGAATCTTTTTGGCCTTCACCATTGTTTCCATGGCATTTCTCACAGTTATTTGTATAGATGATTTTTCCGTTTTGAGGATCTGCTGCTCTGTTTAAATAGACAAGCTGTTGTATACCACTCCCTCTTGGTTTTGTTTGTTGCGGAATATCTTTTCCAAGCCATTTGATATAAGCTACCATAGCTTTCATTTCATACGATTCATTGGCAATAGCATTTCCATTCAAGCTTCTCTCAAAGCAATCATTTATTCTTTTTTCAATGGTTTCTATAGTGCCTGATCGATCTCTAAATAATGGATAATTTGCTGCAACAGCTCCATAGTTATTTCCCCAGGGTTTTGTGCCTGCATCTAAATGACAATTCTGGCAATTCATTCCATTGCTAATGGATTTGATGGTTCCTTTTGGGCCAAAATAAAATGCTGTATTACTAATAAGTGATCTTCCATAGCGAATTGTATCACCTGTTTTGGTTTCAGGTATTTGAAACAATCCAGCACCCACCCAGCAACTTGTATCTGAATAATTTAAAGAAACTTGATCCTGTTTTTTGTTCGAAGAAATCTGTTTAAAGAAAGTTACGGCAATAAAAACACCTATTGCTATTAATAGGATTGTTTTTCCTTGTTTATCGTAATTTGATGATTTCATGAATAATAATATAGCAACCCACTGAAAGTACAAAAAATCCAAATCCTCTTTTCAATTTATTTCCAGAAATGGTATTGCTTAGCCAATTTCCAATTAAAATACCTATACAACTAATAGAAGTTATGGCAAGCAGAAAGGACCAGTCGAAGCGAGTTGTAAATAAATCGCCAACAAATCCAAATAAAGAATTTGCTGCAATAATTAATAAAGATGTACCAATGGCTTTCTTCATGGATAATTGGAAAGAAAATAATAAAACTGGAATAATAACAAATCCGCCACCAGCGCCTATAAATCCTGTTAGAATACCAACTTCGAAGCCCCTTATTAATGCAGCATTTGCATTGAGTTTTCTAGGCTCATTCGATTGATTGGCTTTTCTATTAATCATATTTATGGATGCAATAATCATTACAATGCCAAATAGTAAAAGAGTTGCCATTGATTTTGTGATCATAAAATCACCGATACTAAATAAGTCATTTGGAATTATCGGCAATAAATATTTACGTACCAATATCACCGTAACAATTGAAGTGAGCCCGAAATATCCAGCAGCTTTTAAGTCTATTTCTTGTTTGCGAAACTTCATAAATGCGCCCAGTAAACTACTGCAGCCTACTATGAATAAGGAGTATCCTGTTGCTAATAGTGGATCCATCTTAAATAAATAGACCAATACCGGTATGGTTAAAATAGACCCGCCGCCTCCAATTAATCCGAGCGAAACACCTATTAATAATGCAATACAGTAACCAATAATCTCTATCATCTTATACGTAATTCAATAACCAATAACCAATAACCAATAACCAATAACTTATGTCTGCGATATGCCTACTCTTTCATTAATGAATTCATTTTTACTCACCGCATTCAACATAGACAATGCTAAATCACCTGCATTGATTTTATATGAATTAGGATGTGGCGCATAATTGATATTGGTAATAAATAATCCCGTTTCATCTGCATCAATAATATTCGGTGGGCAATAAAAACTCCAATCTAATGTAGAAGCTAATAAAAATTCATAGGCTTTCAAATGTTCCATTCCAACAGGTTTGAACTCTTCTGGATAGTTTTCGCTATCTATTAATAAACTGTCTTCCGTTGCATTTAAAATTCCCAACCCTCCCAAAGCTACTATTCGATGAATGCCTTTTGCTTCCATTTGAGCAATAATATTCTTTATACCCAGGCTTCTGCTCTTATCAGACCCGTCAAATGCACCTCCCAGAACAGATATAACAGCATCTGCATCTTTCAATGCATTGGCTACATCTTTAGCATCAAATATGTATCCTTTACGGGCAATTAATTTCTCGTTCCGATTGTCTGCATCTATTAAAGATTCTACATTTCTGCCAAATGCTGTTACAGTATATCCACGATTAAGCGCTTGTTGTACAATTCTTTTACCAACTTGTCCGGTTGCTCCAAATACTGTAATGTGCATGATGGGTTATTTAATTAGAAGAGATTTGTTCGCTTAATTCTTGCATGCTAATGCCCTGATGGCTTTCATCATATACACATTCAGTATTCTTGATCAATAAAATTTGCGGTGATTCGTGGTGTACTTCAAAGACTTCAGCTACTGCATTAGATAAATTTCTATGCTGTATCAAGTCAAGAAAATAAAAATCAGCATTCTCAGGAGCAACTTCTCTTTCCAGCCTATTCAAGGCCATAGAACTAATACTGCAACGAGTACTGTGTTTAAAAATTACCTGTGGTGTAAGTGAAGACTTTTCTTTAATCAGATCCAATTGTTCACTGGATATTAATGGAATCCATTTCATATAAATATTTATACAAAATTACTCCATTTAGTTAACTCCAATAAAATTATCCCCTGAAATAACGTGGATTGGTAGTAGGGCATCCTCTACCTTTTTCTGAAGCGCAAGCACTCAACAGAATTGTTGCAAAACCTGAAATAAGTAAGAATAAAGCAATCTTTTTCATACAATTTGATTTTTTGTAGGATATGCATGTATTTTGCACCAAAACAAAGATATGGTTTTGAGCTAAAATGCAGCTTTCCAGAAATCATTGAAAATGTTAAATAATCTTTCTAGAAAACTATAACGTATGAGAGTTCATTTTATTTCAATAGGTGGGAGTGTAATGCATCAATTAGCCATTGCATTGCATAAAAAAGGCTATCAGGTTTCAGGAACCGATGATGAAATATTTGAGCCGGCAGCAGGGAATTTGGCAAAAGAAGGGCTTTTGCCTTCAAAAATTGGCTGGAATCCTGGCTTAATTACCACTGATTTAGATGCGGTGATTTTAGGAATGCATGCAAAAGATGACAACCCTGAATTGTTGAAAGCCAAAGAGTTAGGTCTGTCTATCTACAGTTTTCCTGAATATATATATCAAGAAAGCAAGACAAAGAAAAGGATTGTTGTGGGGGGGAGTCATGGAAAAACCACGACCACTAGTATGATTATGCATGCCCTTAGGCAATTGAACAAGGATTTCGATTATTTGGTAGGAGCCAAATTGAATGGGTTTGACCAGTCTGTGAATATTACAGATGCCCCAGTAATCGTCTGCGAAGGCGATGAATACCCTGCAAGTGCCATTGAAAAAAAACCAAAATTTCATTTTTTATACCCACATGTTGGTATACTCACAGGCATTGCCTGGGACCATATTAATGTGTTTCCCACTTTTGAATTTTATTTAGAACAGTTTGTGATTTTCATGAATAGAATAGAAAAAGGGGGCATTCTTATTTATAATGAAACAGATCCGGTGCTCAAACAATTAGTCAATGATCATCAACGAACGGATATTCGTTACCAACCATATGGAGTTCCTGAACACGAAATCAATAATGGAGTTACAACAGTAACAATTGATGGTGCAAAAGGAGTACTCAATGTTTTTGGTAACCATAACCTAATGAATTTAAATGCTGCTTATTATGCTTGTAAAGAATTGGGTGTAAATGCTGCTGAATTTGTTTCCGTGATGGATCATTTTTCGGGAGCCTCTAAACGCTTGGAATTATTGGCTTCCAATAGCACAATAAATGTTTACCGAGATTTTGCTCATGCACCAAGTAAAGTAAAAGCAACTGTTGAAGCTGTTAAGAAACAATATCCTGAAAGGAAATTATTTGGCATTTTAGAATTGCACACATATAGTAGTTTGAATGTTGCATTTATGGAACAATATAATGGGGCTTTTGATCAATTAGACGTAGGGGTGGTTTTTTACTCTAAACACGCACTTGAGCTAAAAAGGATGCCCGATTTGCCAGCTGAAAAAGTGGTTGCGGGATTTAATAAAAAAGGGTTGATGGTAATTAACGACTCAAAAAAATTATCGGATTGGTTGGCTCAACAAGATTTTAGTAATGCCAATATTCTCTTAATGAGTAGTGGCAATTATGATGGATTAGACATAATTTCGTTTGCAAAAGAAATCACTCAATAATAAAAGATCAACCATCCTATGAATTTACAATTAACAAAGCCTATTGCATTTATAGATCTAGAGACTACCGGTGTAAATATCAGCAACGATCGTATTGTTGAAATTGCGATTGTTAGAATTGCAGTAGATGGTTCTAAAACAGTTAAGCGTAAACTCGTTAATCCTTTAATGCCTATTCCGGCAGGGTCAAGCGAAGTGCATGGTATTACAGACGAAATGGTAAAAGATGCACCCAGCTTTAAGCAAATTGCCAATGAGATTAAACAATTCATGGATAACTGCGATCTGGGCGGATATAATAGCAATCGATTTGATATTCCAATGTTGATTGAAGAGTTTCTTCGTTCAGGCATTGAATTTTCTACTGATGATCGAAAATTAGTAGATGTTCAAAAAGTATTTCACCTGATGGAACAGCGAACATTAAGTGCTGCCTATAAATTTTATTGCAATAAGGTTTTGGAAGGAGCCCATGGTGCCGAAGTAGATGCTACTGCTACCTGGGAAGTGTTAGAAGCGCAAATAGAACGATATCCTCAAATTGGAAATTCGGTTGAGCAAATCGTTAAATTTACTGGCGAAGATGATATCGTTGATTTTGCTCGCAGATTTATCAAAGAAAATGGGATTGAAATTTTCAATTTTGGAAAACACAAAGGCAAACCAGTTACTCAAGTGCTCAAAGAAGAACCGCAATATTACGATTGGATGATGAAAGGGGATTTTGCAATGAATACCAAGCAAAAACTCACTGAGATATTAAATCGTTCGTTGGTTAAAAAGCCATAATTCATCCGACCATCCTTTTTTTGCAATCAATTGAATATTCCAAATTGTATAATTTGGGTTAAGATTGTCCCAAAACGGCAATTTCATTCATCAATATTGTATCTTCATTGCAAATTTTTCAACATAATTGGAGAAAATAGTCATCATACCAACATTTAATGAGAGCGAAAATATAGTAGCTATTATTCATGCTGTTTTTAATTTGAATAAGGGGTACCATATTTTAGTAATTGATGATGGATCACCTGATGGAACTGCTAATTTGGTAAAAGAATTAATGCATCAATTTCCTGATCGATTGTTTTTGGAGGAACGTTCTGGAAAATTAGGATTGGGTACTGCTTATATTCATGGATTTAAATGGAGTTTGCAAAAAGGGTATCAATTTATTTTTGAAATGGATGCAGACTTTTCTCACGACCCCAATGATTTAGAACATTTATACAATGCCTGTAAATTAGACGGAGCTGATATGTCTATTGGTAGTAGATATGTAAAAGGTGGGCAAACTGAAAACTGGCCAATAGATCGACAGTTGTATTCCAGGGGAGGAGCTATTTACACAAAATTGCTTACATGGATGCCCATTCAAGACCCAACAGCTGGTTTTGTATGTTATCAACGAAAAGTATTAGAAGCAATTAATTTTGATATGATTTCCTTTGTTGGATATGCATTTCAAATAGAAATGAAATTTGCAGCCTGGAAATTAGGTTTCGTAATAAAAGAAGTTCCCATCATTTTTAGAGATAGAAAAATTGGTGTCAGTAAAATGAGCAAAGGCATTATTAAAGAAGGTGTACTTGGGGTTATTAGTATACAATGGAAAAGCATGTTTAAAAATTATAGAATCCGAGTGAAGAGTCATTAATGATGGCTATCAATCTTGATAGCCTACTTTTAATTGAGCCCAAGTTTTATTGTAAACACTTCCCGCAACTAACCAAACAGCTATCACTGATAATACCAATAAAATCAATACCGCAATCATATAATTATAGATAAGAAAATGCAGGGTTGCCAATACCAGTGGAATTACCATGCTAATAATCCCTCTTATAAAGCCACCTGTTTTTACTGTAATTGATTCGGTTCTGCTAAAAGGCATTTCTACAAAGCTTACATAGGCAATTAAAAAACAGATACACAACTGATTGCTCATTCCCAGCAATAAGTTGGGCAATATTGAAATGCCCATAATGGCTACCCCTAAAAAGCAAACTCCTAATGCCAACGGCATATAAAATTTAAGAATGGTGGCTTTCACTGCTCCACTTATGATATGGCCTGGGATTGCAATGGGGGATGTATAAAAAATGGATGATGCTTTGTACTTATCAGAATACTTTATTTGAGTCAACGCTTGTATAATCACAAAGCTGATAAAGTAAATACCACCTAAGAAAATAATTTTACCTCCCAGTGTTTGATTTTGTAATTCTTCCAGTGCTCCTTTTCTCGATCGAAGAATCATAATAACTATATAAACCAATAAATATCCAATGGCAGGGTAGACCCTCATTTTAAAATCTCTGCTTCTGGAAGTTATATACCATGCATGTAAAAAGCCCATTCTTTCGGCTCCTTTTTTGGTAAATAAATTGGCAAGAATTTCGGCAAATGGCTTTTTATTACTGGCAGCAATTACTTTTGATTGATCAGTAATTTCAGCAGTATCGCTTCCCGAAATCATCGCCAGCTTTTGGTTAAATGAGGGGGCAAAATATTTAATCACTACCCAGATTGACAAAGCAGGCATTACTAAACTTAATATAAAGGCACAAATAATGATAATGGAATAATTATGGTGATATAAAAACTCCCAGCTTCCAGCAAACCAAAAAGGAGGAGCTAAAAGCGAAATGCTTGTTTGAGGAAAACGATAATTTTCAAATGCCGACATATTGATCATTCTTGGAACAATCTGATAGCTTCCATAAATAACAATGGCAAATACAATCTGAAAATAACTGATGATATTTTTAAATTTCTCTGGAGTAGATACTTTAAGAATTAAAATATATAAAGCATTAATTAGAAAAATGGTGAAAAGAGTAACTGGTGGAATTAAAAAAAACAATGCTAATACACCCCAGCTTCCATATTTAATTCCAACTGTTATCAAACTTGGTAAAGTCATTGGCAATACCATTTTAGAAACATGGATGATGATATGAAATAAACGAGCTAGTAAAAATGTTTTATCGTTGATAGGTTTTGGAAGTATGATGGCATTGTCTCGAATATCAATTAATACATTGGTAAAGTCGCTGATTAGTGTAGAAGCTAAGAGGAAAATAAAAAAAGAAAAAAATA
>CALRYA010000012.1:0-142266 GCA_943372285.1 Sphingobacterium thalpophilum | reverse complement strand
ACCAGATTCAGCAATTAATTTTCCGAGCATTGCGCCTAGGCCAATGGTTAATAACAAGTCTCCCATGAGCTGGCCGATACCATTTTTTACAGAGTTAACCAATGCTTGAGGAGGAATGCCTAGCCACCACCCTGCAATTAATGCCACCAAAATAAATGATAGGAAGGGGTGCAATTTCACCACCCCTATTAAAAGCAATAAAAGAAAGAGTAAAACAATAATGGTTAGCAGAAGCATAATTATGAAGTTAAGATTATCTTCATAAAATGGAAACAATTCCTTCTAAAGATCCATTGCATGGAAAAACACTTGAATCGATCCTAACTTATTTGGTACACCATTTCGGTTGGGAAGATCTGGCTCGTATGATCAATATCAATTGTTTTAAATCTAATCCGAGTATAAAATCCAGTCTTATTTTTTTGCGCAAAACACCTTGGGCAAGAAAAAAAGTAGAGGATCTGTACATCAGTACTTTATAGCCAATTATACTTCGATCAGACTGGTTGTTTTAATAATATCTTTAACTGCATCGGCTAACTTATCTAGATCTCCCTGTGTATTGAATGCTTGAATAGAATATCGCAGATACACTTTATCGGCATGAGGCATTACCGGAATTTCTATTTTGTATTTTTCAAATAAACAATCTTTTAATACAACAGGTGTAGCGGTTTTGATAGGTATGCTAAACAGTTGCACAATAAAATCATCATGAATAGGAGCCAAAGGTTCCGATTTAAATAGTTTACAAAAAGGCAAAGCGTTTTCATGAACCATTTTTTTGCAGGCTTTGGCAACTTCAGGCCATTGATTTTTTTCCATGAAATCAATAACAGTTGGTACAGTACAAAACGCCGAGAAATCTCTGGTGCCTTGGGTTTGATGATAATCCAAAAAACGAGAATGAGATGGGGTAGTGCTATTATAGCCCCAGCTGATCACCAAAGGATCAAATTGATTTTGCAATTCCCTTCTAACATATAAAAAGGTACAACCTTTAGGAGCCATCATCCATTTATGACATGCACCTGTATAAATATCTGCATCAAGTGTACTCAAATTTAATGGAACCTGACCTGGTGCATGAGCGCCATCCACAAAACTGATAATGCCCATTTGTTTTGCTTTTGCACAAATTTCTTCAACCGGAAATCGAAGTCCGGTAGAACTGGTGATATGGCTAATGAATATCATTTTCGTTTTACCATTAACAGCTTTAAAAAATTCGTCAACGAATGCTTCCTTTGAAACGATCGGCAGACTAATCTTCTGTCGAATATATTTTGCTCCTGCTTTGTCGCAATAATATTGAATGGTTCTGTCGCAGGCACCATACTCCAGATCGGTGGTTAAAATTTCATCACCTGCTGCTAAAGCAAAACTTTTGGCGATCAGGTTTACCGCATGAGATGGGTTGACCATAAAAACAAGATCGTCTTCGTGGCAGTTAAGGTATTTCCCCAATGCCACACGGGAATTCTTCAAGTATTGCAATCCTGTTTTTACAATGAATTCAACAGGTTCTTGTTCTAATTCTAATTGGTATTGCTGATAACGATCAAAAATGGGTTTGGGGCAAGCGCCAAAAGAACCAAAATTGAGAAAGGTGATATCTTTTCTTAAAAGAAATTGCGAACGTAGTGCTTCTGTAATCATAGGTTAAATCTAGATAAATTATTTTTTATGTAAGCTTCTCCAAGTAATAATTGCGCCAACTAAATCTGCTGTACCAAAAATGATCAACATGGGAGAAACCAATTGTAAACTGGCGAAAATGGCAAAAGATCCAAACACTAAAATTCTGGTTGGGATGGTGTGTTTTATAAATGCAGTGTTGTTATCTGCTCCAGCCATGTGATAATAATAACCCAGGCATAGAACCAGAACCCCTGTTACCCTGATCCATACTTCATTGGTTGTTGGCATTTGCATGGTGCTCAGTAAAAAATTGGGCATAAAAATGAGCGTTACTCCTACCAAATAAAGGTAAAACCCAAAATAGTAAATTGATTTTGAGGCTGCATTCATAATGATAAATTTTAAAGGTTGGTAATATTTGAGATAAAAGGTACGAAAGTTTAATTATTAGTTTATTTTTAATGCCAATGTATAAGCTACTCAATGGCATTTTTAGAAGTAAATGAGATCACCAAAATAGAGCAGGGCAGGGCAATTGTTCAACCAATTAGTTTCAAGCAAGAAAAATTGGAAAGAATTGGTATTGCCGGTGAAACGGGCTCAGGCAAGAGTACATTATTGAAAATGATTGCTGGGCTGGTTCAGCCAGATGGAGGCGAAGTGTTTTTTAATGAAGAAAGAGTATTGGGCCCTTTAGAACAATTATTACCAGGACATCCAAAAATTGGATACCTCTCACAACATTTTGAATTAAGAAACAATTATCGTGTTGAAGAATTATTGGCCATGTCTAATCGCTTAAGCGATGAAGATGCAGCGATTGTTTATTCAATTTGTCAGATCGATCATTTGATGAAAAGAAAGAATGATGAAATTTCTGGTGGTGAGAAACAACGTATTGCTTTGGCTAAAGTATTAATTACCGCCCCATCTCTTTTATTTTTAGATGAGCCATTTTCTAATCTGGATAGGGTGCATAAACAAATCATTCAATCGGTGATTGATGATATTTGCACACAGCTTAAAATCACTTGTATTTTAGTTTCACATGATGCAACTGATCTGTTGTATTGGGCAGATCGTTTGTTGATCATGAAAGATGGAAAGGTCATTCAAGATGGTAGCCCTAAGCAATTGTATTTTCATCCGGCTAATGAATACGTAGCCGCTTTATTAGGGGAGTATAATTTAGTGGATACTGCACTTCATCCTGCATTTGAACAATTATTTGGGGAAGGGGTGAGAGGTAAAAAAGCCATGGTTCGCCCAGAACAATTTTCCATCAATAAAGAGGGCCTTGGTCTGACCGGAATTGTTAAACGAGTATTGTTTTTTGGAAGTTATTATATCATCGAAGTATTGTCTGATGGACTAATTATTAAAGTGCGCACAGCAGCATTTCAATTTTATACAGGAGATAAGGTTTGTATTCAACTCTCAGCTTAAAAATCTATTTTACATTTTTTCCAAAGAAATCAATGGTTCTCTGCCAGGCTAATTTTGCTGCAGCTTCATTATACCTTGTTGGTGCAGTATCGTTGTGGAATGCATGATTTACGCCTTCGTAAACATATAATTCATAAGAAATATTATTGGCTTTTAAAGCAGCTTCATATGCAGGGATCCCTTCGTTTACCCTGGTGTCTAATCCTCCATAATGTAATTGAACGGCCGCTTTAATATTGGCCACTTTAGCCGCTTCTGGTTGTCTTCCATAAAATGCAACAGCCGCTTTTAAATTAGGTACTTCAACCGCCAGGTTATTGGCCATGGCGCCACCCCAACAGAATCCAACACAACCGAATTTACCATTGCTATCTTTTCTGGTGGAAGCATAATCAAAAGCCAGTTTGAAATTTTGAATATTTTCATCAGGCTTTAATGTGCTGAACTTAGCTCTTAACTCATCATCATTTTTAGGCAATTCTCCAAGTGGTGATAAAATGTTTGGAGCGATCGCTAAATAACCTGCTTGTGCAGCTCTTCTGGCAACATCTTCTATATGTGCATTCAAGCCTCTGTTCTCATGAATAATAATAATGGTTGGATATTTTTTATTTGCTTTAGGTCGGGCAATATAGGCAGTCATTTCTCCATTCACACCAGCATATTTTCCGTACTCGGTAAACAGATCATCATCAGGTGTTATAGCAGCATGTTGTGCATTCACTTCTATAAGTGGTAATACACTCATTGCCGCTGCAAGACTTCCTGTTAAGAGGGTTAGTCGTTTAATGAATTCAGAACGTTTAAGTGGTTTATGGGTATACTCGTCGTAGAGGTTAATGATTTCCTGATTCATACAAAATAATTGAATCAGAAATTTAGTGAACTTGATCGATAAAAAGAAATTAAACAGTAATTCTTTTCAAAATCTGGTCGTCTATTTTTCTAAACAAATGGTAGGGCTTATAAATGCGCCAATCTGCTATTTCCATTAATTCGATGTAATAATGAAGCTTCTTTTTTCTAAAATCCTGTTGGGTGGCTTCGGGCATATTGAGTGCTACTATCCAGCCGTTTTCTTCTGTTACTTCTTCGAACCATTCCTGGTAATATTCTTTATCGCTGCTATGAAAATTCAATACGTTTTCGGTGATCAAAATATACTTCGTGATTTTCAATTTCGATAACTGATCAATGATCTCCCGTTTTAATTCCATGATATCATTCTCAATAGCATCGTTCCACTCACCAATCATTTCGATGATGGCAAAATTCAATTCATAATCTACATAAATGATTTTGATGTATAAAGTTCTACTTCCAAAATCATCCCATTGAGGATGGATATAATAATTGTAAACAGTTTGAGAAAATTCAAACTCACTGTAGGTTCTTCCAAAAAAAGGCGATTGGGGATCTTCCTCTGCAACATAAATATGCCGCCAGTTAAAAAAAGGTTCTATGTCGTGCATCTCAAGTAAGCTATTTCTTATTGACTAATCGCTTCAGCAGCTTTTTTTACACTGCCATGCTTCAATAATAAGTCTTTGGCTTTTTCATAGTCGCTGATGGATAATCGATCCATAAGCATTTTTACACCACGGTCTACCAGTTTCACATTGCTTAATTGCATATTGACCATCTTATTGTCTTCTACTCTTCCCAGTTGGATCATGATGGAGGTAGAGATCATATTGAGAACCAATTTTTGAGCGGTACCACTTTTCATTCTTGTGCTGCCTGTTACAAATTCTGGTCCTACCACTACTTCAACCGGAAAGTCGGCTGCTGCAGAAACGGGTGAGTTAGGATTACAACTGATACTGCCGGTAATAATGCCTCTTCTTCTACATTCTTTTAATGCACCAATCACATAAGGTGTTGTGCCGCTGGCAGCTAAACCAACTACCACGTCTTTATCGCTAATAAAATGTTTTTGCAAATCTGTCCAACCTTCATCGGTGCTGTCTTCAGCAAATTCAACTGCTTGAGTAATGGCTTTTTCTCCACCGGCAATTAAACCAATAACAAGACCATAAGGAACACCAAAAGTAGGAGGGCATTCGCTGGCATCTACAATGCCTAATCTTCCGCTGGTGCCTGCACCTATGTAAAATAATCTTCCACCTGCCAACATTTTGTCGCTGATAGCAGCCACTAATTTTTCTATAGATGGAATGGCTTTTTCAACCGCATCAGGAACAGTTTTATCTTCTTGATTGATGTTTTTCAATAAATCAGGAATCGACATTTGTTCTAAATGCCTGTATGTAGATGCTTGTTCGGTAACTTTAATGAACTCAGCCATGATTATTTTTTTTGATGATATTCTATCAATCCAGGCATGGGTGTTTTTAAAACCCGGCCCAATTCCAATTCATAAGTGCTGCAAAGTTCCTTCAAAACATCTTTAAATCCAAACGCAATACTTCCGATGAAATGAATTGGCTTAGTCCAGCTTTCTTTGTATTTATACAAATGGGTAAAAAAGAAGTCATTTAATCCATCTTCTATGATGTTTTCAATCATAAAATGACCCCTATTTTCCGCTAAAAATAACGCAAAACTGGCCAGGTATCTGTTCGGTAAGGGCATTTTGTAAACATTGTGCAAAATGCTTTCGTGGGTTTCATTGAATCTTTTTTCGAAGCGGGCAGTCAGGTCTTCGTCGAAGGTTTTGTATAAATAATATTGAATTACTTTTTTACCCAGATAAGCTCCGCTTCCTTCATCCCCTAAAACATATCCCAATCCAGGGCTGTTTTTCTCAATTTTCTTTCCATTATAATAACAGGAATTAGAGCCAGTGCCCAGAATACAGGCAATCCCTTTTTCATTTCCACACAATGCCCTTGATGCCCCCATCAAATCATGATTCACTTCTATCGTAGATTTTGGGAATAATTTTTTCAAAGTAGATTTCATGCTTTTAGCATTGGCTAGATCTCTAAGGCCTGTACCATAAAAAAACACTGAATCAACCTTTGTATTACCTATTTTGGGCAATAATTTTGCTTGCAGAATTATGCTCATTTCTTCAGCGGAAACAAAATAAGGGCTGATGGCTGGAGTAATGATTTTTGTTTTTTTGCCTTTAACGAATAAGCACCATTCGCATTTGGTGGATCCGCTATCGGCAATCAGGATGGCTTGCATGTGAAAAGTTTATTTCGGATATAAATATAGATATTTGCAGACTATGGGCTCAAAGAAATTACAGGTTTGGTTACCGATTCTTTTTTCGATCGTGATGATTATAGGGATGGCAATTGGTTTTAAATTAAAAGAGAAAACCATGTCCCCTACATTTTTTGGGGTGTCTAAAAGGTCTTCTTTGCAGGAATTGACCGATTTGATCAAGAATAAATATGTAGATAAACTGGCTTATGACAGCATCAATGCATTGGCCGCAACCGAGTTATTGGAACACTTAGACCCTCATTCCGTATTTATTCCGGCTGCAGACCTGACTGTGGTGAATGAAGAAATGCAGGGCAATTTCGAAGGAATTGGGATTGAATACAGGCTGATCAATGATACCGTTACTGTAATGAATGTAATTAAAGATGGCCCATCTCAAAAAGCGGGTATTCAAATTGGCGATCAATTATTGGCGGTTGCAGATACCATTAAGGTGTCGGGAGTGAAGGTCAGCGCTGTTAGTATAAGAAAGTATTTTAGAGGACCGATCAACTCATCGGTTAAAGTGAAATTGAAGAGGGGTGGAGCTATTCAGCATGTTACTATCATAAGGAATGTGATACCAGTTTCATCGATTGATGCAGCCTATGTGATCGCTCCAGGCACTGGCTATATTCGCATTAATAAGTTTGCAGAAAGAACCTATGAAGAGTTCATGCAAAATCTGGAAATGTTGCAAAAGAAAAAGATCCAGTCTTTGGTGATCGATTTGAGGGGCAACGGAGGTGGATTGATGAAAGAGGCCATTGATATTGCAGATGAGTTTTTAGAAGATGACCAGTTGATCGTATATACAGAAGGAGAACATACTCCAAAAATGGAATACAGATCGAAGCGGCCAGGGATATTTGAAAAGGGGAAACTGGTAGTATTGATTGATGAAACATCTGCTTCGGCAAGTGAAGTATTGGCGGGGGCTTTGCAAGATCTGGAGAGAGCTACCATTGTTGGAAGAAGGTCTTTTGGAAAAGGATTGGTACAACAGCAGTTTCAGTTGAGTGATGGCTCTGCGGTAAGATTAACCGTTGCAAGATATTTTACTCCTTTGGGCAGGAATATTCAAAAATCCTATAGCCATGGAATGAAAGCTTATCAGGAAGAATTGATGAGTCGTTTTCAAACCGGGGATTCAATCAACCGAAAAGAAGATACCACTACCGTTAAGAAAGTCTATAAAACTAAATCTGGTAAAATAGTATATGGGGGTGGGGGCATTACACCAGATTCTATCGTTTCATTCGACTCGTCCAGGTATCCGAAAATGTACATGCAATTATTGGTTACCAATAACTTGGCCGATGCAGCTTTTTATTATTATTTAAACAATCGGGCTTCGTTTGAAAAATACAAATCACCGGAAGAATATTTAACGAGTTATCTGCCAGGAGCGGTAGAAATGGGGTATATCAGTAGGTATGCTTCCAAAAATGGTAGTCAATTATCAGCAATTGACCCCTCTACACAAAAAATTATCTTAAATAGATTTAAATCATTGATTTCTAGATATTTGTGGAATACTAATGGTTATTTTATTATCAATAATTCGGAAGATCCAGTTACACAAAAAGCGCAATTAGTTGTAAAATAATACCAACTAGTTGGTATATACAAAATAAAGATTGTAAATTCACGTTGCGAACGCAAACGTTTGTAATTTTGGGGTCGGATTTCGCCCCCGTTTACAATGGACAACAAGAAAATCTACATATTAAAAAACCGACTTCGATTAACTGGTCCTTACACTTTAGACAAGTTAAAAGAAAAATCATTCAGTGGAAATGAATTGGTTTGGTATGAAGGATTGGCTGATTGGACCGAAATGGAATTATTAGATCCATTAAAAGAATTTATCGATAAAGAGCGCAGAGCGATTAAGCAAGACTCTTTTTGGAAGAGGAATAAGTTTATTTAATCCCCCCATTTTTAGTTACTCCTTTTAGTTATTCCGAATCCTGGCTGGTCATTGATCAATAGATGACCATCTTTTATTGTAAACCCTCCAGTAACCCAGTCTTCTAATAAATCTAAATTTCCATCTAAATCGAGGTATTTTGTATTGGCCGAAGCATAAGCAATATGTAAAGCGGCAGTTATACTCAATATGCTTTCATCATTGCAACCCCAGAACAAATCAATTTTAGCTTGATGGGCAATTTGAGCGATTTCTCTGGCCCCCATGATGCCGCCGCATTTCATTAATTTGATATTATATATTCCAAATGGTTTTGTTCCTACGCCAAATTGCATTGCTGCATGCGCATCTTTGATCGATTCATCGCCAGCGATCTTGCTGCGATCGTTTATTTCCATCAATTCATTTTCTTTTCCAACCGCTAAAGGCTGTTCAATTAATTCGAGATTGAATTGGTTGGTGGATTTGATAAATTGTTTCAATTGCAATAAGCTATATCCTTGATTGGCGTCTACTCTTATCAGCAACCGATTGTTGAAATGTTCAAAAAGTTTGATCACTCTTTCAATGTCTTCTTCTACGGAAATGCCTGTTTTTACTTTTAATATTGTAAACCCCATTTGTTCATAAGCAATCGCGTCGGATAAAGTTTCGGCTACCGATTTAATACCAATGGTTACCGAAGTAGGCAATGATTTAATTTTTCTGCCATAAAAATCACAAACTGGTATGCCTAAGTATTTACAAAAAGCATCATGCAAAGCAATATCCAATGCAGCTTGGGTTCCGGGCAAATGATCAAACTGTTTTTTTATTTCATCTATGATCTGTTGAAAATGCCGAATATCTCTGCCAATGAGTGATTGAACAAATGAAGATTGTAAATGAATCAAGGTTTGCGCGGAATTTTCGCCTACTACTTCTTCCGCAGGGCTGGCTGATCCTACACCGATAATGCCATTGGCTAATTCAATTTCAATGAAAACTATTTCAACTTCATCAAATTGGCCATATGCTATAGCGTAAGGATTTTTTAATCCTGCTTTTTTTAAATAGCTATGTATGGATTTGATTTTCATGCTTTCATTTGCTTAAAGAATGGAACTAATTTTTCTACACCTTCTTCGAGGGGAAGTAATACCGGTATTTTTAATGATGCTTCGTAGAATTGTTGATAAGCAAGCGCTTCATTGATATCGCATCCCTGCGTATTTAATGCAAGTGCAATCACTGTTGATCCAAACTGTTGGATGATTTCGATTTCCGATTCAACAGAGGGGATTTTACCCCAATGTGGATCATCATCAAAATAGATTCTTTTAGGAGCATGCACCAATACTACTTGTTTGGCATTACCAGAGATCAATAATTCCAAACCACAGGGTCCACTGGGATTTCTTAATGAAGATTGACCCTCTAAAAAAATGACAGATGCCCCTGTTTCATTGGCGCAGCTTACAATGGCATGTTCCAATTCACCCGAAACAAAATCGTTTAAAGTTGAATCGAAAACAAATCCATATTGCCCACCCTGTAACCAACCTGTTTGGCCTGTATAGATCATTTCGGATTTTATATTATTAGCATTGCAAGCTTGTTTTAGCATTCTTGCAGTTGTTCTTTTGCCCATGGCACAATCCATTCCAATGATGGCAACAATATTGGCTTGCACTTTAAAAATGTCTCCTGTAAAAAAATGAAGGTCTTTTCTTGCTTTGGGTTTTCTAATATCGATCAAGCTTACTCCATGTTCTTGTGCAAGTGAAACCATTTCGGGTTGATCGTTTAAGTATTCATGTAACCCGTTTACAATCGAAATCCCTTTTTGTATTGCTTCTTTAACAATGAGTTTCATGTCTGGTGGCAAATAACCACCAACGGTTGCAACGCCAATAATTAAATAATGAATAGCATCGGAGGCAGCTAATGCATTAGCGAGATTGCCGTAAATAGGAATATTTCGAAGCTTACCATCTAAGAGGGAGCCTGCATCTTTTCCTTCATTTTCTTGATTATCGATTATGCCTTTAATGGTGAATCGATCTGTTCCTCTAATTAATCCATGTGCAGTTTTTGCATCACTTGTTTTGAGTAATCCATTTGTTAATACCAATGCGTTATTCATGATAGCCTAGCTTTAGAAATCTCTTTTAATTAATTTACCAGGGTATTTACCAGTGGCTTTTTGCTTGTTATAAATCAATTGACCATTCAGCCAAACCATTTCTATTCCTGTTGAAATGGCTGTGCCATTTTTTACATCGGCATTGTCTTTTACTGTTGCAGGATTGAACAATACCAGGTCCGCATAATTTCCAGCAACAATAGTTCCTCTGTCTTTTATTCCTAAATGTTCTGCAGAAAGGCCGGTCATTTTATAAATGGCATTTTCCAAAGAAAGTATTTTTTGCTCCCGTACATATTTTGCCAATACCCTTGTGAATGAACCATGACCTCTTGGATGACCGCTTCCGGATCCATCAGAACAAATATTGGTCATAGGCCAACTCATGAAATCGGCAACATCCTGATCATCCATCGATTTGCCCATAATGGTTTGAATATTCCCTTTGTAATCAGGATTCTTTTTCCTGAAATCTTCTGCAATGGAAATCAGTTTCATTAAAGTAGTTGCATTGTCTGCTTTCATCATTGTAGCAATGGCTGATACTGTTTTTCCTTCGTAGCTGGGTTCTGGAGCAAAGTGAATGAGTATAGATTGATCGGCATCAAATAATTGATTTACTGCAAATGCAGCACTCACAGGATTGGTATAATCGCGGTTAGGAAACAAGATCTTTAAAGTAGAGTTCCAAAAATTATAAGGATAAATATCCGCAGTAATATTTACTCCAGCTGATCTTGCGGCCTGCAGTTTTTCAATTACTTGAGTAGCGGTTCCCCAAAGATCTTTCCTGGCAATTTTTATATGAGAGATTTGAACTGGAATTTTTGCGATTCTGCCAATATCGATGATCTCATCAAGGGCTTCTTCTAAGTTTATGTCTTCACTTCTGATATGACTAATATATCTGCCATTGTATTCTTTGGCAACTCTGGCTAATTCAATTACTTCGTATCTGTTGGAATAAAAAGCAGCTTCATATTCAAGCCCTGTAGACAATCCGAGTGAACCTTTTTTCATTTCATTGGCCAGTTTCAATTTCATCGCTTTGATCTCTGCTTCAGTGGCAATCCTCAATAAATGATCAGCGCCCATAGTTTCTTCTCTCAGTGTAGATTGACCTGTATAGGAAGCTACATTCACGGCTACAGGCCTGCGTTTAAAAAACTCCACCAATGTATCCATTGCATAACTCTCACCATCTTGCCCAATGGTAATGGTAGTAATTCCTTGATTAGCTGTAGGAATCGCTTCGGGATTATTTTTTAAACTGCCCAGATGATGACTATGTGTATCAATAAAACCGGGTGCTAATGTGAGGCCATTTCCATTGATCACTTGTTCATTTTTAAAGGGACTTAGATTGCCTATTTCCAGAATTTTATCGTTGGATATTCTCAATGCTCCTTTTTTAGCAGGCAGCCCTGTGCCATCAATGATCTGTACATTATTAATGAGCTGGGTATTAGGAATAGAAGGTGTTTGATTGGCCAGAATTTCACTGATCATGCTTCGGGCAATTCCATTGTTGCCACTGGTAAGTAAAATGATGGTCTGGTTGGTATCGATTTGTCTTTCAATCGAATTTCTAAAACCAACCCATGATCCTGTATGGGAAACTGTTTTGCCTTCATTGCTGATTCCCCAACCAAAGCCATAGTTAAAAGTTGTGCCATTGTTCAGTTTAACTGGTTTAAATGCTTCCTGCAGGGTTGTAGCAGCCACCAGTTTATTGGTATACAAAGCCTGGTCCCATTTTAATAAATCTGTAGCAGATGAATAAATATTGCCATCACCGATCACACCGTCGAGTCTGATTAAATCATTGGGTTCGTTTTTGCCATTTACTCTGCTAAATCCTAGCACTCTTTTTTTACTTGCAGTATCTGCAACGCGCATCTTTAAATAATGGATATAGGTATTGTTTAATTGAAGAGGGTTAGCAATGGATTGTTTAAAAAATACTTCAATGGGCATTTCCGCAACCTGTGCAATGATGGACCCAAGTAACACATAACCCGTATTGGAATATTCCCATTTTTCTCCTGGTAGAAAATGAAGCGCAGGCTGATAGGCAGCCAGGAGATCAAGCATTTTCTGATTGTCTAAAGTGTCGAGGGTATTGTTGTATTTCAGGGCCAGTGTTTCATATTCTTCCAAACCCGATGTATGATTGAGTAAATGTCGGATGGTAATATTGGGGTAGGGAAATTTTTGTAGATATTGTTGTACTTTATCATCGTACTGAAGTTTGTTTTTTTCCTTCAATTGCATGATCATCATGGCCATGAACTGTTTGGATACCGAAGCCAGATTAAAGGAAGATTGAAGGGTGAGGGGTTTGTTCGATTCGGTCGATTCAACGCCCAGCTGTTTTTGATATACAATTTCTCCTTTTTCGGCTAGTAGCACTACACCATTGAACATTGCTTTTTGATGCAATACCGTTAAAGCGGAATCAATTGTTTTTAGATGGGTTTTATTGAATTGAGCTAAAAGACAATTGAAGGATAGGGTAAAAGCAAATAAGCCAACAGTAAATTTGTGTAGATACTTCATAGCGTTAAATGTAATACTCTTTGCAATAATGGTAAAATACTATGGTGATAACTCAGTGTAAAAGATGATAATTTTCATATTTTATTTTATCATATTGTTCCTATATTCGTAGAAATAGAATATCAATGGGAGCTTCCTCGCTGATTGTACTGATTATTGCCGCAATTGCTTTCTCAGGAATAGCTATTCTCGTATCATCATTGGTTTTAAAAGGGTCCACTAATAAACAAAAAGGAGAACCTTATGAGTGTGGTATTCCCACCACAGGAAAAACCTGGGTTCAATTAAACATAGGCTATTATTTATTTGCGTTGATCTTTTTAATTTTTGATGTTGAACTGGTGTTCTTGTATCCCTGGGCTGTTGTTGCCAAGAGCACAGGCTGGCTTGCTTTTGCAGAAATTGTTGTTTTCTTTTTTATATTATTCATGGGCTTTTTATATGCGCATAAAAAAGGTGCGCTTAAATGGATTTAACCGGTTAAAATATGATGGAAGAAAAAAATAAATCGATTCCTTTTCCTGGTCAGGTTCATGAAATGCCAGGAGGTGGAGTAATGCTGAGTAAGTTAGATGATGTCATCAATTGGGCAAGATCCAATTCTTTATGGCCGCTAACTTTTGCCACCAGTTGTTGTGGAATAGAATACATGTCGGTTGCAGGTGCTAAATATGATTTCTCCAGATTTGGTTTTGAAGTTGCAAGGGCAACCCCCAGACAGGCTGATGTAATTATAATTGCAGGAACCATCGTAAACAAGATGGCACCGGTACTCAAAAGATTATACGATCAAATGGCCGATCCCAAATATGTAATTGCCATGGGAGCATGTGCAATAAGCGGTGGTCCATTTTTTTATAATACCTATTCAGTAGTGAAAGGCGCGGATCATGTGATACCCGTAGATGTGTATGTTGCAGGATGTCCGCCAAGACCAGAAGCATTGATACATGCATTGTTATCGCTTCAACAAAAAATCAAGTCTGGTTTAACCAGAGAACAAATAAGGGTTTCACCAGTTGAGCCAAAAGCAATTTGAAATAAAGAAACAATCAATGCAAGACGAAGAAATAAAAGCTAAAATAACCGAACTACTGCCAGAAGCAATATTTATTGATGGAGGTGAGTGGGTGAATATTAAAGTGGATGTTGCTTATTGGTTGCCTTTTGCAAAACAATTAAGAAATGACCCTGCATTAAATTTTGATTTTCTTTTCTGCTTAACCTGCATCGATTGGAAAACGCATTTAACGATGGTATATCATTTATCATCAACAAAATACAGACATAATATAGTAGTGAAAATAGATCTGGATGCCAGTAAACCGGAAGTAGAATCTCTGGCTTCTATTTGGAGAACTGCTGAATTTCACGAAAGAGAAGTATATGAATTATTTGGCGTGAACTTTTTGAATCATCCCGATCTGCGTTTATTGATTTTGCCGGATGGTTGGGAAGGGAAAAATCCGTTGAGAAAAGATTTTGAAGATCCTATTAATATGATCAAACTCTAATATGGTTGAAGAATTAGGCAGAACACTGGAAGGAGATTTACAGATCAATGTTGGTCCGCAACACCCTGCAACGCATGGAGTGTTGCATTTAGTGATCACATTGAATGGAGAAACCATCAAGAAGGTTGAGCCACATTTAGGATATATCCATCGTTCAATCGAAAAAATGTGCGAGAGCTTAACCTATCGCCAGTTCATTTATGTAACGAGTAGGATGGATTATTTGTCTTCGCATATCAATAATCATGCTTGCGCATTAACGGTTGAAAAAGGAATGCAAATAGAAGTTCCTTCGAGGGCACAAGTGATCAGGGTGTTGATGGATGAACTTACCAGAATTGCTTCGCATGAACTTTGGTGGGGCGCGATGGCCATGGATCTGGGAGCATTCACGCCTTTCTTTCATGCATTCAGAGAAAGAGAAAGCATCAATGATATTATGGAAGAAACTTGTGGTGCAAGACTCACCATGAATTATATAGTGCCAGGTGGTGTGATGCAAGACATTCACCCTAATTTTCAAAACAGGGTGAAGGCATTTTTAAAAATGTATAAATCGAAGATCCACGAATACGACGAAATGGTTACGGGAAATATTATTTTCCAGAATCGAATGAAAAATGTGGGCGTGCTTTCTGCAGAAGATGCGATCTCTTATGGATGTACTGGTCCAACAGCAAGAGGAAGTGGAGTGAGTTCTGATGTGCGTAAAATTTATCCTTACGAAATTTACAATCAACTGGAATTTGATGAAGTGTTGGAGAAAGGAGGAGATTCATTTTCTCGATACATGGTTAGGATCAGAGAAATGCAGCAATCCATCAGAATCATTGAGCAATTAATTGATAATATTCCCGAAGGCGATTTTCAGGCGAAAACAAAAGCCGTATTAAAATTACCGAAAGGAGAATTTTATACAAGGGTAGAAACAGCAAGAGGAGAATTAGGCGTGTACATAGTAAGTGAAGGAGGAACAACACCTTATAGAATTAAATTTCGCTCACCTGGTTTTTCTAATTTGTCTGTTTTAAACCATATAGCAACTGGTAGTAAACTGGGAGATCTGGTAGCCATGATGGGAACATTGGATTTAGTAATACCTGATATTGATAGATAATATGTGGAGTCTAAACAAAATAGCTAGTACAATTCATGAATGGTTGAATACAACATTCAATTCAACTATTGCAACCACTATAGAAATGGTGCTTGCAGGAGTGGCGGTGATTAGTTTGTTTGCGGTATTGGGTCTTGTATTGGTATTGATGGAAAGAAGGGTAGCAGCCTGGATGCAAATTCGTTTAGGACCAAATAGAGTGGGTCCTCAGGGTTTATTACAATCCATGGCAGATACCATTAAATTATTGGTGAAAGAAGGACTTACTCCGAATGGGGCAGATAAATTTTTATTTAATCTGGCTCCATTTATAGCCATGATTGTTGCCATGTTGTTGATGGCGCCCATAGCTTTCGCAAAAGATTTTCAATTATGGGATTTAAATATTGGGGTATTATATGTGTCCTCTGTTTCTTCTATAATGGTCATCAGTATTTTAATGGCGGGCTGGTCGAGTAATAATAAATATTCATTGATGGGTGCTATGAGAAGTGGCGCACAGATAGTGAGTTATGAATTGTCTGCAGGCTTGGCAATACTTACCATCATTGTATTAACGGGAAGTTTACAAGTGTCCACCATTGTGCAATCACAGGCAGATGGCTGGTGGATTTTTAAAGGACATATTCCGGCGATCATTGCATTTGTAATTTTTATGATTGCAGTAACGGCAGAAACCAATCGTGCACCATTTGATTTGGCTGAAGCAGAGTCTGAGTTGACTGCCGGATTTCATACAGAGTATTCAGGAATGAAGTTTGCATTGTTTTTCTTGTCGGAATATGTAAACGTATTTATTGTATGTGCAGTTGGTGCAACACTTTTCTTAGGAGGTTGGATGCCTTTTCATATCGGGAATTGGGAAAGCTTTAATCATGTAATGGATTATATTCCATCGAGTATATGGTTCTTCGGAAAAACATTTGCGTTGATCTTTTTGATCATGTGGTTTAGATGGACATTTCCGAGATTAAGAATAGATCAGTTATTGAATTTGGAGTGGAAATATTTATTGCCGATCAGTATGTTTAATTTATTGTTGATGACTGCATTGGCTATATTGGGTTGGTACTTTTAAATTGAATTGAACAGATTATGTTTATAAAGGATTATATCAATGATGTGTATGGAGCGGTAAAATCGTTGCTGATAGGCATGCGAAGAACCGGTTACTATTTTACGCATCATAAAGAAATTATTACCCAGCAATATCCCGATAATCGGGCAACACTCGATTTGCCGGAAAGGTTTAAGGGAGAAGTGGTGATGCCGCATGATGCAAGCAATGAACATCGTTGCACAGGCTGTACTGCATGCGAATTGGCTTGCCCGAATGGCACCATTAAAGTAATTACCAAATTTGAAGTGAATGCAGAAGGAAAGAAAAAGAAAGCCATCGACAAACTGGTCTATCATTTAGAATTATGCACTATGTGTAATTTATGTGTAGTGGCTTGTCCATCGGATGCCATTAAAATGGCGCAGACTTTCGAACACAGTGTTTTTGATAGAAGCGAGTTTACCAAAGTATTAAATAACCCCGGCTCTAAAATAATGGAAGGTGTAGAATAATGAACGGATCAACTATTATATTTTATTTATTATCTGCGTTGACACTAACGTTTGGTTTGCTTGCAGTAACTACGAGGCAAATATTCAGGGCAGCTATTTATTTATTGTTTTCCCTGATCGGAATTGCCGGATTTTATTTCTGGATGTCTTATGAATTTATTGCAGCAGTTCAAATTGTGGTATATGTAGGAGGAATTGTGGTGCTAATCATTTTCTCCATTTTCTTAACTCAGCAAACAGGAGAGCAATTGCCCAAACAACAATTGGGAAGAAAACTCTTTGCTGCATTGGCTGCTTTTTGTGGTTTTGCATTGACCATTGTTCAAGTGATGCAACATTCATTCACTGGGAATAAAGAAAATCCATTGGAGCCTACAGTAGAGAATATTGGTAAAAAAATGTTGACCATCAATGATAGTGGCTATGCATTGCCTTTTGAAGTGGTATCGATATTGTTATTAGCTGCCCTTATTGGGTGTATTGTAATTGCTATTCAAAATAAACCAGTGATTAAATAATGGAACCAACGCTTAACCATATACTATTTATAAGCTTTGCACTTTTCTTTATTGGTGTATTTGGTTTTTTCACCAGAAGAAATTTGATCACGATGTTGATGAGTATTGAGCTGATATTAAATAGTGTCAATTTAAATTTTGTTGCATTTAACAAATATCTATGGCCAGGTAAAATGGATGGATTGTTCTTTTCCATATTTATTGTTGCCATTGCAGCTGCGGAAGCGGCTGTTGCGATTGCCATCATCATTAATTTATATAGGAGTCACCAGTCGATAGATGTGGAGACGGCCGAAGACTTAAAGTATTAAACAGCTATGCCAAATGTTCTAAATATATTATTGATTCCTTTATTGCCATTGGCCAATTTTATATTGCTGGGGCTTTTTGGAAAATCTTATCTGAAAAAAACAGCAGGAGTAGTTGGCACATTATTGATGTTAGCGTCTGCGTTGCTGGCTTTTCAAACTGCTTACGAATACTTTTTTGTTTATGGAAAAGTGGGGGAGGTTTACCAGCAATTAATCCCATTGAAATTAACCTGGTTGGTTTTTGCTCCGGGTATGCAAATAGATATGGGATTGATGATCGATCCTATATCGGTGATGATGTTGATCGTGGTAACATTTATTTCATTGATGGTACATGTATATAGCCTGGGCTATATGAAAGGCGATGAAAGATTGCCAGTGTATTATTCCTTTCTAGGGTTGTTTACTTTTTCTATGTTGGGTCTGGTACTAGCTACCAATATTTTTCAGATGTATATTTTCTGGGAATTAGTCGGAGTATCATCCTTCTTATTAATTGGATATTATTACGATAAGCCGAGCGCAGTGGCTGCTTGTAAAAAAGCATTTATTGTAACACGCTTTGCGGATTTTGGTTTCTTGATTGGGATACTGATTTTTTCCAGCATAGCAGGAAGTTTTGATATCCCTACTTTAATTGCCACATTAACATCGCCAGAATCGAATGAACTAAAAACAGCAATTGGCTATTCATTTTTGGGAGTCTCTGCTTTAACATGGGGAGCGATATTGATTTTCATTGGTGGAGCAGGTAAGAGTGCATTATTCCCTTTGCATATCTGGTTGCCCGATGCAATGGAAGGTCCTACACCCGTTTCGGCATTGATCCATGCAGCAACCATGGTAGTTGCGGGCGTGTATTTAGTAGCAAGGTTATTTCCTGTTTTTGCTATTGCAACGCCGGGTGTGTTGGAAATTGTTGGATGGGTAGGTGTAGTGTCTGCTGTGATCGCAGCCATTATTGCCTGTGCACAAACCGATATTAAAAGAGTACTGGCTTATTCTACCATGTCGCAAATTGGGTTCATGATATTTGCATTAGGGGTTTCTAAATATGGCGGAGAAGAAGGACTTGGTTATACAGCATCATTGTTCCATTTGTTTACACATGCCATTTTTAAAGCATTGTTATTCTTAGGTGCAGGCGCCGTGATCCATTATGTGCATAGCAATGAAATGAGCAATATGGGTGGGTTAAGAAAACTAATGCCTATCACGCATATTAGTTTTTTAATTGCCTGCCTGGCTATTGCAGGAGTTCCTCCATTTGCAGGGTTCTTTAGTAAAGAAGAAATATTGCTTGCTGCATTTGAACAGAATCCGGTTATCTATTATATCGCATTATTTACATCAGGACTTACCGCTTTTTATATGTTCCGATTGTATTTCAGTATTTTCTGGAATCAACCATTTGTTGCACATCATGAACATGGACATGAAAATGCAAGTCATGGAGAAGGTGGTTGGGTAATGATGTTGCCACTCATTCTTTTGGCAATTGGCTCAACAGTAGCAGGCTTTATTCCATTTGGTCATTTTATCAGTTCAGATAGTCGTCTATTGGAATTGCCATTTCATCTGAGCTTTTCTATTGCACCAGTGCTGATTGGTATTGCAGGAATTTCCATTGCGCTTGTATTGTATAAAACAAAGAATGATAAGGCACAAAAAATCAGTGAACAGTTCAATGGCATTTACCAACTGGTGTATCATAAATTGTATATCGACGAATTGTATTTATTTCTAACTAAGAAAGTGGTGTTTAATTTGATCGGTAACACGGCTGCCTGGGTAGATAAAAATATAGTGGATGGAATAGTTAACCTTACAGGAACAATTACGCAAAATCTGTCTGAAGCAATTAAAAAACTTCAATCAGGTAAAGTACAGCAATATGGCATTTACTTTTTCACCAGCGTAATTGTGATTGTGGTTGTTTTTTTATATGTATGGAATTAATTCAGATAAATAAGTATTGATGAATCTTTTATTACTTTTAGTTATTCCTTTATTAACTGCACTGCTGGTGTTAATGGTGTCTACTAAGGAACAAGTACGCTGGGTAAGTTTTGTAGGTTCTGCTGCACAATTGGTCGCCGCTTTTTTATTGTTTTTTGCATACAGGGTAGAAATTGCCGCAAATAATAATGCGCAATTTTTATTTGAAATAGATTATACATTAATACAATCATTCAATATTCATTTTCATCTGGGGGTTGATGGTATTTCTGTTGCCATGATATTATTGACTGCTTTTGTGGTAGTTGCAGGAATATTGGTTTCCTGGAATATCGAAAAAATGACCAAGGAGTTTTATTTCTTATTGATCTTATTGTCTTTGGGCGCTTACGGATTTTTCTTATCCCTGGATTTATTTGTTTTATTCTTCTTCTTAGAAATGGCCGTTATTCCAAAATATTTACTCATTGGTATCTGGGGTAGTGGAAAAAAAGAATACAGTGCCAATAAATTAGCCTTGATGTTGATGGGCGGATCTGCTTTGATCTTGGTAGGTATGTTAGGATTGTATTTTGTGGGCGGTCATGAATTCAGTATCAATAATTTGTCTAAGATCAATATCGCAACAGAATACCAGCATTTAATATTCCCCTTCTTATTTGTAGGCTTTGGTGTTTTTACAGCACTGTTTCCTTTTCACACATGGGTGCCCGATGGACACTCTTCTGCACCAACAGCAGGGTCAATGTTTTTAGCAGGGATCTCTATGAAACTGGGTGGTTATGGATGTTTAAGAGTAGCCATTTATTTATTACCTGAAGGAGCAAAAGAATACGCGCATATCATTATCATTCTTTCAACGATCGCCATTTTGTATGGTGCATTCGTTACAATGATGCAAAAAGATATGAAATACATGAACGCTTATTCTTCCATTAGCCATGTAGGATTTAGTTTATTGGCAATGGCTATGCTTACACAAACTGCTATTACAGGAGCATTGATGCAAATGGTGTCTCATGGATTAATGACCGCCTTATTTTTCGCAGTGATCGGAATGATCTATGATAGAACACATACAAGAATGGTGGATGAGATGGGAGGCTTGATGAAAGTAATGCCATTTATTACTACCGTATTATTTTTAGTTGGATTGTGTTCTTTAGGATTGCCGGGATTATCTGGTTTTGTTGCGGAGATGACGGTGTTTGTAGGATCCTGGCAGGTAGATGATTGGTTTCATAGAACTGCAACGATACTCGCGATCATGTCGATTGTTGTAACAGCAGTATATATATTAAGAGCGATCGGGTCTGTTGCAATGGGACCGATCAAAAACAAGTCTTTCCTGGAATTGAAAGACGCAACATGGAATGAAAAATTGGCTGCAGTAATTCTGCTGGTCGGTATTTTAAGCATTGGTATTGCACCGAATTGGTTGAACAACCTTTTGCAACCCGCTGCTGAAATAATCACTAATAGAATTACAGGCAAATAAAATTTAAAAGGATGAATGTATTTTTTCACTTGATGAAGACAGAACTGATTGTAACGATCATTCTATTCTTACTGCTCTTTATTAAATTGGGTAAGGAAAGAACAAATGAACAATTATTGCCTTTTATTCAATTTGCCTTATTGGTCAATTTTATTGCCAGTTGTTTTTTTAATGTGAATGGAAATCTTTTCGGAGACATGTTCTATACCAATTCATTAATTGCATTTGAGAAAAGCGTTTTGAGTTTAGGCGTGTACCTGATTTCTATGCTTTCAACTGATTGGTTGAAAAAGACCGATCATTTGACTGAATTTTTTATACTCATGCTTGCTGCTTTATTGGGCATGTGCTTTTTATTGTCAAGTGGTAATTTGTTGATCTTTTATCTGTCATTGGAACTGGCTACTATTCCTATTGCAGCCATGTCTAATTTCGATCTGCTCAAGAAGCGTTCATCGGAAGCGGCCATGAAAATGATTCTCTCTTCGGCATTTTCTTCGGGCATTTTATTGTTTGGAATTTCATTGATCTACGGCGTTACAGGTACTATTAGTTTTGCCGAATTGCCTAAGTTATTAGATGGTTCTCCTTTGCTGATCATGGCATTTGTATTTTTGTTCAGTTCATTTGCCTTTAAATTATCGATCGTTCCATTTCATTTATGGACTGCCGATGTATATGAGGGATCACCGATCGCTGTTACTTCTTTTCTTTCCGTGGTATCCAAAGGAGCGATTGCTTTTGTATTATTAACCGTTTTGTCTGGCGTATTTCAATCGATGCAAAGCACCTGGTATGTGTTGATCGTTGCATTGTCTGTTGCATCGATGGTCATTGGTAATCTATTTGCCCTGCGTCAACAAAATATCAAAAGATTCCTGGCATTTTCATCGATAGCACAAGTAGGTTTTATATTAGTAGGCGTGAGCGGCAATAGCAATATTGGCATTTCTTCTGTTGTTTATTTTATACTCATTTATATGGTGTCTAATCTGGCAGCATTCGGAGTAGCTTCTGTGATCAGTGAACAAACCGGAAAAGAGAATATTGATGACTATAAAGGATTGTATCAAAAAAATCCATTGTTGAGTTGGGTGCTTGCATTGGCTTTGTTTTCTTTAGCGGGCATACCGCCAACAGCAGGATTTTTTGGCAAGCTTTATTTGTTAACCACAGGAGGAGCAAAGGGATCTTATTTATTTATTAGTATTGCGGCTTTGAATATGATCATTTCCTTGTATTATTATTTAAGGGTAGTGAGGGCAGTATTTATCGATAAGAATGATCAGCCAATAGAAAAGCTCCAAGTGCAAATGCCGGTTAAATTAGGCTTGATCATTTGTAGTGCGGGTATAGTGTTGTTTGGTATCATGGGTTGGATCTTTGATTATATAGAATCATTACATTAATTCAGATTATGGCTATTAATAAGAATCACGAGTTTGAAGAATTAGATGGCATTAAATGTGGCATCGTAGAAAAGAATGCTAGCCAAGCAAGGGCCGATTTTCTACAAAAATTATTGACCATCAACGGGTTTGAAGTTTTGGTAGTACCAAGCCCTGCACCAAAAGCCGCAGCTGCACCAGCGCCTGCCGCTGCACCTGCTGCCGATGCAACAACAGAAAATACAGCCGCTGTTCCAGCCCCTGCGCCAGCGCCCGTTGTTGAAGCACCTACTTCATTTACTGTTGGAGTAACCGATTATACTTTTAATTCAACCAATGCTATTTTCGGTCGTTTATTAAAAACGCCACAAGGCCATGTTGTTACACAGGCTTATTGGTTGCAAAAAGAAGGGGAAACTATCGAAGAAGTTCCTTACTACGATTTCAAATAAGTAATTCGTCGATTAATATTGACTAATCACTTTTATATAATTGGCCCTTTCGTAAGCTGTAGGATCAGGAATATTCTTTTGACTCATCAATCCCTTGAATGATTCGATCGAATCAAAGCCCATCAAATACATCCAGTCTTCTAATTCTTTATTCATCATTCTCAAATAAGGGATACCGTTTTTGTATAAAGTAGATGCAGTCATTACCGCATCGGCTCCTGCCAATAAATACTTGATCACTTCCGAAGCACTTTGCACACCAGTAGTTGCCGCCAAAGACAATTGCAATTTTCCGTACAAAATACCCAGCCATGAAAGTGGTAATCGGATTTCGCTGGGGTCACTGTAATTCAAATCGGTTTTGATCAATAATTCATTGATGTCAAAATCGGGCTGATAAAAACGATTGAATAATACTAGTGCATCTGCACCAGCTTCCTGCATGCGCAGGCACATGTTTCCGGTAGAACTGAAGTAGGGATTTATTTTAACGGCCAGCGGAATACTGATTGTTTTTTTCACCGATTGAATAATATTCAAATAGCGTTGTTCTACTTCTGCTGAGCTCACTGAAATATCTCCAGGAATAAAAAATATATTGACTTCAATGGCATCTGCACCTGCATCTTCCATTTTTTTAGAATAGTTGATCCAGCCATCTGCGCTGATACCATTCAATGATCCAATGATCGGAATGCTTACGCTTTCTTTTGCCTGACGAATATTTTCTAAGTATTCATCGGTGCCCATATTGTATTCTTCGAGGTCAGGAAAATAATCCAGTGCCTCCGCAAAAGAATCAGTGGTAGCAGAAATGATGTTCTTTATTCTTAATTCTTCTTTTTTAATCTGTTCTTCGAATAAGGAGAATAACACCACGGCACCTGCGCCATTGTCTTCCATTTTTTTAATATTGTCTAATTGATTCGACAATGTACATGCCGAAACAATAATGGGCGAATTCAAATTTAAACCCATGTATTTGGTCTGTATTTTCATTTACTCAATTTTAATTTATGCAATGGGTACAAAATCACTTGCTTTTTTAGTGGCTAATTCTTCATATGTTTTCCATTTCAGGTTCACCAGATCCTGCGCATGCTTCATTAATTTTTCTGCTGACTCCGGATTGGTAACTGTGAGTACTTTATACCTCAATTCGTTGTACGCATAATCTTTCAAGCTGATGGTAGGCCTTGGAGAATCAAGCACAAATGGATTTTGATTTTTCTTTCTTAAAGTAGGATTGTATCGGAGCAAAGGCCAGTGACCAGATGCCACTGCTTTGTTTTGTTGATCCAATCCATCTTTTAAATCGTAACCATGGGCAATGCAATGACTGTAAGCTAAGATCAGTGCAGGTCCATCATAGGCTTCTGCTTCTCTCATGGCCAATAAAGTTTGTTGCGGGTTTGCACCAAATGCTACTCTTGCAACATATACATTACCATAAGAAATGGCTTGCATGGCCAGGTCTTTTTTACCACCCGATTTACCACCTGCTGCAAATTTTGCAGTAGCCGCCGTAGGAGTAGATTTAGATGATTGACCTCCGGTGTTGGAATACACTTCTGTATCTAAGACTAAGATCTTAATATTTCTACCACTTGCGAGTGCATGGTCTAATCCACCATAACCAATATCATAAGCCCAACCATCTCCACCTACTAACCAAACCGATCTTCTCACCAATTGATCTGCAACAGATAATAAATGTGCGGCCGCAGGAGACTGCATTTTTTGCAATTGCTCTTTCAATAATTTTACTCGTAGCTGTTGTTTGATCAGATCAGACTCTAATTTTTGAGGCGCATCCATCAATGCTTTGATGGTATCTGCTCCAAGTTCATTGGTCAATTCATTTAAATATTGTTTGGCCAGTTCCAATTGATTGTCGGCAGTGATTCTCATGCCCAATCCAAACTCTGCATTGTCTTCGAATAATGAATTGGACCATGCTGGGCCTCTGCCTTCTTTGTTGACTGTCCAAGGAGTGGTAGGTAAATTTCCACCATAGATAGAAGAGCAACCAGTTGCATTGGCAATGAGTAAACGCTCGCCAAATAATTGAGACAATAATTTTAGATAAGGTGTTTCGCCGCATCCAGCGCATGCACCAGAGAATTCAAATAAAGGTTCTAAAAACTGCGCACCATGCACGGTAGAAAAATCGATGCTTGAACGATCGTTCCAGGTGAGGTTCTCAAAGAATTGAATATTGTCTTGTTCTTTTTCAATGATAGGATCTTTCTCGCCTAAGTTGATGGCTTTGATCGATCTGTTTTCAGCATTGGTTGCAGGACAAACTTCCACACATAAATTACAACCAGTGCAATCTTCTAAATATACTTGTAATGTGTATTGTGTTTCCGGAAATCCTCTTGCATTGATAGGAGCGTGTTTAAATCCTTCAGGTGCATCTTTCAAATAATCTTTATGATAGAATTTCGCCCTGATCACACTGTGCGGACAAACATAGGCACAGTTACCACATTGTATACAATCGTTAGGTTCCCAAATGGCCACTCTGTTCGATACATTTCTTTTTTCCCATTGAGTTGTACCACTCGGATAAGTTCCATCGATCGGCATTGCACTAACAGGTAATTGATCTCCATGATCGGCCATCATTACCGCAGTTACATTTTTTACAAAATCAGGCGCTTTATTAGAAACTGTAAATAGATCATGGTCAGCAGCTGAAGATGCTTTTGGATAGCTCACTTCAAACATATTGGCCAATGTAGCATCTACTGCTTTAAAGTTTTGATCGATTACTTTTTGTCCTTTTTTGAAATAGGTTTTTTCAATCGCTTTTTTAATTTGCTTGATGGCATCTTCTCTTGGGAGCACACCAGATAATGCAAAGTAGCAGGTTTGCATGATGGTATTGATCCTTCCACTCATGCCATTGTCTCTGGCAACCGTAGTGGCGTCGATCACATAGAAATGAATTTTTTTTGCGATGATCATTTTTTGTACCTGACCAGTTAGTTTACTCCATACTTCATCTTTGCTATATGGGCTATTGAGTAAAAAAATGGCCCCATCACTTGCATACTCCAGCATTTCTACTTTTTCGGTGAAGTTGAATTGATGGCAAGCAATAAAATCTGCTTTAGAAATTAAATAAGGAGCACGAATAGGTTCGGGGCCAAATCTTAAATGCGACACCGTTCTGGCACCCGATTTTTTTGAATCGTATACAAAATATCCTTGACCAAATAATTCGGTATTCTCTCCAATAATTTTGATGGTATTTTTATTGGCACCTACTGTACCGTCGGCACCTAAACCAAAGAACAATCCTTGACGCCACTCTGACTCATCTAATTTATAATTAGGGTCATAGGTTAAACTCAAATGTGTAACATCATCATTAATACCTACGGTGAAACCATTTTTAGGTTGATCTTTTTTCAATTCATCAAATACGGCTTTCACCATGGCAGGCGTAAACTCTTTAGAAGAGAGCCCATATCTTCCGCCAATTAAACGAGGCAATTGTTTTATTTTTCCTTGTTGCAATCCTTCCACTAAACAAGCCAATACATCCTGGTACATGGGTTCGCCGGAAGCACCTGATTCTTTTGTTCTATCGAGTATAGCAATTGATTTTACAGAACTAGGTATGGCTTTCAATAAATGATCCAAAGAGAAAGGTCGGTATAAACGAACTTGTATCACACCTGTTTTTTCTCCGTTTTTATTCAATGCTTTAACGGTTTCGTCTACTGTTTCTCCACCAGAACCCATGATGATAATAATGCGTTCGGCATTGGCATCACCACTGTATTGAAAGAGTTCATATTTTCTGCCAGTCATTGCAGCGAATTCATTCATGATCTCTTCTACAATCACTGGCATATTGTTGTAAAAAGTATTTACTGTTTCTCTTCCCTGAAAATACACATCCGGATTTTGAGCTGTTCCTCTAATGAAGGGATGCTCGGGATTCAATCCTCTGTTTCTATGAGCAATTACTAATTCATCTGAGATCATCGATTTGATCTGCTCATCGGAAAGTATGGCCAGTTTATTTACTTCATGCGAAGTTCTGAATCCATCAAAAAAATGGATGATCGGAATTCTTGATTTTAAAGTAGCAGCCTGTGCAATGAGTGCAAAGTCATGCGCTTCCTGAACGCTTGCAGAACTGAGTAAGGCAAAGCCGGTGGTTCTTGCAGCCATAACATCCTGGTGGTCTCCAAAAATAGACAACCCTTGTGCAGCCAAAGATCTTGCAGCCACATGAAATACCGTAGCAGTTAATTCTCCTGCAATTTTATACATGTTGGGCAGCATCAACATCAAACCCTGCGAAGCGGTGAATGTAGTAGTTAATGATCCTGTTTGTAAAGCACCATGCACGGTACCCGCAGCACCGCCTTCACTCTGCATTTCCATTACATCGGGCACAGCACCCCAAATATTTTTTACTCCTTTAGATGCCCATTCGTCTGCTAATTCTGCCATGGTAGAAGAGGGCGTGATTGGATAGATAGCACAAATTTCATTTACCCGATACGCGATGTATGCGGCAGCTTCATTACCATCGATGGTTGCAATTGAATTTTTTTTATTCGACATTTTTTACAGAATTATTGGGTTCAGGAATCATTTCTATAGCATGACAAGGACATTGCTCGTAGCATACACCACAACCAGTACAGGCATCTAAATTGAATTTGTATCGATTGCCTTTTCCGAGTTTGATGATGGCGTCTTCGGGGCATGCACCAAAACATCCATCGCACTCAAAGCAATTACCACAACTGAGGCAACGCTGTGCTTCAAAGAGGGCTTCTTTTTCAGAAAGACCGCCAATTACTTCTTCAAAACTTTGAACAGCAATTTTTGGATCTTTTCTTTCCTGGGCTTTTTGTGGCGCATCGGTTTTGTACCACATATGTAATTTGCGATAGCCCGCAGTCGGATGTTTCTCTGGCTTGATATAATTTTCTTCAAACACATAACGATCGATATACCTGGCTGCTTTTTTTCCCTGACCAATGGCAATCGTGCTACTGCGCATTTCCGCAGGCAGCATATCTCCACCAGCAAAAATGCCTTTTGCACCAGTCATTCTTTGCGAGTCGATGGAAACCGTTCCATCTGCATTGATGCTAATTTCCGGCAGCGTCGTTAAGAAATTAGAATCAGTCTCCTGACGATTTGCTATAATTAATACATCGGCATCCACAGCAACAAATTCATTGGTGCCAATGAGTTTTCCTTTTTCAATATTTTGTTTTTCAAATAGAACTTGTTTGTTCTGTACTTTACTGAGTTGATGTTGTAATTGCACATCCACTCCTTCAGCCAAAGCGTCTTCGGTTTCATAATCATGAGCCGGCATCATTTTTTTATCACCGGGATAATACACGGTTACTTCCGATCCAAATCGTTTGATCATTCTGGCTAAATAGAGGGCTAGTTTTCCCCCACCATAAACCACTACTTTTTTCTGAATATAGGGAGAGGTATAAGATTCTATTTCTTTAAAAAATGCAAAAGCATCTTTGATATAGACCGATTGGTCGTTGTCAAAAACTTCCTGCTGAATTAACTGGGCACCGATAGAAAGGTATACCGCATCGTATTGGCCGTTTACTTTTTCTGCCTGAATGTCTTTGACCGTATAATTTAACCGAACGTTAATACCCATGCCAATGATGCGATCGATCTCTGCTGCGAGAATTTCTTTCGGCAATCGATAAGATGGAATGCCTGAATACATTAAGCCACCTAACTGACCGCTGGCTTCCGCAATATCTACTTCATGACCCATTCTTTTTAATTGATAAGCAGCAGATAAACCGCTGGGGCCTCCGCCAACAATCAATATTCTTTTACCAGTATTATTTCTTGCATATCGAATGGGCCAGTTCAGGCGAATGGCTTCATCTCCAATAAAGCGTTCAACCGCATGAATATTGATGGTTTTATCGATATGGTTTCTATTGCAACCAGTTTCGCAGGGCTTCACACAAATTCTGCCCATGGTGGCAGGGAAGGGGTTGTCGGCAACAATGGTTTGAAAGGCCTCGTAAAAATCGCCCCCTTGCGCAAACGCCAGCCATGCTTGAATGTTTTCCCCCGATGGGCATGCGCTATTACAGGGTGGCATAAAGTCTACATAGAGAGGTATGCGGTTTCTTAAATGCCCAGTTCCTTCGGCATGTGCATGAAGGTCAATCGCTTTGGTGATATCGGTTTCAGCCATAAATAATGTTTATTGAAACGGTTTAAATGCTGATGTGAAGCTAGAAATCAATCAATTGGTGGACTATGACATTCAACAAAGCCAAATATGAGAATTATCATATAAATGTTTACTTTTATCGCACAAAAGCAACAGACATGAAAAAAATCATTTTTACATTATTATTACAAGGTTTAGTAATGGGAATTTTTGCACAAAAAGCTACAGATAGCAGCAGTCAGAACGGGTTAAAAAAAGCGCCTTGGTTTGTAGAAAGATTTAAAGTAGGAGTTGGTTTTTTTGGACCATCTAATAATACAGCTATTCGTTTGGGTACATCTAATGGACTTTTAGGAACCAATATCGATTTTGAAAATGATCTGGGTTTCGAAAAAACAACCAACACATTCGCAGCCAATATACAATGGCGCAGTTCCAGAAGATCAAGATTCGATTTAGAATATTATCAATTGAACAGAAAAGCATCTAAGACTTTACAGCGTACCATTCAATTTGGCGATGATGTTTATAATATTAATGCCAATGTCAGTAGTTTCTTTAATAATTCAGTGTATCGTTTTTCATATGGGTATGCTATTATAAGTAAACCAAAACTAGAGTTGGGTCTACAATTAGGTATCCATACCATGCAGTCTTCTATTGGAATTGCATTGGCTGCAGGAGGTGTAGGAATTAGCGGTAGCGAAGATTTTGGATTTACTGCTCCCTTACCAAACCTGGGTATTTGGGGTGGATATGCTTTGAGCAAGCGTTTTGCATTGAAAGGAGATTTCAGTTATTTATCATTGAATACAGGAGAGGTAAACGGAAAGATCGTTTCTTATCAGGCTGCATTGATGTATCGTATATTACCTAAGTTTGATATAACAGCTGGATATTCTGGCTTCGATTTTAATATTGATGCAACAGTTGATAAGCAAACTGCAGGAATTACCTGGGGATACAATGGCCCTTCATTAACATTGAATTATAGCTTTGGTAAAAAGCGTTGGGCGCATTAGAAGTAACAAGCTTACATGAAGAATCAATTCAATGAATTAGCAGTGCTATTTGCAGGTGAATTGTATTATGATGATTCTCCACAACACCAGGTGCAATTACTGGCCTATTCTACTGACGCATCGGTGTATCAGGAGAAGCCTGTGGCCGTTGCTTTGCCAAAGACGGTTGCAGATATTCAGGCATTGATTCATTTTGCCAATGAACATTCTGTAACACTTATACCAAGAGCTGCGGGAACTTCTTTAGCAGGCCAGGTGGTGGGCAATGGATTGGTAGTAGATATCTCTAAATATTTTAATCAGATCATCGAAGTAAATGTTGAAGAAAAATGGGTTCGTGTGCAAGTGGGCGTAATACGCGATGATTTAAATAGTTACCTGAAAGGTTTTGGTTTGATGTTTGGCCCCGAAACTTCTACGGCCAATCGGGCCATGATCGGCGGAATGATCGGCAATAATTCCTGTGGATTGCACAGTATTGTTTGGGGAGCAGCCAGGGATCATTTACTGGAAGCGAAGATTGTTTGGAGTGATGGAACGCTTGATACCATTGGCGCAGAAGCGATGCAGGATTCTATGACTGCTCGTGGAATGAAAGGGAAAGTATATTCGGCTTTGCATGAATTATTGAATGATACACATCATCAGGAACTGATTCGCGATAATTTTCCAGCGGCCAATGTAGTGAGAAGAAATACAGGTTATGCATTGGATTATTTGTTGCAAATGCAACCCTATCATGTGGAAGGCGCTCCATTTAATTTATGCAAATTGATTGCGGGGTCGGAAGGAACACTGGCATTTATTACAGAAGTAACACTTAATTTAATTGACCTCCCTCCACAAGAAGTAGGGGTGGTTTGTATACATTGTAATTCTATTGATGAATCGTTAAGGGCCAATATTATTGCATTGAAGCATGGGCCGATGGCATCGGAGCTGGTAGATAAATTCATCATGGATTTTACGATCGGTCATCCTGAATATCATAAAAACCGATTTTTTATAGAAGGAGATCCGAAAGCATTGTTGATGGTGGAGTTTATGGAAACTTCCAAAGAATTGCTCCATCAAAAAATAGATGCGCTTATTGCTGATTTAAATACAGCAGGAAGAGGATATGCATTTCCTGTATTGTACAATGCCGAAACCAAATTTGCCTGGGATATTCGCAAAGCTGGATTGGGCTTGCTCAGAAATTTAAAAGGAGATGCTCAACCAGTGAACCTGATAGAAGATTGTGCAGTGTCTACCGATGATCTGCCTGATTATATTGCCGACCTCGCAGTATTGTTAGAACGCCATGGAGTGCAGGCATCTTATTATGCGCATGCAGGAGCAGGAGAATTGCATGTAGAGCCCATCATCAATTTAAAAACGAAAGAGGGTTTAACACAGTTCAGGGGCATACTTGCAGAAACTGCTGCGCTGGTAAAAAAATACAATGGATCATTGTCGGGAGAACATGGAGATGGAAGATTGCGTGGAGAATTTATTGCCAGCATGGTAGGAGAGGAAACCAATGCATTGTTCAAACAGGTAAAAAATATTTTTGACCCGAAAGGAATTTTCAATGCAGGAAAAATTACCAATACGCCTGCCATGGATACTCATCTAAGGGTGCAGGAAAAAAATAGAAGGGAGTTAAGCAATAGTATTTTCGATTTTTCGGAGGATGGAGGAATCTTGAGATTGGCAGAAAAATGTTCGGGCTCGGGGGATTGCCGAAAATCGGAGATCAGTGGTGGATTGATGTGCCCCAGTTATATGGCCACCCGAAAAGAAAAAGATACTACCAGGGCAAGAGCCAATTTACTGAGACAGTTTTTAAGCAATGAATCTGATCTGCATCCTTATGATCATGAAGAGATCAAAGAAGCTATGGATTTGTGTTTGAGCTGTAAGGGATGTAAAATAGAATGCCCATCGAGTATAGATATTACCAAGATGAAGGCAGAGTTTTTACAACATTATTACGATGCCAATGGAACGCCGCTTCGAGCAAAAATGATCGGCGGATTTTCTGAGCAGATGAAACTGGCTTCGCGATTTTCATGGGCCTATAATTTTGTTTTTGATACTCCATGGTTGCGCAGGCTCGCTAATAATTTGGTGGGCTTTCATCCGGAGAGAACCATGCCATTGTTGTCTGCAACTACTTTGAAAAAATGGCATACAGAAAGAAATAAAAAAACTGCTGGCAAAATTTCTGCCGGCAAAAAGCAGGTATATTTTTTCTGCGATGAGTTTAGCAATTATTTAGATGTTGCGATCGGGCAGAAAACCATTTTGTTATTAGAAGCACTCGGATATGAAGTAATTATTCCCAATCATCTGGAGAGTGGAAGAACATATTTGTCTAAAGGGTTGGTAAGAAAAGCCAAAACGATCATCAATCAAAATATTGAATTGCTCGGCGGATTGATTGATGAAGCACATCCATTGATTGGCATAGAACCTTCGGCCATATTGACTTTGAGGGATGAGTATATTGATCTGGCAGAACCATCCAATAAAGCCACTGCTAAAAAAATAGCGACATCTGTATTTACCATCGAAGAGTTTATTGCCGCTGAAGTTGCCAAAGGAACTATTCATTCCAACCTATTTCATACCGAGGCGAAAAGTATTGCTTTGCACGGGCATTGTTATCAAAAAGTATTGTCTTCGCAGGATAGTATTAAAAATATCTTGAGCCTGCCCATCAATTATACAGTAGCTGTTATACCATCGGGTTGTTGCGGAATGGCAGGATCTTTTGGTTATGAAAAAGAGCATTATGAAGTATCGCAGCAAGTAGGGGAGCTGGTATTGTTTCCTGCCGTGCGCAAATTATCTCCCAATCATATTATTGCAGCTGCAGGAACCTCTTGCAGGCACCAGATCAAAGATGGTACTCAAGTGCATGCCCTGCATCCGGTGGAGATTTTGTATGATGCGTTGATAAAATAACTGTTTAAATAAATTTGTTTTCTTTCAGCCATTGCGTGGCCAGATCAAACCATTTGACATTTGTTGATGTATTGTTCAATCCAAAGCCATGACCACCCGCTTCAAAAATATGGAGTGTAGATTTTACTTTCTTGGCTTCCAGTGCTTCATGCATTCTAACACTATTAATTACCGGAACTGTTTTATCGTCTTTGGCATGAAAGATAAATGCAGGCGGTGTTTGCGCAGTTACTTGTAATTCGGAAGAGTAGCGTATTACATTTTCTGGGCTAGGATTTTTTCCGATCAGTCGATCTCTTGAACCTTTATGGCAGATAGAATCGTTCATGCTTATAACAGGATAACCCAGAATCATAAAATCGGGTCTAATATTGGTGTTGGAACTATTCTCAATAAAATTGGTTTGAAATTTTGTGGCGAGTGAACTTGCTAAATGTCCACCAGCAGAAAAACCAATTACGCCCACATGGTTTTTATTGATGCCGTATTCTTTTGCATGGTCCCGAATGTATTTGATGGATTGTTGTGCATCCATGAGCGGCACTTCGGATCTATTGATCATGCAAGTGTCGTTGGGTAATCGGTATTTCAGCATAAAAACCGTTACGCCAATGGAATTAAACGCTTTAGCAATTTCATCGCCCTCGTGTTCTACCACTACCCTGGAATAGCCACCACCAGGGCAAATGAGTATAGCCGTTTTAAGTGCATTTTGTTTTTCAGGAATATAGACGGTGACGGTTGGTGTAATGATATTGGCATAATAGAGTTTACCACTGGGGTTCTTACCGGTATAAGTAGTTAAAGTGCAGAGAATGGCATTGGGTATTTTACCAGTATAGATGGGTATTTCTTTTTGTGCCATGGTATTGAATGTTATGAGCAATGCCAGAATGGATGTGATCAATTTCATTATCAGCGATCGGTTTGCTATAAAGATAGGTTGTATTGGCTAAAATGAAGGCTGCCGCCTCCGTATTTCTACGTGTGTAAGCAACGGGTTTCTTCGATAATTTTAGGAGTAAAATACGATTTATGAATTTTGTTGTTATTATCATTGTTTATGTTGTTGCATTGATTTTTTTTATGGCTCTAAATGCATTGTTTCTTAGGTGGGTGTTAAGGGTGAATCAAATGGCCAAATCTGCTGAAAAGACTAGTCTGTTTATGCAACTGATGGCCAGAAAAATGGGCATGACCGATGAAGAGTTGCAAGAAATAGAGGAGCATGTGGAGAGGAAGTATTGAGGTTTTAGATTATAGCTGGGGGCTATAAAGAATGTTAGGTTAAATATGGAACTCTTGTAGATAAAGGTTAAATTACAATATTTGACAGTTCACACTTTTAGAGTAGAAATTTATTGTTCCACAATTTTGCGAAAAGATACTTCGCAAATAATGCCTGAAGTGTTGGATTTATAGTAAAGGAAATATAGGAGTTGGGAATGTTTAAGAGTTAACTGTATTAATAAAACAACAAGAATAACAATATGTCACTTCCAACTACCTACTCTCAAGAATTTAAGAAATTCAAAGACTTCTTTTCAAAAATTAGGGATGCTCAAGCACCACCTAAATTTACAAATCAACTTCTTCTTGATTGGGGCTATAAGTCTAACAATCATAGAGCATTCATTCCGTTACTTAGGTCGTTAGGCTTTTTGACGGGGGATGGGGTTCCTACACAACGATATACGGAATATCGAAATCATGCTGCATCAAAGCAAATTTTGGGTGAAGCTATAAAGGAAACTTATTCTGACATTTTTCTAATTGCAGAGAATCCCACAGCTTCTGACAGAAATTTGATTGAAGGTAAATTCAAAAGTTACCACAACACTAGTGATGTTGTAGCGGCATTAATGACCAAGACATTTTATGCATTACTCGAATTAGCTGATATCTCTGGAGGTTTTAAAGAAGTGAAAAAGCCCAAGAAAGTGACCAATACAACTGAAGATGATGAAATAAATGATGAAGAAGAAAAGCCAAACACAAATTCATCTAAGCCAAAAGGTAGTTTAGGGCTACATTATAACATTCAAGTCCATCTGCCAGCAACAAAAGATGTCGAAGTTTATAATGCAATTTTTAAATCTTTAAAAAATCATCTCCTTGAATAAGAAAAAAGATGTTAGAGATTTCCTCTTTAGAGGCTTGATGTTTGAATCTGAAGTATCGTTGTTTCAAGGAGCTGGAATAAAGATTGGTGCCGATAATGATATTAACGAAAAACAAACACATTTAGAAGCATTGGCTCCATACAATGTTAAATTACGAAATAGATCCTTAGAAATGGCAAGACTATATTCTATAGTTTTTTGTTTTGAAAATGACGTTCGTGATTTCATAAGAGAAACATTGACAGAAAACGTAGGGATTGATTGGTGGGATAAACTATCTACTAGAATTAAAAGTCATGCCGAGTCAAGGCAAGCAACTGCGCTTAAAGATTCTTGGCTTGAAGGTGAAAAGACTGACTTACTTGGGTTTATTGATTTTGGTATGTTAGGTAGCATTATTATTGAAAAGTGGGAACATTTTGGAAATATAATTCCATCTCAACATTGGTTGAAGCAACGAATGGATGAACTTGAAAAAACTAGAAATTTTATTGCCCATAACAGAATGTTATTGCCATCTGAATTCCAAAGAATTTATATGTACATCGCAGACTGGAATCGAATCAACGGGCACTAACTGCTGCTAGGATAAAGTTTTGAGTAAATTTGGATTGAAGGAATAACAATCCGAAGTTTGGATATCTTGACAGTGTTTCCTATAGGACAAACAAGTTTGAATATTAGTTTCTAACTTTATCAAAATAATTTCAAAAATCAGCGGTTGTGGGAATACAGAAGTCTATTTACTAAACTGAAAACCCCTGCTCGTTAGTGGCAACCCTAGGACTATAATTCAAACCTGAAAAACAAGAAGAAATAATGAAACAACTTGAAGAAATAGTTAATTACTACTTAACCTCAGAAACTAACTATGCCCTAATGATAACAGGAGAATGGGGAGTTGGAAAAACATATTATTTCAAAAATATTTTAAGGCATCAAATTAAAGAGACCTCAACATTTGCTAATAACTCAAAAAAATACAAACCACTGTTGGTTTCATTATTTGGACTAAAAAGTGTAGAAGAAATCCAGACAGAAATATTTTTATCCATTTATCCAATATTAAAAAACAAAACTGTAAAATTAGGTGCAAATATTGGAAAAGCTTTGATAAAGGGAATAATGCATCTGAAAAATTTGGGTGAATATTACGACTATGTATCTGATATAGAAGTGGATAAAGACGATTGGGTTAATTTTACTGAGCTAGTTATTTGCTTTGATGATTTAGAAAGGTTAAGTGAAAGCCTAAATATTGAAGAGTTTATTGGATATGTAAATAGTTTAGTTGAAAATGAAAATGTCAAAGTTTTAATTATTGCTAATGAAAATAAAATCGAGCGACATAATTATTTTGCCCTTAAAGAAAAGGTAGTTGGCAATAGCATTGAATTTATTCCCGACATTAGCGAGTCGTTTGATAGTTTGATTGAAATAAAATTTAAAGGATTTAAGACTTACGAAGAATTTCTTATTAAAAACAAGAATTTAATTTTAGAAGTTTACACTAAAAATTCAAACAATTTAAGGATTTTATCTTTCGCACTTGCGTATTTCCAAAGAGTATTTTCTGAAGTGAGCAGTCAAATTTCATCTTATGAAATATTGAAGGATAAAGAACAAGAAATACTTCTATCTCTACTCAAATTCTCTCTTACAATTTCTATAGAGTATAAAGAAGGTAGAATTACTTTCAAGAAGAAAGAGGATCTTTATGTAGGTGAATTTGATTGGTCTAGTTTTTCATTAGACAATGTTCAATTTGGAAATTCTAATAAAGAAAAAAATGAAGATGATAAAACTTACCGTGAAAAGTTCATTGAGAAATATTATCCAGACAAGGCATTTACATTTTTCACCTCAGTCTTTAATTTCATAACTGGCGGTTCAGTTCTTCAATTTGAAGACCTTATTACTGAATTAAGTAAACTCTATCACATACAAGAAAACGTAATTGCTCCTCAATATGAAGTATTCAATCGGTTAGGGTATCAACAAGTTTTTTCCATTACAGATATAGAATACAGGGAACTTACAAGAAAAATGCTAAAATATTCTGATAGCGGCTTGTATGACATAACTAACTACCTAACTGTTTTTTATTTTTCTGCTAGGTTTAATAATCCTTTAAACCTTAACCTTGACAGGTTAGAGAAAAGAATTATTACTGGAATGAAAAAAGGAAAATCAAATTATAAATTTCAGCATACTCTTGGGTTTTATTTAAGTGTTGAACCTAACTCCGAACATAAGGACCGACTTTTAAGAATTAGAAAGGTTGCTTTAGAAATAAACAATGAAATTGATTCAGTTTCAAAAAAGAATGATTCTAAGCGACTAGAAGATAGTTGCTATCAAAATTTTCAGGGGTTTTATGCGGAAGTATTAAAACACAACAGTCAATTTTCTTTTGTGCCAATTTTTAAAAATTTTAATCCAATCAAATTCTATCAATTCTTTTTAAAAAGTAACGGGGAAACAAAATGGCAAATAGTTAACTTTTGGAGCAGTAGGTATCGTGACTATCCAAATCCCGACCTGAAACAAGAAATTGACTTTTTGGAAGCATTAAAAAATAAACTTACAATAAAGTTAAATGTACTACCAAAGCATGGAATAATTAATTTTTTATTTAATGAACACATAAATACATTGCAAACATCTATTGACAGATTAAATCGGGCAACATAATGAAAGACTAAAGGACAGTCACTAATAGGCGTTTGGCAAATAAGCGGGTAGATTGGTTAATTTTATATTCTTTCTCGTATCTACTTTTGTGTTGGGTTAACAATTTTGGCCTTCGAAATCCGCTTCTTTTCCATTCGCGATTCGTAATGGTAATTTATGCTGACAATAAATAGTGGAAAAGGCATGAACTAGTTTGCTAAAATATAAAAATTCTAAAAGATGAACGCAAGAAATTATAGGGTTAAACTCAATCTTTCTCCATTAGACTTTCCATCCATTACTAGTTTAAGTATGCATTCCGATAGCACTCTTACTGAACCCCCAAAACTATTTAATAATAAAATAGTACTAAAAATAACCAAAGCATTTATTTTGACAGATACAGATACACAAAAACAATACGAAGTATTTACAGCTCAATCGATCTACGAAATTCCAATGACCCAAATAACTAGTAGAGAAAATGTTTACGAGTTTTACAAGGATGCCCAATTAGCGTTAAGTGAAGCCTATAATTGGGTACAAAAACAAATGACTCAACTACCAATACTTTCTTTTCCTACTCCACCAGTTGAAACTTATGTGAAAGAGATTGACGGTGTTTTTTATTTGTTAAACTCTCAAAACTAATCAGCACTAGAAAGCAGAATACTACCTCTAACAAAATGCTTGCCGAAATTTGAGCTTCTAACTTTGGCCCAACAACTTTTGGTATTGCTATTTAACTTCAGTAATTTGGCTATAGTTAAACGTGTCTCTTGTGTCTAAAACAATAATAGGAGCAAGGATTATCTAAACTGCCCCAAGTCGCTATGTTGAAGTCAGTAATTAAACTTCCTTAATACCATTCTATGGATTATTTTGACAAACAAAACGAACATTTTTTTGTTTTTTTAAACGAAACATTTCAATTTAAGAAATTAAAAACATGGGATGATATTGCAAAATCAATTACATTAGAAAAAATTAAAAAGACCTACAAGGTATTTGCTCAATTATTTCCGCAAAATTTTAACTACATAGAAGAATTGAAGAAAAACAATTCTTCTTTTTCAAGTTTACACTTCGGACAAATAAAGGCAAATAAAATAATTGATGAAGTGGTTAGGTTTTCCTTATACTCGGAAAAAATCCTTGTTTTTCATCCATTACAGAATCCCTCTGTTACCAACCAGCAACTTGATCCTCGAAAAAATCCAAAATATTGGTTACCTGATTTTTTAGAGGCGCTATACTTTTATATAACAATTCAAAAGTGGGTTAAGGCTGGAATAATAAAGCTTATAATTAATCCTGTAGAATATGATTTCTACTTGATGGAAAAAATTACTGCTGAAGCGAAAGCTCGAATTCTAAAACTTGACAAACATCAATTAATTGCTTTAGATGGAGATATCGTGTCTCAAAATCTTGCAGAACAGCTAGCCCGATATTACAAAGGAAGAAATAGAGAATTTATTCTCGATGAAATGCTAAAAATGAAACAACCTCTCTTTACAAAGGATGAAGCGGTGAAAATGACTGATGAAATTATAAAATCTATACCTAGAATTAATCCTTTATATGAGAAATTAAATATTCCTCTTAATACAGGCATGCTTTCTACAATTAAAAGCGGCGGTTCTCTTGAATCAATAATTTTAGTTTCTGAAGCAGCAGAAGCAAATATATATACACCCTCAGAGTCAAATTGGCATCAAATTAAAGAAATAGGGTTAAATGATTTTTGGTTAAAATTAAACCATTTATATTCAAAAATTGAACTTCCATTTTTAAATAATGTAGATACAAATTTTGCTTTAGAATTAAGGAAAGAAGATCGGCTTGTTGGAGTCCGTCAGGAACTTAAAAAAATCTACAGTGAATTAAATTCTATGACAATAGACAATTTAAGTGAAAGTAAGATAAGAATCATACAAGAAGGCTTCTTAGAATCAATAAAAAAAGCCGAAAGCGAATGGGTCGAAATAAAAAAACAAGCAGATAATTCCAGAAAGAAATGGATGATGGCTAATGTTGGCATCCCTTTAATTAACAATGAAATAACTTTAATGCCATTAATAATTGGTTCCCTAGCATGGTTGTATTATAATGAGAAGGGTGTTAAAGACAAGCAAAAAGCGCAAAGAATAAAAAATCCTACTTCAGTTTTTATTGATTTAAAAAATCAAGACCAAACATTTTTTACAGTACTAAAAAATAGTTTATTATAATGCTGCTGCCAACAAAAGGTTTATGCAATTGTGGCATAATATTTAAGTAATCAGTGGCAGCAGCTCCAATGGTAATTGATTTTTGACTTTAGCTTATTGTTATTAATTTAAATTCGTTTCTTGACTGGCAGCTAGTCTATTACTCTTAAATTAGCAATGCTCTTTAGTTACCAAGTTTTATGACCTCAAACATCACCACTTTCCTCCAATCCATCCACCCCCTCCCAAACAACATTTTGGAAGAGGTGACTTCGCATTTCCAAAATCTTGAATATCCTAAAAACCATCTTTTACTCAAACAGGGGAGGCCTTGTAAATACCTTTGGTTTATGGTAAAAGGCGCTGTTCGTTTTTTCTATACAGATCAGGAGGGTAAAGAGAGCAATGTTTGGTTTTCATTGGATCAAGATATAGTGGCGGATGCGCCAAGTTTTGTGAGTCAACATCCATCTAATGAAAGTATTCAACTTTTAGAAGACAGTGAGTTCTATGCTATTGAATACAGTCAGCTTCAAACACTCTTGCAAAAACACCATCCCTTTGCGCTTTGGTACATCAAACTGGTGGAGAAATACTATGTATCACAAATTGAAGACCGAATATCCGACCTTCAATTTCTCTCTGCCAAACAACGCTACGAGAAACTCCTCATTCAATTCCCCAATATTAGCAATCGCATCAACCTGGGGCATATTGCCTCTTACCTCAACATCACCCAGGAATCCCTCTCCAGAATCAGGTCAGGTAAACTATAAATCCTAAATGCTCAAATTTTGGTATTGCTATTCAACTTCAGTAATTTGGCTATAGCTAATCGAGCAAATAGCGGTATAGCCAACATGCTGGGTCAAGCTATTTTAAAAGACAGACATACTATGAAAAAATCAATATTCACATCTATAGCCTTATTCTTAGTAGTAATAACCAGTTGCCAGACCAAAACAACTCTTTCAAAATTAAATCTCGACTTTGAAATTGCAGCAAATGGAATTCCTGCAGGATGGGACAATTTCGGAAGTGCTAATTACACGATAGCGATCGACTCAACCATCAAAAGAAATGGAAAATATGCTGCTTCTATTGAGTTTAAAGAAGGAGAAGCAAACTACAGAGCATGGTCTTTTACAATACCAGACAACTATCAAGGTAAGAAGATTACATTGAGCGGTTATCTCAAGACCGAGAACGTTACAGACGGCTATGCTGGTCTTTGGATGAGAATTGATCCATCAATTGCCTTTGATAATATGGAAAATAATGGGGTAAAAGGTACTACTGACTGGACAAAATTTGAGATAACCCTTGACATGAACCCTGAAAAAACAAAACAAATTCTTATTGGGGGACTATTAGTTGGAAAAGGTAAAATGTGGGTAGATGATCTTTCCATATCTATAGATGGGAAAGACATCAAAGATCTAAAACCAATAGAAAGAAAAGTATTTCCTGCTGAAAATAATAAAGAATTTGATAAAGGCTCAGGGATTACAAGTCTTCCAGTTGACAAAAACCAAATTGACAATATAAAAACCCTTGGTTTAATTTGGGGCTTCCTAAAATACTATCACCCAAATATAGCTAAGGGACAGTACAACTGGGATTATGAACTTTTTAAAATTCTTCCAAAACTGCTCAATTCAAGCAACAGCAAAAAACGTGATAGTGTTTTGATCAAATGGATAGAAGGTATTGGTGAATTTCCACAAGGAAATGAAACGGTGTTTAAATCATCAGAAATAAAAGTTGAACCTGATTTAGCTTGGATTAAAAATTCCAATTTTTCTAATGAACTCACCACATTACTATTAAAAGTTAAAAATGCAAGTAGAACTAAAGAACATTACTATATAGGATTACAACCTGGCGTTAATAATCCAGAGTTTAAAAACGAAAATGCTTATTCGTCCATGAAATACCCTGATGCAGGGTTTCGTCTTCTGTCATTGTACAGATATTGGAACATCATTCAATATTTCTTTCCATACAAGTCTCTAATTGGAGAAGATTGGAAAAATGTATTAGCAGAGTTTGTTCCCAAATTTATTCAAGCAAAAGATAGTACAGAATACACCCTTGCTGCGTTAGAGCTTATTGGTAGGGTAAACGACACGCATGCTAATATTTGGGGCAGAAACCAAGTGTTAAATAATTATTTAGGGCTTCGTAATACTGCTGTTGAACTAACATTTATTGAAAACAAAGCAGTTGTAACAGGTTTTTATGATGAAAAACTGGGAAGGGAAACAGGCTTGGAAATTGGCGATATAGTTTCGGTTATTAATAAAAAACCTGTTGAAGAAATTGTAAAAGAACAATTGAAATTTACTCCAGCTTCTAATTACCCGACTAAATTAAGAGATATTTCCTACAAATTGTTAAGAACAAATGACTCTGCAATTGTTGTTGACTTTATTAGAAATAATCGTACAGAAAAGAAAGTATTAAAAACATTTACTTCAAAGGAAATTACTATATCTACTAAATACGATGTTAAAGACACTTGTTTCAAGCTAATAAATAAAGACATCGCTTATATAAATAATGGTTCTCTTAAAAGAGCATATCTTCCAAAGATTTGGAAAGAAATAGAAAATACAAAAGGGTTAATTATCGACAATAGAAATTATCCTTCAGATTTTCCTATCTATGATTTGAGTAGTTATTTAATGCCTCAAAGTACCCCATTTGTTAAATTCTCAAGCGGTAGTATTGAAAGTCCGGGCCTTTTCACTTTTACCCCTCCATTAAACGCAGGTAGGAAAAACGACAGTTATTATAAAGGGAAAGTCGTTATTTTAATCAATGAAATTTCACAGAGTTCTGCGGAATTTCACGCAATGGCATATCGGGTTAATCCAAATTCAACTGTTATTGGTTCAACAACCGCAGGCGCTGATGGTAATGTGTCTCAATTCTACTTACCAGGAGGAATCAGCTCAATGATTAGTGGAATTGGAGTTTACTATCCTGACGGAAGAGAAACTCAAAGAATCGGTATTGTACCTGATATTGAACTTAAGCCAACAATTAAAGGGATTAAAAAAGGACAAGACGAATTAATGAATAAAGCAATTGCAATAATCAACGGACAATAACAACATCCCGAAACCTTTTTAGCTAATTGGTGATTTACAATCTTTTTTAATTCATGAAAACAAGTTTAATAATAAAAATTGTACTCGTGATTTGCTGTATTTGTTTTCTTATTCGTATTCATTACATAAATGAACAAATTGACAATTCAATAAAGGAAAGGGTTACTGCCATGTATAAACTTAGAGGCGACCCTTCTTTAGATACTGCAGAAAATCGAATAAGATATCTCCAAAAGAAAGAAGAAATTAATAATCAGATTGGGGTATTGAAAAAGAAGAAATTTCCTTTGTGGTGGAATAGTTTCTATTCGAGTTTAGTATTAATTATGCTTGGTTGGCAGTTAAGATTTATTTACACTTCATTATTCAAAAAAGAGAACAACATAGCTGAATCTTAATTTAGTGGCAGAAAGCTCAATTATTTGTATAATAATTCTTTATAAGATGTTGGAGGACAGAATATCTAAACTAACCAAATCCTAATACGTAAGCAGACAGTCAAATGATTCACAAAGAGTTAGATTGATATCCAATGAATAATAAAATCAGTGTTTTAAAACTTCAACTTTTAACAGGGATAAGTTTTTTATTAGTTCTAGTCCCAATCCTATTTTTGGGTTTATGGAATCATTGTTTTAATTCACAAAGCAATCAATATGACAGGGTAAAAATGTATAATAGCTATTTCCCAGAATTCTTACATGGACGATATACCATCTCATTCATTTCTTTGTTGCTTAGTTTTTTAGGGGTAATTTTATCATCAAGGTATTTATACAATAGGACTTCTTTTCTAAAGGTCATTAACTTTGTTGTACTTGTTTCCGGAATTCTAATGATGATATTATATTTGTTTTCATTAATGTAAACTATTCTTAAATCAATTTTATAACCTTCATATAAGCATGAGAATCGTTTTTATTTCAGCCTTCGTTTTGCTGAGCTTGGTTGCCAATACTCAAACCAATACCTATTTAGAAGACTTGCGTGTATTAAAGTCTGCAGTTGAAAAAACTGCATCGTTCAAAGCACAAATAAGGGGGGAGAAGTTATCATCATACAACGATTTGTATAGCCGTTTGCTTTCCGACAGTTCAAATAACGCTAACAGCTATCAATACTTTTATAACCTTGCTCAATTGCTCTTTCCCCTTAAAGACAATCATTTAGGTTTTTACCAGCTTCCAAACGCTAATCACTTCAGATCGAAAGAAAGTGTTGACAGTTTTGTACTATCAAAAGCATTTCACGATTATCCTAGCAGCCAGATCAATATAGATTCTTTAAGGGATCAACTTGCTAAAAAGCCTGCTGACTCAATAGAAGGAATTTATCATTACGAAAATTTCTATTCCATCGGTCTTTTTAAAAAAGCGGAGAAAGAGTATATTGGAGTTGTATTGAATTCTACTATTCATACCTGGGAAAAAGGCCAGATTGCTATTCATTTGTACGAGTATGGCCCCAATCTGTATAAAGCAATTTATGGGCACTCGAAGTTTAAGCATTTTATATTTCAACCGGTAGAAAAGTTTCAAAATCAATCTTTGGTGAATGCTCGTTTTTATAGCTCTTTTTCCAATGCTGTCTATTCAAAAGCAATGCCTGTTGTAGACCATGTAAACCTTCCCACTAGTTCTTCCAAATTTGCGTTTAGAAATATCAATAAGGATGTTCAATATCTATTGATTCAATCCTTTCAAAATAATAATACGGTCAAGCAGCAATCACAACAATTGTTCGATTCTATCAAAACCTTGCTGAATGCACCCTATTTAATTTTGGACTTAAGGAATAATGAAGGTGGTGCCGAATCGGAGATGAAGAAGCATCTCAAGTTTTTAAAGGAGTATGTTAAAAATGGACAATTGTATGTACTCGTTAATAATGCCACGTTAAGCCAGGCTGAGATTTTTACTCTGGAGTTGAAAGAACTCAAAAATGTTACCACTATTGGTCAGCAAACAAAAGGCATGTTGGCCTATGGAAGTAATTATGGCAAAAAAGAAAGGCTGCCGAGCGGCCAATTTGAGATTTACCTAACCGACATGAATAATGGTTCATCGCTTTTAAAATATGAAGATGTAGGGATCAGCCCAGACATTGTTTTGCGAAATGATAGTGATTGGATAGGGCAGGTGCTTGCAATTATTTCCAAATAATAATGAATTCATACCCAACTTTGCACTTTAAGAATCAAAAAGACTAAAAATGACCTTTTCAAATCAGATGCTCTTCTTTTTTAGTGCTTTAGGTGCTTTTAATTGTTTTATAATTGCTCTTTATTTTGCTTTAAATGCCAAGGGTAAAAAATTTTCGAATTATTTTTTATCCCTGCTTCTTCTAATGTTAAGCATCCGCATCATTAAATCAGTTTTTTTCTATTTTAACCCACAACTAGCAAACATTTTTATTCAAATAGGGCTTTCATCGTGCATTCTAATTGGCCCTTTCCTTTTTTTATACCTTAAATCATTTACAACTAATTCAAAGCAAAATTGGGCCATTCATACCATTCCCTTTATAGCAGGAATAACTATTTTGGGCTTTTTTTATCCTTACGTAGAACATAGAGAAATATGGAGTCGTTGGATTGTAAAAGGTATTTACTTTCAATGGCTAATTTACATTTGTTTATCCTTCCCATATATTCAGCCAGTTATAAAGAAATATAAAGAGAAAGAAAGTTTTAAAAACATAGATGTATGGTTGATTAGCATCTATGTTGGAGTTACTTGCATTTGGATGGCATACAGTTTTGGAACCTATGCGTCTTATATTGTTGGAGCTTTGTCCTTCTCGTTTATCCTTTATTTAATAGTTTTACTTCTAGTTTTCAGAAATAGGAAAGGGCTTACTTTATTTCAAGAAAAAGAGAAATACAAAAACAAAGGAATTGATCGGGAATCTCTAAGGCAAATTGAGGAGGCAATCTCTTTAATTGCAACAAAAGAACTATTTCTCAATCCAAACCTGACCCTTTCAGAAACTGCGGAAGAATTGAATATTTCAACGCATTTATTATCTCAGTATTTAAACGAAAAATTAGGCAAATCCTTCACAATATTGATCAATGAATATAGAATTGAGAAAGCCAAAGAATTACTCCAAAGCAATAATAATTATACAATTGAAGGCTTAGGCTACAACAGTGGCTTTAACTCCAAATCTACATTCTTTACTACATTTAAGAGAATAACAGGTAAAACCCCTTCTGAATATCAAAAATTGTATTCGAATTAGTTCAATTCTATAAAACTGAACTAATTATTTATAGATTATTGCCCATTTAAATGCACAATCTTTCAATTTTGCCTGAAATATATTTCAGCAATGAGAAAGTTTAAAATGGCTTTGATCCTTTTGGTTACTTTACAAGTAACAATCGCTTTCTCCCAAAACAAGCGTTTAGCTACAAAAGAAGCAAGTGAAGAATTTTCAGTAATCAAACAAAATAGCAAAGACACAATTGCATTCAATGCAAAAAATGATTTAGCGCTAATAACAGAAGTACTTCTCGACTATATTGAAGGAACAGCAAATGGGCAACCTGAAAGACTGAAAAAAGCCTTTCATGCTGACTTTAATCTTTACTTTGTAGGACAAGACAGCTTAAGAATATGGAAAGGCAAAGAATATGTGGGCAACATCAAAGAAGGTGAAAAAAATGACCGTCAAGGAAAAATTGTTTCAATTGACTTTGAAAATAATGCAGCAAGTGCTAAGATTGAGATAGATATTCCTAGTAGGAAACGAATTTACACGGATTATTTACTTCTTTTAAAATATCAAGGTAGCTGGAAGATAATCCATAAATCATTTACTTTTAAAGAATATCCAATTCTAAGCGAAAAGGCTCAAAAAATGGATAAGGTACTTTCTGCTTATCATGAATTCGACTTGTTTAACGGAACTGTATTAATTGCACAAAACGGCAAGGATGTTCTAAAAAAGAGTTATGGGAAAGCAAACTTTGCTTGGGATATTAATAACACACCAACAACAAAATTTAGAATTGGGTCATTAACTAAGCAGTTTACGGCTTTACTTATTCTTCAATTAAAGCAAGAAGGAAAATTAACATTAGAAGACAAAATCAACACTCATTTGCCTTGGTATTTTAAAAATACCGGCAGCAAATTAACCATTCACCATTTACTTAGTATGACATCTGGCTTGCCAAACTATACAGATGAAGCCAATGCTATAATGGAACGAGAAGAACTAATGCCTAAAGACTTCGCTTTAAAATACTTTAAGGATACACTACTTTTTGAGCCAGGGAAAAACATAAGATATTGCAACACTGGCTACTATATTTTAGGAATGATTATTGAAGCAGTTACAAAAAAATCCTATGAAGCAGTATTACAAGAAAAAGTTTTTGACATTTTAGGCATGAAAAATTCGGGCATAGAAACACCTAATCAATTAGTGTCAAATTTAGCAGAAGGATATACTTTTTATATGGGAGAGTATATTATTCCTCACAGTATAAATATGAAAACGATGACTTTTTCTGCAGGAACAATTTACAGTACTGTTGAAGATTTATTTTTATGGGATAAATCTTTTTACTCCGATAAATTATTAAGCGCAGAAAATAAGAAATTGATGTGTACTAAATACTTTCCTAACTATGGTTATGGGGTAGCAGTGAATAGTATGAAAAATTATTTAGGGCTAAAAAAGGACATTAATCTGATCAGCCACGATGGCGGAATTGGTGGCTTTTCAAGCTATATGGCAAGAATTCCAGAAGACAGTATTTTTGTAGTTTTACTTGACAATACAAGAGCCGGAATGAGGGGTGGTGATTTAGTAGCTATTTCAAATAACATAATTCCTATTTTATATAATGTACAAGTTGAGATCCCCAAACCCTTGGCATCTATTGAGTTAATGAAGCTTGTAAAATTGAAATCTGTTGACGCGGGCATCATTCACTTTAAAAACCTAATAAGTATTGATAAAGCAACGTATGATTTTACAGGTTTTGAAAGTAGTTTAAACAGTATGGGTTACAACTATCTCTCCAATGGGGACTTGATTTCGGCAATAAAAATTTTAAAATTGAATACTGATGAATTTCCAAAGTCAGGTAATGCACATGACAGTCTTGGAGAGGTTTATTTTGCAAACAACCAGTTTGATCTTGCCTTAGAACATTATGCAAAATCACTTGAACTTGACCCAAAGAACCAGAATGCAAAAACTATGATTGAAAAAATTAAGAAAGCGAAATAAAACCTACCATTATCTTGCTGACATTTGCTTCTCGCCCCAACTTCGCATTTGACTAATAAACGGAATCAATTCTTTTCCTGTTTCGGTAAGTGAATATTCAACTTTGGGTGGAACTTCTAAATAAACTTTCCTGATAATGAGCTCGTCTGATTCCAGTTCTTTTAATGTTTGAGTAAGCATTTTGGGTGTAATACCTACCACAGCTCTGTTTAACTCTCCATACCTGAGACAACCTTCTCTAAGCACCCATAAAATTCGACCCTTATACTTTCCACCTATTCGCTGAAAAGCATAATCCACCGCACACTGAGCTGTGATAATTTTTTTCTTCATTTTTTTATCATTTTAAAGTATTGGTTATCAACAATACTATACTATTAGTATGTACCATACAATTATGTATGTACTTGCTATAAAGGTAGTAAATACTTTTATTTGCTAAAACTTTACATACAATAAATCAGAAAAAACAATGAATGCATCAATCAAAAGAGTGCTGTATTATCCAGTTACTAAAATTATCGTAGGAATTATTGTTTGCTTTTCTCTATTTGTGGTAATTCAAAACTTTGTTTTAAAACCATTTTTTTATAGCATTATTCAAGATAAAAATATTGCTAACCCAATCATCCATTGTGTTTCTATCATAGTCTTATTGGGCAGCTATTTCTTTTTGTTCCGATTATATGAAAAAAGAAAAATAACAGAGCTATCCATACAATATTTACACAAAGAAATGTTTGGTGGTTTTCTCTTTGGGTTTTTGACAATTTCATTATCCATTTTCATATTATACTTGTTAGGGTATTATCAGGTAATCAATATTTCTACAACAAACTACCCAATAAAATTATTCACCACATTAATAGTAGCTGCTTTAATTGAAGATCTGTTACATAGAGGGCTAATCCTAAGGGAGATGGAAAATTGGTTAGGAACTAACGTGGCCCTTGTCATTGGAATGCTAGTAGAGCTTCAACATATTTATAATCCCCATTCCAACCTATTTAGTTTTTTTTATTATTTGATTTGGGGTTTTAGTATGGGAATGATGTTTGTCTATACTAAAAGAATTTGGCTACCTTATTTCTTTCATATAGGATGGAATTTTGCACAACCATTTTATGGCTCTAATCTTACAGGGGTAGATAGTATGGGCACTATCATTCAATCTAAATTTAGTGGACCTGAATTTTTAACAGGTGGTGCAGTAGGTATTGAAGATTCAATTTTTACAGCATTGTTTTTATTGTTTATTGGGATTGTTCTTTATTATCTAGCCAAAAAAGAGGGTAAAATTGTAAAAAGCAAATTGTTTAAAAAATGAATCAGATCGGATAAGCTTTGATCATTTTTTGATGTACATCAAATTAATCTAAAGTCTTCATACCCAACTTTGCACTTTAAATAGTTTAATTCATTTAACTGCAAGTAGTATGAATCTTCCCGAGATGTTCAATCATTTTGTAGACGCTTTAATGGAACACGCGGTTCAGTATGCGTTGTATGCCATTCCTTTCTTTTTGGTGTTCTGGATCTTTTTTAAGAAACGTTTTCAGAAGATTCGTATCCAGCAAGTACAAAAAGCTTCTACGCATCATTTTACACACGATGTGCTGCATTCAATAAGTACATTCTTTGTATTTGCCTTACTGGATCTGGCATTGATTTACCTGCATTCAAAAGGCTTCACGCTTTTGTACTTCAATGTCAGCGACTATGCATGGCCATGGTTGATCATCAGTTTTTTCCTGGTGCTTTTCATCAACGATACTTTTTTCTATTGGTCGCATAGGGCCATGCATCACCCTAGATTGTTTAAGCATTTCCATCGGGCGCACCATAAAAGTACCGACCCTTCGCCCTTTACGGCTTTCGCTTTTCAACCTTCAGAAGCAATTGTTGAATACACCATGTCTTTTGTATTGCCATTTGTGTTACCCATGCATTTTGGGATGCTCTTGGTATGGCAGGCATACGATATGCTGAACAATGTGCTTGGCCATCTGGGCTATGAAGTATATCCAAAAGCTTGGTTAAAACTGCCCATTCTGAAATTTAAAACCACCTCCACCCACCACAATATGCACCACCAATTCTTCAAAGGAAATTATGCCCTTTACTTTACCTGGTGGGATAAATGGATGGGTACAGAATTTAAAGACTACGAAAAACGCCACAAGCAAATATTTGAAAGAGCAGCTACAAAACTGACTACCCAAAATCCATAATACATGAAGCAGTATTTTTTAGTAGCCATTTTTATAATGTCTACCAGCTATTCCTATGCCCAAATTCCATTTGAAGTAATGATTGGCAATAAACAAACATTGTACTATGCCTATATCCAGAAAGATCTAGATAGTGTAGGTAGATGGAATTTATTTGCACAAAGCCTATATGCCATCAACTATAAAGACAAAACACAAAATTCAATATCCATTGAAAGTCAACTAACTTATCAGTTAAATAATTGGTTGGGTATTTCAGTGGGAGGTGGGTTTGATGGAATTCAGTTTAATCCAACCGTTGGTTTATCGCTGGACTATCTAAATAAAAATGGAGATTTTTCCATTAGTGCTTTTCCGATGGTTCAACTGGCTAAGCCTCTGGCTTTGGATTTTTTTGCACTGGTTAACTATTCCCCTCAATTCACTAAAAAATGGGGTTTGTTTACTCAACTAATTGCCGGAACTAATTTGGGCTTGAAAAAAGAATATCCAGATCAGCAAAGAGAAGTACTCAATATTTTCACCCGCCACAATATCAGTAATCAACTCTTGCGTATAGGGCTGAACTACAAACAAAAATTTCAGTTCGGCCTAGGCACCGACCTGGCGCAGTTTGGAATGAATGAAGGCAGGTTGGTGAATCTTGGATTGTTTTTGAGGTATCAGTTGGAGTAAATGCTCCATCAAAAAGATATACAAAGCATTCATGGCTGCAAACAAAAGAGTATTCTCAATTCGGACTACCTTTGCTTCAACAATCAATAACATATACGAATAATGATTAACCAAGTTTTAGAAAACATTGGAACTTTTTCCTCAGAAGAGTTAGATCTAATACAGAATCAATGTAATCGGAGGCATTTAAAAAAGAATGAAGTTTTACTTGAAGCAGATCAAATTTGTACTTCAATTTACTTTGCAGTATCAGGCGCTTTCTATCAATATAGAATAATTGACATTGACGAAAACATCATTGAATTACATGTAGAGAATGAGTTTTTCTTAAATTATTCGAGTTTTATTTCCCAAAAACCATCCATCGATACAATTAAAGCATATGTTGACAGTGAAATTTTGGAATTGACAGTTTATTCTCTTCACAGATTAATCGAAATCTCACCCGTTTTCTTACAGTTAGGTAAACTCTTACAACCAACAACTTTGCGAACACAGTTTTTTGATGATTCAATGACTCCCAGTGAAAAATATAAATATGTTTTAGAACATAGGCCGCAATTACTGCAAAAGTTTCCATTAAAATATATTGCCTCCTATTTGAAAATTACACCAGAAACATTGAGTAGGGTGAGAGGCTTGTAATAATTCATTTCTTGATTCAAATCAAGTTACTGTCTGCTATAATAGTATGAGTTTTGTTGCTCATATTTAACATGACAATAAAATGGAGACAGAATTCAAGAAATTTTCAGGTATCAGCCTTATAGTGGGTTCAATTTTAATGGTTGCAACTATGGTTCTACATCCAAGCGGTGGGAGTATAGAGCATATACTCAAAACAAAAACCACAATAATAGTATCGCATTCATTAGCAATTTTTAGTTTACCCTTTATTGGATTTGGCTTTTGGGGGCTATCAACTGCTTTGCTAACTAAAAGTAGAATTTCTTTTCTATCATTTATTATATCTTGTTTTGGACTTTTTGCAGCAATGATAGCAGCAACAATTAATGGGCTTACTTTACCATTATTCTTGACGCAAATTGTACCCCAAAATATTGACCTAAATATTATTAAAGCAGTAAGTGGTTATGGTAGGGAAATAAATATCCCAATGGACTATATTTTACTTTTAGCATTTGGCTTATCAATCAGTATTTGGTCTGTTCTAATAATTCAAAGTAAAAAATTCCCCAAATGGATAGGCTATTATGGTATTTTTCTCATTCTGTTTAGCATTCTAGCTATTTATAATAAATACAATTTCATAGGGTTATTCGGATTTAGAATTGTTATTTTCGGCATAGTTAGCTGGATAATTGCAGTTGGAACAAAAATACTTTGGCAAAAGCAGGACTGAAATGCTAATCAACAATTTATAGAGCCAATACAAATAAGCAATATTCTAAAGAATTATAATGGGAATTGGGCCATTGCAGGTGGTTGGGCAATAGACTTGTTTTTAGGTTATGAAACAAGAGATCATAAAGATATTGAAATAGCTATTCCAAGAAGTGAACAGCATATTATTAGAAACTACCTTAAACATTGGGAATTCGAGTTTGTAGAACTAGGTGAACTTAAACCTTGGGAATCCAGCAAAGAGTTAGATTTGCCAATCCATGAAATACACGCAAAACGAGATAATATTTCACTTGAAATTCTCTTAAACGAAATAGAAAACGGTTTTTGGACCTTTAGAAGAGATAATAGAATCAAACTCGACTATTCCAAAGTGTTTCACAAAAGCGTTGCTACAGGGATCAATTATTTAGCACCCGAAGTTGTATTGCTTTATAAAAACAAATTTAAACAACCGAAAGATCTATTCGATTTAAAACAATCAATTCCCCAATTAACCAAGGAGCAAGTTTTATGGTTAACACACGCTAATAAAACAATGGAATGTGATTGGGAAGAATGGAACGCCGAAATAAATAAGTAATATAACAGAAATCAGCGGAGGCAGTCTGCGCTATCAATTTATTTTGCCTTTTATAATATTATTATTAGCCGTTTTCTAGGTTCATTTGGTCTCAAAAGATTGATTATCAAATCATAAGATGGTTTCCGTTGTATAGTCTAAAGATTCTCCTGTTTAATTTATTTTGATATAAAAGTTAATTAATTGATATATCAATTATATTTACATCAAATAAATTAAGCTAATGGAAAACATCGATGCAGTACTTTTTTATACCCTGGAAAAGGCGATTAAAGTATATAGGAAATATGCACAAACCCAAATAGCCAGTGCTGGGTTGGATATAACCATAGATCAATGGTTGGTACTAAAAACTTTACAAGAAAACAGTCATTTGTCGCAAAATGAAATAGCAGATTTGGTATTCAAAGATATGGCGTCAATCACAAGAATTATTGAACTTTTAGTAAAAAAAGAACTTATTGAAAGGCATATAAATAATAGTGATAGAAGAAAATTTGAATTAAAAATTACAAGAAATGGCAAAAAAATGATAGAAATGATCTATCCAATAGTTACTAACAACCGCAAACAAGCTTTAAAAGGTATTACAAAGATTGAACAAAATAATTTGACATCTCAGTTAGAAATATTAATAAACAATTGTAAGTAAAAATAATGAAACACACATTGTTTTTATTGGTTGAGTTTATTCCAACAACCATCCTGCCAACCACCTAATTGTTTTAAAAAATATTACACATGAATAACTTAAAAATCACAAATCTTACAAAAACATACACCAATGGTGTAAAAGCTTTAAGTAGCATTTCTTTAGAAATTGAAAACGGAATGTTTGGCTTATTAGGTCCAAATGGTGCCGGAAAATCTTCTTTAATGAGAACCATTGTTGGGTTGCAACAACCTGATAGCGGAACTATTGTTTTCAATAATGAAAACGTAATAGACAATTCAAAATTCATTAAAAGTCAATTGGGTTATTTGCCACAAGATTTTGGAGTTTATGCCAATATTTCGGGTTATGATTTGCTGAATCATTTGGCAATTTTAAAAGGCTTGAATAATGCAACTACTCGAAAAGAACAGATTTTAGCATTGTTGGAAAAAACCAATTTGTTAGAACACAAAAGCAAAGCCGTAAGTACTTATAGTGGCGGTATGCGTCAGCGATTTGGTGTGGCACAAGCATTTCTGGGTAATCCAAAAATTATTATTGTAGATGAACCAACAGCTGGTTTAGATCCTGAAGAAAGACATCGTTTCAATAATTTATTAAGTGAAATCGGCGAAGACATCATTGTAATTCTATCAACACATTTGGTGGAAGATGTTAGAAATCTGTGTACTCAAATGGCGATAATAAGTAATGGTGAATTGCTAGTAAGCGGTAATCCAGAACAATTTATTCAAAAACTAAAAGGTAAAATTTGGAGGAAGCAAATCGATAAAAATGAATTGGTAGTTTATCAAAATCAGTATAAAATTATTTCTACACAACTACAAGCAGGAAAGTTGAATATTAGAGTTTTTGCTAATGAAAATCTACAAAACGGTTTTGCATCTACTGAAGCCGATTTGGAAGATGTTTATTTTTCCACATTAAAAAAACTTCAATAATTATGTTACGTCATTTATTATTATTCGAGTGGAAGTTTTATAGTCGAAAAATTTTCTTTTACGTAATGTTACTAGCTTTTTTCGGCTTTGGATTTACAACTGGAACTTCAGCTATTATTCCATTTCCCAATATTACATTGAATTCCCCTTATGCTATTAATTTCTTTCTTGGATTGTTTTCATTGGGGAGTCTTTTTCCTATTGTACTAATGGCTTCGCAAAGTTTACTGCGGGAAAAGGACAATCAATTTGAGCAAATTTTATATACTACACCAATTACAATTACTAACTATATTATTAGTCGTTTTTTCTTAGTTTTCGGTGTCGCTTTTTTTACATGCTTTTTATTTTTAATTGGTTACATCATTGGTCATTTAATACAAATAGACAACAGCGAAAGATGGGGGATTTTTCATTTGAGCTATTATTTGCATTGCTTTTTTACCATTGTATTGCCAAATATATTTTTATGTGCAGTTATCGTTTCTTGCACAGCATGGTTTAGCAAAAGTAGAATGCTAGTTTATTTGAGTGGTTTGGGCATATATATATTGTATATGATTATTTCACTTTTTTCCAACTCGCCATTCATGGCAGGTAGTTCTCCTGTATCGGAAAGAGCTATGAATTTGTCTGCAAAATTAGATCCATTTGGTATGGCAGCTTTTTTTGAGCAAACACAACATTGGACTGCATTGCAAAGAAATACAACAGTTTTATATCTTTCAGGAAATTTTTTATGGAATAGAATTGGAGTTGTTCTATTGGCTTTCCTATTGCTAATTGCAGCGTATAACATTTTCAAATTTAAAATAGCAAGCCAACATAAAAAGAAAATTACAAATGCACATGACCAAGAAACTAAAAAGTTTGTATATACAAAAACGGCTACTCTATTAAGCGGGAACGGGTATTTTATTTCAACTATATTATCATTTTTGAAAATTGATTTAAAATCAACTATTAAAAGTATTCCTTTTGTAGTATTGGTTGTGCTTACTTTATTTATGCTTGGAATGGAAATGAATAAAGCAATTGATGGTGGAATTCGTTTGCCAGAATATTATGTAACAACTGCTTTGATGATAAATGCTATCTCAACTACTTTGCCCATTTTGTTGTTATTTGCAATGCTTTTTTATGGTAGCGAATTGGTTTGGAAAAGCAAAAGCATTAAATTTTCATATATCGAAAATTCAACTCCATTTTCAAATGTTGCTTTGTTTTTTTCGAAATTCGTAACTGTATTTTTCATTTCAATACTTCTTACTTTTTTCTGCATTGTACTTGGCGTTTTGTTTCAAATATTTTACAATTATCCAATTATTGATTTTAAAGCTTATTTGTCATTGTTCTATTACATTGGTTTGCCAGCTTCACTTTGTGGCTTGTTGATTATTGCTTTGCAATACATTTTTAAAAACAAATACATGGCATTAGTAATTGCAGCAGTCTTTTTTGCGGTAACAAATTCTTTATTAGGAAATGGATTTGGCTTTTCGCATCCATTAACTCGGTTTGCCAATTTTATGCCCGATGTGTACAGCGATATCGCTGAATTTAGTTATTTTTCAAAAGCTTTTATAATAAAGATGCTGTATAGTTTTTCATTTGCATTATTACTTTCCGTTATAGCTATTCTTGTATTTGAAAGATCTGGTAAAAATGGTAAACTCAAATCTTTTCGATTATTAATTCTCCCTTTAGCATTTCTGTTTTTATCAGGTTTTTTAATTTCTAAAAATTACCATAAGGCTTCCAAATCAGATCAATTAACTTGGCAACAACAGTATGAAGAAAAATATAAATCGTATCAGAATAAACCACAACCAACTATTACTGATGTAAAAACTACTATTGATTTATTTCCAGGAAAAAATAGTTATACAGTTACAGGAAATTATATTTTGGTAAATAAAACAAAGTTTGAAATATCAGAAATATTGATTAGCACTTCAAATGAAATTATTTGGAATGCACTCACTTCATCGAGATTAATTTTAGAAAAAAATGATACTGAATTTGGACAATATTTATTTAAGACAAAACAAAAAATGTTGCCAAATGACAGCATTCTTGTAAGTTTTGATTTTGAATATAAAATACATCCGATCAATAGTCACCAATCGTTTAATGCCATTGTAGAAAATGGTGCTTTTATGCGAATCAGCAATTACTTCCCAAAAATTGGCTATAATTTAGAAAATGAAATAACTGATGATTTTGAACGACAAAACAGAAAAATGCCATTGCAAGATGCACTTACAAAAGTAGATGCACCATTAGAAAATCCATATAATTATGAATTTATAAATTTTGATGCAACAATTTCTACCGATGCAAATCAAACAGCAATTTCTGTTGGTGATTTAGTGAATAATTACGCAAAAAATAATAGAAATTACTTTCATTACAAGGCGCAAAATATTCCATTTCGTTTTGCAGTTTCAACTGCAAAATATGCAATCCAAAAATTGAATTACAATGGTATTAGCATAGAGCTTTTTTATGAACCAAAACACAATCAAAACATTTCTTACTTAATGAAAAGTATTAGAAATACAATGCAATATTGCGAAACCAATTTTGGGAAATATCCGTATAAATCAATTCGTTTTGCTGAGATAAGTAGTTTTACCAAAGGTTTTGCAGCAACCGCTTATCCTGCAAGTATATTTATAAATGAGAAGCAGTTTCATGTAAAATTAAAACAAGAGGAAGGGTTAGATATTATAAAAGAATTGGCAGCTCATGAACTTTCGCATCAATGGTGGGGAAATGCACAACTAAACTCTGATTACCGTGAAGGAAGTGGTGTTCTATCCGAAACCTTAGCACAATACACAAAATTAATGATGTATAAAATAGAACATGGGAAAGATAAGATGACAGAAATGGTAAAACTATATCAAAACATGTATGATAGCGAAAAAGCATTTAGTGGAGAAGAAGCCTTATTTAAATCAAGCCCTAGTAACGGTAATGTAATTTATAATAAAGGCTTAGTGAAAATGTACGAATTGTATTTACTAATTGGAGAAGATAAAGTAAATTTGGCCTTGAATAATTTGCTGGCAAAACATAAATTTCCATTACAACCAGCAACAACTTTAGATTTAATTGAAGAATTTAAAATTGTTTCAGACTTAAGAGTCCACAAAGAAATTCAAAAATTATTTATGGAATAGAAACTTTAGCTTCCATATGTATTTTTGCAGTTAAATATCAAATAAATGCCAATGCTCATTGCATTAGCATTTATTTGATATTTGGGGGTTATAAAGCACCTATTCTTCGAAGAGTTTCTTTATTTGTTTGTAATATTTCTTATCTGATACTTTATAAACTTCTTCTATAAAATCAGTGGAAATAGGTTTAGTTGCAGGGTATTTATGTTTAGAAAGAAAGTTCTTCAAAGCTATATTCACTTTGTCCTCACTAATTAACTCACTTAATTGATACATTGCCACAACCCCCTTGGAATAACTAACATGTGCTTGATCACCCAATACTTTAATAAGAGGAGCGTCACCTAAAAACCCTTTTTCACTGTTAAAAATATCTTGGTGCATGGCTATACTTTCTTCAACTTTTGGTTTGCCATACATTTTTTTGAGTAACATTAACTCTGTATACATTGCCAATGTTTCAGTTAGCATAGCACGACCTTCTCGATCATCTGGATCAATTTGACTATTCCCCCACCATAAATGCGCCAATTCGTGTCCGGCCAATTCGTTAATTACATCTTGTTTCTTATCTGCCAGAATATTACAATGAAACGCCAAGTTCTCGTTCATATAAATAGATGCAGGATATGCAGTAGCATTAAATCCCTTTGTAAAACCTGAGATCTCAGCAAAGCGAATGGTTTTAAATGGATAGTTGCCAAAATTGGTTTCGCAATAATCCATGGTGATTTTTGCATTCTTGATCAAATAAGCCACATTCTCAGCATGTGCTGGATGATAATATACCTCAAAGCTTTTTCCTTTATAGTTGTCTTTTGTAACTGCATAATTAGCCGAAGAAATGGCAAATCTAAAAGGGATAGCATCAACTTTAAATTGAAATACAGGCCTATCTTTTTCATTCCACTGCTTAGTTAATTCACCTACTCCAATTACTGTTTGTTTCGCTTCAGTTGAAACGGTCATGTCTAATGATATAAAATCATCGTTCATCACCTTTGGAGCTTCCAAAGAAGTAATTGGGGTTCGTTTTCCTAATTGATACTGGTTTCTACTATTTTCATCTTCAATTTCATAAGAAGCATCATATCCAATCTGAGGATAATACCGGCTTATGCGCATAAAACTCCCATTTTCAACAATAGCATTAAAGGATTGATGTCCATTTATAGGTTTCCATTGATAGAATAGTTCATACTCTAAACTGATTTTTTGATTTGGAGTAATTGCTTGTTGTAGTCGAATGATTTGGTATTGATTGTTGATTGATATTGCTTCATTTTCAGTGCGTAAGACTGCTTTTTTAATTTCAAAATCAGCTGAAAAGTTCACTAGTATTTCACTAATTGGTTGTTCTGTTTTGTTTTCTAAAACATAATTCCCCTTAATACTATAGGCATTTTTAGAAGGAAATAAATCTACTCTAGTGGTTACTTTTGTAATGGTTGGTTGAGGTTTATTTAGAAATGCCCGGAATTGCTTTTCGTAATTTATTTGCTCCATTTCAACTTTGTTGCTATCCTTTGAAACATACCCGGTAACAATATTCTTACCTACAAAAGAAACCAAACCAATACTGCAAAATAGTACTAGCCAAAAAGGAGCTTTCATAACCGATTGCCTATTTTGGTGTATGCAATACAAAAGCATTATAAAGATCATAAACCCAAAAAATAGTCTTTGTGCAAATGCATTTTCATAACTTCCAAATCCATTCATATCACTATAATCAAAAGAAATGGTTTGTAAAAACTTAAGCAAAGGATATTTTACAACAGACTTGCCTAATGATGTGGTCATCAGTAAAACAAAAAGCCCAGAAATAGCTAATGCTAAATACTTGTTTTTAATGAACTTTTGAAAGATTAAAGTAAACCCAGCAACTAACATTAAAGGCAAAGTATTGTACAAAAAGGTTTTTGCATACACATTCCATTCGATATTTGGATACTGGTAAAGCATCTGAAAGGCGATTCCTTCCAAAATTAAAACCGTTGTAAACACAATACTCAATCCGATTAAAGTAAGCCAAATAGACCAAAATTTAATTCTATAATTAGTGGTGCTTTCTTCTATATAATTAAAGTTGGAAGCTTTACTGCGCCTAAACAAATCGTTTCCGTAAAAAACCAACACCAATGCTCCAATAACATAAAAATTTTCAATAATGGTGGAAACCATCAAGCCAGATGAAGCATATTTTTGTGGTATACGAATTCCTTTTTCTATTTCTGCATACATTTCCATTCCAACGGCAAAAAGTAAACTCAGTACAATCAATACAAATGGGATGCTTTTTACTACATATAGCCAATTCATTTTAGTAAATGAGAAAAGCGATTGAATTTTTACTTTAGCTGAAATTTCAGTAGGTATAAATGCAAATGGGAAAGTAGCAGCTTGGTTGGGAGCATTTTTTACTTTAGCTGATTTTACTTTTTTGGTAATTGAGAATTGATTGCTAATGATTGCCATTATTAAAACAGACAACAGTATAATGCCAAGTCTGTTGGTTAATAAGATTCCGATTAATGATACATACTCGGTATTTCTTTCTTGAACCGATAATTGTGCTGTTTGAGAAAAGTATGCCGACATGCCAAAAGGATCAAGAATGGCCGAAATAAATTGTGTTTGTTTGGATTGTGGTAAATTTTTGGCCATAAATGGCGAGCTGGAAAATATCATGCTCACCATATACAGTATATACAGTAACAAGCCACTCACATAAATAAATAGCTTATTTTTTGTAACCCAACCCGCCGATGCGGTAATAGCCACTACAAAAAAGGTATTGATTGCTGTGAAAATAAATATTGGAAAAATATAAAAGAAAATATTGAAAGGTATATTTATCAATCCTGCAGAAGAAAATGATCGACCTATGAAAAAGCTTACAGTAAGTATTAATGTAAAACTGAAACTCAATACAAAAATGGAAACAAATCGACTCCAAAGAAATTGTTTTTTTGAAATAGGCAAAGCAAAATAAATGAGATTCAGATTGTAATCTATTTCCTTTAATGCAGTTTGTGCTGATAATATTGTTGCAAAAAAAATGCTTGTTAAACTTAAAAATGCGGTAATAAATGCTACTTGATAGGGAGAATTATACCCCAGATTTTCGGAAATTGTAAAACGAGCATTTCCGCCTCCAAATATACCTAGTGCAATTATTGTAACGAGTAGAAAGAGAAATCTCCAGTTTTTGCAGTACGATTTTATATCGAAAAAAATAAGTTTTTTCATCATTAGAGTTGATTTAAATTGTTGAAATACACTTCTTCCAATGTTGGATTTACTGCTTCAAATTCAGGTAATGTTTTTTCCGAATACACTTGAATATTCAACTTCCCGCCAACATAATGAGACGATATCACAGTTGAATTGGTTTTATATTGTTCCAGTTCTGCTTTTTGAATTTGTTTTTGCCATATTTTACCTTTTAGTTCTGCTACAAAATCATTGGGGTTGCCTTGTAGTACAACTTTTCCATTTTTTATAATGGCCATTTTAGAACAAAGATTTCTAACATCTTCTACCAAATGTGTAGATAGAATTACGATCCTTTCTACACCAATTTCTGAAAGCAATCCATTAAAACGATTACGTTCTTCTGGATCTAAACCAGCTGTAGGTTCGTCTACAATGATAATCTTTGGATTGCCTAATAAAGCTTGCGCAACACCAAACCGCTGACGCATTCCACCCGAAAAAGTATATACTTCTTTGTTTTTATGCGAAGACAGATTTACTTTTTCAAGTAATGAATCAATTTGTTCTTTGCGCTCCTTTTTATTGGAAACTCCCTTTATTATAGCAATATGATTCAACAAGTCTTGTGCTGATATTTTAGGATAAACGCCAAAATCTTGTGGTAGAAAACCCAGTTGCTGTTTAATAAACTGGGGGTTTTCTAGAATATTCATTCCATTCAGTAGAATTTCTCCAGCATCAGCTGGTTGTAAGCCTACTATTGTTCGCATTAATGATGATTTTCCTGCTCCGTTTGGGCCTAACAAGCCAAACATCCCATTATTGATTTCTAATGAAATATTACTCAAAGCTTGTACGCCATTTGCGTAAGTCTTTGTGAGATTTTTGATAGATAAACTGTTCATTTTGTGTATTATTTTAATGATTTTTAATCTTCGATTTTAGGCAAATGATTACCTGTCATTAGCAATGATGCTATTGATATAGTTGATCTTATGTTAATGGATTTATTCGCTTACATACTCTATAATATCGCCAGGTTGGCATTTCAATGCTTTACAAATAGCTTCTAGTGTATCAAATCGGATACCTTTGGCTTTACCTGTTTTAAGAATAGACAAATTTGCTGGAGTGATATCCAAAATATCTGCCAATTCTTTGCTTTGCATTTTGCGTTTTGCAAGCATCACATCTATGTTTACAATGATTGGCATAATTATATAAATAAGTCTTGTTCGTTTTGTATTTGTAATCCTTGTTTGAAAATGGCAGCCATGAAATAGGCAAAAACACCAAGAAAAAAATGAATTACAGCAACAAACTCTAATCCTTCTTCAATTTTTCCAGCAAAAATTGACGCTAATAAAATCTCTAGAAAAGGGAGCGTAATATTTGCCAAGTAAAAATTTCTTAATTGATTGACGCCATACTTTGTAAATAATTTGGGCTTACGAAATGCATTAAAAACATTGCTTAGCAACAAAAAGAAAATCCCGTAAAATCCAATTGGAATTAAAAAGTTGAAAATTTTATATGCCCAATTGTTTTCGCCATTTAAAAAATGTTTTTCTGTAAATGGAAAACATATAGAATAATATTGCCCGTTTTCTCTGATAATTACACTCCATTGTGTTAGGAGCGTTACCATTGAATAAAAAGTTGTTACTAAGTATAGTATAGCAACTAACCGGGTGATATAAAATAATATCGTGGAAGTGATTTTTACGTTTTTCATGCTAAAAACTTGATTAATTACTGCAAATGTATAAATAATTATTGTAAAACAATAATTATCAAAATATTTTTTTTATCTTCGATTTGTAAATAGATCAGTTTTACTACTGACCAAAAAGAGTGAATAATGAATTATCAAGTTTTTGATCCTTGCCAGGATCTTTCTACACTAGTAAAATGCTATTGGACATTAGAAAGCCCAAAAGAAGATAATCCTGAAAGACAGACTATTGTTCCTGACGGTTGTATGGAAATGATTTTCCATTATGGAGATTTATACAAGCAGTATGTTGAAAATGGAAACCACATACTTCAACCTAAATGTTTTGTAATAGGACAACTAACCCGTCCACTTGAAATTGAACCAATAGGGGAGACTGGAATTTTTTCGGTTCGCTTTTATCCTGAAGGGTTTTTGCCTTTTGCAACAGTACCTATTAAAGAAATGGAGAATAAAGCCATTTCATTAGAACAATTATTTGGCACTGAAGGATTCAAGATCGAACAACTGATAGTAAATGCCATCTCAACTGCTGAAAGAATCAATCATATTGAAAAATTTTTATTGAGCCGTTTAGTATCATTGGAAACCATTGACCGTATCATCAAATCTACGATCGACACTATTTTAACTGCTAACGGTCAGCTCTCTGTTGCTGAACTTTCTAAACAAATCAATGTAAACCGTAGGCAATTGGAGCGTAAATTCTCTTCTGCTATTGGCTTAAGCCCGAAACAACTCTCCAAAACAATAAGACTACAGAATACACTTAAATTATTAATCAATAAAAAGTTTACAAGTCTTACAGCTTTGGCTTATGAAGGAGATTACTATGATCAGGCACATTTTATAAAAGATTTCAGAGAGTTTACAGGGCTTACGCCAAAGGAATTTTACGGTAACAACCTTAAAATGTCTTCTCTATTTTATGGAACAGATTAGTCTTGTCGCATTCTTACAATTTTATGTTTGAACCAGCCTACACCTTTGTTGGCATAAATTAAAACAGATTAACAATGGAAAATGTAATTAATTGGTTTGAGATACCTGTTTCTGATTTCAAAAGAGCAGTATCATTTTATAAAGCAATTCTTAGTATAGAAATTGTAGAAGCAGACATGTTTGGTACAAAAATGGGCTTCTTTCCTTCAGACGGAAAGAACGTTTCTGGTGCTATAATACAAGGGGATGATTATATACCCTCAACAGATGGAGTACTTGCCTATCTAAATGGTGGTGTCGATTTGCAAATAGTTTTGGATAAAGTAGAACTAAACAATGGAGCAATTATCGTTCCCAAAACTCAGATAAGCCCTGAAATGGGGTATTTTGGAATGTTCATTGATACAGAGGGTAATAAAATGGCAGTTCATTCATCAAACTAAACTTGTAATAATGAATAATAAAATAGTAGTAGCAATTATGTGTTTCATTCTTTTTTGCAGTTATACGTTGACTCAAAAAACTGAAATAAATAAAGCAGAATGGCTTATAGGCACTTGGGAAAATAAAACTCCAAATGGAACTATATATGAAACATGGGCTAAAGTAAGTGATATAGAATTTTCAGGAAAAAGCTACATGCTTAAAGAAAAAGATACAATCGTTTTTGAGACAATTCGCCTGATTCAGGAGAATAACAACTTATTCTATATACCGAAAGTTAAAAACCAAAATGATAATATGCCTGTACGCTTTAAAGCGAAAACGGCTTCCAACAATGAGCTGGTATTTGAAAATCCTAACCATGATTTTCCTCAAATTATAGCTTACTCAAAAATCAATGCTAATGCTTTAGTTGCTGAAATTGCAGGTACTAAAAACGGCAAGGAGCGAAAGCAAATCTTCCCTATGAGTCGTGTTAAATAAAAACGGAGACTAAAATACCGTCAAATCCACAAATTTGCCGTTTATACAGTAAATGATAAATATTTTTTGAAAAAAAATGTAAATTTGTTGTTTATCAATAAATATATATTATCTTTGCTGTATCAATTTAAAATTTGAATAGATGAAAAAGTTTGACAACCTGGTATTTATGGTCTTGTACATTATAGCCTGGATAATTTTTGTAGGCTTGAGTATAGAAGCCGGCGGATTGATTGTAAACTTTGTTTTTAGCATTTACAAACCTGAATTTGTTGGTAATCTGTACCAAAAACTGGATTTAAGCTTATTGTACCAGCAAAACGTGTGGGCTTTTTATGGTATGTATAGTTTTGTATTATTCATTGCTGTATTGAAAGCTGTTCTTTTCTATTGTCTTATAGATCTGCTTCACAAAATAGACTTAAAGAAACCATTTAGTAGTTTTGTTTCCCAAAAAATTTCACAGATCAGCTACTATACTTTTACTATTGGAATTTTTAGTCATGTTGCAAGAGAAACGGCTAAAAACCTGACTCATCACAAATTCGATATTGACAAACTCAATCAATTTTGGGTGGATAGTGAAGCTTTTATTTTGATGGCTGCGATTGTCTATGTTATTGCACTTATTTTCAAGAAAGGGATTGAAATTCAAAATGAAAATGATTTAACTGTATAAACTATGCCAATCATTGTGAACTTAGATGTTATGATGGCAAAGAGAAAGATGTCGCTTAATGAGCTATCAGAAAAAGTGGAGTTGACGCTTTCTAATTTATCAATTTTAAAAACCGGAAAAGCCAAAGCGATTCGTTTTAGCACTTTAGAAGCTATATGTAAGGTACTCGATTGTCAGCCAGCTGATATTTTAGAATATGTTAATGAAGGAAGCCCATAGTACAATAAAATAAATCATCCAATTTTTTAGTCAAATTAAATTTCACAAACTGTGATACAGTATACCTATGTGCCTATAATAAACAAAAACATTAAAAATATGATTTTAAAAATAATATCAAATATCAAAAAAAATGCTTTCCATGTAATGCTTATTTCTGTTTTTGCATTACCTGCTCTTGGACAAAATACAAGTATTCAAAAAGACACTTTAAAAGCTGCCAATATTGAAGCAATCTTATATACAGGCGACAGTAAAGACCAGCTTTTAATAGTTGGCTTGGGTGGTTCAGAAGGTGGGAATGCATGGGAAAGGAATCGTTGGAAAAAAACAAGAGATGCCTTTTTAGAGAAAGGGTATGCTTTTTTAGCCATTGGTTATTTTGGTTGTGAAGGAACCCCCAAGATCTTAAATAGGATTGCCATTGATGATGTATACAATGCAATTGCGATGGCAAAAAAAAGTAAAAAAATAAACAATAAAAAAATTGCGGTAATAGGAGGGTCAAGAGGAGCAGATCTAGCATTATTGTTGGGGAGCTATTATAAAGACATTACATGCGTTGTAGCCATGTCTTCGAGCCATGCTGTTTTTCCTGGTCATACAATGGATTTTACTACTCCCTGTTGGACTTTTGAAGGAAAAGATTTGCCATTTATACCAGTAAATGATGAAGCAGTCCCATTTATGATGAAAAGGGATTTGAGAAAAACATTTGAAGTGATGCTTAAAGACACTATTGCAGAAAAAAAAGCATTGATAAAAGTAGAAAATACTAACGGGTCGATACTCTTGATGTCTGCTACTAAAGACGAAATGATACCTGCTGTTCAAATGGGTGAAAAAATGATCTTAAGATTAAGCAATAGTGGTTTTAAACATCCCTACGAACATGTGATCCTTGAAGGTACACATGAAGAACCAACAAAGCATTTTGATAAAATCTTCTCTTTTTTAGAAACCAATTTTAAAAACAAAAAAAAATAAAACAATGACTTCACAAACAATTACTCGAATCAAACAATTATCATTCATTTTAATGATAACCTCCGTCCTTACATTTCCTGCTTATGGTCAACATGGTCAAAGCAAAAAAGTAACTGCAAGTCAAACAGCGCCTTCTGTTGATATTCATACAGCGGTTATGAAAGATAATATAGCTGCAGTAAAACAACATATAGCGGCAAAGTCGGATATCAATGAAAAGGAAAAATTTGGTGGTAGTACCCCATTGATAAGTGCTTCACTATTTGGCAAAACAGAAATCGCAAAATTGCTGATTGACGCCGGCGCAAAGCTCAATATTCAAAATAATGAAGGCTCTACAGCACTTATTACTGCTGCCTTTTTTTGCAAACCTGAAATAGTGAAAATGTTGCTTGCTAAAAAAGCAGATAAAACAATTAAAAATAAATATGGCAATACAGCTCTTGAAACTGTTTCTGCTCCCTTTCAAGATGCAAAGCCAATTTATGATATTATGGGTAGCTCATTGGCACCTTTAGGAGTGAAATTCGATTATGAATATTTGAAAAAAACCAGACCGCAAATAGCTGCAATGTTAAAATAGAAAACAATGAAAGATAGAAAACACTTTATTGATTGGATACGAGTAATTGCCATTGTTTTATTGTTGGTATATCATGTGGCAATTGCTTTCCAACCATGGGGCCTTATGATTGGGTTTATAGTAAATACAGAACCATGGGTGTCATTATGGATTCCTATGACCATGCTGAACATTTGGCGAATACCTATTTTGTTTTTCATAGCAGGTATTGGTGTTTTCTACTCTTTCCATAATAGAAACTGGCATCAGTTATTAAAAGAAAGAGCTTTACGAATAGGCATACCATTTGCATTCGGGTTTGTATTCATTGCCCCATTATATCTGATCTTACTGCAAAATTATTATGAATGGAAACTTCAATACATTCCCAATAGTTCTCACCTTTGGTTTTTGGGAAATATCTTATGCTATGTTATTTTAACTATTGCTCCACTATATTTTTTGAAGAAGGAATCAAATAGCTTATTTGCACGTAAGCTTCGAAAACTATTTAGTAGTCCGATCATTTTTTTAATAGTAATTGTTTGCTTTGTTATAGAAACAATTATAGCCAAACCACTAATTTATGAAATGTATGCTTTAACTACTCATGGTTTCTTTTTAGGATGGTTAGCCTTTATTTTTGGATGTTTATTTGCTTTTTCCGGAGATGGTTTTTGGAATAACTTGTCAAAATATAGATGGATTTTTCTGATTCTTGCCATTTCATTATTTGCAATAAGAATCACTAATAGTGTATCATTTCCTAATAGTATAAATTTACCTGCCGAAACCTGTATTTGGGTTTTTACGATTTTTGCATTTGGTAAGCAGTATCTAAATTTCTCCAACAAATCACTTTCTTATCTCTCAAAAGCTGCATACCCTATTTATATCCTTCACATGATATTTATAGGAATTTCTTGCAGTCTAATATTACCATTGGAAATGAATGTAAAGCTTAAGTTTTGCTGTGTATTGTTAGGAACATTTGCTGGAAGTATGCTTAGCTATGAATTAATAAAAAGGAATAAATATTCGAGAATGCTATTTGGTATATATAAATGAAATTAAAGTAAATACAATCAAAAAATATGAAAGATAAATTAGTCAAATTGCTTTTTGTGTTGCTTATAGCATGCACCATAGTTCAAGCACAGCAAACAAACCTGCCTGATAGCTTTTACACCATTCAAGATAGTATACTCATTAAAGCTCGAGATGGAGCAAGTATTTCTGTTTTAGTAGTTCGGAAAAAAGGGGAGGAAAAACCTTTGCCTGTGATTTTTGGGTTTACTATTTATGCCAGAAAAACAGATGTAAACAAAGCCAAGCAAGCTGCTGACAAAGGTTATGTTGGTGTGTATGCATATACGAGAGGTAAAAAAAACAGCCCCGATGAAGTGATTCCTTATGAGCACGATGGTGATGACGCTTATGATGTAATTGATTGGATAAGTAAACAAGTATGGTGCAATGGGAGTGTGGGAATGTACGGAGGTAGTTATAATGGTTTTTCACAATGGGCTTCCACCAAAAATTTACACCCGGCCTTAAAAACAATTGTACCCTCAGCTTCTGCTGCACCTGGCCTTGATGCGCCGATGATGAACAATGTAGTAATGAACTTTCAATTCTCATGGACTTATTATGTTTCTAATAATAAGTACTTAGACAATGATGATTACAATAATCGAAAACAATGGAGTGATATGGAACAAAAGTGGTTTGAAACAGGTACTTCATATCGTACATTCGATAGCTTGTTGGGGAGGCCTATAAACAAAATATTCAATAAATGGCTTGATCATCCTACTTATGATAACTATTGGCAAAGAATGATTCCAAACAAAGATCAGTATGCTAAAATTAATATTCCTGTACTTACCACAACGGGTTATTTTGATGGTGGTCAAGTAGGTGCGCTGCATTATATGAGAGAATTAGACAAGTATAATCCTAATGCCAATCAATACCTGATTATTGGCCCTTACGGACACTTCGGATCACAAGGGTCTCCCGACAGTGTTTATAATGGATATAAAATTGATTCGGTTGCCAATATTTCTATTACGAATATTATTTTTCAATGGTTCGATTACATTCTTAAAAATAAAACCAAACCTGGTTTCCTGCAAGACCGAATTAATTATCAGGTGATGGGCACTAATAGCTGGAAACATGCAAAATCATTGGCCAGTGTAAGTAATGATAGCCTTACTTTTTTCTTAGATAATTCAAATAAGCATCTTCTAAATCCACAGAAAGCAAGTAAAATTGATTTTACCAAAATGAAAGTAGATTATAAGGATAGAAGTTCTATGAATAGCTATTATTATGCTTTCAGGCTTATTTGGGAAGGCTTAAATGCCGGAGGCGGTATAATGTATAAAACGGCTGCTTTAAAGAAAGAGGTAGAATTTACAGGTTGTTTTACAGGGCAAATGAATGTTTCAATTAATAAAAGAGATGTAGATTATAGTGCTGTATTATTCGAACAAAAGGCTGATGGTAAATACTATTATCTCACTTATTTTATGGGTAGGGCCAGTCATGCTAAAGACAATAAACAAAGAGCATTGTTAACTCCCGATAAAAAAACAGCTTTGCCATTTTCTAACAGCTATTTTACCAGTAGAAAACTTAGCAAGGGAAGTAAACTTGTATTAATAGTAAATGTAAATAAAAGTTCATCTGAGCAAATTAATTATGGTACAGGTAAGGATGTAAATGAAGAAACAATTAAAGATGCAGGAGAGCCTTTAATAATTAAGTGGTATAATGATAGTTTTATTAAAATTCCGATTTGGAAAAATTAGTGGTCAATCAAGCAACATTTAAAACAACAAATATTATGAAGACGAGATTATTAACTGCACTACTTTTTTGTGCTTCAACTTTACTTGCTCAGAAGAGCGATACTCTTCAAATTACATCAGAAAACATTAATACCAAAGTATTAAGGGAAGGGATGAATCGTTATCTGGTTTATTTTAAAATGAAAAAGGATTCGGTCCGTACACAAACACAATTTTGGACGAGAACAATAAAACGTACTGATTATAACGGCAAACCTGCTATTGAAATTACCCAGGAATGGGAAGATAAAGACAGTATCATGCATATAGTAAAATCTATTTCTGATGCAACAACCATGCAGCCTTTGTATCATAAAACCTGGTGGAATGTGCAAACATCTAGAACATCTACTACTAAATCTATCAATTCTACTATTGTAGATTTTTTAAGCAAAACAGTTGAACATAATGGTAAAATTTTAAGTAATACAGATACAGCTATTCAGTCGAAGAGAATTTGGGATGGATATAAATCATCTCTTGATAAGTATTACTTAAATTGGCATTTGGATTTAGAAACCTTTCCTTTATTGCCGTATAGAAAAGGAGTAACTTTTGTAGTTCCGTTTTATGATCCAGGTACGTCCTCTAATTTTCAAAAAGTAGCTTATACCGTTACTGGTTCTGCAGAATTGATCGGTTATGACGATAAAAAAATTGATTGCTGGCTTTTGGTACACGAATCAAAAGGAAATAAAGAAGTGTTTTGGATTAGTAAGAAAACAAAAGAAGTTTTAAAGTTAGAGCAGGAAATTGGCGGCCGTGCATACCGTTATAAAATAAAGTTGGGATTTAGTAATTAGCATTTGTTGAAGTACAAATGAACAAAACCTAAAAATCATAAAATGAAATATTTAAAAAACAATTTATGGACTCAACTTTTCATTATCTACAGTAGATATTTAATTGGTGGAGCTTTTGTTTATTCATCTATTGTAAAAATAAAAGGATTAAGATTTACAAGTTTTGATGGTTCAAATTATCCTATAAATTCTCCATTTCATTTTTTTGAAACAATGTATCAATCTGGAGTGTATTGGCAATTTTTGGGATGGGGGCAATTGATTGCAGGTTTACTTTTAATGACTCAACGATATTCAAAATTAGGAGCATTATTATTTGTTGCAATTATTTCAAACATTTTTGTAATTACAATTTCGATTCCCGGGTTTTCTGGCACACCAATAGTAACTGGCTTAATGTTTTTAGCTACCCTTATGTTAGTGATTTGGGATTGGGATGAACTTAAAATATTACTCAACTTGCCACCTGAAATTAATAGTTCTAAAAGGATGGAAAATTTAAAGACATGGGAAATTACTGGACTTGCTTTGTTTTTAGTTACGGTCTGGGTGAAAGCATTTAATGTAAGGTATGATTTTTTTGTATGGGGTATTTGTTGCTTGCTCGTATCTGTTATTGGTCTTTTTATCGGTTTGCAAAATTGGAAAAAATTAAAAAACAATGAACATAAATAACAAAACAACCCTAACTGATTTTAATATTAATATTAAAATTAAATTGGCATTCCTATGGTCATCGGTAACCTTTTTATATATCTATGGAGATTACTTTGAATTATATGTGCCTAAGAAAATAGCGGGTATAATTAATGGAACTAGCATGCTGGATAGCCCCATAAAATTATTTCTGGCTTCATTGCTATTAGCAATCCCTGCTTTTATGATTTGTTTGTCAATATTATTAAAGCCATTATCTAACAAATGGTTGAATATTGTATTTGGAATTTTTTTTACAGCCATTATGCTTTTGATTGCTGTGACTTCAATTTCCGAATGGAGAGCATTTTATGTTTTTTATGCAATTTTAGAAAGTATACTTACAGCTTTAATTACATGGACTGCTTTTAATTGGCCGAAACAGACAGGATTGTAAGGCATAATATTTAACTAATATCAACATGATGTCAAATAAAAAAACAGCTCGAATTGCGGGATTACTTTATTTAGGTGTAGTGCTTACAGGAATTTTTAGTTTGGCATATGTTCCTTCAAAATTGATTGTTTTGGATGATCCTGTTACTACTTATAATAATATCAAAGCTTCTGAATCGCTTTTCAGATTTGGAATAGTCAGTGGTTTGTTGTGTTATGTTTTCTTTTTGTTTTTACCTATTGCATTGTACAAATTGTTGAAACCTGTAAATGAAGTTTACGTAAAATTGATGGTGCTTTTGGCAGTAACCAGTGTTCCAATTTCATATTTCAATATCCAGAATAAATTCGCTGTTCTTTCAATTATTAAAGGAGAAGTTTTCAAAACATTCACTAATGAACAATTGCAATCGCAAGTGATGTTTTACCTCAATCAATTTAACAAAGGTATTTTAATGGTTTCTGTTTTTTGGGGACTTTGGCTATTGCCTTTTGGGTATTTGGTGTATAAGTCTGGTTTCTTACCAAAAATATTAGGAGTGCTTTTAATGTTGGGTTGTTTTGGTTATTTAATCAATTTTTTAGGTAATTCTTTATTAGTAGATTATTCAAGTTTAGGAGTTTCTAAATATATAAGTATGCCAGCAACATTTGGAGAAATTGGTATTTGTTTGTGGTTGCTAATTATGGGAGCAAAAGAGACTAAAACATCAGTTAAGACATTATAAATGGCAAAAGGGCAATTCGAAAAAAAAGTTTTAAATATAGTTATAACCCTATGGTTTACCATTGCTGTTATAGGGCAATGGATTTTTGCATTGTATGTATTTTTATTTTATGGCAAAGCAACAGCTGCTGGTCATAGCGAAAATTGGAACAAGGTACTCCCCAATGGTTATGTATCTGGAGATCCTATTGGAAATTTGGTTGTTGGGATACATTTATTATTAGCAGTAATCATAATTATTGGTGGACCAATTCAAATAATACCAAAAGTTAGAAAGTATGCTCCAACTTTTCATAGATGGAATGGTAGAATTTATATTTATACTGCTTTTATTATAAGTTTAAGTGGATTGTTTATGGTTTGGATTCGTGGTTCTATTGGTGGGATAGTGCAACATGTCAGCATAAGTATTAATGCTATTATAATTATGGTTTCGGCATTTTTTTCTATCAAGTACGCGATGGTTCGCAATTTTAAAAATCATCGTATATGGGCAATACGATTATTTTTGACTGTTAATGGCGTTTGGTTCTTTAGAGTTGGATTATTTTTTTGGTTAACGATACATCAAAAGCCAGTAGGGTTTAATCCAAAAGTATTTGAAGGCCCGTTTTTAAATTTTCTTACTTTTTCACAATATGTGATTCCCATAGCAGTTTTTGAACTTTATTTAAAAGCCCAAAAAAGTTTGAATAACAAATTAATATATACAACAGCGCTATTAATTTTTGTATTAACCATAATTATGGGTATTGGTATTTATGCTGCTTCGATGTCTAAATGGATTCCAAAAATGCGGTAGCCCATTTATTTAATTTCAAGACGAGTCTCTTTACAAATAATGTTTATCTGCTTTTAGAAACTACTAATTGTAGGGGGACACTTAAGCAGCCTGAGAAGAAATGTTAAATTTTAAAAATATAGCTGCTGGCTATAAATTATCTAATATGTATTAAGTCACTGTTGGATTTTAGTTTTAATTTACAATTGTTGATTTAATTGAATAACATGAATATCCATTCTTACAATAATGCCAACTCATTTAATAGAGTTTGGTTGGTGCTACTATCATTTATATTTATTCTCGCATGTTCTAAAGGAACTGAACCAGCTCCTGCACCAATTACTCCACCAGTTATTGTTCCTCCTGTATCCGGCACACCAGTGATCACCACCACCACACTGTTAACCAATCAGGGTATAATTTGGGGTTTTGATATTCTGCCCAATGGCAACATACTGTTTACACAAAAAACAGGAACGATGCGTTTGTATGATACAACCACGCTGAGCAATACATTGATTACTGGCATGCCTTCCAATATTTCATCAGCAGGGCAGGGTGGATTGCTCGATGTAGCTATTTCGCCCGATTATGCTACAAGCCGCAATGTATATGTTACTTATAGTATTACTGGCGGATTTCTTTCTCTTGCTCGCTTCACACTAAATGGAACTGCAGCCAGCAATTGGCAGGTCTTGCATACCACTGAATCGGCTTCAACCTGGAATGGTCATTTTGGTAGCCGTATTACTTTTGGATCTGATGGTAAATTGTATTGGTGTGTGGGAGAAGGTGGTGGAGGAAGTCAAGGCGGTGCTTCGAGTCCCCATCAAAATGGGCAAAGACTAAATACACTTTGGGGTAAGATACATCGTATGAATTTGGATGGAACTGTTCCATCTGATAATCCTTTGTTGCCTGGTCAAACAGTACGTTCTACTATTTTTAGTTATGGCCATCGCAATCCGCAAGGCATGGCTTTTGAACCTACCTCTAACCGTCTTTTTGTAAATGAACACGGACCAAGCGGCGGCTGCGAACTAAACCGCGTTCAAGCTGGAGAAAATTTTGGCTGGCCTTTATATAGCACTGGTGTTAACTACGACGGAACCATCATTAGTAGCGGACATAATGCTCCAGGGATTGTAGCGCCATTAAAAAACTGGACGCCCGCACTTGCACCTGCTGGTCTCACATTTATCAATCATGCTTCTTTTAAAGATTGGAATGGTAATTTGCTAATGGGTAGCCTTGGCCGCAGACAATTACTAATGATCAGAATGACCAATGGTGTACCTGGCACTGAAACCATTTTACTTGAAAGCATTGGCCGCATCAGAAATGTTAAAATGGGCCCTGCCGGAAATATTTATGTGAGCGTAGAAGATGGAGGAAGATTAATTTCGTTGACAGCAAGATAGCATTTTAGCCTGTTTATACTCATCAGTCTACGCTCATCCACTAATATTCTTCGCTCCTGTACTTTCATTTTAATGCATCAATAGAATGTCATTATTTTGTTTTCAAAGTATTAAAATTTACGATTGAAAATAAATGTCCGCATAACGCTTTATTGGAAATGTCAGCTTACGGGTTGGCTCATCGCTGGTTTATACTGGGCACTTGGCGGCCCTCTGGAAGCACAATTTAACTGGCTCCAGGCATTGCTTGATTTTATTGGTGATTTCAGCATTTGTATCTTGCTTACGCATACATATAGAAACTATGCGTTGCGTAAGAACTGGCATAAACTGCCACTTAAAAGTTTAGTGCCCCGAATCATTCCTGTCATTCTTTTATTAGGAGTTTCTTTCATGATACTGATTGCCATTAAACTTTATGTAGTGAGTTTGTATGCTTCACAAAACTTCTCGCTGTCTTTTTGGGAATTCTTTAAATCCGCGAGGCTCACGCTTTTTATAACAGGAATAAGGCTTATGTCCATATGGGTACTGGCTTATCACCTGTATCATTATGCACAAAGGGAAATAAATACGGCGAAAGAAAATGCCCGTTTATCTCTTATTGCCAAGGAGGCCCAGCTAAGTAATCTATCAGCTCAGCTCAACCCTCATTTTTTTTTCAACTCACTCAATAATATCAAGTCTTTGGTGATTGAGAACCCGGAGTCTGCAAGGCGGGCAATTGATCTGCTGTCGGATCTGCTCCGCAATTCCCTTTACAGTAAAGACGATAAATTAATTACCGTTCAGGAAGAAATAAACCTTGTAAAGGATTATTTAGAATTGGAGAAAATGCGGTTTGAAGAACGCCTGCAAATGCATATTCAGGTTGACCAAGAACTTTCAGACTTATTAATTCCGCCTTTAAGTATACAGGCCCTTGCAGAGAATGCTGTAAAACACGGGATAGATAAAAGAAATGACGGTGGCCTTATTGCGATCAAAGTGGAAAAAGAAGCAGGTTTTTTGAAAATAACTGTTCAAAACCCCGGGAAATTGTATGAAAGAGAACACCAGGGATTAGGACTAAAGAACCTGAAAGAAAGATTGCTTTTGCAGTTCAATGGTAAAGCAGTATTTAATATTATAGCGCTTGCTGGTGAAAATGTTTTGGCAACAATTTTAATTCCTGTTAATGAATAAAATTAAAGTGATTGTTATTGATGATGAGCGTTCTTCGAGAGAAGAATTGAAACGGGCAATTAATAAATACCCCGATCTTGAAATAACAGGCGAAGCCAAAAATACAGATGAAGCAAAAAAACTTATTGAAGCCCTGAAGCCTGACCTGATCTTTTTAGATATTCAAATGCCGGAAAAATCCGGGTTTGACTTGTTGGAATCATTAGTCGAAGTGCCTGAAGTTATTTTTACCACTGCTTTTGATCAATATGCTGTGAAGGCATTCGAAATCAATGCTCTTGATTACTTGATGAAACCTATAAGGGAAGAGCGTTTTACAAGAGCTGTTGAAAAAATCAGAGAAAAAGTAAATATGAAGCCAGCATCAGGCATCCCGGCAAAACCAGATCGCCAGATCTTTATTAAGGATGGTGAGAAATGCCATTTTGTTTGGTTGAATGATATCTATTTGATTGAGTCTATGGATAATTATTCAAGGTTATATTTTGAAAATAAAAAGGCATGCCTGAAACGTTCACTCAATCAATGGGAAGAAATATTGGATCCTATATTGTTCTTCAGAATCAGCCGTACCCAGATTATAAACACACAGTATATAAAACAAATACATCCTGTGTCAAAAGGTAAACTTCAAATCAGCCTGAAGACAGGAGAGTTGCTGGATGTGTCCACCAGGCAGTCAGTTAAATTCAAAAACATAAAGGGTATCTAAGGCGATACAATTTTATAAAACAACAATCATGAAAAAATTTTTTAAGCTCCTGTTCGTATGTATGACCGCATATTTGCAAACAACGGCCCAGCAGGTTTATTTTCCTATGGAATCAGTATCCGATAGCATTGCGCTTGCCAAAGCAATGCCTGCGCTGGCAGAACGAGTTATTAGAGAATACAAACATGGATCTGATCAAAAAATATATTTAAGAAACCTGATCACTCTGCAAATGGTAGCTGATCAATATGCTGATGCCTTGCGTTCCATACATTCCTTGCGTCTGCTTTACAAAGGAGGCACAACTAAATTTCCTGAACTGGTATCTCTGCAATTTGAAATGTTCTGTAATGCCAAACTGCAAATGGTTTCGGGTGAGATGTCATTTAACACCGCCTTTCAACAAAATTTTCGTAATGTTCACAATAAACTTGATGATAAAGCTGCACAGTATATATCCACTTCATTTATTACCCGCAATGGTGTTGGTGAACTGCAACAAGTTCTGCAAAAATCACTAGGCCAAATAAAAAATGATAGTTTAAGTATTGCAGAAGCGATAAGTCTGTGCAGGAATTATAATATGTACAGGGTATTTAAAATGATAGAGCCACTTTGTATATCATTGTTGGTCGAAGAAGATAAAAATAGATATATTATAAATGACAGTGTACTGATAAAGACAAGGGATGGCGCGTATATCTCTGCCATTGTTATCCGGAAAAAAGGAATTGTTGAATCACAATTCTCCATTTTGCAATTCAGCATTTATGCCAATAGCGATGGCTTGAACCTTGTTAAAGACGTAGTAGCAAATGGATACGTTGGCATAATGGCTTTTACCAGGGGCAAAAGATATAGTCCGAATGACCTTGTGCCATATGAAAATGATGGAAGGGATGTGTATGATGTTATTGACTGGATCAGCAAACAACCATGGAGTAATGGAAAAGTTGGTATGTTTGGAGGAAGCTATAACGGCTTTGCCACCTGGGCTTCTACCAAAAATTTACATCCCGCATTAAAAACAATTGTACCATCGGCTTCAGTTGCGCCGGGTCTTGACGTACCAATGATGAACAATGTTTTTATGAGCTTTACTTTCCCCTGGACCTATTATGTTTCCAATAATAAATTTTTAGATAACCAGGATTATACTGATACGATTTGGAATGAAGTAAACAAGAAATGGTATGCTTCCGGCAGGCCATATTACACACTTGATAGTATTTTAGGACGCGGTACTAATAAAATATTCCGGCGATGGCTTGCTCATCCGGGATATGATAAATACTGGCAGGATATGATTCCATACAAAAATGAGTTTGCAAAGATCAATATCCCCGTATTAACTACTACAGGTTATTATGATGGTGGCCAGGTTGGTGCCATGTATTATTTCAGGGAACATCATAAATACAATAAGAATGCAAATCATTATTTATTGATCGGCCCTTACGGACATTTTGGTTCGCAGTCTACACCTGATCCTGTATATAATGGCTATGCAATTGATCCCGTTGCCAATATTTCTATTCATGATGTCATTTTTCAATGGTTCGATTATATATTAAAGGATAGCGTTAAACCTGCCATTTTAAAAGACAAGATCAATTTTGAAGTAATGGGCAGTAATGAATGGAGACATGCTTCTTCCCAAAGTAAAATGAGTAATGACACCCTTACATTTTATTTAAGTGATAAACAATTGGGGAAAGGTTATAAGCTAAGTGAAGAAAAACTTTTGAAAAATGAATTTCTTTTACAGAGGGTAAATTTTGCCGACAGGAACACTGTGAACAACTATTATTTTGCGGGACAAATCATTCACGATTCAATAGATGTAAGTAACGGAATTTTATTTATGAGTGAACTTGTTGAAAAGGAGATGATGATCAATGGTTCATTTTTTGGGAAACTAAAGGCATCCATTAATAAAAAGGATATGGATCTTAGCATTAACCTATATGAGTTGATGCCCGATGGAAAATATTTTTACCTATCTTATTTTATGGGCCGGGCCAGTTATTCCTCGGATGTGAACAAAAGACAATTATTAACACCGGGAAAAATGGAAACCATTCCTTTTACAAACAGTTATATTGCAAGCAGGAAAATAAGTAAAGGGAGCAGAATAATCATTGTGCTGAATATTAACAAGAGCCCAGATGAGCAAATTAATTATGGCACAGGAAAAGATGTGAGCAATGAAAGCATTAAAGATGCTAAAACACCTTTGCAAATAAAATGGTATAGTGATAGTTTTATAAAGATTCCCATTTGGAAATAAACGACATGGCTGACGCTTGATAAAAAATTCAAAAATGCAAAACAAACTAATTAATTACTTTTCTAAATTCACCACACTTACAGAAGAAGAAGTAAATGCGCTCACTGAGAGTATGGATATTAGGGAATTGAAGAAAAATGACTTCCTGATAAAAGAAGGGCAAACGAATAAAGACTCCTATTTTGTTTTATCTGGCTTGATTAGAAAATTTAGCTTGAACGATGGAGAAGAAATAACAACCGGACTTTATACTGAAGATCAATGGATCATTCAATTATCTGATTTTGATAGTCATTCAATTGCTGATTATAATTTGATTTGTGTTGAAGCATCTTGGGTGGTAGTTGGCAACGAGGAAAAGGCGCAACAATTATTTCAACAATTTCCCAGACTAGAAACTGTATCCAGAGCTGTAATGGAATTGGAATTTGCAGAACTGCAAAAGATGCTTACCTCATATTTAACAGACACTCCTGAAATGCGTTATATAAAGATGTTAAAAGAAAGGCCGGATTTATTTCAAAGAGTTCCCCAATATCAGATCGCCAGCTATATTGGGGTAAAACCCGAATCTCTAAGCCGAATCAGGAAAAGAATATCGGGCAATAATTAATTAACTTAAGTCAATTAATTTCATTTAGCTATTCTGTTATTTTGCTTTTCTAAATGTATTTTTTTTATGAAAAAGCTACATCTATTTATTCCTAAAACTTTATTTGTTCTATTCTTGACAATACTATTAGCGGGTTGTAAAAAAGAAATCAATAAAATTGTAACGGTTGTACGTGACTGCACGGGAACATATCTGCGTTTTGATGGAAAGGACTATCAGGTTTGCAATCTCGAAAAGGTTTCGTCTTTTTCAGACGGATCTATTGTAACAGCTACTTTCAAAAGTATAAATGTTTGTAATGGGCCAGCAAAAGATTCAGTAGTTTGTTTGATGATTCACCATAATGAAGGTTGGATTGAAGTGGAAAAAATAAAATAGAAGACAGTCACTTTCTTAATGGTTGAAATGTATAAAAAAGAAAATCGGTTGCTTTTATTAAAAAAGAAAGACAACAATAAATCAATTAAAATTTACAAGGCTAGAGCTATTGGCTTTTTATTTCTTTTGGCGTTTCTTGCTTATGGAATAGGAAGAAACCTGATAGAAATAGATGATACTTCAGGAAAGTATATAGGTTCTTTTCTCATTATTTTAAACTCTCTAATAGTTCTTTTTATTGGTGTTCTATTAAGAAGAACCCTGCAGGATCATAATGTATTGATTGGATATTTCTATTTATTTACAAGAATAGTTGAATCAATAGCACTCGCAAGTATTGTACTCAATTTAATTCCTGCTTTTCATGTTCATAAAGATCATGGTTATTTTATTGGAATGCTGACATTAGGTTTAGGCAGTATACCTATGTGCCTTTGTTTAAAAAAATACAGTATATCACCTAATTGGCTAGCTATATGGGGTGGTGCCGGATATGCAATACTTGCTTTTGGCTTTCTGATGGAGTTTTTTGGCAAAGAGTGGAGTATGTGCCTTTTAGTGCCAGGCGGACTATGGGAAATTGCTTTTGGAATTTGGCTAATCATTAAAGGGAGTAACAAGAATTAATTAATAGATATAAAAATGAGAAAGGTTCATTACATATCAGGGGTTATAGTAACAATGTTTATTGGTTTTCATTTATTCAATCACACTTGGAGCATTTTTGGCGCAGAAAAGCATATTGAAATGATGAATAAACTTAGGCCTTATTACCGCAACATCATTGTTGAGACAATTTTGTTAATGGCTGTAATGCTTCAAATATTTTCAGGGCTTAAGCTTTTTAGGTCTAGTAAAAAAACTGCAGTTTCAAACTTTGATAAATTGCATATATGGTCAGGACTTTATTTAGCAATTTTCTTCATTATTCATATAAGTGCGGTTTTAATTGGGCGTATTTTTTTACACCTAGACACAAATTTCTACTTTGGAGTAGCCGGGCTAAATGCGTTTCCTTTAAACCTATTTTTTATTCCATATTATGTACTTGCCATTATTTCCTTTTTTGCGCATGTTTCAAGTATTCACAGCAAAAAAATGAAGCTTAATATTTTTAGTTTAACGCCGAACTGGCAATCAGTAATTGTATTAATATTCGGAATTTGCTTGGCTATTGTAATACTTTACGGACTGACAAACCATTTTAAGGGGGTAGAAATACCGTATGAATACAAAATACTACAAGGCAAAATTTGAAATCTGCAAAGTGTTTTCATAAGGAATGTATAAAAATGTATGATAAAGTAATCCCGCCTGCCAATGCCCTGTTCTTTTTGTGTAACTTCGGAATAATTTATAAAAATTATGTACAAAATACTTTTGGTCTTTTTGTTTTGTTACTCAACTACTTGTTTGGCACAGTCCAATAAAACGGTTATTACTCAAGACATTCCCAATTTTTGGAATGCATATGATCAAATTATACAAACAAAAGACAGTTTACAACAGATTGAATTAATTCAAACGCTGTACATCAACAAAGGAACGGAAGGGTTGAAGGAAATTATGCGAGTAAAGCGATATACGCCAGCATCCTATATTAAAGCCATTAATAGTTATCCATTATTTTGGAATTCTGTAAGAAGCAATACACTCATGGCAGGTACTTATGCCAGTAATATAGAAACAGGAATTGAAAAACTTCGAAAAATATATCCAAATTGTAAGCCTGCAAAAGTATATTTCACTATTGGGGCATTATTTACAAATGGCACAACCGTAGAAGGCAAAGTGTTAGTAGGCAGTGAATTGGCAATGGCAGACAGTAAGGTGATCACATCAGAATTTGGAAAAAACTTATCTCATTTGCCTGCTTATTTTGCTACCAATAAACTCGACAATCTCGCTTTTTTAAATGTTCACGAGTTTATACATACTCAGCAGAAAACAACGATAGGAAATAGTTTGTTGGCCCAAACGGTATTGGAAGGAGTAGCCGAGTATATAGCTACCATCGCACTTAAAACCAGTTCACCCAATGCACAAATAGCTTTCGGAAAATTGAATGATGCAAAAATTAAACAAGCTTTTGTAAAAGAAATGTTCTCTACCAATTTTGATAATTGGATATGGAATAGCCCCGACAATGAGTTCAAAATGAGAGACCTGGCATATTATGTTGGCTATGCTATTTGTGAAAAATATTATTCTAGGGCTGTAGATAAGAAGCTAGCCATCAAGAAAATGATTGAATTAGATTATAACAATCAAGACGCTTTAATAAAATTTGTAGAAGAGTCTGCGTATTTTGAAAAACCCTTATCAGTTTATAAGGATGAGTTTGAAAAATCAAGACCAACAATCATTAAAATAGAACCTTTTGCAAATGGTCAGCAAGATATCAGTGCTAATATAAAAAAGGTAACGCTGTTTTTTTCTGAACCAATGAGCAAAAATTCCAGTGATTTTGATATTGGGCCATTGGGTGACAGAAATGTGATGTGGTTACAAAAAAGACTCGGTTTTTCAGAAGATGGTTTGTCGTATAGTTTTGAGATCAGACCCCTGGAATCAGGTAAACAGTATCAATTATTGGTGACAGATGCATTTTTAAATAAAGCTGGAATACCATTAAAACCATATTTAATAGACGTTAAAACTTCAAAATGAATCTCTTCAGAAAGCCGCAAGTTTTTGTTTTACTTGTTTCCCTAATTTGCTTAAAAGTTAATCCTGTTTTTGCTCAAAGCCTTGCTACTAAAATAGACACACTTGTTTTGAGAGAGTTGAAGGATATAAATGGGCCAGGTGGAGTATTTATGGTAGCTAAAAACGGGAAAGCAGTTTATCAAAAAGCTTTTGGCAAAGCCAATATAGAATTAGATGTAAATCTGACCAATGAAAATATTTTTCAAATTGGCTCAATGACTAAGCAATTTACTGCAATTGCTATATTAATGTTAGAAGAGCAAGGTAAGTTAAACACAAAGCAAGCTATTTCTACTTTCATTCCTGATTATCCTTTCGGAGATTCAATAACAATACACCATTTGTTGACGCATACCTCTGGTATAAAGGATTTCACGAAAATGAAAACTTTGAATAGCATTGCTCAAAAAGAAATGACACCTAAAATGATGGTGGACTTTTTTAAAAATGAACCAACAGACTTCAAACCAGGAGAGAAATTTGATTACAATAATTCAGGGTATGTATTATTAGGTTACATAATTGAATTGGTTTCTGGTGAAACCTACGAAGCCTTTATTAAGAATCATATTTTTCAAAAATTAGGGATGAGTCAATCAGGCTATGCAACTGATAGGCAAATTATTGCTAAAAGAGCTTATGGCTATCAAAAGAAGGAGAGTGGTTATGTAAATAAAACTGTCATTAATTATAGCGTTCCTTTTGCATCAGGCGCATTAATGTCTACAATGAATGATATGTTGAAGTGGCAAAATGGACTAAGCCAAAATGTATTACTGAATAAGCAGTCTACTCAAAAAGTTTTTAGTAAGTATAGATTAAATAATGGGGAAGAATTTACCTATGGCTATGGCTGGCATATAAGAGAAATCAATGGAGTGAAAGATTTTGAGCACGGAGGTTCTATATTTGGCTTTAAATCGATGGGTGTGTATATTCCAAGTGAAGATATTTATGTGGTTGGGTTTAGTAATTGTGACTGTAATTCACCTACACAACTTGTAAGGGATATAGCTGCTTTGGCAATAAAAAATTATAAGAATTAATTTAAGACTAAAATGGTAAATGAATTATTGAAAACGGCATTAGGAAGACTACGCATTGTAGCATTTATGGAAGGTTGTTCCTATTTGCTTTTGGGTTTAACGATGATTTTAAAATACAAGTATGCTATGCCACTACCCAATTACATTGTTGGTTTAGCCCATGGAATTCTTTTTGTTCTTTATGTATTTTTATTGCTTCAAGTGTCATTTAAACATCGTTGGAGCATACTCAAAATGTTTTGGGCTTTTTTAGCTTCGCTTATTCCGTTTGGTACTTTTTATGCAGACAAAGCGCTTTTTAGACAGTCAAATTAATAAAAAGGGAAGTATTTATTACATCATATATTTCTTACCCCATTTTTCCATTTCATTCAGTACTGGAGAAAGGCTTTTTCCTAGGACGGTTAATTCATATTCTACACGAGGAGGAATTTCTTTATATTGTTTCCTGGTTACTAAACCATCTTCTTCCAACTCCTTCAATTGTTCTGTTAGCACTTTTCTGGAGATGTCTGGTATTCGAGCAGCAATTTCTCCAAAACGTCTTTTATCGGATCGCAGGCAAAACAAGATGATGGGTTTCCACTTGCCTCCAATTAATTGAATCATTCCGGTTACAGGACATATAATGACTGCTTTTTTAATTGCTTTAGTTACCATATTGTTACTACTATTTTGGATGTTACCAAAAGGTAACAAGTTACTTTTTGGAACTAATGATAGTTACTTTGCGTAACAAAAGTAATTATTCAACATTAAAAACAAAAAAAATGATTTTAGTAACAGGCGCAACTGGAAGTTTTGGAATGGCAACTATTGATTTTCTTTTAAACAAAGGGGTTGCAGCAACAAACATCGCGGCATTGGTTAGAGACGAAGCAAAAACATCAACTTTAAAAGAAAAAGGTATTGAATTAAGAATGGGTGATTACGATAATGAAACATCTCTGATAAATGCATTTAAGGGAGTAGATAAATTACTCTTTGTTTCTGGTTCAGACATTATTAACCGCTCTAAACAACACGAAAACGTAGTTAGGGCAGCTAAAGAAGCTGGGGTGCAACATATTGTTTACACGAGCTTTCTTGGAAAAAATGAAACAACTTCCTCTCCACTTTGGATAGTAGCCCAATCTCATCTTCAAACAGAAAATTGGTTAAAAGAAACTGGAATCAATTTTACCATTTTAAAGAATACACTTTATATGGATTTTGTTCCTGCATTCCTTGGCGAAAACGTAGTAGAAACTGGAGTAATCTATTTACCAGCTGGCAATGGTAGAGTAGGAGCTGTTTTGCGTGCTGAAATGGCAGAAGCAACTGCGAATATTTTAATGAGTGATCATCATGCAGGAAAAACATATCATTTTACCAACACCGATTCATTCTCGTATCAAGATGTTGCAGCATCTCTTTCTGAAATAACTGGTAAAACCATCAATTACATTTCTCCATCCGCAGATGAGTATACTAAAACCTTAACCGAATATGGTGTGCCTGCGGACTATATAGGTTTGTTTGCTGGTTTTGCCGTTGCTCAGGCAAATGAAGAATTAGACATGGTTGGCTCCGATCTAGAACATCTGTTAGGTCGTAAACCTACATCTGTAAAAACATTCTTAAATCAAGTGTATTCATCTTAAATTCCCGAACTTTAATGATAATTATTTAGCACTAAAATGAGTTGCTTAATATAACTTATCATGGAAAATATAAATGGAAAAGTAGTTTGGATAACAGGTGCTTCGTCAGGTATTGGCAAAGCAATGGCCTTTGAGTGGGCAAGCTTAGGGTATAAAGTAGTGCTTTCTGCCAGACGCAAAGAATTACTAGATCAGATAGCTAAGGAGATTACCAATGCTGGTGGCCAGGCATTGGTAGTTCCTGTTGATATCATGGAAGAAAAATCAATTGAAGATGCTGTTCAAACGATCATAGCCAATTGGGGACGATTAGATATTGCTATTGCTAACGCTGGATTTGGTGTTATTGGAAGAATTGATCAATTAACTGCAAAAGATTGGAATAGACAATTACAAGGCAATGTAATTGGATTAGCCTTGACAGTAAAATATGCCTTGCCCTATTTAAAAATAAATCAGGGGCGCATTGGTTTAGTAGGTAGTGTATCAGCATACGTTCCCAATCCAAGTGTAGGGGCTTATGGTGCCTCAAAAGCTGCGGTACAATCTATTGGTCTGACTTTGCAATTGGAGTTAAAGGGTACTGGAGTGACTTGTACTACTATTCATCCAGGATTTGTGGAGTCGGAGATTGCAAAGATTGATAATGATGGAGTGTTACATGCTGAACTGCCTGACCCACGGCCATCAAATTTAATGTGGCCTACCCATAAAGCTGCGAAAGTGATGGTGAATGCCATCATTCAACGGAAAAGAATTTATGTTTTCACCATCCATGGGAGAGTTATTGTGTGGTTGCAACATTGGTTTCCAGGATTGGTGAGATTCATTTTTTCGAAAGGTCCTAAACCTTAGTAAAAAGAATAATTTGAAATCATTGATACAATGAAAAGTAAAATTTTTAATTTTCTTTTACTCATCACTTCGCTTATAGGATATTTAGAGTGGGGCAGTAATAGTCATTTATTTCTTTTTCAGGCAGAAGCAGATATTCTTTCGAAACTATTTACCAAACCGCTTTCTGTGCTTCATCCATTTATCATATTGCCTTTCATAGCGCAAGTAATATTGATTGTTACATTGTTTCAAACAAAGCCGAACAAGTTATTGACTTATTTGAGCATAGGGGGATTAGGGATTTTATTAGTATTCATGTTCGTAATAGGAATAATGAGTTTGAACTATAAAATACTATTCTCTACAATACCTTTTATTGTTGTGGCTATTGTAGCAATAAGGCATTACAGAAATTTAAGAGATGAATAAACACCTTGGCTAAAGGTTTAAATAAGTGTAAAACCACTTGAAAGCAGAATCATACCGTTGATAATTATCCCAATGTGGCGATAGTTATTAAAACTTAATTTGTCTTGACTATTCTTATTAAGGATAGTAGGGTATGAAAAAATTAATAGCCATCATATTTTTAAGTTTGTTTTTTCTGCAACTATCAATTGCTCAAGAATCTATTCCAACGATTCGATCAAATAAGCAAGAAGTGCTGTTGAAATTCAATAAGGATAGCATTGTTTGGCGTATTGAACCACAAAAAAATCCTGATATATTTTACATAGGAAGTTCTCTGGAATCTAAACAGGTCTGGTTTATTACCGATGTAGATTCTCTTTATTTTAATATTGAAGCGGGTAAAAAATATGACTTTATTGTTCAATACAATAATCAAAACTGCTATAGTAGGATTCAAACATTAGATAACCCTATTTTGCTAAACAGGTATTTAGGGTTTACTATTTTATTCTTTGTATTATTGATCGTTGCTTTTGCTTTTTATAAAGCAATATCCATCCCTTCAAAGCAACTCATTGAATTTGGGATAGTTACCCCTGTTTTATTTTGGGTATTTACCGTTATCGCTGGCTTTATACATGGTAAATACAATCACTTCCGTAATGCGGTGAGCAACCTTGGAGAAATTGGAACTAATTCAGAGATTATTATGGCAATTTTCACCCTTGGTTTGGCCATTTCTTGCCTGTTGTTTTCTGTGGGCTTTTATAAAGCAAGTAAAGAAGACAAACAAAATCTATTGCCAGCAATATTGAGTTTTGCCATGCCTGTATCCTTTTTATGGGCTGCTATTTTTCCTGCAGGGCATCAATTACACGGCACTCTAGGCCCTTTGCCTGCTTTAATTATTTTAGGTGCATTATTGTTATCTGTTCTATGGAAAAATAATCATCAATCGATTAATATTCGATTGTGGAGTGCTGTTTCTGTATTGGTGATGATGCTTTTTGTGGTACGATTCATTCCTGCAATGCAACAAAATTTTGAAGGGCTCATTCAACGTACATTGTATGCGGGCTGGAGCATTTGGTTTATTACAATTAGTATCTATTTTAAAAAAGGAAAGTCAAATTAATACTAGCCAATCAAACTTAAAACTTACCAATATGAAATCATTCTCTTTTTCTAAATCATTACTTTGGATATTATTAATTGCTTTACCGGGAATGGTTATTGCTCAATCATCCGATTTTACTATTCAAGATGTTAAGTTTGAAAGTAAGGGCGTAATGCTTGCAGGTTCAATTGTACTGCCTAAAAAAATTATTGCAGCTGTAGTAATTGTTCACGGTTCTGATCCTGTTAAAAGAGAATTGGCCTTCGCTAAAAAGCTTGCCAAAGAAGGCATTGCTGTTTTAACATACGATAAAAGGGGAGTTGGAGAATCAGGTGGAGTTTATGTTGGGCCTACAGTTGGAACCAATAATGTAGACTCCGCTAATCTTCATTTATTAGCTAATGATGCAAATGCTGCAGTCAATATATTTCGTTCACATTTGAAAGACAATAAAATATCAATAGGCTTGATGGGCTTTAGTCAAGCAGGATGGATCATTCCAATCGCCGCCAGCAATAATCCACAAATAGGATTTATGGTATTATTTAGTTGTCCTACCATTACAACATTGGAACAACTTCGTTTTCAGTTTTATACAAATGGAAACAATACATTCTGGGATAATCATACACAGGCAGATGCACTTCAACATACTTTTAATGATCCTGATAAATATCCATTCATAGCAACTGACCCAAAGGTTGTGCTGAATAAGCTTTCCATCCCTGGGCTCTGGTTATTTGGCGAAAAAGACATTCAGATTCCTGCAAAGATCTGCATAGATCAATTAAATGCATTGAAAGTTCAAGGCAAACCATATGAATATAGATTGTTTGCTAACTTAGGGCATAATACTGCTTTTGATAATAACACAACTCCAGTTGATATGGGAATTCAATGGATAAAACAGCAAACTTTAAATAAGTAGAATACAGTATAATAATAAAGTGCTGCATTAATGGATGCATAGCCCAATACTCAGTTTTGCAAAATGACACCCAAAAAGTACAATTACTTGTATAATTTTATTATTTTGGGGATTGATTAATTTAGAACAATATCATCTACACTTTTATAAAAGAAAATCATGAAAAGAGTACTTATTTTTCTTGTTGCTGTTTCTATAAGTCTTATTGCATGCAACAATCAGGCAAAGACAGAAAGCAATAATGAAGATGCCGCAACCCAATCTGTAAAACTCACGCCAGAAGAGGCAAAAAAGATTGCCAAGGAAACTTATATCGCTATGTTTCCGTTGGTTTTCAACTATGGAACGATGTATGCTCAAGCCATCAATAAAGAAGCGAAAGGTTATGTTGGTGGATTTGGCGTATACCGTCATTATGGATTGGCGTCTCCAGAAGATAAGGATATTCCAACACCCAATAACAATACACCTTATTCATGGGCTTGGGTAGATCTTCGTTCCGAGCCTTGGGTGCTTACGATGCCTCCGTCGGATGGTAATCGCTACTATACCTGCCAGTGGGATGATATGTGGGCTTATGTGATTGATGCACCTGGTTCTGTTTTTGATGGACAGGGGGGTGGAAATTATTTGCTCTGTACAACTGATTTTAAAGGTGAATTGCCCAAAGGAATTAAAAGGGCAATTGTAGGGGAGTCTCAATTTTTAGGAACACTTACCAGAACAGGAGTGAATGGAAATGCGGATGTGCCAAAAATGAAAGCCATTCAACAAGGATATAAACTACAGCCATTGAGTAAATTTTTAGGAACTACAGCACCGACTGCTGCTCCTGCAATTAACTGGCCGGTTTATAATGCGAAAGACTTAAAAACGATCAACTTTTTTAGCTACACTAATTTTATGTTGTCTTATACTTTGCCTCATGCAGACGATAAAGCCATGCTTGAAAATGCTGCAAAAATTGGTGTTGCAGCTGGTAAACCATGGGAGCCACAAAAAATGGATGCTGAAATAGTGAAAGCAATTGAAGAAGGAATTATTGAAGCCGATGCAGCTATTCAGACTGTAATGGTCAACACAAAGGATGGTACAAAATTGTTTAACACAAGAGCGAAAATAGGAACTGATTATATGAATCGTACGGCGGGTGTTATGATAGGTCAATTTGGAAATTATCCTGTTCAAGCAATGTATCCTGCCTACCAGATGGATAGCAATGGCCAGCCATTAGATGCCAGTAAAAATAATTACACTGTTACTTTTCCTGCAGGACAAATTCCAACATCAAAATATTTCTGGTCATTTACCATGTACGATTTGCCAGGACGTTTTTTGGTTGACAACCCTATTAACCGATATAGTATCGGTAGCCAAACAGCTGCTATGAAAAAGGAGAAAGACGGATCCTTGATTGTTTATTTCCAAAAATCTTCCCCAGGTAAAGAGAAAGAAGGAAACTGGTTGCCTACGCCCGATGGTCCATTCTTTTGCGTTTTGCGCATTTATGGTCCTGGCGAAAATGTGATCAATGGCACTTACAAAGTACCTCCTATGATTGCGAATAAAAAATAGGAAGCTGGTGATCTATAAGTTTTATAAACGTCCTTTAAAAATAGCATGGTTTAAACGAGTAGGAAGTGCTATATATTCGAAAAGCTGAATGCTAATAGAAACCTATACGTCTAATTGGATTAAAAACTTTGCTGATATAAAGTTTGAAATCGATAATGCACTGACTGGGCTTACCTATAGTATAGAACATATTGGGAGTACTTCTGTACCAAATTTGGATGCAAAACCGATAATCGATATTGATATTATCTATACTGCACAATCAGATTTTGAAAAAATAAAATTGGGGCTTGAAGCAATAGGATATTATCATAACGGAAATCAGGGTATTGAAGACCGCGAAGTGTTTAAAAGAAAAGGCAATTTGGTCAATGAAATATTAGATAATATTAAGCATCATCTCTATGTGTGCTCCAAAGACAGCAAAGCATTAGAAAGGCATATTTTATCTCGAGATTTTCTTAGGAAAAATGAATGGGCCAAGTTAAAATATCGGCAGATGAAATATGAAATAGCTGAAAAAGCCGGCCAGGATAAAAAAATATATGCAAATTTGAAAGAATTGATTGTTAACGATTTTATCGATTCTATAATTGAAGAAGAAAAACGAATGAATATCATTCTCGGGTAAACCTTACATTAGAACTTCTAAATGGCCTAAAGCAAAGATTTACTAGCTTTGTCCATCAGCAACATCAGCAAAAAGTAATGCAAAACATACTATTTAACTTTATATCAAAATACATTACCCTTACAGATGAGGAGAAGAACGCATTAATTTCTCTAGATCTTTTTCATACTGTAAATAAAGGTGGCATTTTGCTCAAAGAGGGGCAATATTCTAAGGAAAGCTTTTTTGTTTTAAAAGGATGTATTCGCTCATATTATATAATTGATGGGGAAGAAAAAACAACTGCTTTCTATACAGAATTGGACGCTTTAACACCTCATAGTGTAATCAATAAAACTCCTTCTGATTATTATATAAGTTGTGTGGAAGACAGTATTGTTTTAATTTCAAATGCTGAAATGGAAGCAGAGATAAACAGTAAGTTTCCAAAGTTTGATTTAATGTGCAAGAAATTATCAGAAGAATTATTGGCCAAACAACGGATAGACTTTGATGAGTTTAAGACTTCTTCTCCTGAACAACGATACCTTAATCTATTACAAAAAAGACCAGACCTTATTCAGCGTGTTCCGCAACACCAATTAGCTAGTTTTTTAGGTATCAAACCACAATCATTAAGCAGGTTAAGAGCAAGGATTTTAGAGAAAGAAAAAAATTAAGGTTCATTTCTTAACTTAGGTGAACAAATGGGAGGAACTCACCACTCTACTTTTGCAGCATTGTTTAATATAAATTTCAATGATGCAAAAGAAGATTTTATGGATTGGACTAGCCTTAGTGTTAGTGAGTAGCTTACATGTAAATGCACAGTATGAAAAAACAGATACTACTTTTAAAAAGTGGTTTGTTGGTACTTCATTATTTGTGGTATTTGGTAATTTTGATAAAGAAAATCCACCAAGCTTTGTTCAACTTGATATTGGTTATCGGATTACTGGCAAAGACGTAATTAGATTATCTCCCAAAACCTGGAAATATGCCTGGCCAAATGGCATTCATCCATTTTTAAACAAGGCCTACAAAAAGCCAGAAGAAAAGTTTCCGGGGTATGTTCGTGAGTATGGCGTAACTGCGTCTTATACACGATATTTATGGGAAGGATTGTATGCCCAACTCGATGTAATGCCTACTTGGCAAGTTTTCATGAATGAAAATGGTAAGAAAATTGACAATGGTTTTCAGATTTTTAACTCATACCGTGTTGGTTATCATATCAAACTTTTCAAGGATAAATTTTTCTTTGAACCATCAATTTGTATGACACATCGAGCCTATCACACAAAATTACCTGATGGATTTAAACAGCTGGATGATAAATGGTCTAAATTTATATTTCCAGAACCAGGGTTTAATGTTGGGTTTAATTTTTAACTAAATACAAGTAAAGTTTACATTGAATTAAGCGTCGCAAATAAGTTGAGAACCCAAAAAAACTAATTCAAATATTATGAATTCTAATATAACTCCACAAAATTCATTGGAAAATATTAATGTTAGAATAAAACTTGCTGCGCTTTGGACAAGTTTTATGTTTCTCTATATCTATATTGATTATTTTCACTTGTATATGCCAGGTACATTAACAGATATTCAGGCAGGTAGGGTGTTTGAATTTGATATTTCCCAAGGATTTCTTTTAGCAGCGCTCATCTCAGTGACAATTCCAACGCTAATGATATTTCTTTCACTTATTCTGTCTGCGAAATTAAATCGCTGGGCCAATATCATTATTGCCGCAATTTATATTCCCTATACATTGTTTAATTTGGTTGGAGAGGCTTGGATTCACATGGTGTTTGGCGCTATTGTGGAAGTTGTGCTTCTTTGTTTAATCATCGTTTATTCTAGGAAAGCTTAGTGTATACCTAGGGCTTGCTCAACTTGCGATTTATAAACATCTCCAATAACTAGAACATTGTTTCCTATTTCAACCGAGTTAGGAGTAAATGAATTTATCTTATTTTTATTTATAATGAAAGACTTGTGTATGCGAATGAAGCTTTCTGATAGTTCCTGTTCAATCTGCCCCAGTCTGTATTTTAACATGGGTTTTTCACCATCTTTTAAATGTAATTGAATAAAATCTTTCCTGCTTTCTATATACAATATATCGCTCTCATTAAACTGATAAGTTTTTATGCCTGATTTTATTCTGACATAAATCTCTGGCATGGAAGAAGTTTGGATACTAGTAGTTAAAGGTGTTTTTTCTTTTCTGCGATAGAATTTTTCTATGGATGCAAGAAATCGTTCGAAGGTAATAGGCTTGAGTAGATAATCTACTACATCTAATTCATACCCGTCAAGAGCATATTCTCTATGAGCTGTTGTAAGAATGACTGGAGGCGGGTTCTTTAATGCTTTTAAAAAATCAATTCCAGTAAGCCTTGGCATTTGAATATCTAAAAAAAGAAGTTCAACGGAATTCTGCATTAAATAGGAAGATGCCTCAATGGCATTGCTGCAAGTGCCCATTAATTGCATGTTGCCAAGTTCTTCAATATGTTTTTTAAGAAGTTGAACGGCAAGTGGTTCGTCATCAACTATTAAGCATTTTGTTTTCATCAAGCATGATTTCCAAGTGTGTTATAAAAGTATTTTCTGTCTCTCTTATTTCAAAGTTGTAATTCCCGGAATACAGAAGCGCTAACTGTTTTTTTAGGCTGCTTAAACCAATGCCAGTTTTCTTATTGCTAACGGATGAATACTGATTTTCAGTATAAAAAGAAAGTTTATTATTTTTTGCAGTTAGTGAAACGGTCACTTCTGACTGCCCAATATTTTGTTCTACCCCGTGTTTAAAAATATTTTCAGCAATTGGAAGTAACAAAAGAGGAGCTACTTGATAAGTTCTATCAGTTTTATAATCTGTCTTTAATAACAGGCGGTCACCAAATCGTATGGACTGCAGTTCAAAGTAGCTTTTTAACAAAGCAATTTCGTTTTCTAAGGCTGTCTGTTTATCATTGCATTTGTATAATAAATAGTCCAGAATATTGGCTAATTTCTCAATACAAACAGCTGTTTTCGCTGATTTTTGCTCAGCAAGAGAATAAATATTGTTAAGGGTGTTAAACAAAAAGTGAGGATTCAATTTTGATTTTAATGCGGAGAGTTCAGCTTCTTTTTTTTGCGTCTCTGCTTCAAGTCTTTTTTGTAGAATTACCTGACGATCAAGTAAAAGATAAAAAATCACAAATGGCAATGCTTCAAATAAGTTAGTTATTATATAATGCCGAATTAAAACAGGGAATTGAGTTAAAATTTCAAATATACTTTCCTGGTAAGAATTTCTTTCTAAAAGGGGCTCCAATACATAAATAACCATTGATCTATGAAGCACTGCGATTGAGTATAACAAAACCAATAAGAAGGATAAGCCTACTATAGGTTTCTTTTTGTCAAGAAATAGGGGCAATACTGCAAAACATATTGAATAACTAGTTGCTGTAACAGCTAAAAGCCTGAAGAAAGATTTAAGCGCAATTTCAAATGATAAAGGGTTCATTGCAATTCCCTCAACTTCTGAAAACAGATGCTGTATGATATAAATTGAATAAATAACAAGCCAGAAAGCTATATGAGTCACCCATTTCCTTTGACTAAAAATGGCCATTCCTTTTTTTTATAAAAGTAAATAAAAGATAGGAGTCTTCATTGTATTGGCATAAACAGGTCAAATTCACACACAAAACGGTCAAATCAAGCTATAACATTAAAATGAAACTGTTGGTATGTGTTAATTAGCGTTTTGTCGATAGTTGCAAAATGTATTTTTTAATCTGGCTAGTTTTAAAAAAAATTAGCAATGAGAAGAACTATATTTCTTTTATCTATTCCAATTATTTTACTCTCAACTAAACTCACAGGACAGTCTTTAAGCTATTTACAGAAAAAAGATAGCGCTCTCAAAGTTGTCTCTCCTTTTGAACTTATAGCTTCCCATATTAAAAAAGATGTAATACTTGAATATGAAGATAATGAATTGATGGTTTTTGAACCAAACAGCAAGCAAGCCCCTGTACATTTATTGATTGTTCCCAAAAAAAGGATAAACACAGTAAATGAAATTGATTCTGCCAATCAAAATATGCTTGGTAAAATGATGTTACTGGCTAAACAAATGGCGAAAAAGAAAGGAGTCGAACAAACAGGTTATCGTCTAGTTTTTAATACAAATGAAGATGCAGGCCAATCTGTTTTTCATATTCACATGCATTTATTAGGAGGATTTAAACTTGGCCCTATGCTAGACCAGTCTTACAGAAACAATTTAAAGAAAGAAAGTCTCAAATAAGAAACTGAAATGCTTAAAGATTTTATATGAAAAAACAACAATTTATTTCAATATTTATAATTGGCTTTTTATTGTATTATTTTTTTGATGCTACTGTATTTTCAACAATTCAAAATAAAATTGCAGTTCTGACAAAATCAAAGGCAGTAGGGCATATACTGGCATACACAATTACTTTATTTCCTTTATTTGCTATAGTTTTAATTTTGCATCAAAGCGTAAAAGGTATAGCTGATAAATTAGGGCTATCCGGTAATTTATTTGTTGGTCTATTATTCGCCTTCATTGTTACTTTGCCCTCATTGGTTGGATACGGGCTTATATTCAATGTTAATACTGGGCTATCAATTGATACAATAGTTATCAATACTATTTCCTCGGCTTTTTTTGAAGAAATTATTTATAGGGCATTTCTGATTGGTCAGCTTTACAGGTATGCGCGTCTTGGATTTTTAAAATCAGTTATCATAGGATCTACTCTTTTTGGATTACTTCATTTATATCAGAGTAATGACCCCAATGAGTTAATAGGTATTTTTCTGATCACATTCCTGGGTTCACTTTTTTTCTTTTGGATATATGCCGAATGGAAATTTAATCTGTGGACTGTGATTTTCTTACACTGCTTAATGAATCTATATTGGTTAGTTTTTGATGTGAATGATAATGCGCTCGGCGGGATCAATGCCAACCTTTTTAGATTCGGGTCAGTTATTTTATCAATTATTGTCACCATTCTTTATAAGAAGAGAATGAATATACCTTTTGAAATTACAATGAAAAAAACATTAAAAACATAAACTATTATACAATGAAAATAGAAAAAACAATACTAGTGTTAATTGCCAAAGTTTTATTTCTGCATTTTGCAGTCTGTCAATCAACAGTAAAATCGGATAAAGAAAAAATAAATGTCATTTTATCTGAATTTATGGAGTGTATAGAAAGTAAGGACAGCAGTAAAATGTATAATTTATTTCATAAAGGTCCTGTAACCTGGGTTGGGGTATATAGAAGCATTTCACAAAAGGAGAGGGTCAAAAAAGATAGTTTAGCTTTAAATTATAAAATTGCAGATTATAAATCTTGGTTTCGCAATGTTTGTAAACCTGGTTTAAGACGAGAAGATTTTCAAAATATTCAAATTATAGAAGATGGAAGTATTGCTTCTGTAACATTTGATTATAGTTTTTGGGCCAACGGTAAAAAAGGGAATTGGGGTAAAGAATTTTGGCATTTGATCAATGAAAGTGGAACATGGAAAATTGCCAGTGTTATTTTTTCAATTGAACTTGAAGAATATAAAAAGGAATTTGAGATTACAGAGAATGGAAATGCTGAGTCTGCTGGCTTAGTAAGGAAAATGGCAAATGAACTATTGACCGTTGCTCAATTACCTGGATTATCTGTTGCCATTCGAAAAAATGACAAAATTATTTTCGCTGAAGGATTTGGGTATGCCGATATAGAGAAAAAAATACCTGTATCATCTATTACTCAATTTAGGGCTGCTTCTACATCAAAGGTTATAACAGTAACGGGCTTAGCTAAAATGATGCAAGATGGTATTATTGATATTGATGCTGAAGTTCAAAAATATGTTCCTCAATACCCTTTAAAGCAATACCCTATTACTTTGAAGCAATTGGCGGGAAATATTTCCGGTATGCCACATTATTTGCCCAGTGATAAATTAGAACACAAATTCTATTCTAATATCAAAGATGCATTGAACGTATTTTCGCATCATAAACTAATTTATAAGCCACAAACAAAATACAGTTACTCATCTGCTGGTTTTGTATTATTGTCTGCAACTATGGAGGCTGCTTCCGGGGTAAATTTTTTAGATTATTTGCAAGACAAGGTTTTTAATCCATTTGGAATGAAGAGTACAGAACCTGATATGATGAAATACAAGTTGATGCCTAATTTGACAAAATATTACAAGAAACAGGATGATAGTTATGTCGCAATTAATAATCCGAGAGATGTTAGTTCTATATGGGCAGCTGGTGGATTTGTAACTACTCCAACCGACTTGGTTAATATGACAAAAGCATATTCTAACGGTTACTTGACCATAAAAACAGTAAATAAAATGTTTGAAAGTCAAACTTTGTTATCAGGTGAAAAAACAAATGTTGGAATTGGTTGGCGTATTGGTTCTGACATGGAAGGCAGAAAAATCATAGAACATGCAGGGGTTACAGAAGGTACCAGATCGGTAATTAGTTATTTTCCTGACGAAGATATTGCAGTATCTGTCATTACAAACACAGATTGGGTAAGTTCAATAGATGAAACAGCTCATATGTTGGCTTTGCCATTTTTAAAAAAGACAGAAAAAAATAATAAGCTTAACGGAAATTACCAGATTAAAGCTAAACTAGAGCAGAAGGGTAAAGAGAAGGAGCTTAAAGGGAAGCTTGAATTTAAAAATGGTATTGGCAAAATCACTTTGGAAAACAACATTGTGTATTCTGTTATTCATATAAATGAAAATACTTATTCTCTTATAAGTAATCAGGGGTTATATTATCTAACCATTGAAATATACGGAAACAATATATTAAGCGGGAAAGCTACTATGTATAAATCCCCAATGCTGGAGGCGCCTATTGACACAAAGCCATTTTTTACATTTTTCAGTGAATAGCATGTTTCTTTTTTTAACTTAAGTTAACCAATTTTGTGGTCTATCATTCTATTTTTGGACAATTATTTACATCAAATTCGGTAAACAAGTTAATGCATAAATAAAGCAGCACTTTTTAAATATTTGATATCTAATTATAAAATAATAGTAATGAAAAAAATATTAATCGCAGGGCTCTTTGCAATAGCATTTGCTTCATGCAAAAAAAACAATTCAATGCCTTTGTTTGAGGGTCTATACATAGAAGTCAGCCCTATAAAAGGAGCTTCCCATATGAATTTTATAAATGGTTCATTAGTTGTTTTTAGTGAACCCGGAACTAGTGTTGCAGACACTTTTAAATATTCATATAGATCGTCTAAGATATTTCTTACACCAAATTGGACAACACAGAATCCTCCACAAGAATTTGAACTTGAAGTGATTGGCGATAACTCATTTAAAATTCCAAATCGACATTTTGGTATTCCAGAAGCTTCCATTGACTATATGGTTTTTAAAAAGTAAATCCCCGTTTGTTTCGCCCTACCAAAAAATAAAATGGGTAGTTAACTAGAATAAAATTGACTGCTATTTTTTATTGCAACGATAGCTTTGTAAGAAAATATTTTACCTTGAAATATCTATTTATTTGTAAAGTAGGAGTAATTATTTTACTCGCTATTTTTTTTGCTGAATCAACTTCTGCACAACTTTCTAATAACAAGGTTGTGTTGATTTCCATAGATGGAACTCCGGACTATTTAGTTGACAAGTATTTAGCCAATGGGGTATTGCCTAATGATGGGGCATTTGCAAGGATGAAAAAATTTGGTGCATATGCAACAACAGTTATGCCTATTAATGTTGCATCAACTGGGCCCTCTCATATTTCAATATTTACTGGAGCGTCTCCCAGTAATACAGGCATTGTTGGGAATAGTTTTAAAAGCAAGTCTAAGCCATTCGATCAAGCTGGTTTAAATGCTTTTAGACACCCAATTAATGCTGAAACAATCTTTCATGCGGCCATGAAACAAGGTAAAAAAGTGATTTCAATGGGAGGGGTTGGATTGGATAATTTATCTGAAGATAGAACAGTCAATATGATGCACATGTACCCAATTGTGGCTGGTCCTTCTTGGGTTGCTGACTTCATAGAAACCGATTCCACTATTATCAATCAATCGAATATTCAATTTACCTATTTAAAGCCAATCGGGTTAACTGATAATAATGTATCAATTGATCTTACTGGGAAACTCAAAATCCCACTTTATTTGTATTTATCAGATACTACTATTAATGAAGCTAATGTGCTCAAAAACAGTTTTAGAGTTATTGTTGACAATGATCAAAGTATCAACAACGGCTACGTGCAAACGTTAGTACAAGATGGGTGGTCAGTTTTTAAATTTGAGCATATTGGGAAACAGTATAATGTCTCTTTTCGTATAATTTCATTTGACAAAGACAAGAAGACTTTAAGATTGTTAATGACCACACCTGTTGAAGTATATGGCTATCCTTCTTCTTTTCTTGCAAAACTTCATTCCACTATTGGATTTTGGCCAGGTGAACCAGAAAACATTAAACAAACGCATGGATTGGTACCTGAATCTATTTGGTTTGAACAATTAGATCGGTTAGCTAAATATTCTAAAAATTTAATTTTGGAAGCTATGAAGGAAGCGAATTGGGATTTAATATTTGGGTATTTTTCAACTTTAGACGATGTACAGCATCGATACACAGTTACTAATCCTAGACAACTCGATTATAATGCCGATAATGGGATGCGCCCTAAAATATATGCATCATATATTGAACAGCGTTTTAACGACATTGACGCTTATTTATTAGAAATCATGAATGCAGCTCCGAAAGAAACAAATTTTGTTATTTTTAGTGATCATGGGATGATTCCTATTCATACTACTTTATTGTTGAATAATTATTTTGAGCAACTGGGAGCTTTTTTCACAAAAAAAGAATTGTCCATCACTTCTAGTGGAAATTCGGCACATATTTATATAAACAAAGATTCTGTTAATGCAAAAACACTATCAACAATTATTAATTGGTTAAGTGTGCAATTGAATCAGTTAACTGATCCCGTTACTCAAGAGCCTATTTTTGAAATTGTAGCTAATGAAGAAGTTCAAAAAAAATATGGACTATATCATCCGGAATATTCAGGGCAATTATTTGTAAGTTGCAAAGAGGGGTATTCTATCTCTGCTAAATTTCAGCCTGGTGTTGGTGCTTTTGTTAAAAATAGTTTTGATCCTAAGTTGTTTGAAAAAGAAAATGTTAATACAAAAGCATTTTTACTAAATGGGACGATGAATGAAACCGGAAGAGCTGTGCACGGTAGCTTATCAACCATTAGATCAGGGCAATCTATATTTTATGCAATTGGCCCAAATATACCAAAGAAAAAATTTGGTACTATTTCATCATTGAATATTGCACCAACTGTTGCTTCAATATTAGGGATTAAACCCCCGAGTAATGCTGAAGCAGCGTCTTTATTTTAATGATAAATTATCCAAGTATGTTGAACAAGGGTATAAACCAGGAAATTTAATTATCTTTCATTGTAATTCAACTATTATCATTTATGAAATCAACTTTTTTATTTCTAACATATTTATTAGTAACAGTATTTTCTTTAGCCCAAAATAATGTTCTCGATTTAGTTAAACTTCAAAAGGAAAATAAACTTATTGCTGTCAATCGATCTGTTTCTCTTGTAAATGATGCGGATGGTGAATATTTAAAAGTTTCAGAAGATAAAGATCAGGGGTTAGTTTGGCTGCCAATTAATACATTTAAAACGGGTAAAATTGTAGTTGAAATGAGAGGTAAAGATATTGCCCAACGCAGTTTTATTGGAGTAGCTTTTCATACAAAGAATGATTCAACTTATGATGCTGTATATTGCCGTCCATTTAATTTTCATTCTACAGACTCTGTAAAAAGAATTCATGCTGTTCAATATGTATCACATCCATTTTATACATGGAAATATCTTCGTGATAATCGAAATGCAGAATTTGAGAAAGAGATAAAAAATGCACCAGACCCAAATGGTTGGTTTGAAATGACTTTAAAGATAAATAAAACGACTGTAGAAGTTTTTATTAATAACTCAGTAAATCCTGTTTTAAGCATATCAAAACTTTCTTCAATTGATAACGGTAAAATTGGGCTTTATGTAGGAGATAATAGTGGAGGAGATTTTCGAAAAATTACAATTAAGGCAATAAATTAGACTAAATTATTTATAGAGGAGCCGATATTATGAATTTAAAATACGAGAAATTGTATTGAAAAGTAGCCTTGTAAAATAATATCATATAGGCAGCAGAAAGTTTTCTTAAGTACTATACATACTTATACAACTTTCCACTCCTAATAAATTACAGGATTAACTAACTAAAAAGAATACCTTTTTCAAAACGAGTCAGTGCCCTTATCACCTTAATAATGGGTACCTGCAAAACAAAAACTGCAAGCTAAAAGCTTCATGTAGACAGATAGTATTCCGGCGTTTGATATATAATAATATTACAATATGACTGCAAGTAGTGTATTTTAATATCATTCTAGTAGCAATCTAACCATATGCTGTATTGCCATTTTTTTTAATAGCATAAACTCAACAATAAATGTCGTAAATTTACTAGGGAGCTAGGTGCAGAAATTTTATAAAAAAATTTAGGCAAAATGGATGAAGAATACAATATCAATCTTGCTAGTATTTTAGAATCTTCTGATTATGCAATTATAAGTGAATCTCTAGATGGCACCATCCTAAGTTGTAATAAGGGCAGTGAAAAAATGTTTGGTTATACATCAAAAGAAATGATTGGAAAAAACATTTCTTTAATCAATCCACCCGAATTTATCAATGATGATACAAATAATCTCAACAAGTCATCCAATAATGAAATAGTTGATCGTTACGAAGCAGTCAGAATTAAAAAGAACGGTGAGCAATTGTTCGTTTCACTGATTGTATTTGAAATCAAAGACAAAGCAGGTAATATCAAAGGATATTATCAAGTTGCCCGCGACATTACTTCCAAGAAAAATTCTGAAGCGGAGCTGATTATTGCCAACAAAGAATTGGCTCTTCAAAACCAAGAAAAAGAAAAAAAAGCTAATCGCTTGTATTTATTCATTAGTAAAATCTATGAACTAATTGTTAGAAATACGGATGAAAACACTCTTTTTAGAGAAGCTTGCCGTATTGCGGTGGAAGTTGGGCAATTCAGAATGGCCTGGATTGGAAGAATTGATGAAGAAACTAAAAATGTAATTCCTTTATTTTGTGAAGGTAAAGAGGAAGGGTATCTTTCAAGAATTAAACCCATTTCTGTAAGGGATAATCCTGAAGGAGGGGGACCTACTGGTACAGCTTTAAGAGAAGGAAGGAGTAGTGTTTGTAACGACATTGAAACCAACCCTCAAATGGCTCCATGGGTAGAGGAAGCTATGAGGCTGGGCTATCTTTCTTCAATAGCACTGCCTATTTATAAAGCCGGCTCATTAACCTTAGTTTTAAGTTTATATTCCTCTGTAAAGAATTTTTTTGTTGAAGAACAAATTGCCTTTTTGGAAGGATTAGCCAATGACATTTCTTATGCATTAGATGTTTTTGAAAAAGAAAACCAACGCAAAAAAGCTTTACTGGAATTATCAGCAACTGTAAAAGAACTTGCAGATTATAAATTTGCATTAGACCAATCCAGTATTGTTGTACTTACCGATCAAAAGGGAATTATCAAATATGCAAATGATAATTTTTTAGCTATCTCAAAATACAGCCGGGAAGAATTAATTGGACAGGATCACAGGATCATAAATTCAGGCTATCATCCAAAATCGTTTATAAAAAACTTATGGGTAACAATTGCCAACGGGAAAATCTGGAAAGGAGAATTTAAAAACAAAGCAAAGAACGGCTCATTTTACTGGGTAGATACTACTATTATTCCTTTTTTAGATAATGAGGGAAAGCCATATCAATACATGTCTATTAGAACTGATATTACTGAACGCAAAAATGCAGAAGAAAAAATAATAGAAAGTGAAAAGCGCTTTAAGTCTCTTATCGAGTACAGTTCAGAAGGCATCAATTTAACAGATGAATTTACCAATGTTATTTACATCAGCCCTGGGTCACAAAAAATTATTGGCAACCTTCCCCCAGAAAATATCAGTGGCCGTACCCACCCTGATGATATAAACACTTTAAAAAATATACATGCCCAGGTATTGAATAATCCAGATATCCCTATCCCATTCCAGGGCAGGTTCCTTCACGAATTGGGCAATTATATCTGGCTGGAAGGTACTTTTGTCAACCTGCTGCATGTAGATGGCGTAAATGCGATTGTAGTCAATTACCGTGATGTTACAAACCGGAAAGAACTGGAAAACTTGTTGCAAAAAACAAATACGCTTGCACGAATAGGTAGTTGGGAAGTTAATTTAATCCATAACACTATCTATTGGTCAGATATTATTTATGAGATTCATGAGGTCCCGGAAGGTTTTAAGCCACAATTAAGCGAATCCATTAATTTTTATCGCGAAGATTTCAGGAAACTTGTAACCGATGCGATTATAGACTGTATTGAAAAAGGAACACCCTTTGACTATGAAGCCATCATAGTAACAAGTAAAAACAACGAAGTCTGGATAAGGTCAATGGGAAAAGCCGAAATTGTAAATGGAAAATTCATTCGTATATATGGTACCATTCAGGACATAAATACGCGTAAGATTGCAGAGGTAAACCAACTAAATTTAATTGAAGAAAAAAGCAAAATTTTTGAGAGTATAGGTGATGGTTTTTTGGCTGTTGATAAAAACTGGGTGATAACCTATTGGAACCATAGTGCTGAATTGATTTTAGGAAAAACAAAAGCGGCCATTATTGGTAAAAATTTATGGGAAGAATTCCCAGATGCTATTGATACTGATTTCTATACGAAGTTCCATTATGCCATAGAAACAATGGAAGCTCAAAATTTTGAGGCTTTTTATGAAATAAGAAATCAATGGTTAGAAGTTAACGTCTATCCTACACAAGAAGGCCTATCGGTGTTTTTCAAAGATAATACCATCAAAAAAGAGTTGAATCTAAAAATTCAGGAGGCAAATGTGCGGTTCGAGAAAGTGGCTGAGGCTACAGCTGACGCCATTTGGGACTGGGATATTGTCAATGATAAATTTTATAGAGGATATGGATTCAAAAATTTATTCGGTCATGAAATAGATAATTCATTGAATCTCCCCAAGTTCCAAGAAATTAGTTTTAATAAAGAAGATTTACCCAAAATAAAGCAAAGTTTAAGAAAAGCATTGTTAAATCCTAAGGTAACTCAATGGGAATACCAATATAGAATTCAACATAGTTCAGGAAGCATAATTTCGGTTCTAGATAAGGGAATTATTGTTAGGGATTCTATTGGTAAAGCAATAAGAATGATAGGTGCAATTAAAGACATAACTTACATTATTAAACATACAAATGAACTAGTAGACCTAAATAGTATTCTAAAATTGAAACTAGCAGAACTAGAAATTGCTAACGAAGAACTAGAACAATTTGCGTACATATCCTCACATGATCTGCAAGAGCCGCTAAGAATGGTAACTAGTTTTATGGATCAACTGCAAAGGAAATATGGTGAACAACTAGATAGTAAAGCACATCAATATATTGAGTTTGCAGTTGATGGAGCAAAAAGAATGAGACAAATCATACTTGATATTCTTGAATATTCAAGGGCAGGCAAAATTCATGAGGAACCTCAGGAAATTGATGTTTACAAGATTTTGGATGAATATAAAATTCTAAGAAGAAAAGTAATAACTGAGAAAAAAGCTGTATTAGAATATGGATTATTACCAATCGTAACCACCTATAATACGCCTTTAATTCATGCGATTCATAACTTGATTGATAATGCCATTAAGTATTCTAAAGATGACATAAATCCTTTGGTAAAAATATCATGTATCGACCGTAAGGATTTCTGGGAATTTTGTATCGAGGATAATGGTATTGGTATAGAAGAGAAATTTTTTAGCAAGATTTTTATTATTTTTCAAAGATTGCACAATAGAGAAAAGTATAGTGGTACAGGTATTGGATTGTCGATTGTAAAGAAACAAATAGAATCGTTAGGTGGAAAAATCTGGATTGAATCTAAGGTAAACGTCGGATCTAAATTTTATTTTACCATCCCTAAATTTTTTGTCATCCATAAATAAAGTAAAATGAAAACAAAAGAAGTTCAGATATTATTAGTGGAAGATAATGAAGGGGATATTTTGCTGACCAAAGATGCTTTCGAAGAAAGTAAAATCAAAACAAATATTAACGTTGCAAAAAATGGACAAGAAGCGCTGGATTATCTTTTTCAAAGAGGAAGCTTTGAAAAAGCAGAAAAGCCAGATTTGATATTATTGGACATTAATATTCCTGTCATCAATGGACTAGATCTTCTAAAACAAATTAAGTCTACTGAGAGCTTACAAAAAACACCTGTACTCATGTTAACAACGTCATCGTACGAAAAAGATATCAATGAGGCCTATCAAAATCATTGTAATAGTTATATTTTAAAGCCTGTTAATTTTGAAGACTTTTTGTTGGCTATTTTACAGATTGAAGAATTTTGGTTTCGGCTCACAACTTTAGCAAAATAATCCTGAAATAATGAACAATATACGTGAAAATATAGAGATTCTGGTTCTAGAAGATAATCCCGGAGATTATGCAATTGTAGAGGATTTTCTTATTGAAAAATTTCATACACCAAAGATAACGCACTGTACAAGCTTCTCTGCAAGTGAGAAGCTAGCTTCTGAACATGTTGCATTTTCTGTCATTCTCTTAGATTTGGTTCTTATTGATCTTCAAAAAGAAGAATTAGTTGAAATTGTTCAAAGAACTTTTACGAACATTCCTATAGTTGTTCTTACCGGACACACAGATTTAAATTTGGCAAGATCCTTAATTGCTCATGGAGTTTCAGACTTTCTATTAAAAGATACCATTAATCCTGAGCTACTCTATAGAACCATTATTTACTCAATCGAGAGAGAAAAATTTGTTGTAGGTCTTGAGCATTCCAAAAATACTTATCAAAATTTATTTAATTTTAGCCCGCAACCTATGTGGCTTTTTGATAATGATTCACTACTTTTTTTGGATGTAAACGAAGCAGCCATTAATAAATATGGTTTTTCAAAAGATGCATTTCTCAAGATGACCATCAATGATATTCGACCAAAAAATCAAAATACATTGATTGATAAAATTATAACTGAAGAAAGTGCTGAAAATAAGTCATATTTTAATGGAGTCTTTACTCATATACTTGCATCAGGTAAAATGATTGAAGTAGAAATTTATGCAAGAATTATTGAATATAATTCTATAAAAGCTACCCTTGTTTTGGCAAATGATATAACAGAAAAATTGCATCATATTAATGTTATTGAAAATCAAAATAATAAGTTAAAAAAAATAGCTTGGTCGCAATCACATGAAACCCGAGCTCCTTTAGCACGCTTCATGGGCTTGGTAAACTTACTGGAAATTGATTTAATTGCTAGTGAAGAAACAAAGTTTTTGCTTCAACAACTAAAGGTATCAGCAAACGAATTGGATAATATCATACACAAGATGGTAAAGGAATCTGAGATAATATATTAAAAATATTGTTCAGGAATATCTTACTTTTAAAAGAGCCATTCATCGTTGAATCGCTCATCAACATTTGTTCCATATTTTTTCAAATAATGCTTTATGTTGTATCGTCTATTCGTCTTTTGCTTTAGCATGCTATTTTTTAGCAACGATGCCATCAGTCAAAATGTAAAACCTAAAGTAACCAAACTAAACAAGCTGGTTGATCATGCCATAGAAAAGTCTTTACTGGCTTTAAAAAACTCCATAACTGAAGTAAAAGACCCAGCACTATATCTCACTTATGCCACTAAAGAGTTGCGTTGGAAACTAAAAACTTCTGCCGACTGGACGAGTGGCTTTTATCCTGGAAGCCTTTGGTATGCCTATCAATTAAGCAATGATGTACAATTTAAAAAATGGGCAATCGACTGGACTGCCGGCATTGAAAAAGAGAAATACAATTTCAAAACCCATGATCTTGGGTTTAGGTTTGGTTGCACTTTTGTAAAAGGCCTGACCCTTGCCCCGAACGATACTGCTACAAAGCGTTACAAAGAAATTATCTTAACGGCTGCAAGCACCATGGATAAAAGATTCTATCCCCAAATTGGAGCGTATACCTCTGATTGGGATTTTAAGCCCCTGCCCAATAGTGTGCCTGTGGTGATAGACATAATGATGAATCTTGAAATGTTGTTATGGTCTGCACAAAATGGGGGAGATGCAGGAAGAATCAATCGATGCAAAACACATGTTGCCACTAGTTATAGAGATCTGATCAGAAATGATGCAAGCAGTTATCATATTGCCCGATACGATTCAACTTCTGGAAAGTTATTACAGCAAGGGCAGTTGCAAGGTGATACAGATGAAAGCACTTGGACGCGTGGACACGCCTGGATGATTTATGGTCTGGTAACGGTATATCGTTTTACAAAGGATGAACAATACTTACAAAAAGCCATTCAGATAACAGACTATTTTTTGAATCATCTACCTAAAGACAGAATTGCTCCCTGGGATTTCCAGTCATCATTGCCCATTAAAGATGCTTCTGCATCAGCGATTGTTTGTTCCGCTTTATTTGAACTACAAGGCTACCTAAAAAATAAATCCCAAAAGCAACATTATTTGTCTGAAGCAAAAAAAATACTCGCATCGATGTGTGCTGCTCCATATTTTTCTGAAGGGAAAGGCACGAATTGTTTGCTGCTGCATTCTACTCAATATTATTATCGAACAGATAATACTGATGTGCCTGCAACTTTTGCTGATTATTATTTTATGGAATCATTGGTCCGTTATAAGGCCTTACAATCAAAAACGAATAATAAAGTCAACTAAATGAAAAAATATTTTTCTTGTTTTCTATTATTCTTTTTTTCATATACTAATGCTCAATCCGTTGCTGCTATTCAACTTCAGGGTCATCCCAGAGTATTGGTTTCAAAAGAAGATGTGGCTATTCTTAAACAGAAAATAAAACATAAAGATTTTAAAGAAATTTATGCTTCTTATCTAGAACAAAAGAAATTTGTAACTGATGGGGTGAGTAAAAACGGAGAGCCGAATGAAACTATCAGGTATAAAATAGAAGCATTGGCTTTTAGTTTTTTAATTGATTCGGCCAATGAAAAACAAGCCGGCACTGAAGCCATCGATCTTATTCAAAAGTACCTTCAATCGATCACCATTGTACAAGGGTATCATCCCAATGCCCATGCCTACGAAGCAGTTTTTACAGCTGCTATGGTATATGACTGGTGTTATTACTTAATGAACAGTACTACTAAATCGACAATGATAACATTGATGAAAAATGTTAGTTGTTTGGCAGAGTATTGTATTTTCAAAAAAACACCGAAGCAATACTTGTCTGGTCATTATGGCGAATATGCGCCCACTGTTTTTTTAGCAATGGGTTTAGCGATTTATGATGAACAAAAAGATGTATTTGATTTTGCTTATAAAGAGCAAGTAGAGAACTTTTCACCTTCACGCAACCCATGGTATGAAGCTTCTACACATCATCAGGGTAGTCAATATATCCATGTTCGTTATGGTAATGAATTGCTGCAAGCTTATTTGTTGGATAAAGTTGGTTTAAGTCCTTATTCAAAAAAAATAACTTCAGCAACTTATAGAGATATCTATGCCCATATTCCACAAGAAGGCGATATGGATGGAATCCCAGAAGGTGATTGCCATAATAATATTACCATGGGTAATCAATACCTCGAATTTATTCCTCTCGCAGCTTCATTGAGTAAGGATGGATTTTTACAGACTTATGCTCAGCTGCATTTGAATAAACTAAAATTATTAAGCACTCGGGCTTTTCTTTTTTATAATCCATCCATTAAAGCTCAGCCATTAGACAGCCTGGTGTTGAGTAAATTCTTCCCTTCTCCCTCAGGTATTATGTTCGCTCGTACAAAATGGGATATTGATAAAAAGGGAAAGCCCTCCAATGCAATGGTGGTGCTGATGAATATGAAAGAGTATCAGGCAAAAAATCATACGCATTTAGACATTGGACATTTTGGTATTTATTATAGAGGGCACTTAGCTTTGGATGCTGGTATTTATCAGGGCAAAGACCCCAATAATGAATGGGGGAAATTGAATTATGTAAACTATTATAGCAGAACGGTAGCGCATAATTCCTTGCTCATACTAGATCCAAACGAACCAACTCCTTATGAAGGTTCTAATGTAAAAGCTATATCCAGAGACGGCGGACAATTTACTTATAAGAATAGGGCTTGGGATAGTTTGCAAGAGATGATGAGTGCTGGTAAATCTGCACAGATCTTAGCGAATGAAATTGGAAAAGGCACTGCTCCTGATTACTCTTATTTAAAAGGAGATATGACTCCCGCTTACAATATTCCCAAAAATGTTGCAGTCTATCCTGCAAAGGCGGAAACTGTAAAAAGAAGTTTTGTTTTTTTAAATCTAAAAAATGATGATGTACCAGGCGCTTTAATTGTGCTGGATAAAGTAGTTTCAACCAATGCAAGTTTCAAAAAAACATGGCTATTACATTCACAAAACGAACCTGTAATTACTGATAGCATTATTCATTTTGAAAGTACCGAGAATGGCAGAAATGGAAGGCTGCAAAATAATGTGTTGTTACCCGAATACAATAATCTGCAAGTAGAAAAAATTGGTGGCCCTGGAAAAGAATATTGGGTAGATGGAAAAAATTGGGGAACTGTTACACAGGAAGATGCCGGACAATGGCGAATAGAAGTGTCACCTAAAGAGGCCGCATTGTCTAATAACTTTTTAAATGTAATTCAAGTATCCGATGCGAAGCCTAGTAAACAAGTTTTGCCTGTAATCAAATCATTGGCTACCAAGGGTAATTATATAGCAATAAGTATTGGCGATAGGATAGTGGCTCAGCAACTCAATTTAGATAAAACCGACAACGAGATCGCGTTTTCCATCGGTGAGAAAAGTAAAAACTACAAAGTATTAGTTACAGACCTGAATAGGGGTGAATGGATTGCCACTACTAGTTTGGGAGAACAAACTATTCGAGTAACCGAAGCAAATGGTACAGCCTATTTTAATAGTAAAGGAGGAAATTTTCGTTTGAGGAAAATGAAGTAGTGTTTGTTTTCATCAAGAAATTGCAAACAAAAATGGGTAAGTTTATTTGCAATAATTTCAGATTGCGTTATATTTATCTAATAATAAATTAATCATCTTTAATTCAAAACAATGAACAAATTATTTTTTACATTGGTACTAACTGCTTTTTCATTAATGGGTTATGCTCAAACTGCTACTGATAATTTTGCAGGGAAGTGGAAGACCGATAAAGGGGAACTAATTGAAATTTCAAAAAGCGGAGATGTTTTCATTGGCAAAGCAGGCCAAACCAAAACCACTGTATTAGATAATGTGCGTTTTTCCAACGGTAAATGGATGGGTACCTTGATTAAACCAAAAGATGGTGAAAAAGTGGATGGAACACTTACTTTAAAAGGAGATAAAATCAATATTCTGGTTAAAAAAGGAATGATCTCTAAAACAATTGTTTGGACAAAAGCTTAGCAAAAATGGAAAATGTAAACCTACCATCTCAACTTAAGCCAAAATCTTATTGGAGATTAGGTCTTACTGTATTTCTTGTTCTGTTCGCAGGAAAATTTGTAATCAATGACGCATTGCCTTATTTCGGTTTAAACAAAGAAACCTTTGGAAATTATTGGGACTTTAAATGGCCGCTAATAGGGCACATTTCAGGTGGACTTATAGCGTTGATAATTGGGCCATTCCAGTTTTGGAAATCGTTTAGAAATAAATATATGACCACTCATAGGTGGTTAGGAAGAATATATTTAATCGCAATTTTATTGGGTACAATAAGCTCAACGTATTTGTCCTGGTCAAGTGCAATCCGGGTTAACTTTTCCTGGGCTTTAGGATTGCAAGGCTTGGCTTTTGCATGGATCACTACAGCATCTATGGCTTATGTTTCGGTGATGCGAGGACGCATTCTTCAACACAAAGAATGGATGATTAGAAGTTATGTGGTGACTTTTGCTTTTGTTACTTTTCGATGGATCAATGATTCACCAATAGCGCATCAACTAATGCCTACATTCGATGAAAGAGGCCCAACATCAATTTGGCTATCTTGGACAATACCTTTGTTAATTACTGAGGTGGTATTAAGCTGGAAGAAGAAATAATTCTAATCGACATTTGGAATTATTTTAAGCACTAATTTCCAACTTATATCCCTTCCCACGTATCACAACTATTTTGATATTCGGGTCTAGTTCTAATTTCTTCCTCAGTTTAGAAATGAACATGTCGAGACTACGGCCTACTATCACCCCTTCGTCTTCCCAGATCTCTTTTTGTAATCTGCTTCGTTCAATTGCTTCGTTGGGCGTCAATGCAAAAATGCGTAAGACCCTGGTTTCAGTTCCTGTTAGATCGGTGGTGATTTCGTTAAGTGTCAGTTTACGGTTTTTCGCATCAAACAAAACCGAACCTATTTGGAATACATCAGCGTCCTGAGTGTCGGTTAATACTGGTAAAGTTTTTCTCTGCTTAACGGATCCCAAAAACATAAATCCAACAAATGCAAAAACAGATAAACCGCCCAGCAGCATTCCATTCTTTGCAGTAATCATTACGGACTGCTTAAATTTAATATTGATAACATAACAGGCGCTGGGTAGTTTTCTTCCTTTACAGGATACAATATCATCTTTTTGGTTATTTGCTATGGCATATCCATATGCTACCTGCGTATTATCGCAATTCAATACATTCACCACATAATCTGCAATGGCTTTGTCTTTGGCTAATAAACGCTGGGAGATATTTACAAGGGAGTCAGGTAAAATACTCATCTCTTGCTCAAACCTGATCTGGTATTCATTTTGGGATACTTTATTTAAAGGGAGCACTCTCGAAACACTGTCGCCCGATTGTAAAAGGAGTTCATGTCCTATCTTTCGAATTAATATTTCTCTTCTGGCTAAATTAAAATCGTCGGTTTCGGTGAAGTTAAAAGCCACCAAGATCAGCGAAATCGATAGGAGTAGTATGGATCCGAATAGGTATTTTCGATTGCGGAAGAAGCTATTTTGACTTGAAGACATACTATTTACCAATTTTTTACAAAGGTTACACTTTTATTTACAATACAAATACCATTTGATGAAAGGTACTAAACTACTTTAGCACTGTCAATATTGAAGTGATAAAAAATCAATTATGAAATTCAAATTCCTTTTTACACTATTGTTAATGTCTGTTTTTTTCGGCGCATGCAAGCAAAACCAACATTTTGTCTCTCCTGAAACAATCATGCCCGATTCCAAACCAATCGTAAGCGCTTATGGGCCTACCCGAATGGTGCGCAGTGTAAAGAAGGCTAAAAATGGCGATATATTGATTGCTTCTTATACAGGAGTATGGCGCTACGATGGCAAATTGTTTACCAATATAACAACTGGTATACCAGCCCCCAGCTTCTGGGATGTGCAGGAAGATCAAAAAGGAAATCTTTGGTTTGGCACCAAAGATTCAGGGGTCTATTGTTTTAACGGGAAAACTTTTCTGCATTATACTACAAGGCAAGGCCTTCCCAGTAATACAGCACTTCATCTTTTTGAAGACAAAGCTGGTAATATTTGGATAGCAGCCGGAGATGGGGTTACACGTTTCGATGGAAAATCATTCAAAAATTATACTACAAAAGATGGGCTTCCCAGCGGCGGTGTGAATACATTCATGGAAGATAAAAACGGGAAAATCTGGATGGGCACAAGGAGCGATGCCTGTTATTTTGATGGCAATAAATTCACCGTTTTCAAAAACAAAGAAGGCAAAACTTTTTACAACGTATGGTCTCTTGTAGAAGATAAAAAAGGCAATATCTGGTTTGGTGGTTCCACTGTTACTATACAAAAAGGCAATATTACTTACCATGATGGCGGCCCTGGTCTTTGGCGTTATGATGGTACTGATTATACCAAAGTATCAGCAAAGAGCGCTTCTGCCATCATCCAAGATAAAAACGGAAATATCTGGACTACAGGTGCTTCAAATCCTGTTGGGTTAGGCCCTTGGAATTTGTTGCGTTATGACAAAGATTCCTTGAACTATGAAATGCCTGCTGTTAAGGAAGTTGCTTCAATCGATAAAATGCTCTGCATAATTGCAGAAGCCAATGATGGCAGTATTTGGTTTGGTTCATTAAAAGGAGTGTATCGATGGGATGGAAAATCACTTACTAATTTTCAACGTAATGCCGAAGAGCTTTATAAGATAGATATCAAGCAAAGCCGTATTACATGGAAAGGTTCAATGAAAATATCTCCCGAAGAAAAACATGTTGGTTATATATACATTTCAAAAGGTGATTTATGGGATGAGCAAAATCAATTGGTAGGAGGTGAGGTTGAAATAGACATGAATTCTATGGAATATGCCGATAAAAAAGAAAAAAACACACCTATATTTCATTTGAAATCGGAAGACTATTTTAATGTTAAAAAAAATCCAACCGCTGCAATTGTTCTTACCAAAGTAGAAAAGGTGAATGATACAACATTTACCATTACTGCTAACCTGACCATTAAGGGAGTTACCAACGAGGTGAAATTTCCGGCAACCATAGCAATTGTGAACGGTGTTTTAAATGCAAATGCTCAGTTTTCCATTGATAGAACCAAATGGGGCATCACTTATAGATCAGAAAAATTTTATGAAAAAATAGCAGATTATACTGTTTCAAATGAAATTGAATTTGTTTTGAAAATTGTTGCAAAGAAATAAATAAAATGAAACTTAAAATTCTATTATCAATTTCACTTTGCTTAACTGTTGGTAGTTTATTGGCTCAAAATAAGTATTCAAAAGAAATTGAAACACAAATAAAACAGTTTGAAAACAATCTTTCTGGCAGAGTAATTATCAACGGAAAGTCCGATAATATCTTTGATAGGATGGCTTTTTACAAAGTAAAAGGAGTTAGCATTGCAGTTATAGAAAACTACCAATTGGTTTGGGCCAAAGGATATGGCTGGGCAGATGAAAAGGAAAAACGGCCTGTTACCCCTTCCACTTTATTTATACCAGGCTCTATAAGCAAAACGTTTAATGCTGTAGGTATTTTAAAATTAGCACAGGATAATAAACTGAATTTGAATACCGATATCAATACTTACCTGAAATCTTGGAAATTCCCATATGATACAATTTCCAGTGGAAAAAAAATCACCTTAATGCACTTGTTAAGTCATTCGGCTGGTTTATCGTTCCATGGCTCTGATGGATATAGTAGAACTGCAAAAATTCCAACATTACAACAAATACTCGATGGTCAACCTCCAGCCAGTTCGCTTAGTATACGTTCAGAATTTGAACCAGGTTTATATCATCAGTATTCAAATGGCGGAATTGTAATTACGCAATTATTGGTTACAGATATTACCCAGCAACCCTATGAAAAATTCATGTACTACAATGTGCTGAAACCATTGGGTATGACCAATAGTTTTTTTAATCAACCTCCACCAAAAGATAAATGGCCATTAATTGCTACAGGTTATAATGAAGATGGAACCGAATTAGCCACCAAGTATAACATCATACCCGAACAAGCCGCAGGTGGCTTATGGACAACTCCTTCTGAAGTGAGCAAATTTATTATTGAAACGCAATTGGCATTGGAAGGAAAATCATCAAAACTTCTTTCAACAGAAATGACAAAATTACAATTGACTCCCACGGTTGATGAAGTGTCGGCATTGGGTGTTTTTATTGATAAACGAAAAAATACTAAATACTTTACCCATGATGCTAGAAACTATGGCTACAGCGGAGTTTACTATGGAAGTATGGAAGGAGGGAATGGTGTTGTAGTATTTGCCAATTCATTTAATGTTGGTTTGTTACCTGAAATTGCAAACAGCATTGCTACTGTTTACAAATGGAAAGATTTTTATACTCCGGTTTATAAAAATGAAATTGCTGTTTCGGAATCTATTTTAAAAAAGTACACTGGTGTTTATTTGTATGAAGGAAAATTGGCTTCTGTAATTAAAAAGAAAGATAGCTATTATTATTTTGCAGATGGGATTGAAAGTAAAATGCATTTTTCAAGCGAGTTGGATTTTTTCAATCAAGAATTTCCCAGCGAAAAATCTTTCATCATGGATGGATTTGGAAATGTAAAAGGTTATGCGAGAAAATTAAATGGTATTGAAAGGCTACCAGCAACTAAAGTAGTAAGCGTTGATACTATAAAAGCAAACCCGGGCGAATTGAATGGAATCGGTTGGCATTTATTAGAAATAAAACAATTTGCCGAAGCTATTTTGTATTTAAAAAGAGCAACAGTACTAGAGCCTAATGAAAATGGAGCAATCAACAATTTAGCTCATGCCTATTTATTCAACAACGAGTTTGAGAAAGCAATTACACTGTATCAACAATTTATTGTTAAAGGGTCAAACGACCAAGTAGGCCAAAAGGAAATTATTAAAAATGATTTTCTATATTTTCAAAAATTAGGGTTTGATAATATTTTAATTGCTAAAGCAATTGCTGAATTGAAACTTTAATTTTATCTATTGATTAAAATGATGCACTTTTTTACTAAACCATTTTCGTTATATGCAATTTTGAGTTGCTGTTTGTTTTATGCATGTGGCAATAAATCTTTTTCTTCAACTTCAGGTAGTCAATTACAAGTAAATGAAGTACAGGTTAAAAAACGCTCAATTGTCGCAAAACTTAAAGAAAATGCTCAGCTACCTATTAATCAAAGAATAGCCCTGTATCATCAACTCAAAAAAGAAAATTTTGAATTATATGATTTTGCGAATGAGAACGAATTAACACTATATGGTTACTCGTTTTTATGGGATAACAATTTACATGATGCGATTCCCATTTTTGGGCTTATTATTGCTGAGTTTCCGAATTCGGCTAATGCTTATGATAGCATGGGCGAAGCCTATCTTCAGGCAAAAGATAGCGCTAAAGCACTGCAATTTTATGGGAAATCATTGATGATGAACCCTGATAATTTTTATGCTGAAGATGTGGTTCAGAAAATTAAATTTCCAAATATTAAACCAATAACTGCAAAAGAGAAGTTCTCAAAGGTTTATTCCAAAAAAGAGTATGAAACTGATTTAGACCAATTGGGTCAAAAACTATTAACTGTTCACCCGCATGCCTTAAAATTTATTTCGAAAGACCAGTTTCTTAAAAATATTGAAAGCAAAAAATCATTGATTACTGATAAAACCACCTATGCTGAATTTGCTTGGCATTGTAATGCAATTATTGCAAGTATTGGTTGTTCTCATACGGCTTCTTCTACCATGCAAAATGATTATAATGAGTTTTCTATATTGCCTTTGGAGAATAGTTTTCCATTGCAAGTGAGATTAATAAATAAGCAATTGTTTGTAGTGAATCCGATGAATAATGCTGATAAAGTAAAAGTAAAGGACGAAATATTGAGTATAAATGGCATTGAAACCCAAAAAATAATTTCAAATATTTATGACCATACTGTTTCACAAGCCAATATTCAAACGGCTAAAACACAACGTTTCAATACCTATTTTGCTGCGCTAATACCTTACGCTTTGGGTTTGCCAAACACTTTTGAAATTGTAGTTAAAGAAAAGAATGGATCAATTCAATTGCACAAAGCTAAAAAAATGGCGACTGAACTATATGACCCTACTGTCAATAGATGTTCAAAGGATTTGTGTCTGGAAATTGTAGAGGAAAAAACAGCTGTTTTAACTATTGCTTCTTTCAATTATTATGAATGGAACAATTATTCAGTGTTTAAATCTTTTCTTGACAGCAGTATGCGTATCATTAATAATAAAAAAATTAAAAATCTAATTATTGATGTGAGGTATAACGGAGGTGGTTCTCAACATCCAAGTATTTATTTGCTTCAACATTTGATCAATAAACCCTTTACTTATTATTCAAAGGTAGAATCTGAAGGAAAGACTGATAAAACATACGGTGAAGAAATTTTTTATCCTCTTGATAATCGGTTTAAGGGGAAAGTGTATTTTCTGATAGATGGAAATGGACATTCTACTACTGGACATTTCATGAGTTTAGTTAAAGTGCACAATTTGGGTACAATCATAGGAGAGGAGCTGGGTTCAAATCAATTCTGTACAGCTGGACAAACCATGTTTCGTTTGCGTAATACCAAATTTGTTGTTGCTTCGGCTAATAACACGCATGTTTCTACGGCCACAATATTGCCAGATGAAAAAGGGATTCTTCCTGATTTTTTTGTAACACAAAGTATTGATGACTATCTAAATAGAGTGGATGCGGTAAAGAATTTCACACTTAAAATGATTAAAAATAATCCTTGAAACAAAGCCATCGTATGAATGGTGGGTGCCTAATTAAACCACTTACATTCTCCAATTACCCTTTATAAACTCAAGCCCACTAATATCAGCGTGAATCAATAATTTCATAGCAAATTCACTACATGAACTTAAACACAGCTCGCGTAACAGGAATCTGGTATTTGATCCTGGCAATCTCTGGAATGCTTGGTTTTTTGATCTACCAACCACAAATATTCATACCCAATAACCCACAACAAACCCTCAATAATTTAATCAATCAAGAAACAACCGCAAGAATTAGATTGATACTTGAGTTTGTTATCATCATCTCCCAAGCATTATCTGCAGTTTGGTTTTACAAGTTATTCAAGCCAATCAATGAGTGGGGTGCATTCACGTTGGCTATTTGGGGAACCATGAATGCTGCCATTATTCTAGTCAGTGCTATTGCCATGTCTTCTGAAATTGATATTGCTAACTCTGTAACAACATCCCTGCAAGGAAAAACTGACATGATCCAGTTGTTAAGTCAAGTCATGACCAATGCCTGGGGTGTGGGAAGTTTGTTCTTTGGACTCTGGTTAATACCTATGGGTTATATTATTGTAACATCTAAGCGAATGCCTATTTGGTTAGGAAGAATTTTAATCATTGGTGGAATGGGATATATCTTGAGTGCTTTTATTGGTTATTTTGGGATTAAACATGCTTTATTAGAATTATTGGTCATTCCAGCAACCATTGGAGAGTTTTGGATCATTGGATATTTATTAATTTATGGTCTCAGGCCTTCTAATGAATAATTCATCGTCTTCGCCATAAAATATTCCACTACCCAAATATTAGAGACTTTGTTTTCTGAAAATATTGCAGATTATACTGTTTCAAATGAAATTAAATTTGTTTTGAAAATTGTTGCGAGAAAATAGATAAATGAAATTGCGTATTTTAAAAGTTGTGAATCATAAATGAAAGATCCTCTAACAATTAAAGTTCTTATGGGAAGACGAGTTACTATTTACTTATTTGTTTCTTTATTACTCCTACAATCTTCTTATGGACAGCGCACGGTTACGAGTAATAATCCAATAAATGGAGAAGCGGAATCAATTTTGTGGACAGCAGATTGGAGTGCCGATGATAAAAAATTTGCTGTGGGTGGCGATGATAAATTATTAAGAATTTACGACAGTAAAAATTTACAACTACTTAAAGCCTATCAACTTAAAAGTATGATAAGGCAGTTAAGTTGGCATCCCACAAATAATATTTTAGCCATAGCAACAAATGATAATGAAGTAAGCATTTTAAATACCGAAACAGAAAAATTCATTCAACTAAAAGGAATAAATTATGGAGCAAGAGGAATTGATTGGAATTTCAATGGTCAGCTTCTAGCAACTGCTGATAATGACGGGCTGGTTAAAATTTGGGACTCAACAGGTAATTTACTTCGGACAATAAAAAAAGAGGACAACAATAGCTATTTTTCTATTAGCTGGCATCCAAGTAAAAATATCATTGCTGTTAGTGGAGACGATATAAGAATTATGGATACTTCAGGCATCACATTAAAAGTAATTAAACATCGAAAGGAAAATACTGGCGTTTTAACTGTTTGTTGGCATCCTTCCGGAGATTTTTTTGCATCAGGAGATTATGGTCACGAGAAAGAAGGTGTAAAATCCATTATTCAGTTTTGGAAGCCCGATGGAACACTGACTAAAACACTGAATGGAAGCAAAGCAGAGTACAGAAATATTCGATGGAATAAATCAGGAACGCTGTTGGCCTCTGCCAGCGATGCTCTTCGAATTTGGAATGCAAATGGAAAATTATTATTTACTGGAAAATCCAAAGACTTGTTATGGGGGTTGGATTGGAATAGCAAATCTGATAAAATCGTAACTTCCAGTATCACAGGAAAAATTAAGATTTGGAATAAAATGCCCAATTAATAACTGACGTTACTGAATACAAACAATAGCAATTGTGGTCAATATGAAAAATATCATTATTCTAATAACCTGCTTTCTTTTCTTAAAAGCTGCTGGACAAGACACTTATGCAAATTTTGATGGGAAAAAATGGAAAGCACCATATACGCTTGATGCTCCTGAAGGTTGGGATGTTGAACGCTTTCTAATTCCCATAGGGTTTGCACCAACAATAGCTTATAAGGGTGTTGAGGATATTCGATTTACTCCTGGCTGGGCAAAGAAAGAAACGGATGAATATTGGGGCTATGCTTTTTTGTGGTATTTAGAAGGAACACCCAAATTTGATTCCAAAATTCTGGAGAAAAACTTAATAGCCTATTACACCGGGCTTTTTAATATCAATACAGATAAAAGCAAAATAGACACAACCAAGTTAATTCAAGTAACCGCTTCCATAGAAGAAAGAACTGCCGACAAGGGGGACTCAAAAACCTTTCATGGAAAGGTGAATATGAATGATTACATGACTAAGGAACCAATTTTGATTAATTTAAAAATTCACTTAAAATATAGCGAAGCGAAAAAGAAAACTTTCGTATTCTACGAAGTTTCACCAAAGCCCTATGCCAATAATGTTTGGACCAGTTTAGATCAATTGTGGGTTAGTTTATCGAATACTCAATTTGGTTTAATTGCGAAAAGTTATGCAGGACATAAAGAAGCGATTTTAGGAATTGCTCAATCTCCTAATGGAAAATATTTGCTTTCGGGTAGCGATGACAATCTTGCTTTTCTCTGGAATGAAGATGGGAAAATAATTGATACCATAGCTGTCCACTTAAAAAGTGTGAACGATGTTGTTTTTTCTCCTGATAGTAAACGTTTTATTACCGGGGGTTCAGAAGGGGACTTTGTAATATGGAATATTGATGGAACTAAAGTTGCAACCATAATTGCAGATAAAGTGTATGTAAAGACCATTGTTTATTCAAACGACGGAAAATTTATATTAAGTGGTGGTGGCGATAATACTGCAAAATTATGGACATCAGATGGCAAACTTGTTAGAACATATAAAGGACATAATTGTACCATTTATCAAGCCTCTTTTTCTCCAGATAACAATTCAATATTACTTGCTAGTTGCGATAATAGTGCATCAGTATGGAGTATAAATGGGAAAAGACTGATGACTTTGAAAAAGCATATTAGCGGAGTTAGTGCTGCAAGTTTTTCGCCAGATGGAAAATCTATTCTTACAGCAAGTTTTGATAAAACAGCAGTAATTTGGAATTTAAGCGGTAAGCCAACCATTGTTTTAAAGGGGCATACTGGAGAAATAAATCAGGCAGAGTTTTCATCGGACGGCAAGTATATTCTGACGTGCAGTGAAGACGGAACTGCAAAATTGTGGAGTGCAAATGGCAAACTTATCCAAACATTTGGTGAGAAATATGAAACAGAATATACTGCTGCAACATTTTCAAGAGATGGGCAGTACGCAATCGTTTCTTCAAAAGATAATCATATTAACTTTTGGCGTCTGCCGAAATAAACTCTTTTAAATGAAATTGAATTTGTTTTGAAAAATTTGCGAGAAAATAATAAAATAAAATTGCGTATTTTAATAGTTGTGAAACAATAATGAAAGATCTTCTAACAATTAAAGTTCTTATGTGGAAACTAGTTAATATTTGGGACTCAACAGGTAATTTACTTAGGACTATTAAAAAAGAAGACTATAATAGCATTTGGCCACTTTTAAAACTTTACAAATTAAAATCGACTTTTTGAAACATAATTAGTATTTCAACTCCCAAATTCTTGGTCTATAATTAGGGGCATGATTCATTTTCTTTTATTATTTTGTTAAAACACAGATAACTATAAGCTTATGAGCATTTGAAGTTCCAATTGTTGCCAACGTGCATAAGTTTTTCAATATCTTTATTTTGTAGATTAATTTGAGCAACTCAATTATTAAAAGGATACTGTTTTAAATTATAAAGAAAATTATATTATGAATCCTTTTTGGTCACAAGTAATTATCCAGACAACACTTCAAAACCGAAATAAAAAATCATCGGAGAAAAAAAGTTATTCAGATTATGTGCTTGCAAAAGGGTATAGATTATTCCTTATTTCTGCCAAGCGACACCTCAAAGATGTAATACTAATTACAATTGGAATTTTTTCTGCTTCTTTCGGATTTAAAGGATTTTTATTAACCAATCATTTTATCGATGGAGGAGCAACAGGGATATCTTTATTAATTTCTGCACTTACCAATATACCCCTTTACAAGCTTGTGATAGGTGTAAATATTCCATTTATCATACTTGCATATAAATCAATGGGTAAACAATTTGCTATCAAAACGTCGTTGGCAATTGCAGGCCTTTCTTTTGTGCTTGCAACAGTAAGTTTTCCTAATATAACCAATGATAATTTGTTGGTAGCCATTTTTGGGGGCTTTTTTCTAGGAGCAGGTATTGGCTTTGCAATTCGTGGTAGTGCTGTTATTGATGGTACAGAAGTGCTTGCGATTTTTTTAAGTCGCAAATTTGGAACAACAATTGGAGACATTATTATCGCAATTAATGTGTTGATTTTTGGAGCTGCTGCCTATTTGTTAGGAGTTGAGATAGCGCTATACTCAATGATTACATATTTAGCAGCATCCAAAACTTTAGACTTTATTGTTGAAGGAATTGAAGAGTATATTGGTGTTACTGTTGTGTCTTCGCATAGTGAGGAAATTCGACAAATGATTTTAACCAAAATGGGACGTGGAGTTACAATGTACACAGGGAAAAAAGGATATGGTAAACAAGAAGATATGAAATCGGTTGACATCATTTACACTGTAGTTACAAGACTCGAACTAGGCAAATTAAATACTGAAATTGAAAAAATTGAACCATCTGCTTTTGTTGTAATGAACAGTGTCAAAGACACAAAGGGAGGAATGATTAAAAAAAGACCATTGAAACATTGACAAATACTTTTTATGGCATCTGCTATTCGTCATGGTAATATTACTTTCCATTGATTTTATAAATAGTCGTTTGCTTTAAGATTGTTATTCATTATAGTGTGTAACATTTTCGCCATTCATCCGTTGCAGGTTAAATTGCTTATAGAGTATGATGAATATGCTTAAAGGTTCCATGGTATTTGCTATAGTCATATCGCTAAGTTGTGGAATAGCAAACAAAACAAACAAAAACGATATTCCTCATTATTCGGATAGCCTGACTTTGGCTTTATCCCATTTTTCAAAACAAAGTTTAATACCTGGCTTTGCTGTTTCAATTGTAAATGACAAGCAAGTTTTATTCGCAAAAGGTTTTGGTTTTGCGGATGTAGAAAAGCAAACCCTGTTTACCCCTCTAACCATCAACTGGGTAGCTTCTATTTCAAAAACATTTGTGGCGCTGTCAATTCTTAAATTAGTTGAGCAGAAGCAATTGCATTTAGATGATCCAATTAATTCAATCTTACCATATAAAGTCACTAATCCATATTTCCCCGATTTGCCGATTACAGTGAAGCATTTATTAACCCATACTTCTGCAATCATTGATGATGCATTTGTACCTTATTATATTGGCGAAGCGGATATTAGTATAATCAATGACAACAAAAAATACGATAGTTTGCCATCCTATTTGCTGCCTAATCTTTCCTATTACAGAATGGGAAAAAAAATCTCATTGGATGAGAATATTCAAAAATATACTCAGCCTAAAGCCAAATGGTATACTGACAGTACATTTCTACCAAAAGCTCCAGGAACTTATTTTCAATATTCCAATTTAGGCGCTTCTATAGCTGCAAGAATAGTCGAAATCAAATCGGGTATGTCTTTTATTGAGTTTACTCAAAAAAATATTTTTGAACCTTTGAAAATGAACAATACTGGCTGGAATTTTGAAGAGATTAATCCTACGCTTGTTACAAAAATTTATGCTATCAATGATGAACAAAAACCAACTGGCGTTGTGGAACATCCTCAATATTATATGACCAATTATCCGGTTAGTGGGTTAAAAACCAATGCAATCGATTTGGGTATTTATCTAAGAGAAATGATCAAAGGGTCTGGAGGAAATGGAACCATTCTGAATAAATCATCTTATCAAACACTATTTACTCCTCAATTAAATGTGGATGGGTTGAATAGAAGCGATTCAACTATTTTTAATGGCAAGTTCAGCATCGCATCTCTTTGGTCGGTTTCGGCTGCTGGATACAGGTTGCATTTTGGAGGGAATACTGGAGTATATTCTTTTATCTATTTTAACCCTACAACAAAAATAGGCGCTTTAGCATATTGCAATCTTAGAGACAATAGTTTTGGTGAAATATTAAGCATAGTAAGTAAATACGAGCCTTATTTTAAATAGCCTTAACAATTGTCAACGATCACATCTTTCTTAAACTGACTGATCATTTTTTTCATTTCTTTCAGTTGCTTGATTCTTTCTTCAATCGATAACAATTTCTCATCTAGTACTTTTAATTTTTGTGCAATACTCATTTTGTTATTATACCAGGCATCCATCAATTGATTGATTTCTGAAATGGTAAAGCCAATCGATTTGGCATCTCTCACCAATTCCAGCTTTTCAACTGTTTCTTCATCATAATGAAAATAGTTATTGGACTTTACTTTTTCGTCTCTCTTACCCTTGATCAATCCTGACTTTTCGTAGAACCGAATGGTATGGACTGTTATGCCTGTTCTCTTTGATAATTCGTTTATTAACATAGTGCAAAGATAGTTGTTCAAAAATAAATCACAAGTATAGACTATACTCTAATGTTGTATGTTTTCAATAATCAATCTATTTTTGCTTGAAATAATTAAAATATAAACAAAATGTCAACAGCATTAATTACCGGAGCATCTAATGGAATAGGTTTGGAATTAGCTATTCAGCATGCTTCGAAAGGGGGAGACTTGGTTTTAGTAGCAAGAAATAAATCCAAACTCGATGAACTGAAATCAGACTTGGAAAAACAATACAAAGTAAAAGTGTATGTAATTGCCAAAGACCTTTCATTGGCTAATTCAGCTCAAGAAGTATATCAAGAAACCACCGATCAACATATTCAGATCGATTATTTAATTAACAATGCAGGCTTCGGTGATTTTGGAATGTTTGTTGAAACAGACTGGAACAAGGAATTGCAAATGATCAATTTAAATATCACCACAGTAACTCAATTTACTAAACTGTATTTACAAGATATGGTAAAACGTAGGTCAGGTAAGATCATGAATGTGGCTTCTACGGCTGCTTTTCAATCAGGCCCAACGATGGCGGTTTACTATGCAACAAAAGCCTATGTATTAAGCTTTTCTGAAGCAGTAGACAATGAAGTGAGAGATAAAGGAATTACCATTACTACGCTTTGCCCTGGGGCAACGGAAAGTGGTTTTCAGGCAGCTGCAGCAATGGAAGAAAGTAATTTAGTAAAAGGTAAAAAATTGCCTACTTCAAAAGAAGTAGCAGTATATGGTTATGAAGCAATGCTGAAAGGAAAAACAGTGGCCATTCATGGAATCATGAATTGGTTAATGGCTAATTCTGTAAGATTTACACCTAGAGCATTAGTAGTAAAAATTACACGTAAGATTCAGAACAAAGCAAATTAATTGTTAGTTAAGATTTATTTGTCAATACAGACCAAGAATTGAAAAGTACTATCGCAGATTTACTTGAATATGGGCCTAGTCGTAGTTTGGTGCCAAGGTGATAGAAATGTCAATGATAACAGTTCTATCACCTAATTTAAACATACAGGAGAACACTGTATTAGCCTATTGAATGGAACCCTACCTTATTTCCTTCTGTGTCTATAAAAAGAGCAATAAATCCGTTGTTGCCAATAGAAGTTTTCTGCAGAATAACTTTTCCACCAGCACTTTCTACTCTACCTAATGGTATTGAAAGGTCTTTTCCTCCATCTAAATAAACAATTATACCAGTCAATGAAGGAACAAAGTTTTCACCGATAGCAATTGCTCCCCCAAATCCTCCTTTTTGTGGATCTGATGGTAAATAGCCATATTGCCTATTAGGGTCGTCCTGAATTTGACCATCTAACACTTTTGCATAAAATGCTTTTGCTCTTGCGAAATCTGTAGCTGGGATTTCAAACCAGTTTAAAGTAGTTACCATGTTTATTTTAATTTAAAGTGTTTATCAAAAAAGTTTATTTTTGTACTGCAAATATTAAGAGTAAGACTATATAAAACAAGTAGGGCAAATAAAATGTGTAAGTATGAAAAACAATACCAATATTGATAATCAAGAAGTTAAAGCAAAAAAAAATCTTGTTTTTGATGAAAAATCTTGCCCAGTAACTGCCACGATGCAAGTCTTGGGTGGTAAATGGAAAGCAATTTTAATTAATGCAATCTACCAAACCTCACCCGCAAGGTTTGGAGAATTGAAACGAAGTGTAAGAGGGATTACTCAATCTATGCTCACTTCACAACTTCGTGAACTGGAAGATGATGGGATAATTAGCAGGAAAATTTATGCTGAAATTCCTCCAAGGGTTGAATACACACTCACCGAATTTGGATTAACACTTTCTCCTATAATTCAAGGTATGGCAGAGTGGGGGAAAGAGTATAGATTCAAAAAGCAAAAAGGCTGATCAATTTGCAAAAGATATCTGATATGTACTTAAATGTCGTAAAGATGTCGTTAAAATGCATGTAAAAAAGCTATGGTTAAATGGTAGATTTGCTAAAGCATGGCCATCAACTTTTCATCAGACAAATTAATTACACAAAGAAAGCTCCAGGGGCTTAGCCAGGAAAAATTGGCTGAAAAAGCGGGTATTAGTATTCGTACTTTACAACGTATTGAAAAGAATGAAGTAAACCCTCAGCCTTATACAATGGGATGCCTTGCAGATGCCCTCGGTATTCCAATTGAAGATTTAACTGCTCCGATTCCACAAATTGATGTGGCTGCAATTTCCCCTCGTCAATTAAGCATGCTCCATTTTGCAGCTTTGTCTGGTTGTTTCATACCACTAGGACATATACTTGCTCCATTATTTTTGTGGCTTTATTCAAAGCAAAAAAGCGAAGTATGGAATGATCAAGCTAAAAGAGTACTTAATTTTCAAATTAGTTGGGTGCTTTATCTTTTTATAGTTTTAGGGGTATATTTTACTATTGAACAGCTTCCTTTTTTGGTATTTATAATACCTATTATGATGTTTTTAAACATTATCTTTTTCCCGGTTTATTCCGGCTTTCGCATCATTAAAAACAAAGAACCTTTTTATCCATTAAGTTTTCCATTTTTTAAAATAAATAAATGAAAAAATTATTTTCTTTATTGGCCATTCTGTTAATTAGCTTTTCGGTGATCTATGCTCAAAATAAGCAAGTGCTAAGACTCGACGGAACTTCCATATCAGCCATTCAAATTGATAGTACTGTTCAATATTTAATGAATGAGGCAAAAATTCAGGGTCTTGGTTTGGCAGTAATAAATAATAAGAAAACCGTATTCATTCAATCATATGGGTATAAAAACAAACCCAAAAATGAATTGCTCGATACTGCTACCATCATGTATGGTGCTTCTTTGAGCAAAGCTGTGTTTGGATACATTTCCATGAAACTGGTTCAAGATAAAAAATTGGATCTGGACAAACCCTTGTATCAGTATTTGCCAAAGCCTATTGCCGACTATGAATATTTTTCTGATTTAAAATCCGATGATCGTTGGAAATTAATTACTGCAAGAATGTGTTTGAGTCATACCAGTGGTTTACCCAATCTCAGATGGTTTCATCCAGCAACTGGTGCAGAAGATAGCTTAGGTGTCATGAAAATTTATCTAACACCTGGAACCAAATATGCTTATTCTGGCGAAGGCTTAAAACTCCTTCAATTAATTATTGAGGAAATTACCCATCAACCTTTAGAAGACCTAGCCATTCAATATGTTTTCAAGCCTTTCAATATGAATAGGACTGGTTATATCTGGCACAATTCTTTTGGTGACAACAATGTGGCTGTGGGGCATTATAATAATGGAGCCATCGATATAAAGAAGAAAAGAACTACTGCTGTTTCCGGAGGATCAATGGTAACAACCATTGCCGACTTTAGTAAGTTTGTTGAGAACATCATGCAACAAAAAGGATTGAACAAAGCTTTGTTCAATGAAATGATTGCGCCTCAGATTGCCATTCACTCCAAAACACAATTTCCGCCAATAACAACAGATACAACGAATGAAAATGACAATATTCATTTATCATACGGTTTGGGCTGGGGTGTTTTTGACTGTAAATATGGTAAAGCATTTTTTAAAGAAGGCAACGGCGATTCCTGGAGAAATTACAATATCAATTTTATTGATAAAGGAATTTCAATTATTATTTTGGTCAATAGCGAAAACGGGGAAAAAATATTTCAACCCCTGATTGAATCCATCATTGGGAAATCTTTTATACCTTGGAAATGGAATGGTTATGTTCCATATAATGCACCCATCAATCCTTAAAATGATGAAAATAAAATCGCTTTTGCTTTTTTTCTTAGCAATATTATGTGTTGCTCAAATAAGAGCTCAAACTGCTACTAATTCATTTAAAACTACCGGACCTGAAAAAGGAACTTTAATGATAGTAGGAGGGGGAGGGAAAAGTGATTCTATTTTTTTAGCATTTATAAAATTGGCTGGAGGAATGAATGCACCCATTGTGGTAATTCCTACAGCAGATGGAAATGAAAAGCATGACCAGAATTCTGGTGGAGCAGGTACATTTAGAAAATTGGGAGCTACGAATGTTACTGTATTACATACTTATGATAAAAATATTGCCAATACCGATTCATTTGTTCAACCCTTGCTGAAAGCAAAAGCTGTATGGTTTGGTGGTGGCCGTCAATGGAGATTGGTAGATGCTTATGCCAATACACTGACCGAAAAATTACTTTGGAAGCTACTAGAGCGTGATGGATTAATTGGTGGTACTTCTGCAGGTGCTTCTATTCAAGGGAGTTTTCTTACTCGTGGGGATTCTAAGAACAATCAGATCATGATGGGAGATCATCAAGTGGGATTTGGTTTTGTAAAAAACATTGCCATCGATCAACATGTATTAGCGCGCAATCGGCAATTCGACTTATTTGAAATTTTAAAAAATCGTCCTGAATTATTGGGTATTGGCTTAGATGAAAATATGGCCATTATTGTTAGAGGAAATCAATTTGAAGTGTTGGGCAATACTTATGTATTAATCTATGATACCAATTTTTGGTCAAGCGAAGGCAGTGATCTGAAAAACCTACCTGATAAAAATAAATTGTTTTATTTTCTACGCAATGGAGATAAATATGATTTGTATAATCGGAAAGTGATAAAATAATATCTTATGCGAATGGACACTTCCATAAAAACGGTGGATGAATATCTGTCTAAATATTCAAAAGAGGTGCAAGTTAAATTGGCTACAATTCGTAAGATTATTCAAGATAATGCACCAGAAGCAATTGAAAGTATTTCATATGGGATGCCTGCATATAAAGTAAATAAAAAGCCATTAGTATATTTTGGAGGCTATGCAAATCATATAGGATTTTATGCAGTACCCAATACACATGTACATTTCAAAAAAGAATTATCTATATATAAACAAGGGAAAGGTTCTGTTCAGTTTCCACTTGATCAACCACTGCCTAAATCATTGATAGCAAGCATGGTGAAATTTAGACTGAAAGCAATTAAAATATCTCTAATTTAATGAAGCTATATTTATTCATACTATTCTCAAGTCTTTTTACTCTTTCGTTTGGACAAAGCAAACAAGACAAAGAACTTATCAAACAAGTTGATAAATCAATTTCAGACAATTACAAAAACTATGCCCCAGGCTGTGCTGTTTTAATTGCCAAAAAGGGAGAACTGCTTCTTGAAAAAGGATATGGAATAGCTAATATTGAACTGAATGTTCCAATGAAATCGGAAATGGTTTTTAGGATTGGTTCAATCACCAAGCAGTTTACTGCAATGGCGATTTTGCAATTAGTGGACAAAAGGCAAATTGCATTAACTGATAGTGTTCAAAAATTCATTAAAGACTTTCATTTCAAAGGAAAAACAATAACCATTGAAAACTTATTGACACATACATCTGGCATTAAAGGGTATGAGCAGATTGACTCTAAAGTCCCCAATGCAATACGTGTTGATTTTTCTCCAAAAGCTGTTATTGATAGTCTCGATAAACTTTCTTTGGAATTTGACCCAAATACAAAATACAATTATAGTAATTCAAATTATTTCTTGTTGGGTTATATCATTGAACAAGTATCAGGTAAATCCTATCAACAATATTTAAAAGAGAATATTATAGAACCATCGGGGCTTAGTTCCACTTTTTATGAAAGCCAAACAGCATTAATAACGAATAGAGTAAATGGTTATTCTTTATCAGATGGGAAATATTGGAACGCTGATTTTATGAGTATGGCTTTAGTTTATAGCGCAGGGGCTTTACGTTCAAATGTAACAGATCTCTACATATGGCATAAAGCACTTTACGAAGGAAAGATAGTAAAGAAAGAAACGTTTTTAAAAGCTATTCAACCCTACAAGCTTGCTGATGGAAGACAAATTGATTATGGCTACGGCTTTTTCAACAAAACTGAAAATGGTATTAACGCTATAGGACATGGGGGAGCAATTGATGGTTTCAGAGCAATTGAAATGTATTATCCAGCCGAAGATATTTTTATAACATTATTGTGCAACAGCGAGACAGAAAATTTTGAAAGATTTTTTCAAAGTATTTCCAATATTATTTTGGGCGTTAAAGCAGAAAATGATCAAAAAGAAATTAAACTAAGTGGCGAGACACTTGATAGTTATGTTGGCACATACAAAAACGAAAAGTATAACGTAACCATAAAAATATATAGAGCCAATGGGAGAATTTACGGAGACCTTTCTAATGGAACAGGTTCGTACTTAATGTTTATGGCTTTGACAGACACTAAGTTTTTCTTGCCAGATATACAGCGAGTAAAAACAATGGCAGACTTTGTAATAGAAAATGGAAAAGTGACTAAAGTGATTTTAACTCAAGAACAAGCTGTGGAATTCACAAAAATCGAGTAAAGAAGTATGAACGCACAAAAAGCTATTTGTGCTTGCAAGGCTGGGTATTTGTTCTGGGTTCAATGATTAATTAGCTGTAAATTACAGCATGACCGATTTACAAGACCTCCAACAACTTTCATCAAAGCTTTCCAATACAGAAAGAATGCCTGTATTGTTTTTAGGTCACGGTAGCCCAATGAATGCTATTGAAGAAAATGAATTTGTAGTTGGGTTTAGAAATATCGCAAAAACGTTACCTACACCTAATGCCATCATTTGTATATCTGCACACTGGTTTACCAATGGCACTAAAGTAACTGCAATGGAAATGCCGAGAACCATTCATGACTTTAGTGGATTTCCCCAAGCATTATCCCAGGTTCAATATCCGGCTAAAGGAAGCCCTGCATTGGCAAAAGAAACCAAAGAATTATTATTACCCTCCATTGTTGAATTAGATGAAAAATGGGGGTTAGATCATGGTGCGTGGAGTGTGATCAAACATTTGTATCCCGATGCTTCTATTCCAGTAATTCAATTAAGTATTGATTATACAAAGCCTCCTCAATATCATTTTGAATTAGCACAACAATTAAGTTTGCTTAGAAACAAAGGAGTGTTAATTATCGGAAGTGGTAATATCATTCATAATTTACGGTTAGCCGATTTTCCCAATTTTGATAAAGACAATTATGGATACGATTGGGCAATTGAAGCAAGAGAAAATTTCAACAAGTATTTATTGGATGGAAATTATCAGCCATTGATCAATTACGAAAAGCAGTCAAAAGCTTTTCAATTAGCAATACCTACTCCAGAACATTATTTACCATTGATCTATGCTTTAGGACTTCAACAGAAAAATGAACCACTCGCTTTGTTTAATGATAAATTGGTAGCGGGGAGTTTGAGTATGACGAGTTTGAGGATAGGGTAGGTGTAAAAGCCGCTGGGATTGTTGGCTTCACTGAATTCTAATAATTAAAAACCATTTAGTATATTAGCTATTGAATTGTCAGCCCCCCAGCCATTTTTTATTACTAAAAATTCAAAAATTATGGGATTATTTTCATCTTTACTGGGTAACGCTGGTGCGGTAAGCCAAGAAGAATTAACAAAAAAGTATGGAGGAATGCTTACCGAAGGGGAAGAAATAGAATTAGGATTTAGGCTAATTCGAGATACTTTTATCTTCACAAACAAAAGGCTTATACTTATAGATGTTCAAGGTCTAACTGGTAGTAAGACGGAATATAAATCAATAACTTATAAGAGCATTTCTAGATTTAGTGTAGAAACTGCTGGAACTTTTGAATTAGATGCGGAATTAAAAATTTGGATTTCAAGCGAAGCACAACCAAGTATAAGGAAGCAATTCAATAAATCAGTTAATGTTTATGATGTACAAAAAGTGTTAGCGCATCATGTGCTAAAATAAATCAACTAATTCTATGAAAAGATTACTCTTTATAGTTTTGTGTTTCTTATTATTTATTGGTTGTTCGCAAAGCAAAAGTGAATTATTTAGTTTGACTGATACTTTTGTAAAATCTTTAGAAACTGATTTTGATAGTTATGGGATGCTTGGAGGTCAAAAATATGCTAAAACAACAAGTGATGGATTTTATACAGTAATGCCAGTGGGTAGACTTATTAATGTAAAAATTAATAAGGCTGTAACTAATAAAGAATATGCCGATTTGAAAGATGATTTTAAAAGCCATTATAAAAATGATAAAAGGGTAAATGATATTTATCTTAATAATGGCGGAACAATAATGATTGATTGTAGAAAGTAAGTTGCTTTTTTTTGTTTTAGGTCAAACCAATACAGATTGGTTTGAAATGAATGACACAAAAGACTTTTTCAAAGAAATAATATAGCTGGGATTGTCGGCTCGCTTCGCTTCGCCGACTTCCCTCCGAATTAAGCTGCGGCAAGATTATATTTCTTTTTAATTTGGAATTAATTATTTATCTTATCATTATGATTGTCCAACAAAATTTATTCAAAGCAGGAAAATGGGAAGAAACATTGGGACCTTCGACTGCCCCAAATCCTTTTACATTAGCCTTGGTTTTTGGAGATATGAATGAGGTAAAAAGTCCGTTTTTATTTAAGCACATACGTGCACTTTATCCGGTAGCAGATATCGTTCTTGCGTCAACATCAGGAGAGGTACTTGGAGATCGGGTGCTTGAAAACAGCGTTGTGGTAACTGGAGTCGCTTTCAATAAAACTAAAATCCGTTCAGTCCAAAAAAATTTGAAGGACTATTCTTCTAGTTTTGAACTTGGCAACGACTTGTTCAAGGCGCTGAATGGCGCCGATCTGGCTGGAATATTTTTAGTTAGTGACGGCCAAATAGTTAACGGAAGTGAATTAGTCGATGGATTGAATAGGGCAAATGTGAATAATGTGCCGATAACCGGTGGCCTTGCAGGAGACAACGCAGTTTTTTCAAGTTCTGTTACGGGACTTAACGAAATCCCAATAGAAGGAAATGTGATCGGCGTTGGTTTTTATGGCAATAACTTTATGATGGGCCATGGGCTCTGGGCCGGATGGGATGAGTTTGGTCGCGAGCGTACCATTACCCGTTCGGAAAAAAATGTGCTATATGAAATCGATGGCCAAAGTGCTCTTGGGTTGTATAAAGAATATCTTGGTGAACATGCTCAAAAGTTGCCTGGCTCCGCATTATTGTTCCCACTTGCAATTTCTATAGAAAATAAAACCGGAAAACTAGTCAGGACCATTTTGAGTATCAATGAAGATCAAAACAGTATGACGTTTGCCGGCAACATGCCGGTTGGCAGCAAGGTGAGATTAATGAAAGCCAATTTTGACAAATTGATCGAAGGGATTTATGGATCTACGAGCCAGTTATTAGATCAATTAACCAATAAAAAACCCCAGTTGAGTATTTTGACGAGTTGTGTTGGGAGAAAACTGATCTTGAAACAAAGAGTGTCAGAAGAAGTGGAGGCTGCATGCGCTGAATTGGGGCCTGATGTAGCTGTTACGGGATTCTATTCGAACGGCGAGATATCACCTATAATTGCCGGGGGCTTCTGTGAGTTGCACAACCAGACAATGACTATAACTTCATTATGCGAATTCTGATACAATATGTCAGGGATAAATAATTACCACAAAATATTGCTACGGCAGATTCGTAAAAGTCTCCCGGAAAGCTATCTTCAGGATGCGAATATTACAGTGTTTTTGCAGCTCGTTAGCGATCATTACAAGAATATTGATGTAGACAAGTCTCTTTCTGAACATGCTTTTTCTATTAGTGAGCGGGAATATGAGCAAGTTTTATTGGAACAAAAGAATACCAATTTGTCGCTTAATAATTCCATCCAACAGCTAAAACAGGGTATAACAGACCTGGAACCAAATTACTCGGCGCAATTGAGTCTGGACTCTGGCGACATTGATGATGTAATTGATATCTTGAGAAATATTTCGAAAGATCTTAAAGTGAAAAATGAAGAACTTCACATTAATAAAGATGAACTTCGGAAAAAATATGATGAGTTAACAAAGTTAAACTCAGATTTAGATAGTTTCATATATAGTACATCGCATAATCTTAGGTCACCACTTACCTCTATAAAAGGTCTTACAGATATTTTATCAAATGATGAATTACCCCTAGAGCAAAGGCATTTTTTTTTGAATCTAATAAAGGAAACAACCAATGCATTAGAAGGCACCATTATAGATATTATCGAATATTCGAGAAATGCTAAAACCGATGTGGAATATTCTTTGATAGATTTAGAAAACCTGGCAATAAATTCATTTAAAAACAATAAATATTATTCCAATTATTCTATTGATTTTTCTGTTGAGCTTGTTGATTGTAAAGTGGATTTTTATAGTGACCAAACACGAGTTACTTCTATCATTGATAATATTATTTCAAATGCTGTTAAGTACAGTGATAAGAACAAAGACGATAAAAAAATAAAATTAAAAATCCAAACCAACGATGAAAATGCTTTTATTGAATTAGAAGATAACGGAATAGGTATGAGTCAAAAAGTGCTGGACAAAGCTTTCACTATGTTCTACAGAGGGTCGAATCAAGCAACTGGAACTGGTCTTGGGTTATTTATGGTGAAAGAGATGCTTGAAAAAATTGGTGGGAAAATAGAAGTAATTTCTGCTCCTGGTGACGGAACTAAAATGTCGTTAACTTTAAAAAACTTTAAAAAATGAATACAATATTTGTATTTATAGATGACGAAGCTATTTGCAATTTAATTTCCAGTGCAATACTGACTCGTGACTATCCTGATGCTAAAATTTTGATATTCCAATCGGGAATTGAAGCAATTAACTATTTTGAAATAAACGCGAACCAGTTTAAAACAGAAAAAATTCTGATTATTCTAGATATCAACATGCCTGAAATGGATGGCTTTGAGTTTCTCGTTGAATATGAAAAAAGATTTGCAGAAGCATTCGATTCCGATGTATTTATCCTTAGTTCATCAATAAATCTAAATGATGAAACAAATGCACGTCAATTTAAAGTCGTGAAAAATTTTTATAGTAAGCCATTTCAAGTGTCCTATGTTGAAGGCTATGTTTAATGTAAATGATTGCTGGGATTGTCGGCTCGCTTCGCTTCGCCGACTTCCCTCCGAATTGAGCTAGCGCAAATCTCTACTAAAATTTTATTGGCTTTTTTATTGTAATACCGTTCGCGGAAGTGCTCGCTTCAAAAGCACTCGCTTCGCTCGTTGTACTGCAGTTCGTTCCGGCAACATCAAGCGAGCTTGTGTCGCCTGCACTCCTGCATTACGTTTAGCTTTTGAAGCTCGTTCGGTTCTGCGCTCGCTTGCCTGCATAAAAAAAGCCCCGACTTTCGTCAGAGCTTTGTGATCCCGCTGGGACTCGAACCCAGGACCCATACATTAAAAGTGTATTGCTCTACCAACTGAGCTACAGAATCTGAAATTTCGATACGTATATCTGATTTCGGGTTGCAAAAATAGGGCAATTTAAACGGTAGCCAAATTTTTATCTATCTTTTTTATGTAATTTATCCACTTATGTAGATAATCTTCTGCTTACATTTGTTTGATTTTAAACTCTTTAAATATGTCTGCTTTCAACAATAAAGTGGTGGTAATCACCGGTGGATCCGACGGAATTGGTAAAGCTTTGGTAGAATTATTCCTCCAGGAGGGTGCAAAAGTGGCCACCTGTGGGCGTAATTACGATAAATTGTACAAGCTTCAAGCCGACCATTCTGGTAAACCTTTGGTGATTCATGCCGCTGATGTAAGTAAAGAACATGACTGTATTCAATTCATGGAGGTAGTGATCAAGCAATTTGGCACGATCGACATTCTGATCAATAACGCCGGGATTTCTATGCGTTCCCTCGTTACCGATGTTGCTTTAGATACCATCCGCAAAGTCATGGACATTAATTTCTGGGGTACAGTATACTGTACCAAACTGGCTTTACCCTATATCATCAAAAATAAAGGAACGGTTGTGGGCGTATCGTCCATTGCTGGTTATAGAGGCCTTCCTGGAAGAAGCGGTTACTCTGCTTCTAAATATGCAGTAAATGGTTGGTTGGAATCCCTCAGAACCGAATTGCTCGATTCTGGCACTAATGTAATGTGGGTTTGTCCTGGATTCACCACTTCTAATATTCGCAATGCCGCTTTAAACAAAGATGGCAATGCGCAAGGCGAATCTCCAATGGATGAAGCTGACATGATGAGTTCAGAAGAATGCGCCCTGCACATTCTCAAAGCCATACAAAAAAGAAAGAGAACCCTCGTACTCACTTTTACTGGAAAGAGAACGGTTTTTATGAACAAATTTTTTCCTTCTTTAACCGATAAAATGGTTAGAAAATTTTTCTTCAAAAATGGGGAGTTGGTGAAATAACTCTGGTTCATTTGGCGTTTAGCTTTTAGCATGCCCATCCTAACGTTGTCAACCGATATTGGCCAGCGAGATTATATCGTTGGTGCCATAAAAGGGCAGTTCTTGCATTCCATGCCTACCCTCAACACGGTTGATATCACTCACTATTTATCTCAAACCAATTTTCCACTAGCTGCTTATACTTGTAATAATGCCATTAAATTTTATCCTGATGGTACGTATCACCTCATCTTAGTGAATGTTTTTGAAGCGGTGCATGATCATTTTTTAATTGCTTTTTACAATAATCAATACATCATTTGCCCCGACAATGGCCTCATCACTATGATAGCAGGAGAGAAGCCCAAAGAGATTGTGAAAATTCCTGTTTCTGCCAATGCCGATTTACTCACCATCACTTCGGATATTGCTGCTGCTGTGTTTAAATTAGAAGAGTATAAAAAATTATCATCAGTAGGGGCATTTGCCACTGAAATTGTAGAGAAATATCCTTTAAGGCCTACTGCTGGCCCAGATTGGATTGAAGGGCAGATCTTATTCATTGATAATTTTGAAAACGTGGTGATCAATATCACCCGCAAAGATTTTGAAGAACATGGCAAGGGCCGCAAATTCAAGATCATGTTCAAAAGAGATGAAACAATTGAAAAATTGTCCAATAACTACGCAAGTGTTCCTGAACACGAAAAAATGGCCTGGTTTAACTCTGCCGGTTACCTCGAAATTGCCCTCCGCAACGGTAATATGGCCGGCCTTTTTGGCCTTCAAGGCTATAGCGAACAAATGCAGAAATCGGGCGCTTCTGCCGGAAACAAGTGGTTTTACCAGACAATTCGGGTTTTCTTTGAGTAATGCCTTCATTCTCATTTTTCCGTTTGGTCAATAGCGAGTATTTTTGCAGCCTCAAATTCTTTATACAATCAATTAATATTGGTAATTATGGCATATGATGTAATTGTTCTCGGTAGTGGTCCTGGTGGATATCCTGCTGCTATCCGTGCGTCTCAATTAGGCTTTAAAGTAGCGATTATTGAAAAAGAAAGTTTAGGTGGTGTTTGTTTAAACTGGGGTTGTATTCCAACCAAAGCTTTGATCAAAAGTGCGCAGGTATATGAATACATGAAGCATAGTACCAATTATGGTATCAACGCAACTGGCGTTCAACACGATTTTGGTGCTGTTGTAAAAAGAAGCAGAGGTGTTGCCGACAAAATGAGTAAGGGTGTTCAGTTTTTGATGAAGAAAAATAAGATCGATGTGATCATGGGCTATGGTAAAGTAAAAGCCAAAGGCCAGATTGAAGTGACCGCTGCTGATGGATCTAAACAAATAGTAGAAGCAAAAAATATTGTTATTGCCACTGGTGGTAGAAGCCGTGAATTACCTAACCTTAAACAAGATGGTGTTAAAGTAATTGGTTACAGAGAAGCAATGGTTTTGCCTAATCAACCCAAGAGCATGATCATTGTAGGAAGTGGTGCGATAGGTGTTGAGTTTGCTTATGTGTACAATAGCATGGGTACCAAAGTAACCATCGTAGAATTTTTACCTAGAATTGTTCCTGTTGAAGACGAAGACATTTCTAAAGAATTAGAGAAGCAATACAAGAAAATGGGAATCGATATTATGACCAATGCTTCAGTTGAATCAGTAGATACTACTGGCGCTGGTGTAAAAGCCTTGGTTAAAAAACAAGATGGTTCTACTGTTGTATTAGAAGCGGATATTGTATTGAGTGCTGTTGGTGTGGTAGCGAATATCGAAAACATTGGCTTGGAAGAAAATGGTATTAAAACAGAGAAAGGTAAAATAGTTGTAGATAAATATGGTCAAACTTCTGTAGCAGGTATTTATGCAATCGGTGATTGCTCTCCTGGTCAGGCTTTGGCGCATGTGGCTGCTAAAGAAGGCATCAATGCTGCAGAACATATTGGTTACAACGAAAAGAAATTCCATCATTTACCAGAAGCAATGGATTACAACAATATTCCTGGTTGTACTTATTGTATTCCGGAGATTGCCAGTGTAGGGTATACCGAAAAACAAGCGAAAGATGCTGGTTATGAAATTAAAGTAGGTAAGTTTCCTTTCATGGCAAGTGGTAAAGCAAGTGCTGCTGGTGCAACAGAAGGTTTTGTAAAAGTGATTTACGATGCTAAGTATGGTGAATTCTTAGGTTGTCATATGATCGGTACCAATGTTACCGAAATGATCGCTGAAGCGGTGGTTGCTCGTAAACTAGAAACAACTGCTCATGAAATTTTGAATGCAGTTCATCCGCATCCTACAATGAGCGAAGGCCTGAAAGAAGCAACAGCTGCTGCTTACGGCGAAGCGATTGACATTTAATGGAGAAATAGATTTCATACAATTTTTAAGGCCCTTTTTAAGGGCCTTTTTTATATACCAACTTACTTGTATTTAGCCCCTAATTCGGCCTTTTTAAGGCTTGGTTGGTATCTTTATTTGATTATTCTATAAGAGGTTTATACTTTACATTTTAATTTAATCCGGAAATAAACAATTGATTTAAAACCGATTGCTTATCAAGATAATTTTACACACCTTATGAATCAGTTGAAAGCAGATAAACTGTTCCCAGAACAGTTATTGAATTCATTGATTTTCTCTGTAGTTGTAACAGACCTCGGAGGAAGGTTCAAGTACGTTAACCCCCTCTTCCAATACAAATTTTCTCATCTTAGTACAGATTTTTCTCAACTCAATTTTGCCCAAACAGTATATGCAGATGATGTAAAGTTGTGCAATGACGCAGCTAGAGAATGCATAAAACATCCCGATAAGCATATAACCGTTACGGTGAGAAAAGCTTCAGAAGGCGAAGATTATTTTTGGACTACCTGGGAAATTTCTGTCTTAAAAAATGAAGATGGTAGCTTAGCAGGTATAGTATCGATAGGGCATGATGTAACCAATACTCAATCGGTCATCAACAAAACAACAGACCTTACTGATAATGTAAGAACAATACTCAATCAACAGTTACAAAAGTTTGTTGACCATATTCCAGGAGTATTGTACCGTTTTATTGCGGATGAAAATTATACCATTGAATTTTTTAGCGATGGGATTGAAGCGCTTACAGGTTACACCAGTTCAGAACTTTCTATCAATCGAAGATCCGGATACAATCACCTTATATTTCATGATGATTTGTTGATGGTAGATAATGCCATTGAATTAGCAATTGCCAATAAGCATAAATATGAAGTAGAATATCGTATTCTTCATAAAGACAAGGAAGTTCGTTGGGTTTTTGAAAGAGGCGGTGCTGTTTATGATGCTGAACAAAATAAGACTTTTATTGACGGAAGTATTTTTGATGTTACTTCTCGTAAAAAAGTAGAAGCTGCTTTGGAAAGAAGTGAAGATGAAGTTAAACGATTGGCACTGGTAGCGCACAATACAACCAATTCGGTTTTAATTGCTGATACAAATCAGCAGATCATTTGGGTGAATGATGGTTTTACCAGAATCAGTGGGTATACATTAGAAGAAATCCGAGGAAAGAAAATCGGTTATTCCTTAGAAGGACCTAAGGTAGATCAAAAAACAAAAAATCGTTTACAGTATTCGCTCGATAATAAATTGGCTTTTAAAGAGGAATTTTTAAGTTATCCCAAATCAGGAAACCCTCTTTGGTTGGAAGTAGATTGCCAGCCTTTGTTTGATGAGAACAATGTGCATATTGGCTTTATGTCGATAGAAAATGATATTACCCGCAGACAACAAGCTCAATTGGATCAGGAAGAATTATTGCAAAGGCTTACTTTGGCAACCGATTCAGCGCAAATTGCCATCTGGGAAATTGATATTGCTACCAATCATATTATTTGGGACGATAAAATGTTTGAAATGTATGGATATGAAAATGATCCAGACTTTCCACCCTATAAAATCTGGAAACGTACAGTGCATCCAGATGATTTAGACATGATGCAAAAAATAATTGGTCAATTGATTGATGGTAAACGTGAAATTGATTCTGCTGTTTATAGAATCACTACTCCTAATGGAAGAGTGAGACATATCGAATCGCATGCCATTGTAAAAAAATCTCCTTCTGGTAGAATTCTCCGTTTAATTGGTACCAATAGAAATATCACTGATGATGTTGCTGTTCAGGAAAAATTGAAAACTCAGAACAAAGTATTGCGTGATATTGCCTTTATCCAATCCCATGAAGTAAGAAGACCATTGGCCAATATTCTGGGAGTGATAGAAGTACTCAATAGCAGTAATTCTGTGAACAACAAAGAGATCTTTGATCACTTGATCGAAAGCGCCAATGAACTGGACATGCAAATCAGAAGCATTGTTAAGAAAACCAATAACCTCGACGGTTTAATGGCAAGCTAGCATTTATGCGACTCGTTGGGGTCAATTACCGAAAACTTTCTTCAATAAATCACTTGTTCTGGCTACCGGATTTTTTCTGATATTCTGTTCTTCTACTGCTATCTGTGTGAAAATGCCGGACAAAGATTTTTCAGTAACATATCCTGCTAAATCTGGATTGATCTTCTTTAAACTGAATTTATTATAAGTTGATACAAGGCTATTCCATTGCTTGGTAGCATCAGTGCTTTCCAAAGATTTTTCTATTACTGGTCTAAATGAGGTAGTTAATTCTGCCGTTGTTTTTTGTTGTAAATAGGCTGTTGCAGAAGTGTCGCTTCCTTTTAATATACCCATTGCATCTGTTACTGTCATTTGCTTAATGGCGTTGGTAAAAATAGGAGTGGCGTTTTTACAAGCATCTTCAGCAGCTCTATTCATACTCAAAATCGCATCGTCTACCTGTTTGCCCATTCCTAAATTACGCAATGTGCTTTCTATTTTTTTAGCTTCTGGCGGCAATAAAATTTTAACTGCTGCATTGGCAAAAAATCCATCGGGTTTGGAAAGCAAATTGGTACTATTCACTGCGCCCTTTGTTAATGCCTCTTTTAATCCATTGGCAATATCAGCAGTATTTTGTGCGCTCAACTGTAAGCCAAAAAAAGCAAAAACGATTACAATAACTGATTTCATATGATTGTGTTTGTTTAATTTCCAAATAATTAGTCCTGCCAGTATTACTAGCAAACCGTATGCCGAAACTTGTGGTTTGAGTGAAATTCCATAATAAATGATCCATGCATTGATGGATAAAAAAACCAATGGTGGTAATGGATATAGCGGCGTTTTATAATTGCTGAAATGTTTTGCTTTGTTTTTTCGAATA
>CALRYA010000011.1:0-147329 GCA_943372285.1 Sphingobacterium thalpophilum | reverse complement strand
AAAATTGAAATTATTAGTAAAAACAAGTTCACACTCAATATGGAAATTCCAGAACCGCTGATCACTATTAAAACCAAAAGGAATATTAATACACTTTTGAGGATTGGGTGAAAGCGTCTTTTAAAAATACTAGAAAAAATAAAGGGCGTTGTTGATAAGAAAAGCAGCAACGACCATCTTCCAAGTAAAATCAATACCTTTTCCCAATTGTATGAGAGTGCGCTGAAAGCAGCCCCGCTGTTTAGCCGAATGGTGTCGCTCATCAAATGACTAGCAAGAAATGTTGCAGCCAACGCAAAAAGAAACAAATTCTTTTCACCTCGGTTTTGGAAATATAATAACCAGAAAAGCAGGCATAATACAGCGCTGACGATGGCAATTATACTAAAAAACTTTATTCCACGAGTTGCGTTTGTAACTACCATCTCATAATATTTTGGAACGGTGATACTTATCAAATCTTTCAAGCTTAGGCCATCTTCTTTTGCTTTTAAAAAATATTGAGGAAACGGTGATTTATAATCTACTAGATGCAACACAATGGTGTATGCATTACCAGGTTTCAAATTAATTGGTATTGGTAGCAAATTATTTTTAAAGTTATTTTCCAAATAAGGCAGCCCATTTAGCCCAGTGTTACCAAAGGATGCTATCCAATTACCGTCAATATACAAATCTGAAGCAGCCCAACTAGATATTCTGATACCAATGGATGTTTCTCCAAATGAACTATCTGGCATTATTTTTATTCTAAACCATCCTTCTACCCTACCATCTTTATCTACCAATTTTTCAGAAAGTTCGGTGGGCATTAATTTTTTCCAACTGGTTAAATCTATATTCTTTCTGGCCCATGCAGTATCATTGCCCTGTTTAAACAACCAGCCCTTCATTTCACTGATAAATATTTGAACTGAATCTTTGTCTAGCATGGTTGGTTTAATTACCAGGGTTGTATCCTGTGCAATACAAAAACGAATGCCAACAAACAATAGCAGCAAAAGCATTTTAATTGACTTCATATTGATTGTTTAAACAACTTGTAATTGAATAGTAAATGTTGTTCCTTCCCCCTCCTTCGTCTCCACTTTCAACTCTCCTCCATGCGCTTTCACAATATCATAACTCAAGCTCAATCCTAAACCCGTCCCTTGGCCTGTCGGCTTAGTAGTAAAGAAAGGTTGGAAAATTTTGTCGAGAATTTTTGGAGGGATTCCGTTGCCATTGTCTTTTACTGAAATCAAGATTCTGTCACCAGATTTTTTTGTGCTAACTGAAACAGTTGGTTCGTAGTTGTCAATTCCGGATTTCTTTTTTTCATTCACCACATAGAAAGCATTAGTAATCAGATTCAGCACTACGCGGCCAATATCCTGCGGAACAATATTGATTGTACCAATCGATTCATCAAACTCCGTATTCATCGATGCATTAAACGATTTGTCTTTTGCGCGGAGGCCATGATAGGCCAAACGCAAATACTCATCCGCTAATGCATTGATGTTTGTTGGTTCTTTTGTGCTGCTACTACTACGGCTATGTTGCAACATTCCTTTTACAATTGCATCGGCACGTTTTCCATGATGCAGAATTTTTTGTTGATTCGTTATCGCATCATTGGCAATAGCTTTAGCATCATCAATATTTCCTTTGTCTAATTCATCTTTCATCTCTGCAAGTAATTCTTCGTTTACTTCAGAAAAATTATTGACGAAGTTGAGTGGGTTTTGAATTTCGTGGGCAATACCTGCAGTCAACTCTCCTAGCGAAGCCATTTTTTCCGATTGAACTAATTGAGATTGAGTGGATTTTAAATCATCAATTGATTCTTGTAAAGCTTTGGTTCGATCTTTTACTTGAATTTCAAGTAGCTCATTTTGTTGAGAGATGAGTAGATTTTTCTCTGCTTCTTTTTCCTTTTCCAGTCTTTCTTTATCAATAATTTCCTCTGCTAATTTTTGCTGAATGCTTTCATATCGTTTAAATAAAAGCCAGGAGAAAAACAGGATCATCCACAATATTCCTATTAGTAAAATAAATGAATTCCACTCATTGAGTAAATTCACGAATTGAGGTGATTTTATTTGATAATATCTTTCGGCTAATGTAAAGACTTGTATTAAATTGTACACTGGTCCAAATAAAAACATTAATGGCAGCATGGCCAATATTTTTGTATTGGCTTTTACTTGCTTATTAAATAGGATTAATAAAATGGTAATAAAAATCAAGTCCATGAAAATATATAACTGAATGCCTAATACATCAACAATTCTGTCGAACCAATACATATTAAAAGAAGTTAGACCCATCGTGAACTGAACAATAAAAACTACTAATATTAAGTATGAAAAAACATTTAATAGTTTATTCCATTTAGGTAAATACATTTTAGTTCTAAAAAAATATTGAACAAAACGCATCAGACAATAGAACATCATCGCTAATGAAAAAGAGCGAAATAATTCAATCAATAAATTCTCCATTCCAAAAAAGAAATCAGAAAAACCAAACAAAGAATATATGCCTATAAAAATTAAAAACAAAGAATAATAGAGGTATTCTTTTTCTTTTGTGGCCCTATAAAAACTAAGATTAATGATGCTTGTGATGAGTATCATTCCCAATAAAAAACCAACAATAATGTAATCAAATATTGAAAAATCTAAAAGCCGATTTTTTATGCCATAGTCCTTTTGAAGATAAGCATCTATAAAATTGATGGTCAGGTCTTGTACTGGACTTAACCTAAAATAAGTACTATGCTTACTTATAAAAAGGTTTATTTCCTGATTCGGCTCAATGGCAATTTCTGCCATATTCAGCGTCTTATAACCATCTCTTTCCTTTTGAGGATATCTAATTCCTGTTTTTAAATGCTTCCATTGATTGGTAGAATCGGCAAAATAGATATCAGTTAAATTTCCAATTGCACCTAGTCCAATTTTTACTTGTTTATTCAATCCATTTTTCAATTTCAATTTGAACCAGATTCCTTTTATAGAAAAATCATGCTCTTTTGTAGTATCAATCAATTGAAATTGGTTGGCCATTGCTGGGCTAGACACCGTTTTGAAATCGGTTTTACCCAAAGTATCATTCCAAATCAACCAATTTTTTCGGGCGAGTTTAACAGATGCATTGGTATCAGTTGTGATTAAAAAAGTTTCTTGCGCAGTTAATTGAGTAATCGAAAACAATAAAAAAAATGTGAATACAATAAGTCGTTGGGCGCTTTTCTTCATACAGCAAAAAATAAAATGATGATCAATTTTAAACTGTCTCTAATTTATGATTTATATTTCAGTATAAATCGCTTTTATATGATTAAATCAATACTTATTGCAGTATCAATTGGTGTACTCAGTTTTAGTGCTGGCGCTCAATCGAATAAAGATTCTGTCAACAATGAATTCAATAATTATTTCAAACCCCTGAAATGGCGCAGTATCGGGCCTTTCAGAGGAGGACGTTCTGTAACTTCTACTGGTGTGGTAGGCAATATCAACACCTATTATATGGGTACTACTGGTGGTGGTTTATGGAAAACCGAAGACATGGGAATTTCCTGGAACAATATTTCCGATAGCTACTTTAAAACCGGTTCCGTTGGGGCCATTACTGTTGCTGAATCGGACCCCAATGTGGTTTATGTAGGCATGGGTGAACATGCTGTTCGTGGAGTTATGACGCATCATGGAGACGGCATGTATAAAAGCACGGACGCTGGTAAAACCTGGAAGAAAATAGGACTCGATCTTACCCAGCATATTGCCCGTATTGTAGTTGATCCAAAAGATCCAAACCTCGTATTGGTGGCGGTTCAAGGACCATTGTATAGCAAATCAGCCGAAAGAGGCATTTATAAATCTACCGATGGTGGAACTACCTGGAAAAAGGTTTTATACATCGATGATAAAACGGGTTGTGCGGAGATTTCAATGGATATGAACAACCCGCGCATCATATATGCTGCAATGTGGGAACATGGTCGACTTCCTTGGAAAGTGATCAGTGGCGGGCCTGGTAGCGGATTGTATAAATCTACCGATGGAGGAGAACATTGGGAAAAAATGCAGGATGGTTTACCTAAAGAAATGGGTAAAATGTCCATTGCTGTTTGCCGATCAAATTCAGAAAAAGTATATGCACTTATAGAAAGTGATTTCGAAAAAGAAGCAGGCGGGCTCTATGTTTCCAACGATGCAGGTAAAAACTGGAACCAGGTAACCAACGACCATCGACTGATTCAAAGGGCCTGGTATTATATTGAATTATTTACTGATCCAATGAACGACAATACCCTTTATGTATTGAGTGCACCAGCCTTAAAATCTACCGATGGAGGAAAAACCTGGAGCAATATGAGCACTATGCATGGAGATCATCACAATCTTTGGATCAATCCTACCAATTCGAATAATATGATCATCTCCGATGATGGGGGAGCCTCCATTTCTTTCAATAAAGGAAAATCATGGAGCTCTCAACAGAATATGCCAACAGCTCAATTCTATCGCATCAATGTAGACAATCAATTCCCATACCGCATTTATGGTGGTCAACAGGATAATTCTTCTGTAAGCATTGCCAGCAGAGTGTTATCAGGAGGAAGCATTGGTGTTTCTGATTGGACAAGTTCTGCCGGAGGCGAAAGCGCTTTCCTGGCTTTCAACCCAGATGATCCAAGATATGTGATGGGAGGAAGCTATCAAGGAACCATTGAAGTGCTCGATACCAAAACAAAAACTTCATACAATGTAATGGCAGCGCCCATTCAATACCTGAGTATGGACGCCAAAGACATGAAGTACCGATACAATTGGAATGCTCCGATCATATGGAGTAAACATGAGCCCGGTACTTTTTACCATGGCAGTCAACTTTTATTGAAATCAACGGATATGGGTAAATCATGGGCAGAAGTTTCTCCTGACCTTACACGTAATGAAAAAGAAAAACAAGGAAAACCTGGTGTGCCGTTTACCAATGAAGCCGTGGGTGCAGAAAATTATGGAACATTGAGTTATGTAATTGAGCATCCAAAAGAAAAAGGCGTGATTTATACAGGTAGTGATGATGGCGTGGTTTCTTTAACCAGAGATGGCGGAAAAACCTGGAAGAATATTACTCCTGTAGGATTAGCGGAGTGCTTGATCAATGCTATTGAAGTTTCTCCTTTTGACAATGCAACCGCATATATTGCTACTACTCGTTATAAATTCAACGATCATAAACCAGGTTTATTCAAAACAACTGATTACGGAAAGTCTTGGACAAAAATTGATGCAGGAATTCCGGAAGGGGCTTTCACCAGAGTAGTTCGAGAAGATCAGGTAATTAAAGATCTCTTATTTGCAGGAACAGAAACAGGCGTTTACATTTCTTGGAACGGTGGAAAAAACTGGAAACCTTTTCAATTGAATTTACCGCTAACTCCTATCACCGATTTAAAAATTCATCAGGGCAATTTAATTGCAGCAACATCAGGTAGGTCTTTCTGGATTTTAGACGATTTAAGTATGATTCGTCAATACAAGAAAGACAGCAGCTTTACAGTATTTCAACCAAGCCCTAATTATATTACCAATAGTTATTCCGATTTAGATGAATCTGATGAAGAATATACTGGGGCCAATAAATTCAGGGGTGTGAATGCGGCATCTGGAATTGTATTGTATTATCAATTACCTACATTAAAAGATTCCGAAGATATTACGCTTACTATCACCGATAGCAAAGGAAATCTGGTAAATAAATATAGTTCTGCTGCTGATAAAAATTACAAAAGATACGATGGAGCTCCACCAGCAGATCCAACATTGAATAAATCTAAAGGGTTGAATCGCTTTGTATGGAATATGTTGTACCCAACTATGAAAGGTGTTACCAATGTTTATGTAGAAGCGGGTTACAGAGCGCATAAAGCATCGCCCGGAAAATATACATTCACACTTCAAGCAGGCAATCAAAAACAAACAACTACGGCAGAAATTTTAGCCAACCCATTGTATAATTTCACTGCAGCTGATTATGAAATGTATCACCAAACATTGAACAGCGTTGAAACAGAACTGTCTGTAATGCATGCAATGGTTAGTTCTCTTGATAATAAAAGAGAACAAATAGAAGCGATGTTAAAAAATATTCCAGCCGACGATAAATATAAAAATGTAAAAACCAGTGCAGAACTATTGGTTAAAAAAATGAAGGCCTGGGACGAAGACATGGTGCAGCGTAAAACAAAAGCCTATGACGATGCAGAAAATTTCCCGAACAAGTTTACTGCTAATTATTTATTCATGATCAATCAAATGCAACACGATTTACCTGTTGTTACACAACCTGCCTTGAATAGAATGAAAGAAATGAATGCAGAGTGGGCACAATTAAAAGCCAGAGCAGATGCATTCAGTACAGTTGATATTCCTGCTTTGAATAAGCTTTGTTGGGAAGCTGGTATTGGCGCTGTTTGGAAAAACTAAAAGACGTTTACTGGGTTTAGTATTATACAGGAAGTATGATACTAAACTCAGTACCTGTTTCCTCACCAGCAATTCCTGTTGATTCTTTTGTGTTTACTTTTATTTCACCCCCATGGGCTTTCACAATATCATAACTCAAACTCAATCCTAATCCTGTTCCTTGGCCTGTTGGTTTGGTGGTAAAGAAAGGTTGGAAAATTTTATCGAGGATTGATTGGGGAATGCCATTGCCGTTGTCACGAACAGAAATCAAAACCCTTCGTCCCTCTACCCCCCTGCCCTCCCGACCTGTCGGGACAGGCTCTGAAGGGGGAGTAATTAATTTGGTAGTTACCCAAACAGTTGGATTATAATGTTCTACATTATTAGGGCCTTTTAAAGCCCCCCCTTTAGGGGGTTGGGGGGTGTTTATAGCGTAAAACGCATTCGTAATCAAATTCAAAATCACCCTCCCAATATCCTGTGGAATAATATTGATATTGCCAATGGTTGAATCAAAGTCTGTTTTCATGGTAGCATTGAAGGACTTGTCCTTTGCCCTTAATCCATGATACGCTAATCGTAAATATTCATCTGCCAATGCATTGATATCCGTTGGTTCTTTTACTCCTCCGCTTTTTCTGCTATGTTGCAACATGCCTTTAACAATATCACCAGCACGCTTACCATGGTGATTTATTTTTTCTAAATTTTGTTTAAGGTCTTTTGCAATTGCTGCAGCTTCTTCAGTATTTCCCTTTGCAATCTCTTCATTCATTTCATCAACAAGCTCAGTGCTTACTTCAGAAAAATTATTGACAAAATTCAAGGGGTTCTGAATTTCATGAGCAATACCTGCGGTGAGTTCTCCCAGCGAAGCCATTTTTTCGGATTGAATCAATTGCTTTTGTGTATTGGTTAACTCTGCTAAAGTTTGTTCCAGCTCAATTTTCTGCGCCATTAAATCGGCTGTTCTTTCATTTACTTGAACTTCTAATTCAGCTTTTAATGCAGTGGTGAGCTTTAGTTCTTTTTCTTGTTCAATCGATTTTAAACGCTCTTTCTCTAATGCTTTTACTTGCTTATTGGTATAAATAAAAATAGCCCCCAACCAGATAAATCCAAAAACACCAGCGGTATCAAAAACGTCTTCCCACTTTTCATAAAATGCTGGGCTGATTAATTTAGTGATTGATTCAACAAATGAAATGATCGTTACTGGCAGTAAAGCATAAACTGCATAAAGTATTGGCTTAAACTGTTTTCGTGTAAACAAAAAATAAAATAGCGCAAATAAAAACCCAAATGAGATTAAAACAATATAAGGCCTAATTATTTTTGGCGTTAATACCTGAGCCAAAAGCAAGCCAATTGAAATAAATAAACCAATTTGAAAATATTTATCCCATTCTGGAAATGGAATGACCGTTTTTAATTTTCTTCTTAAAAAATTAAATAAAATAATTAAAACGATGGACGAAAAAACCATGCTAGAAATATTTTATTGTGAAGAATAATTTAATCACGAGATAAACTAATGTACGTGTCTTCTTTTTATAATACCACCTGAAGTTTCTTTGATGGTGCTTGCAAAAACAAATGCATTGGGATCTACATCGTATACCATATTTTTTAGCTTTCGCATCTCTAATCGGGTAATGATAGTGAAAATAATATCGCAATCGTCATGTACATCAAATTTACCAGGCAAGTAACCTCGTTCTCCTTTATACACCGTAATACCCCTGCCCAATTCATTCACCAGCTTGTGTTTTACTTCCTCACTTTTACCAGATATAATGGTAACTCCAGTATATGCTTCTAATCCTTCAATTACATAGTCAATCGTTTTAGAAGCAGTAAAATAGGTAAGCATGGAATACAAAGCCGTTTGAATACCAAACTGAAATGCAGCTAAACTAAAAATGATAATATTCAAACCTAAAATGATTTCACTGATAGTAAAACTTGATCTTCTTAATGTATAGAGGGCTAATACTTCAATACCATCAACCGCACAACCTGCTCGCATGGTAAGTCCAATACCTAAACCTAAAAAGAATCCACCGAAAATAGAGATCAATAATTTATCATTCGTAATAGTAGGAAAGTCTGGATACAATAAACATATTCCTAGTAAAGCCACGCAGAAAAAAGATTTTATAGCAAAACCTTTGTTCACGGCAAAATAACTCATGATGATGAAAGGAATATTTGCCAATACAATTGCATAAGCTAAATTAAAATGATACAGCTCATGTATTAATAGTGATATACCTGTAATACCTCCATCAAAAAATTTATTGGGTACCAAGAACCCTTGTAATGCAAAAGCTGTAATCATCACTCCAAAAATGATCAATCCAAAATCCATGATGGTAGATTCGTGGTGTTTGAGTGAATGAGGGCTTTCTGTTCTTTGTTCTAAAATAATCCTGTTTTTATCTCTTTTATCACTCAATAATTCCTTAGCTGTTTTTGTAAAATATTGATGTTGTTTTAAAAAAGCTATTTGCTGTCTTTGCCAATCCATTTTATCATCAACCACATTTTCTTTCAAATATTCTACATACAATTTTTCTGCTAAAGTTGCATAATCGTCTGTGCCCAAATAATATAAATCGGCATCACATAAAATCTGTCCCAATTTGCTTTTTGGAGTTTGAGGAATTTTGGTTGCCATGATCAATTCACAAATAGCATCAATATCTGCTTGTTCAAAATCGTAATTAGGTAAATATTGCCTTGCATAATTACAGGAAACTTCTTCGTGCCCATTACTTTTTTCTAAAAATCCCGAATCATGAAAAGCGGCCGCAGTTAATAACAACTCCATTTCAGCACCGGAAATTCCTTCCTTTTCTGCTATTAATGCAGCATGATGAAAAACAGCCCTAACATGATGTACATTATGATAAGTATACATAGGATTGACTTCAGCGGCAAATTTTTCGATGATAAAGGTCTGAGCTGCTACAGGTTGCATAATCAATTACTTTTTAAGGCAATACAAGATAGGAAAGTTATGGGGATGCTTGCAAGTTTGGTATATAAAAACATTGATAACATTGCCAAACGGTCTGTTTTCAATAATATTGTATATCCAATTAACTGCTTCCAATGAAAAAATTGCTACGATTTTTAGGCTATGCAATTGTTACCATATTGGTAATTGCTGCTGTTGCTTTTGTAATCTTCTGTCAACCCGACCGTTCTTTAGCTGATATGAAACTGCTTTATGCCAATAATAATTCCCAATTCATGCCATTGATGGGAATGCAAGTTCATTATAGAGATGAGGGTAATAGTCAGGACTCATTTCCTTTAGTATTAATTCACGGCACTTCTTCATCGCTCAATACTTTTGATAGTGTGGTAATGATCTTAAAAGAAAAAAGAAGGGTTATAACCCTTGATATGCCTGCATTTGGAATGACTGGTCCAAACCCGGAAAATGAATATAGTTTTCCTTATTACAGTAAATTCCTGGACTCTTTTTTAACCCGATTAAATGTTACCAAATGTGATATTGGCGGAAACTCTTTAGGCGGGGGTATCTCCTGGGAATTTACAGCGGCTCATCCAGAAAAAGTAAGAAAATTGATTTTAATAGATCCAACTGGTTATCCGGTAAAAAATGCGAAGGGTTCTATTGGTTTTAAACTGGCTTCTACTCCAATCATCAATAACTTATTATTATACATCACTCCAAAAGCCTTGGTAAGAGCTAGTTTGAAAACAATTTATTATGATCAATCAAGGGTTACTCAATCTCAGGTTGATCGTTTTCACGACATGGCAATTAGCAAAGGCAATCGTGCTGCATTATTGAGTATGTTTAAAAAAGGCAGAAAGCATGATGAAAATTTAATCAGCACAATTACAAAACCTACAATAATTATTTGGGGCGATAAAGACAATTTGATTCCAGTTGAAAATGCTTATTTATTTGAGAAAAACATCAAGGGAAGCAAATTAGTTGTTTTGAAAAATATAGGCCATGTGCCAATGGAAGAATGCCCTCAACAACTGGCAGCTATTATTGCTGGCTTCTAAAAAATTGAATACCTTTCAATCACAATAATACGTATGAAGAAAATATTTTTTGTGATAGGCCTTTTTGTGTCTATCATATCAATCAATGCTCAAACCCTGAATTCTATTGAACAAAAACTAATTGAGCAAACAGAAAAGAATTATCCGCAGATGATGGAGTTGCTTAAAGCTTCTGTAAACATCAATAGCGGCACTTTCAATGTAAAAGGTGTTCAACAGGTGGGTGATCTGTATGCCAAAGAGTTAAAGGCATTGGGATTTACGATTGAATTTATCAAACTACCTGATTCTTTAAAAAGAGCAGCGCATTTGGTAGCTTATCGTAAAGGGAAGTCTGGTAAAAAAATATTTTTGATTGGTCATTTAGATACCGTTTTTGAACCCGATATGCCTGCCAATCCATTTACTGTTTTAAATGACAGTACCATTACCGGGCAAGGCATCAATGATATGAAGGGTGGTGATGTAATTATTATCGCTGCCATGAAAGCCATGCATCAATTAAAATTACTAGACGATGCAAGCATTACCATTTATATGACCAGTGACGAAGAAAATGCTGGCGATCCAAGAGAAGTAAGCAGGGCCGATTTTATTGCTCGTGCTAAATTACATGATGTGGCATTGGCTTTTGAAGGGGGTAATTTAAGAACTGTAGCAACGGGTAGAAGAGGTTCTAGTGGCTGGACTTTAGAAGTGGAGGGAAAGCAAGCACATTCTGCAGGTGTGTTCAACGGTTCTAATTATGGTTCAATTTATGAGGCCACACGTATATTAAATACATTTCGCGAAACATTGAGCAAGGAGCCTAATTTATCTTTTAACCCAGGTTTATTTATAGGTGGTGCCGAAGTAAAAGTTGATACAGAAGCGCAGCAAGGAACTGCATCAGGCAAATCCAATATCATCTCTCCAAAAACAGTAGTGATTGGCGATCTGCGTTTTTTAACTGAAACACAAAAGAACAATGCACGCATCACAATGAAGCAAATTGTATCGCAAAATTTACCAGGAACAAAAGCGAGCATTCGTTTTAGAGATGGAATACCTTCAATGGAACCAACGAAAGGAAACGATGCTTTAGCAGAAACATTGAGCAAAGCCAGTGAAGACCTGGGCTATGGTAAAGTAGTTCCAGGAAACCCGGGCAGCAGAGGTGCTGGTGATATTTCTTATGTTGCTGCATATTTAGATTGTTTGGATGGATTAGGAGCATCAGGAAGAGGTGCACATGCTCCAGGTGAAGTACTCAATACCAAAGAGTTTCCTATTCTAATGAAACGTGCTACTCTATTTATCTATAGACTAACCAAATAGTTGATGAAAAAAATAGGATTCTTTTTGTTTGGGGTGATCGCAGCGATTCAATTGAATGCAAAAACGGTAGGCAGGGTAGGCAATGCAAAAGATACTATCACCAATACTAGTGCAGGTTATTTATTGGCCGGCGGAAGTACCGATGTGGATGAAGCAATGCGTTGGTTCTTACAAAAAAGTGGCGGAGGTGATATTGTAATCATAAGAGCATCTGGTGGCGCAGGATACAACGATTACTTGTTTAAGTTGTTTCCTGTAAACTCTGTAGAAACATTGCTGATCAATAGCAGAGAAGAAGCCATGCTTCCCGAAACAGCCAATACTTTAGCGCATGCAGAAGCCATTTTTATTGCTGGTGGAGATCAATGGAACTATGTAAATTTTTGGAGCAATACCCCTGTTCAAACGGAATTAAATAATGCAATTAAAAACAGAAAGATTCCTATTGGAGGAACCAGTGCAGGATTAGCAGTATTAGGGCAATTTGTTTTTGATGCAAAAATGGATGGTATCACATCTGCTGAAGCCCTGAATGATTTACAATCGCCTAAAATATCTATCAGTAAGAATTTTGTAGAAATTGATTTATTAAAAAACATCATCACCGATTCACATTATTCTCAAAGATCCAGAATGGCAAGGCATATTGCTTTCTTGGCAAATATTCAAAATCAATACAGCGTTAAAGCAAAGGGAATTGGCGTAGATGAAAAAACTGCATTGGCGTTGGAGGCTGATGGATCAGGAAAAGTATTTGGTGCTTCCGCCATTTATTTTTTACAATTGAATTCGAAAAAGAAAAACGCTTCGATCAATCCATATGCAGCTGTTTATGTTGTTAACGCATCCAAGGAAGGAACAGCCATTGAATCAATCAATAATTGTTTTAAAAAGGGAACTGATACTTATATCATTCAAGACAAAGTGTTGGTAAAACTGCAATAACGTTTCAACTTTTAAGTTAAATCCCCAATTTAGCGGCAATACCCACTTCAAGGCCAAATAGTCCAGCCATTATTGCTAAGTGCCCCACCAACCAGATCTTCTGCCAGCGCGGTCGATCATCCCATTTTTGATCAACATTAAATGGATCGAATATAAGCGCTATACCCATATTGGTTGCTGCATCAATATACCTGTGCCCAACAATAATATAATAGGCAGATAGTAATAAAAATCCGCCGTACAAAAACTTGTTATAAGGAGTCTTCATCGTTTTGTATTTTCTAATAAGTAGGAATATTTTGAAAATATTACATCACCCTAAAAATTTAAAACGCCTCTTGAAGATTAAAGTAAATACCGCTGTTGCCATTGCGGCCTATTCCATAGTCGATGGTAATATTGGTATTGGTTTTTTTATCCATTTTAATTCGGAAACCAAAACCATATCCAGGGGCAAAATCATCACCCAGTTTTTGTTTGTATAATTGATTACTTGCAGTTGATAAATTAAAAAAGGCTACTGCACCAAACAAACCATTGGCGGTTAATGGCATTCGATAAGCAGCTTCGCCATACCAAAAATTTTCTCCTCGCAATCTACCCTGAATATATCCTCTTCCCGAACGATTATACATATCCCAGGTAATAGAGGGTAACGCTAAATATGGCAATGTTCCGCTGGTTTGAAATTGTCCCCAGGTCCACAAAGCAATAGTATGTTGTTGTTGCACAGTTTTACGTAATGCAAAATAAGTGCGGTATTCATAATACAAAGAACTGCTTGCTTTGGTACTAAGGAATTCGGGATTCAATCGAAAGCTCAGTTGCGCAAAACTACCATTCATTGGATTCACTGCATTGTCTCTGTTATCATATAATCCATTGAATGTAATACCCATTGTATGATACTTATTGATGGGCAAGTTATTAGCTACTGAATATGTATAATGAGACGTCTTAATGATGCCAGGCAAAACAGTATCCAGGTTTTTATCTTCGATAGCTGTATGACCATCGTAATTAATTCCAATACCAGCATACCATCTTCCAACAATTCTTTTATATACATTTTGGTAGAGGCGCAAATAATTAAAACTCATTGGCTGTGCACCTTCCAATCCGTCTTGCCCATTCATGAAATTGATGCCAAGTCCGTAAGTGGGTTGCGAAAAAATTAGAAATCGAAAATCACTTTGCAAAATCCACTCGTCATTCGGCAAATAAACAGTTGCCCTGGCATTGAAATTGATTTGCTTTTTAGTGGTTACTGAAACATTGGCTAGAGCCGAAGATACATGGGTGGTTTTTTTATTGCCTGTTAGCATACCTGCACTAACCCCAACACCAAAAACCATTCCCAATGCAGGGTTATATCCAATTATTGGCAAATAGCTTGGATAAAGTTTTTTAATTACCAAACTATCGGCAACAGCAGGTTTTTTTAATTTCTTTTTTGCAAACAATACATCAATAATATCTTTTTGCGGAACCAAACTGTCTTGACCCAAAATTGCATTTGACTGCATTAATAATGAAATCAACAAAATGATGTATACTGAATTACGCAATGTTGTATATTGTTATGAATTATAAAGATACTATTTACTAAAGCAAATCTTTTATCTGATATTAAAACTGGTTTTATGAAAAAAATATTTGTTGCTGGGTTTCTATTATTACTATTACAAACCAATGCCCAGGTTTTACCATTGCGTCAACAAGCAACTGTTATTGATGAGGTTTTATCGGATCGTTTAAATAATCTATTGCCAACATTAATGGAAAAAAATGGCATTGATATGTGGGTATTGATTACCAGAGAATACAATGAAGATCCCATTGTGAGAACTATGTTACCAGCAACATGGATCAGTGCCAGAAGAAGAACTATCCTGGTTTTTTATTATAATCCTACAACTAAAGAATATACCAAGTCTGCTGTTGCCCGCTATAGTGTAGGCTCCGAAATAAAAGCGGCTTGGGATATGCAAGCAAATCCAGATCAATGGGATGCACTAACAGCCCTAGTTAAAAAACATCAACCAAAAAAAATCGCCGTGAATACTTCTGTAGATTTTGGTCATGCCGATGGGTTGGATCATACCGAATATGAAACCTTCAAACAAAAACTACCAGCTCCATTTAATACTCGCATGATTTCCTCTGAACCACTTGCAGTTGCATGGCTCGAAACAAGAACAGAAAGAGAAATGCAGTTTTACCCTCAACTTATAAAAATGAGTAAGGATATTATTGCAGAAGGTTTTAGTAGCAAAGTGATTACGCCTGGTATAACTACCACAGAAGACCTAGTGTGGTGGTATCGACAAGAAATTATCAAAAGAGGATTTACTACCTGGTTTCACCCTTCGGTAGAAATTCAACGCAATGACAATGTTGAATTCGATCACTTAAAAGCCTTTACCAGTAAGGGTTATAATGGAAAAGATATTATTATGCAGGGTGATTTATTGCATGTAGATTTTGGTATTACCTATTTAAGATTAAACACCGATATTCAGGAACATGCTTATGTATTAAAGCCGGGAGAAACATCGGCTCCTCTTTATTTACAAAATGCAATGAAAATAGGGAATCGATTACAAGATATTCTTACAGATCAATTTAAAGAAGGAAGAACAGGTAATCAAATTTTAGCTGCCGCATTGGCTCAAGCTAAAAAAGAAAATATCAATGCAACTATATATACGCACCCAATTGGCTTTCATGGGCACGCTGCTGGACCTGCTATTGGAATGTGGGATATGCAAGGAGGAGTGCCTGGAACCGGCGATTTTCCCATGCATTTAAAAACTGCTTATTCCATTGAATTGAATGCTGCAGTAGAAATTAAAGAATGGAATAAAACCATTCGTATAATGTTAGAACAGGATGGTTATTTCGATGAAAAAGGATTTAGATACATCAATGAAAGACAAACCGAATTATACCTTATAGGAAAATAGTTGGTTTGATTTTTTAACGAATGCTCATAAAAGGCAATCCCATTAGAGATTGTATCGCAATAGCCGTAATAAAAATGAAATACAAAACTGCTACAATCCAAACCAGGTTTGTGGCTTTTCGTTCATCTTTTACTTTATTGGCAATATAAAATCCGACAAACGGAATTATTTGTAATGAATGTATGCCAAAAAAATGGGCAACGCGTAGATCTCCATATAAAGTGCTCCAATTTATCAATGGTAAACCTGGCCCACCAATCTTTCCGCCTACATTGTGCGTATTCAACATACTCATATATCCGCCAAAAAAACTGAATACCACAAATAGCAGTAGCCCGATTTTAATTGATAATGCAAATGGAGCACTGATACTATATGTTTTTTGAAAAATAAATCGAAGGGTTAGCACCAGGGTTGCTGTAGTAAGCCATACAATAAAAATGCCCATTAAAGCATATAATATACCACCTACTATTTCTGACTGATTAAAATGTGAAATTTTTCCTTGGAAAGCCTGAATGGTGATTACTCCATTTTCATACAACATTACAAAAACCGATAAATAGGAAAACCACTTCACTTTATTTTGATTGTTCACATAATAAAGCAAATAAGCTAGTGTCCAACTATATATCCAGGTGCTTAAAGCAAATTTGATGGGCTTAATCATTGAGTTAATACCCAATACAATTGTTGAATTAAAGCAAGCATAAATACCCAAGCAAATGGCTACTATCAAGAAAAAACTTCCAGCATTGGCTAAAAGTGAATTTCTTTTTTTAAGTTCCTTTATACTAATCATTCAAGGATTTTGTTTTTATGGTTTTAAAAATTACAAATAATAAATATCCCATTGGACCAAACATAAAAGTGAAAGGCAAACAAATGGTATACAAAACCCTTGAGAGTTGTATTTCTTTCGATTTACGAACAATATAGGCTCCTACAAATAAATCGAAAGCTAAATAATGAATCCAGCCAGCTGCAACCGCATCATCACTTTGAAAAAGTGCTTTCACTTTTGCCAAACTGCTAAAACTATCTGGATTAAAATTGCCAATATCTTTCAAAATGATAAACGAATACAATGCTGCAAATGTTACAATCAATCCATTTAAAATAATGGTTTGTGTGTATTTCCAATTGGGCAGGAATATCAACAAAACCCAGCCCAATAAAATTACTTTATTACAAATGGAAAAAATTTCAGCGGCTTGCATATGAGTAAATTTAACATTAGTGATTGTGTTAGAATATATATTTATGTATCAGTCTTTACTATTGCTTTTCGTAAAAACGCCAATTGGTTTTAAAATCTTCAGTAAGTGGTTGTTGGGTAAGAACAGCTCTTACCATTTCAACAGGCATGGCATTTAAACTCAATATTGCATCATGAAATTGTTTATAGCTCATTTTTTTGGTGTCCACTAATTCTTTTTTTAATGCATAAAATTGACGGCCTCCTGTTAAATAAGCCAACTGATATAAAGGAGGATACTGACCTGTGAAGGAGCGTCTTACTTCTCCTTCTGCATTGGCTCTTTCATGCCCTACCCGATCAACCAAAAAATCAATGCACTGTTGTGGGGTCCATTTACCAGTATGATAATTGAGAGAAAAAATAATTCGCGCGCAACGATGCATATGCCAGAACAGCATACCAATTCTATCTTCAGGCGATTTAGCAAATTGCATGTCCCATAAAATCAATTCCCAGTACAAAGACCAGCCTTCGGTCCAAAATGGTGTGCCGAAATTTCTATAAGTTCGGTTACGTGAATTCACAAACTGCTGTAAGTTATGTCCAGCAATTAATTCATGATGCACAGTAGCTTTTGAAAAATGGGGGTTGTTACCACGCATACTCATCATCCTGTCTTCGAATGCCATGGTGTTGGTAGGATAGGAAATAATGATATCTGCACCTCCTAAAAAGAAGGGAGCAATTAATTGTCGTTCAGGACTCATCATCATCATTCCCCAGGTCTCTTCGGCAAGTGGTGGAATGGTTAGCAAATTATTTTTCTTTAGAAAATCAATACTTTCTGTATACAGTTTTAGTATGGCTTCTGGCTGTTTACCTGCTGGCACATAGGTGTTTTTTACTTTTTCTAAAGCAGCTTTCCAATCAGTACCAAAACCCATTTCTTTGGAAGCTTTCAACATTTCTTCATCGCACCATGCAAACTCTTTATTAGCAATATCAATGAGCTCTTCCGGAGAATAAGGGATCATTTCTACTTGCAATTGTTTGATTAGATTTTCTCTACCTGCTTGAACGCCAACAATACCGCTTTTATCGGTTGCAGCTGAAGTCATTGTTTTTCCCTTCCATGCTGCTGCATAAGCGGTAAGCGTTTCATCTAATGTTTTATAGGTAGTAGGCACCCACCAACTAAACATCGGATCATATCCATTGTAAAAATCGAAAATGCTTTGGGCGGTTTGTTTTAAATTATTGATTACAGCGATTGATGTAGTAACTTTTTCCTGATCAATGTTTTTTTCTTCCCTCAATTTTGTTTGTAAGGATTTTATTTCCAGGATGATAGAAGCCCAATCTTTTGCAACAGCTTCTGCATTGGGTTGTATACCTCTTCTTCTATCTACTTCAAGGGCATAAATTTTTGTAGAAAACGGAATCCATTGTTTGATTTTATTCATTGATTCCGCTTCTTTCACCAATTGATCCAACTTTTCCGATAAGTCTCTTTTAAATAAGATATAATCAACTTTACATTCCTGTGAAAGACTTTTAAAATTTAGCTGACTTAGCAGTTGCTGATAATCTTTCACCAACTGCTGTAAGCGTTTGTTTTTTTCTGGAGATCCAATAGATGCATCAGCACCAAATCCGCCTCTACCTGAAGATGCCGGGCTATAATATCGTACCAATGTTCTGCTATCCACACCATATCGTTGAATTAACGATGGCATTTCCTGACAAGGAACAAAAGCATCTTTAGATACTTGTGTATTTCCGATTGATGGAAATAATCCAATCAATAAAACACATTGCGCAATAATTTTTTTCATACTGATGGTTTAAATTTAAATTACTTGAAATCCATGTGCATAAGGATCTTCATCGTCTATAATAATTGTGTTATAGCCTGTTATTCTTGCCCAACCTTCAATACTTGGAATGATGGCTTTAAAATCGTTCACCATCAATGTGTCTTCAATTCTTCCAATAAAAGTTGAACCAATGATACTTTCATGTACAAAATCATCTCCTTCTTTCAATAACCCTTTTGCATACCACTGGGCCATTCTTGCTGATGTTCCTGTACCACAAGGAGATCGATCAATTGCTTTGTCTCCATAAAATACTGCATTGCGTGCGGTGGCGTTTTTAGCAATCGGTTTCCCTGTCCATAAAAAATGGCTTAGCCCATTGATTTTTTCATTTTCAGGGTGAATAAACTGGTGTTGTTCGTTTAATAATTTTCTACAAACCCTGCTCCAGGAAATTAATTGATCGGCTGTAAAAAATTCTAAACCAGGAAAATTTGTTTGTACATCTACAATTGCATAAAAATTTCCTCCATAAGCAACATCAACAGTAATCGGACCAAGATCAGGGCAATTCACTTCCAAATTGGTGGCATATAGGAATGAAGCTATATTGGTTAGTTTAACCGATACTACTTTTTTGCCTTCCTGTTTATATTCAATCATCACCAAACCTGCAGGAGTTTCCATTCTTAGTTTTCCTGGAACCTTAGGTTTTACCAAACCTTCTTCTATTGCAATCGTAATTGTTCCAATGGTGCCATGGCCGCACATGGGCAAGCAACCACTTGTTTCAATGAATAAAACAGCTACATCGTTTTGTGGATCATGAGGTGGATACAAAATACTTCCACTCATCATATCATGACCACGAGGCTCAAACATTAATCCTTTTCTAATCCAATCATATTCTCGCAAAAAATGGAGCCGCTTTTCCATCATTGTTTCGCCTTGTAAATCAGGGCCACCTTTTGCTACAAGCCTAACAGGATTGCCGCAAGTATGTGCGTCGATACAATGAAATTGATATTGCGCCATAACAGTAAATTATTCTATAGATGCTTTGGTAATTACGCCATTGATATTTCTATTAATGCCTGCCTCATTCTTGTTTCTAAGATAAAAAGGTAATAAATCATCCGGACAATCCTGATAACATACAGGTCTTACAAACCTTTTAATTGCTTCTGGCCCAACCGATGAAGTTCTACCATCGGTTGTTGATGGAAATGGGCCTCCATGCACCATTGCATTACAAACTTCTACACCTGTAGGTACATTATTAAAAATAATCCTACCTACCCTTTGTTGCAATAAGTCGATGGTATGATCGTATTCTTTTAGCTCTTTGGTGGTTCCAAAAAAAGAACCCGTTAGTTGTCCATGCATATGGATGATAGCACTATTTAATTCCGTTTGATCTTTGCAAAGAACAATCATCGAACAAGGACCAAACACTTCTTTTTGCAATGACGGTTCTTTAATAAAATGAGCAGCGCTTACTGAAACTAAAGTAGCTGTGGCTTTATAAAGTGATGATTCATCTTCGCCTTGCATTTCTATTTTTACTCCATCATGTCCGATCAATTTTTTCCTGTCAGCATAATAGGCTTTACAGATTGTTTGATTCAACATTACAGCAGAATTGGCTGCTGTTAAATGATCAGCGAGTAATTTGATTAATGTATTGCTTGTATCAGATTCGATTACAAATATCAAACCAGGACTAGTACAAAACTGACCAACACCTAATAAAATAGAAGCCGATAATGTTGCTGCGATTTGTTCAACTTTCTCTTTAAGTGTATTCGGCAATAATACTATAGGATTAATACTACTCATTTCTGCATATACAGGTATGGGTGTTTTTCTTTTTTGTGTGGCAGTTGTGTATAATGCCATGCCCGCTTTGTAGGATCCAGTAAATCCAATTGCTTTGATCAATTCATTGGATGCAAGTTCTTGACCCAGTACAGGGCCTTCACCAATAAGTGTATCAAAAGTTCCCAAAGGCATTTTGGTTTGTTCTATTGCATGCTCAATTGCACTTGCAACCATCATATTTGTGCCCAAATGCGATTCGTGTGCTTTTACAATCACAGGACAGCCCGCAGCCAATGCAGAAGCGGTATCAACTCCAGCGGTTGAATAGGCGAATGGAAAATTACTGGCACCAAAAACCAAGACAGGGCCAAGTGGTTGCAGCATTCTTCTGATATCGGCTCTTGGTAATGGTTTGCGATCAGGAATAGCGGTATCAATCACAGCATCCACCCAAGACCCTTCTCTCAATAATGTAGCAAATAATTTTAATTGATTGATGGTTCTATCTCTTTCACCTGTTAGTCTTGCGATGGGCAATGCAGTTTCAATATGAGCCTGCATCAATAAATCATCTCCTAATGCAAGAATATTCTGAGCAATTGTTTCTAAAAAAAGAGCCCTTTGCACAAAACTTGTTTTTGCATAAGGAAGTACTGCATCATTTGCCTTAAGTAAAGCCTCGCTGATTTTTTCCTCCGATGAAAAAGGATAAATTGTTGGGAGTAATTCTCCCTTAAGTGTACTAAACGATTGAAAGCTATTGTTTGATTGCATTTATTATTTATTCAGGTTCAGATAATCCGGTAAGATTGGTCGAGTAGCAATGGCTTTTTTTATAATTGATTCTACTTCATTTAATTCTGCACCTACTGGAACCAATCTTGGCGCGCGCACATGAGGAGAACCAATACCCGTATGTGTTGCAGCCAATTTAATGTATTGTACCAATTTAGGGTGAATATCTAATTCCAAAACAGGAAGAAACCAGCGATAAATATCCAGAGCCTCTTTTATTCTATTCGCTTTTACTAAACGATAAATGGCCACTGTTTCGCGAGGGAAAGCATCTACCAAACCTGCAACCCAACCATCGGCACCTAAACACAATTCTTCAAATGCAAGGGTATCTACTCCACAAAGTATGCTAAAACGATTGCCAAAACGATTATACATTCTGGTTACATTCGATACATCTCTTGTAGATTCTTTTACCGCTTGAATATTAGCAAATGGCACCAATGCTTCAAACATATCTAAGGTTACCAGTATTTTATAATCTACTGGATTATTGTAAATCATGATAGGCAGGTTTGTGGAAGAAGCCACTGCCTTAAAATATTCAATGGTTTCTCTGTCGTCTGATTTATATCGCATGGGGGGCAATAACATTAGCCCATCTGCCCCATTGGCTTCGGATTCTTTGGCCAATTGAATAGCCGCTTTGGTGGTTTGCTCTGCAATATTGATGATCACAGGAATATTGGATGGAAGTAATTCTTTTGAAAAAACCAGCAGCGATTTTTTTTCCTCATTTAGCAAAGAGCTTGCTTCGCCAAGAGAGCCTCCCAGAATAATTCCGTCAACGCCAGCTTCAATCTGCGCATGCAGGTTTTTTTTGTATAGATCAAAATCAATAGAGTCGTCTGCTTTAAAAGGCGTTAATAAAGCAGGGTACACTCCTTTCCAAGTAATAGTAGCCATTGTCTATTTTTTTGCAGGTGTAAGTACAATATTTCTATATTCAATAGGGCCATGATCTCCTTGTAAGTAAATAGGACCTGGTGTTCCTTCTTTACTGTCTAGAGCCCCGCCAGTAATTCCTGGAATAATTTGATCTACAATAATGGCTTTGCCATTTGCAACAACCGTTACTCTTCTACCAATTAAAGTGATATCGTACACTTGCCATTCGCCTGGCGCTTTAGCCACCATTTCATTAGGCGTTAAAAAACCATAGATGCCACCAAAATAGGTAGAGGACGGCTCTTTTCCCGCATTGTCTTCAACTTGTACTTCATACCGCCCTCTCAAATACACACCACTATTGCTTCCTGCTGGATAGCGGAATTCTATATGCAACTTAAAATCTTCAAATGTTTGATCGGTAATAATGTTGGATCCGGATTTGGGGCTTGTTAGTATTCCATCAATGGCAACCCATTGATTGGTTTTACCCGATGGGTGCCAACCGTCCGTATTTTTGCCGTTGAATAGTTTGATGGGTTTATCCCAAACAGGTGCTTTATCTTTTTTTAGCAACGGCGCTCTTTCGCCAGTTAAAGAAAAGGTCGCTCCGTAACTACTCTTAATAGTTCCTATCAATTGATCATTTGCTAAAACAGCTTCGAATTGCATATCAGCTTCTGCTCTTTCCCATTGTGGGGGGATGGAGAAATTTACTTTCCCCTCTTTAAAATACACGTGGGCAATGGGTCTTGCACTTCCGCCATCAGCCACAAAATAACCTACTAATGTTTTTACCCCAGATAGCTTTACTTCTAGCCAGGAAGGTACAATACGGTCTCCCATTTTAACCGTAAGGTCCCAACGACCAATAATAGCGTTATCATTAACCGGTGGGTCGCTGCTAACTGAAGCATTTGCTGTGAAAAACGAAAAGCAAGTAATGGCAAAAACAAAAGCAATCTTTTTCATGAAACAAAGTTTTAAGTATGGCAATAAATATACTGAATCTTCAATATAATCAATCGATTCGACGTTAACTTAGGGAGCCAATAAAAGTAATTATTAATGAATAAACTGTTGATTGTAGAACAAGAGCCTATTTTACTGGCCATTGTTGAAAAACGGTTGAGGGCTGAGGGCTGGGAAACAGCTGCTTGTGGAGATGGAAAAATGGCCAGGGAATTGATAGACTCTTTTCAACCAGACATGCTAATTACCAATCTACTGATACCATTTTATAGTGGTAAAGAAGTAATTGCTTATGCATTAGATAAGTATCCAGCAATGTTTATTATTATCGTTGCTTTGTTTCAACAAGAAGATACAAAAGAAGCGCATCTACAAATGGGCGCTCATGCTTTTTTTTCTAAACCCTTCGATTTAGAAGAATTGGTTGCATATATTCAAGTTCAAAAAAACAAGCAGTAGCATCCATTAATGATCTTAGCTCAAAGCATATTAGGTATTGTGGTTTTTAAAACTCAACTATTAAAAATTAGTTTGAGCAAAGAGTTAATGCAGACTATTACTTTAATTACCATTTTTGCCGGATTGGTGATTATTTTGGTAACCATCGGATTTGCCATATTTAGAAGAATTTATAAAAGAATACAAACCCAGTTTGAAGCACATTTCAGAAAATGGGTAGCTGAAGAGTTTACACTTTTAGCCAAAGATCCTGATCATAAAGTGATCATTCCTTCACAACTAAAAGAAGCTCTAACAAATTCGATTAAAAGAAATATTGCTGTTGAAGAATTATTGGTTTGTAAAAAATATTTGAAAGGCGCTGCTATGCAAGCAGCGGTTAATTTATACGAGCAATTAGATTTAAGAAAAGTTACCAATCGAAAAATAAACAGTAGTATTTGGAGTAGGGTAGTAAAAGGTATTCAGGAAATTTATATTTTCGATCAGTACGATGCAATGGAACAATTGTTTCATTTTGCAGATAACTCCAATCCATTTATAAGAGCAGAAGCCCAATTCGGTGTTGTTAATTTACAAGGCTTTGATGCTTTACGTTTTTTAAAAAATGTAGAAAATCAATTAAGCACCTGGGATCAAATCAATATTTTAGAACAATTAAAACTATTTCCACCTAAGCCTTTGGACGAAATGTCTGTTTGGCTAAAATCTTCTAATGATTCTGTGGTATTGCTGGGATTAAAAATTTTATACGAATATCCGGATGATCGTTATTATACAAATATGATAGCATGTTTAGACCATTCCAATCCTTTAATTCGGTATCATGCTATTCGCTGTTGTGAAAAGATAAATGTGTTCGATACCAATGAAAAACTAGAAAATCAATATAGCAAGGAGACTATTGAGAACCAATTATTATTGCTCGATGTATTGATGTTATTACCAGAAATACCTGGTGCTAAATTATTAGTAAGCTTATTAAAAGAACCCAATGAATTAATTCGATTAAAAGCAGCAGAAAATATAGTGAAGCATTATGATAAAGGTTTAATGTTGGTTGAATCTGTAGAAGACAACAATGAAGAAAGAAAAGCGCAATTAATTAAACACCTTCAAACTGAAATATGTTCATAAGTTGGGAGAGCGCAGTCAGTGATTTTTTTGCTTACGGATTATTTTTTTATTCCGTAGCAATTTTTCTTGCATATTTGTTTTTGTCTTTTTTTTCAGTTAGAGAATTGAGCTATTACGAACGCAAGAATAAGTCAACTGATTTTAAATTATTGGCGCCATCTCACCATACGCCATCGATTAGTATTCTGGCACCGGCTTTCAATGAGTCTGCTACTATCATTGAAAATGTAAAATCACTTTTAACGATCTATTATTATCAATTACAAATAGTCATTATTAATGATGGCAGTAAGGATGATAGTATGGAAAAGTTAATTGCAACATATGAATTGGAAAAAACCAACACATTTGTACCCAACTTACTTTCAACAAAACCCATTCGAGCTGTATACAAAAGCAAGAACCCCGCTTACGATAGACTGGTTATTGTAGACAAAGAAAATGGCGGCAAGGCAGACAGTTTAAATGCCGGTATCAATATTGCTTCCGGAGATATTATTGTTTGTGTTGATGTAGATTGTATTTTAGAACAGGATGCATTGTTCAAAATAGTCAAACCATTTCTCGATCGTTCTGATGTTCGAGTAATAGCAACCGGAGGCGTTGTTCGTATTGCAAATTCATGTATTGTAGAACATGGAAAATTAGTGAAAGTGGTTTTGCCTAAACAGTTGTTGCCACGATTACAGAGTTTAGAATATATCCGCTCTTTTTTATTAGGCAGAATGGCCTGGAGCAGGTTGGATGGTTTATTGCTGATCTCGGGCGCTTTTGGCGCTTTTGATAAATCAATTGCCATTGCTTGTGGTGGATATAATACCAATACAGTTGGTGAAGACATGGAATTAGTGGTTCGTATGCGCAGATACATGCACGAACAGAATCTAAAGTATACAGTTACCTATATTCCAGAACCACTTTGTTGGACAGAAGCACCTGTCTCTTTTAAAATTTTGATTCGTCAAAGAAATCGATGGACACGTGGTACCATCGAAACCCTGCGCGATCACAGAACCTTATTCTTCAATAAAAAATATGGATTATTGGGTTTGTTGAGTTATCCGTATTGGTTCTTTTTTGAAATGATGGCAGCGCCTATTGAATTTTTCGGGATTCTTTTTTTTATTACCATGGCCATTTTAGGAGAAGTGAACTGGCAGGTTTTTGGTTGGTTCTTTGCTTTTGTTTGGAGTAGCGCATTTACTTTTTCTTCGTTTGCGGTATTGATGGAAGCCTCAACATTTAATCAATATAAAACAAAGGGTGATACTATTAAATTAATTTTAGTAGCCATGATCGAGCCATTTGTTTATCATCCGGTTATCGTTTGGTCTGCTATGCAAGGATTTGCGGATTATTTTCAAAAAGTTAAATCATGGGGAGTAATGCAGCGGGCAGGATTTAGCCCGACTGTAGCAGTTAAAGTAGTTCCATTAAATGATGAAGGGAAAAAAGAGTTTACACTACCGGTAAGGGTATTTGCAAAAATTTATACGATAGTTATTGGATTATATTTTCTTGCAAGAACTTATGAAATTGGAAAAGGATACTTCTCCAATAGTATTAAAAGCTCTCTGCTCGAATTATTGAGATATACAGTTATAGCAGATCTTACTTATTTGTTTGGCTTCGGTTTTCAATTATTCATTGTGTTTACTTTACTGTATCAGTTACATAAAAAAACAGCAAAAGCCTTTTTACAAATTTTCGGAACCTTAATTGTATTAGCTCAATTATTTCTATCACAATATTTTTTAACCGCCCTGGTTCCGTTGGGTGCAGATATATGGGGTTACTCTTGGGCTGAGATCAAACAAACAGTTGGGTCAAGTGGAGTACTCAGTTTTATCAATGTTATTTTATTGACGGGTATTATAGCAGGTATTGTTTGGGCAATAAATAAACTTCCAAAAAAGATCCATTTTTCCCATTTAGGGGCTGGTATTTTAGTTGGGGCCATGGCCATTGTTTTTATGGCGAAAAATCCAATTCGTCAGAAAAACCGTGCAATGTCCACGGAGTATGATCAAAACCTGAGTTTAAACAAAACCTATTTTTTATATAGAAAAAGTATTAATTACTTCTTTCCGAAAAAGATCAATACCAATATTTATGATGATGCGTATAGTGGAGATTTTGGTGAAGATGCTTCCAGCCAGATGGTGAAAATGAATTATACCAATGCCGATTATCCTTTTTTACATAGTGTAGATAGCACGGCTGATGTATTGTCGCCTTTCTTTAATCAATCAACCAAACCACCTAATATAGTCATCGTATTAGTAGAAGGATTGGGTCGGGCATTCACGAATGAAGGAGCCTATTTAGGAAATTTTACTCCCTTTATTGACTCGCTTTCTAAACAAAGTTTGTATTGGCCTAATTTTTTGAGTGAAGGGGGAAGAACATTTGCGGCATTGCCTTCTGTATTAGGCTCTTTGCCTTTTGGAAAAATGGGTTTTACAGAAATGGGGAACGATATGCCTGCGACCTTATCATTAACCAGTGTACTCAAAAAGAATGGCTATCAAAATGCTTTTTATTATGGCGGCGATGCTCATTTTGATTATATGGATGTATTTCTAAAAAAGAATGGAGTGAGTTCGGTAAACGATATTAGTAGTTTTGGAAAGGGGTATACACAAATGCCCAAAAGCGCTTCAGGTTTTAGTTGGGGTTATGGCGACAAAGAATTATTTAGAAAATATTCCGACAATCAAACTAAAAAAACAAATACACCCTATTGCAATGTAGTATTAACGGTTTCTACACATAGTCCTTTTTTGATTAATGAACAAGAAACCTATTTTTCAAAATTCGAAGAGCGGTTAAATACCATTCAAATTGAAGAATCAAAGAAATCAAACTATCGAAATTACAAACAACAGTATGCAAGTATTTTGTTTTTAGATGATGCGTTGAAAACATTTTTTACAAAAGCAAAACAAGATCCTGATTTTGCCAATACTGTTTTCATTATCACCGGCGACCACAGAATGCCTGAAATACCAATGAGCACTAAAATTGATCGCTATCATGTACCCTTAATGATTTATTCTCCTTTACTAAAAAGAACAGCAACCATGAATGCAGTATCTACCCATTTTGATATTACTCCTTCCATTTTACAATGGTTGCATCAATCTTATGGCTTGTCTGTTCCATCGCAAGCAATTTGGATGGGTAGCGGACTAGATACCAATCGGGCTTTCAGAAGTACAAAGTCTTATCCTTTTATGCAAACCAAAAACGAAGTGAATAATTATTTGCATGGTAATTTATTTATTGATGGGTCCACTACTTATATTTTGAATGAAAACATGGAATTACAAATTACCGAATCAACCGAAGCGGCTCAACAAATTAATGGTGCATTTAATTTATTTAAACAAAAGAATGGAGTTGTTCAAAAAGGGGCCCGCTTATTGCCTGATAGCTTGATCAAGCGTTTTGGAAATTAAAGATCACTGTTTTTTTAGTCCATCTTTTAGAATAGTTGTAACCATTGGACGATAAAAATTCCAAAAGAAAACAGAACGATCTAGATTATCGTCATAATCGATCAACATCCATTTATACAAAGGGGCTCCTGCAAAACGAACGGTTTTCATATTGATAGGATTATCCGAAAAATCTCCAGATAAATAATAAAATGGTTTTTTGGCATCAATCGATTGAATTACTGCCGGAAAACTAAATGGAACTTTATAATCTGATAATAATTTTTTTCCCTTTTCATTTACTGGTAATTCAAAGGTTGATAAAATATTATTGATTAAAGGGTCTGCGTACATTATATCAAACCAATAATTATAGGCAAAGTCTTTGGGAACACCAAAATGTTTTTGTGTAGAGGGGCTTGAAATAATATGCGCATAAACATCTTGGTCTAATCCATCACCTCTTTCTAAAACAATTATTTCATCGTATTTGCTTACCAATGCAATACCATCTTTTTTAAATGGCCATTCACCATTATGATCTCGCTGGTAGTTTCTAAATAACCATTTAGGCAGTTCAGGGTTTTTCAAAGTATCGAAAGAACTAAAATACCTTCCATTCCAACCGGACCATTTAACACCAAATTCTTTTTCAAATTCGTTTCGAATAGGCTCTGCTGTTGGAGATCCGATAGTATTAAATTCGGTAACAATCAATTTACCTGCTTTATGCATTCCCTGCAAAAAGGAAAGATCTTGTTTACTGAGTCCCCCATAAATTAATGAAGAACGATCGCCCAATACTTCTAGTTTATTCCATTCTTCTGTGTAGATACCATAAGTATCTGTTACATAAGCCATATCACAGTCTTTCACGAGCTGATCTGCTTTTGATTGATCAAATCTTTCCAGACCTTTAATTCGATATTTATTGCTATCTAAAGGAAAGAATCCAAAATAGTTTTTATCAGATTCATAAAATCCGCCTTTTCGCTTGGTATATTTTTCGTGCCCTAAAATCCAAAACAAAGAATTGTGTTCTTGGTATCGATTGTTTAAAACTGTTTTATCGATAATGGCAATATTGATGGGGGTTTTAGGGCTAAGCAACCAATACAACCAAAGCCAAAGCGGAAACAAGATTATTATTAAGATAATAAAACGAAGGTCTTTCCAGATTGATCTTTTTAAAACCGAAACTGCCATCCTGCACTGATTAAATATTGGTTGCCCTTGGTACCGGGTAAATACTCTTGATTAAACCAGCCAAGATCTGCAATGAAATTATTGCTAACATTCACTCGCTTTTTATACGTTAAGCCAATACGATAGCTGCTCAATAAAGCAGTATTAATCTGTATATTATTATAGCGATCATCAGGTGAAATGCCATATCCAAAAACTCCGCCAATAAAATCATCTGCTCCGCCTAAATAGTAACGCGCTGTTACACTATAAGACACTGAAACTTTTTTTACAAAATCGCTTGGAGTAATATAGGTTCTTGCACCCAGCAACCAATTTCCTGTGTACTTTCCAATATAAGCAGTATAGATCCAGGTAGGAGTGCCACTGAATTTGAGGTAACGAAAACCAAGTTCTCCTTCAAAACTTTTTGGCAAATTGGCATACAAAGAAAAGCCCGCTCTGAATTTTGGAAACAAACCAGAATTATCTCCAAAACCCATACTTACATAACTATAAAATGTTTTGTTGATTCTGGGATAGGCATCTACTTCAAACTGAGTTCCTGTACTTGCAAATCGATTGGCGTAGTTGAACCTTCCAACAACTGAACCAATGCCAGTTGTTCTACTGTAATCAACACTTAATAAATGCCATGGATCATCATATTGTTTGTCGAAAGTATTGTAGTCGTAGCTAATACCAATTTTATTTTTAACCGATTCATCTTTGATCCTGTTTTCCAATGAACGAGCATCTGTATTGGTTTTATCTTTCACCAATAAATTGGTAGTGATTATATGGGCTGCCGCGTAATCTTTTAATGCGGTAAGTGCTTTTGCTTTTCTAATAAGCAGGTCTTTCGATTCGGGATGTGCTTTTAATCCAGCATCGCAAATGGCGACAGTTTCTTTATTATAGTTGTTCCAATATTGCAAATCGGCATAAGCCAATGAAGCGTCTTCGTAATCGGGTTCTCTTGCTAACACGGTTTCGAAACAGGCTTTGGCGCTATCGTATTGATCGGTCCAGCTATACATTCTACCTAAGAAAATACGGATATCTGCATAATTAGGACTTTTTTCTAATGCTCTCTTACAATAGCTTTTTGCCAAGGGATAATTTTTATTGTCAAAAGCCTCTCTCCTGGCTGCTTGAAATAATCCATCGGAACTGGATGTATCAATGGGAGCTTTCGCTGTGCTGTCTTGTGCATTCAATATACCTGAACAAAGACAGCCCATCAATAACAAACTAAAAAACAATTTCTTTATTTGCATTCTAAGCTAATATTCATTTAAAGATACAATTCAACAAAATACCAACTACAATATCTACCTTCAAAAAAACAAATAATCACATATACATGAAAACTCAAAATTTTAGTAACCATTCAAGACTGGTTGCTGGCTGGCATGGAATTACATTTTTTGCTATCCTGGCATTATTGGTAGGCTCAATTATCAACCTAAGCCATTCTGCATCAGAAAACTTATACTCCGCTTCATTAATCTGTTTAGTGGCGGTTATTTTAGGGTTGATTTTTGCTTATGTGCGCATATTTGCCTTAAAAGCACAGGACCGAGCAATCAGGGCAGAAGAAAATTTAAGACATTTTGCAATGACCGGAAAATTGCTGCCACAGGAACTACGAATCGGACAAGTCATTGCATTGCGTTTTGCTTCCGACAATGAATTTGTTGCATTAGCCCAAAAAGCGGCAGCTGAAAATTTATCCAATAAAGCAATTAAAACAGCAATACAAAACTGGAGAGCCGATCATCATCGAGTATAAATTTAAATTCGTTTTTTATCCCAAAATTATTTGAAGGCTTTTCGGCAAAAAATTAAAAAGATGAAAAAAACAATTTTAGTAGTGGCGTTCTTGTGGCTTAATGCTTTACTATATGCCCAAGATTATTCGAATGATGTTAAGTCGGTTGATAAAATCATTAAATGCCTCTATGAAGTAATTTCTGGTGAAGCAGGAAAGGATCGCAATTGGGATCGATTTAGGTTTTTGTTTGGAAAAGATGCCAAGTTAATACCAACTTCAAAAACACCTGATAGCAATTTTCAGTATAAAATGCTTAGTCCAGAAGAATATATTACGCTGTTTACTAGCCGAATTAAAACGGGGTTTTTTGAAAAAGAATTATCCCAAGAAATGCAGGAATATGGAACTATTGTCCATGTTTTTAGCACTTATTTAACCAGTGAAAACCCCCAAGGAATTGCTACCAATAGGGGTATCAACAGTATCCAGCTTTTTAAAGACAAGGAACGCTACTATATTGTAAATATTTTTTGGTGTGCTGAAAGTATGGGGTTTCCCTTACCGAATAATCGGTAATTTAATTACAGAAGGATATTTTTCTGAGTGATGAATTTTGTTTTCTACTACAACACCTTTAGACTCGTCATAGTTTTTTCCGCCAGTATTTAAGTTGCGATCAAAACGAGGAAAATTGCTGCTCGATACCTCAATGCGAATTTTATGGCCAGCAGCAAAATAATTGCTTGTAACTAAAGGTGTTAGATCTACTTTGTACACTTTGCCCTTCTCCATCCAAACTTCTTTGTTATAGCCATCTCTGTAACGAAGTCTTTGGATGGTTTCGTCGAGATTATACGCTTTGCCATCAGGATATACATCAATCAATTTCAAAGTGATGTCTGTGTCTAATCCAGTAGAAGAAACATATAAGGTAGATTCTATAAAGCCGGTAATTTCTGTTCCTTCTTTTAATTCATCGGATGTATATACTAAGATATCATCTCTTAATTCCATTTTAGATTGATCATAAGATCCGCCTTGCACGGCGTTTCCGGTACAGCAAACATTACCACCATAGGAGGGAACAGGATTCATCGGATCGTAAGTAAATGCATCGGGCATATCGGTTGTTGAAGGCTTCATAACTAATTTACCATTGCCATTACTTGTGTTGGCTTTTCCTTCACTCGTTAAATAAAAATTTTGCACCTTGGTATTAGGCAAAGGAAAAGATTCTGCGGCTTGCCATTTATTGCTACCCATGGTATAATATCTAACATGGGGATTTTTTTGTTTGAAATCATTTTTTTCTCCTTTCAATAAAAGATCAAACCAACCCCAGGTAAGTTCATCATAATTCAAGCGTGCATCGCCTATACTGCGTTCACCAACAATGGTATTTTCTGTTGCTCTTTTATATGAACAATGTAGAACGGGAGCAATCACTAAATATTGATTGTTTGCCACCCCTTGTTTTTTTGCATTATTGCGCACATGATTAAACAATGCAATATTCGGAGCAGAAGAAACATCGTACCAAGAAACAAACCAATAAGAAGGCACTTCAAAAGGCATATTATCATGATATAGGCCTCCCTTGAACCATGCTGGGTCATTGGGTTTGCGCGGAATCATTTTATCGTAAACACCTACCTGACCATTTACATTTTTAATGATGTCTTTAACAGGAAGATGCTTTAATCCAACCGCCCAATCCACACGGGGCATTTCGGTACCCATATCATAAAAACGTTGTAAGCGTTGTAAGTCGGCTTGCTTAATGTCTTTTGGAAGTGTTGGCTTATATTGATCGTTTTGAGTCCCGTACAACCAAGAAGTAAACAACATTTGTTGTGCTCCTCCTCTGTACCAGTTTCCTTGTTCATTAAATTTTCCAATGCGGCCAACACCAGCGCCATAGCCTTGTGCCACCATTGCAGCAAGTGCCGGATGATTCTGTGAAGCTACTGCCATCTGCCATTCCGCAGTAGAAGAACAACCGATCAATCCCACTTTACCATTACTCCATATTTGTTTTTGCATCCAACTCAGAGCATCATACCCATCAGTAATGGGAGTGCCTAAAATATCCCAGGTGCCTTCAGAAAAATAGCGGCCTCTTTCGTTTTGTACTACGTAAGCATACCCCCTGCTAACTGCTTCATAAGCGGCCTGTAGGGTTCCTGTAACCATTTTACCATCAATCCATGTGTTGAAATTATACGGTGTTCTCGAAAAAATAATGGGCACTTTTGCATTTCCCTTTGGGCGATAAATATCTGTTGCCAATCGCACACCGTCCCTCATTGGCATCATTACTTTTTGATCGATGATGGCAATAGAATCGAGCCTTCTATAAATAAGAGAAGTATCTTGAGCGCTTATTTGCAGGATGCAAATACTGGCAATGATCAGAATAACAATTTTTTTCATGATAGCATATTTAGTATATATCAATAATGTACCATACAATTTAAGGAAAAAAATGGAGTAGTCTGAAGTTTAATGAATAGTTATACAACTTCTTAAGATAATTATTGTTCTGGTATTTAAATACTTACTTCAATATGAAAATTTCATTATTTACTATAATATTTGTTATTTCTTTTGGTTTGATATGTTATGAGTCTAATGCTACAATTGAGTTACCAAAATCAGACACCATTTATACTTATCAAAAAAAATCCTACGATGGAATTGGTAAATATTATTTAGGCAGAGAAATATCTTATGTAATGGGGGCCGCAGGTAGTGATTGGCTGGAGCGAGATACCCGACAAGAAGAAGAAAACACCCAACTGGCAATACAAAAAATGAATTTGCCCAAAAACGCAGTTGTAGCAGATATTGGCGCAGGCACAGGATATTATAGTTTTAAGATTGCAGCTAAAATTCCTAAAGGAAAAGTTTATGCGGTGGATGTGCAGGATGAATTGCTAGATTATTTGAAACAAAAAAAGGGTGCCATTCGAGATACTGTTGTTACTGTAATCAAAGGTTCAGAAAAAAGCCCTAATCTGCCCGCCAATAGTATTGACTTGGCCATTCTGGTAGATGTATATCATGAATTGGAATATCCTCATGAAATGTTACAGTCCATCAAAACAGCGTTGAAAAAAGATGGTAAAATATTGTTGATCGAATACCGTGGAGAAGACTCTTCTATTCCCATTAAAGCATTGCACAAAACAACGGTGGAACAATTGAAAAAAGAATTAGGAGCCAATGGATTTGAAATGACTTATCGTGGTGACTTTTTACCTATTCAACATTTTTTGTTGTTTGGGAAGAAGCTTTGATTTACCTTTTTTTTAATTTTTTATAAATGCACAATTAGTTCCAGTCTATGTCGGTCTTTAATATCCAACCCTTAATTTCTGTTGGTTGTTCTTTTAAAGTAGAAAAATCGCAATTATCGAATTTATTGTCTGAGTTCATGATTACATAAACCCATTCATTATCAATGTCCTTTTTACTTCCTAGCGCTTTTCCCTTCGAGCCTATTTTATAAGTAGCAATTGAATTGCCATTGATCCCATAAAAAGGATGTTCAATATCTAATATATAACTGTCAAATCGCAGTTTAGCATTGTCTGTTTTAACTGTAAACTCTTTAGGATTTGAAAATGTTGATGATGGTTTTTCTGTTATGTTATAATACCCGATTGTTTTATCCAATTTGAAAGTCGGTTCGTTTCCTGAATAACCAACAGAATAATAATATTCTACTTTACCTGGGTCGGCACAACAGCCTGGGTTTATTAGCGTAAATGAGTTTAATTTATTATTAGTAAAGTCTAATTCTTTAATGTCTTGTTTGCCCGTAAAAACCTTTTTGTATTGGTCACCACCCATGTTTAGAAAAATTTGGGTGATTTTATAATCGCCGCTATAAGGCCCATCATAAACAAAATCGAGTAATTGGTCTCCATTTAAATCAATTGCGTAGGTTGATTTAACAAGATCCGCTGGTTTATACGGAAAGTCTGCAATTGGCTTAACAGTTTTGTAATTTGAGGTAAGAAATTGAAGGAGCAATATACTGTCTCGGTTCTTTTCTATTTTTGAAAACACAGAAAAGCTATTGCTCTTTTCTTCGATATGTGCAATTTTTTCTTGCCATTGATAATACTGTTCAAGTTTAGCGGAATCAGTCAGAGCCGCAGGGTCAACTTTTTTATCTACAGTATTCTGTGTTTGTTGACCACATGAACAAAAAATTAAAGTCGTTAAAATTGCCAATAAGTAATTGGCATTGATAGTCTTTGATTTTTTATTGTTGAATGCTGCCATTGTTGTGTTCATTAATTTTTCAAATACATTTCTTCTTTTGACGCTACTCTCATTCTTTTCACTGTTCTTATATCATAAAAGTTATTAACCTGAATTGCTGTAACTTTTACAAGTACTGAAACTGAAGATGAAAAATTGTCGTTAGTAAAACAGAAAGATAAATTGCCCTTTACTGGTAGCATTCTTGCAAAGTCATTCACTACTTTACCATATTTCAAATACCCATATATTTTTCCGCTAGTATAAAGATTTAGGTTTTGCCCTTCCAAAAGAACATATTCAATGTCTTCGCCATTAAAAACCTGAGATAAGTAGGAGTTATTATCTAATGCTAATGCTGTCAGAGGACTGCTGCTATTAGGTTTTGTGGTCGCAGATGCTGAATTGGCTGCAAATTTCCTTGAGGCGTCATCATATGATTTTTGTCCGGGTTGATCAACACCTATATAATAACTCCAAAAAACAGTATTTGATGGCAAGGTAAAATTGGTAATCGTTCTGTTTGTATTAGGTCCGGTTCCCCATGGAACTTTGGTGGTTTGGCTTAATACCTCGCTAATGGTAGTGTCTGATTTTACTAAAAATCTTTCTTGTTCTTCATTATAAGTAGTATCATAAATAGTACGTTTAAAAACAGCTGTATTAAATTTTCTTGTTTTTTCACTTGCAGGTATTCGTTGTATTTTAAACTTGACTACACGTCCTGCAAGAATATTGGAATTCGTAAAACGGAATTTATAAACGCCTGTTTCTGATATTGTCAAGATTTTATTGTCGATTTTTTTTATCTTATAATCCAGGAAGAGTGACTTAGATGGCATAGCCATTATTTCCACTTCTTTCAACTCTTTTCCATTTACTTCTTCAAAACTGAAAATCAGCTGATCACCTTCTGCGAATCCAAAATAAAAAACCTCTTCACTTGAAGGTGAAACTTTAACGGTGTTTTCGGTAATATCAATGGGTGTTTGTCCAAATCCTACTGTTACAGAAATAGCCAATAGGAAAGTAAATGTTAGGGATTTTATCATATTCATGTTTGATTAAATAAATGTATAAGGCTTCAAGAAAATAAACAATATCCTTACAGAATTTAGTAGACCAAATCCAAATCATCTGTAATTGCTAATAGATTATTTTCTCTAAAGTTTGCCAATGTTCCTTTTAGGGTTTTTATGTCTCCCTTAATGATTGTTTTCTGATTTGATTTTCTATTGATAATTTTTAATCCGATTTCGTGTTTATTGCCAGTGTAGAAATACTCATCGTATATAACGTATAAAAAATCTTTATTGTAAAAATAAATATAACTCAAATCCTTTCCTTCGTTTGATGGCCCTGGCTCTCGAAGTGAAAAAGTGTAATAAAAATCTTTCCAGCTGGTTTTTAAGTTGCCTGGAAATTCATATTCAATTTTATTTTTATTACCAAGCCTATAAATAATATATTTATTTGCTTTGTCTTTATTTAAAGTTACTTTCTTCCCATTTTTAGTGGTAAATGAAAATATTGGTTCTTCATTAGGCAAAGTTAAACTTTGTCCGTAACCACTTATTGTTATACAGAAAAAAGCAAAAAATATGCTCTGCTTAAAAAAGGAGGAGGTCATAAATTTTTTAAATAAACGGATGCTGACACATACTGCCATCTTCCGAATATACTTAAAAGATTTAAATTATTTACATCATATGAAACTTTTAGAGAAATTATGATTCTCGGTTTTTACAATTTGAAATAAATGCCTCAAAATCACGCACAAGCCCAGAACCCATAGTAATTCATTAATACAAAAAATCTTATATTCAATGCTCAATCCCAAGTAATGAAAGCTATTATACCTCAACCAGTGCAACTGAAATTATACTTGGTAACCACCACCCTATTTTTTGTACAATCCATTTTTTCTCAGGGCTTAGACATTGGTTATATGTCATCTGGAGGAAAACTAAAACCCTTGCAAGCAATAATGGATATAAGACATTATACCATCAACCTAGATGTAAATATTGCCAGCAAATCGATCCAGGGAAATACAGTTGTTACACTTAATTTATCTCAAGCATCAGATACCATCTTATTGGATTTAGTGCATTTATTGAAAGTAGAAAAAATCACCGTAGATAAAAAAGCGGCGACGTTCGAACACAAAAACGACCTGATTTATATTAAAGGAGCTTCATTCAAAACGGGTAAGCACGATGTAGATATTATTTATGGTGGCAATCCTCCAATAGCAGTAAAGCCACCCTGGTTGGGCGGTTTTACCTGGTCTAAAGACCGAAGTGGAAATGATTGGGTTTCGATCAATGTACAAAAAGAAGGAGGACTATTGTATTTTCCATGTAAGGACCATCCAAGTGACGAGCCCAATGAAGGAGCTGATTTAAATATCACGGTTCCAAATGGATTGTCTGTTGCAGGACCAGGTTTATTGCAAAAAACAATTTCTAAAAACAACAAAACTACTTTCTCCTGGAAAACCAATTATACTATTAGTAATTATTGCATTGTATTTAATATTGGAAAATACCATGTAGCCAAAGACAGTTATACAACTATTAATAACCATGTGGTTCCTATTGAGTTTTATGTGTTGGTAGAAGATACCATGCATGCTAAGAAACTCATCGCAACGAAAATCCGTGATAGTAAAATTTTAGAAAAATATTTTGGTGAGTACCCTTGGTATAAAGAAAAAATTGGGATTGCCGAAGTACCTAATTCGGGAATGGAACACCAAACCATGATCACATTCAATAATCAGTTTAAATACATAACTATTGGCGGGCAAGAATATTCCGATAATTTATTTCATGAATATGCACATGAGTGGTGGGCCAATAAAGTAACCAATAAAGATTGGGCCCACATGTGGATTCAAGAAGGGATTGGTACTTATGCAGAAGCATTGGCACATTATGAATTAGGTGGTCAGGAAGCATACAACAAAATAATCGCGAATCATAAAAGAGGAATCAGGTATAAAAAGCCGATGGTGGGTGGAGAGGAATTATCAGAAGATGAAACTTATGCAGGTAATGATATTTACACCAAAGGTTCTTTCTTCATGCACAGCTTGCGTTATGTTATTGGCGATGAATTGTTTTTCCCTGCCTTGAAAAAATTAGCCACAGATCCTGCTTACACCTATGATAATTTTGTTACTTCAACAGATGTAGAAAAATTGTTTAGTTCAGCTGCTGGATATTCGCTTCAGCCATTTTTTGATTTTTATTTAAGAACCACCAATGTGTTGGATTTTACGGTTAAGGAGTTGGGTTATCAAGAGTTTCAAATTAAGCAGAACAACTATTTTATGGACCTCCCGGTAGATATTTTAATCAATGGAAAAGTTGAAAAAAGAACTATGGGTAAAGAAGGCATTAAAGTAAAATCGATGACGCCACCAACAGTAGATCCGATGGGGTATTATTTAAAGAAAGTGATACTTCAATAATTAGAGCTTTACAATTTCTTTGTCCATCCAAGCCAATCTTTCATGAATCCATGACTGAAGGAAATTGATTTCTTCCTGGTGGGTTTTTCCTACAAAATTATTAAAGGGAAGCCTTACGCCTAAAATTTTCCATCGCTCAAAATGCTGCTGGATGCTGTTGTTATCAGTAAGAGGTTGTATATGTTTGTTGATGGTGTTAAATATATTGGTTTCGCTAAACACAGTGGCCCTTATTGTAGACCATCTTGATTGCATTTGTTTAGTGAAATTTGAATCAGACAATAGTTTCCTCCACCAAAAATGAATCAGCCAGCTATCGCCGGGATAATATTTATTGTAATTAAACATCCACGTATTGGCTTTTGAAAAAGCGGATCTGTCATCATTACCAAAGCCTAAATTAAAATCCCATATAGGGCCCATATTTAGTTTACCCAACCTGTCTTTGTGCATAAAAGTACTCAATCGATAACCGTCCGGATTATAGGCCAATTCATTCAACAATAAAAAATCAATGAAGCTATTTGTATTAATATACTGTTCATATCCATTTATAGGGTTTGTATATTCACTACTCAATAAACTATTTTCGAAATCACTAAAAAACTGTTGCAAATAATTTTGTTGCTCGCTGGTAATTGTATTGCTTTTAGGATATTCATACATGATATATGTTTCTGCTCCACGTTTGTGGCCGTAAGGATCATATTTTATTTTTTTTCCCTGAGGATCATAGTCCGACCTAAAGCCCAGTGGTTTTTTATAAATGGCATCTCCTTCCCATCCCTTTAGTTCATTATCCCCTGCAGATTTATCTATCTTGATAATATATCCACCGGTAACAGAAATGCTATCATTATCATTATTGGATATTTTGGTAATATTCACCCTGTTTTTGTCTCGCTTTAATTTTTCCATCAACACATACAGTCCCTGGTATTCCGCATTGATATACAATTGAACATATTTTGTTCTGCTTGCATACATACCGATTTGATTGGACAAATCATAAATAAGCGTGTTCCTGATTAATGATTTATCGTTAGCAGGTGCATATAAAATAAAATCTGACTGTTTAGGAAAATCCATAATAGCACTATCAGTGCTTTGATTAGATGCATCTCTCAATTCAAAGCCGTAGGATTTTTGTTCGAATAACCTGAAAGAAGTAGAGCCCCTGTATTCGATGCCAATATTCGATTTGAATACAATGGTATCACCCAATTGAATTTGTAGTATGGATGAAACCTTGGGTTCATTCACTATTTTATTTCCTATGGTACTTATATATACTGCAGGTACTTTGTTAGTGAAATTATTTATCGGGTACCAAAAAGCATTTGGAGGAAACGCATTATTTGAAGTTGATTGCTCTTTTGTTTGAGCGTAAAAACCAGATTTAAAATAAACGCATGAAACGAATAACCAAAAGAAAAAGAGAATTCTGAGTAAAATTTTCATACAACTAAAGTTCGTAATATTTTAATTCTAATATACAGAGCAGTGATGAAACGTTTACGCTATAATTTTTCGTTTTATGGGTGATTTGTTGAATCCCTTAAAACAAAAAACCCCAACATTACTGTTGAGGTTCTTGTGGTGTGGGCCGGGATCGAACCGGCGACACAAGGATTTTCAGTCCTTTGCTCTACCGACTGAGCTACCGCACCTTCCGTAGAAAATCCCCTTTCGGGGCTGCAAATATAGGAATCGAAGCGCTTATTCACGCATTATCCACGTTTTTTTTGTCAAAATTTAATTACTGCCTAAAATTTATAGACAATGCCTTGAGAAAGGTTATAAATAAACTCATCGGCAAATGGAGAAATCTGACCCTGGTCTCTTTGCATTAAATATTTGGTGAAAAAGCTTAGATGACCAGAAATAACCAGATTGAACGCAAATTCTGCTGTAATCCTCGGGTATTTTTTATTGTCTACAGGAAATAATTCAATATTATATGGATTATCGTAGGGTACGTTAAAAGGCAATTGAATCATGCCCATGGTGGTAATATTTACTTTAGTTCCAAGATTGGCTACCAACTGAATATAATTGGTCCAACGCCAATTGCTGTTTACAATATTTCCCTTGTTGTCTATTCCGAATTTTTCTTTAAGCAAGTCTTTAACAGAAGTAGATAAAGTATCGTAAGTTGGTAAAAAACTTTTTTCGAATATTCTCCAGCTTTCTCTTTCATGCATTATACCAGTTCCTATTTTTATTCTTACCCATTTAAGATCATGTAAGCTATAGGTAACTCCCGCTGTAGCACTTCTTCTAAAATTTAATCCCCTCGATTCATCGTATACATATTGAAAATTAATTTCAGGAAAAAAAGCTGCTTCTACTCTTTTGTTGTTTACAAATCGATGCCGATACAAAGCCGATCGAATATAAATTAAAAGTCGGTTAGAGGCTTCGTCTGTTCCGTTGCTATTATAATAAAGCGCGTCAGACATTTCAAATAAATGTCTTTGAGTTGCATAAGAAATAGAGGCATCGCTAACGACAAATATTTTTTGAATATCTTCTTGATTGATATTTAAACCAAAACCTACTTTACCAGAAAGTTTACCAGCCTTTAAAGTATCGTAATATGTTTTATCGTTCAAGATAGATTGTGCAGAAAGTTTTTCCGCAATAAAGAGCAAGCAAAAAAGAAATATTATTTTGAAGATTGACTGCACCAAACAATAATTAATACCTTAAATATATTTAAAAAAAGGCAGCTATTTCGCTGCCCTTAATTGTATACATATTCGTTTTATCCGACCCCCTTTAGAGCCTGTCCCGACTTGTCGGGAGGGGACTGGGGGGTGTGTTAAAATTCACAATTCTTCGGCGTTCTTGCAAAAGCAATTACGTCGCGGATATTGGTCATGCCCGAAACAAACTGCACCATTCGCTCAAAACCAAGCCCAAAGCCAGCATGCGGCACTGTGCCAAAACGGCGGGTATCTAAATACCAGCTCATTTCTTCCAAAGGAATATGCATTTCATTCATGCGCGCTTCTAATTTTTCTAATCGCTCTTCACGTTGACTTCCACCAACAATCTCTCCAATACCTGGCGCTAAAATATCCATTGCTGCAACAGTTTCTTTGCCTGGCTCGCAGCCGTCATTCAAGCGCATATAGAACGCTTTTATTTTTGCAGGATACCCTGTAACGATCACCGGTTTTTTAAAATGTTTTTCTACCAAATATCTTTCATGTTCACTCTGCATATCTATTCCCCAACTCACATCGTATTTGAATTTTTTCTTTTTATAATGCGGAGAGTCTAATAAAATTTGAATGGCTTCAGTATAAGTAATTCTTTCAAATTGATTATTCACCACAAAATTCAATTTTTCTAACAAGCCCATTTCAGCTCGCTCGTTTTGTGGTTTCTGTTTTTCTTCTTCTGCCAAACGCTGGTCTAAAAATTCCAGATCCTCTTTATTATGCTCCATGGCATACTTGATCAAATATTGAATAAACTCTTCCGCCAAATTCATATTGTCTTCAATATCATGAAATGCCATTTCTGGCTCGATCATCCAGAACTCTGCTAAGTGTCTTGTGGTGTTTGAATTCTCTGCGCGAAAGGTTGGGCCAAAAGTATAGATCTCCGAAAAAGCCATAGCTCCGAGCTCTCCTTCTAATTGACCACTCACCGTTAGGTTGGTACTCTTTCCAAAAAAATCTTCGTTATAATCAATATTACCTGCTGCATCTTTTGGTGCAGTTCCATCCATTGGTAAAGTAGTTACCCTAAACATTTCTCCTGCACCCTCTGCATCACTTGCGGTGATTATTGGTGTATGTAAATACACAAATCCTTTTTGATTAAAAAACTGATGCACAGCAAATGCCAGAGAATGTCTTACGCGAAAAACAGCTCCGAATGTATTGGTTCTAAAACGCAGATGCGCTTTCTCCCTTAAAAATTCTAAACTATGTTTTTTAGGTTGAAGCGGATATTTCTCCGCATCACTATCTCCGAGTATTTCGAGGCTGCTTGCTTTTACTTCAATGCGCTGACCCTTGCCTACCGACTCCACCACCTCTCCAATCACTTTAATAGATGCACCTGTGGTTAAGCGCTTGAGCGTTTCGTCATCTATTAATCCTAAAGCAACAACAACCTGTACATTATTATTGGTACTGCCATCGTTTAAAGCTATAAACTGGTTATTGCGAAAAGTACGCACCCAACCCATTACAATTACCTGCTCGCCCGGCTTGCCCGAATCCAACAGGGTTTTTATTTTAATTCTATTGTTAAACATGGCGCGAAGATAACCAAACAATGCCTTTTAGCCCTTTTATGCTGCCTTTCAGCCTAAAAAATGGCAAAAAAAATTGGATTTTACCAAAACTGCTGTAACATTGCAATGGAAAACAAACTGACTTGCCCCGTTTACCCCAAGCAGATCAGATACTCTCTTTCCAACATCAATCAAAAATATAACCCGAACTGAGTTCACTTTTCCTTAGATCGGACCAACCAATTAGATAAATTGTATTCTCCCCAAACTGATATTATTATATGTACGACATCTTGCAATTAAACGACATGTTATTGCCCGAGCTGCTAGATATTGCTGAGCAGCAAAAAATTACCGGAGCCAAAAAGCTCGATAAACAAGGATTGATCTATAAAATCCTCGACAGCCAGGCAATCAAAGCCAGTGCGGTAAAAGAAGATCCAAAGAAAAAAGGCGCAGCTGCTGCAAAACCAAAAAAAGCGGTGAATGTTAAAACCGCTAATATTACAGAAGAAGCAGAAGTGATGCAAGAAGCACCTGCTGAAGAATCTCCTGCTGTTGCCTCAAGTAGACCCATTAAAAAAGCTATTGTAAAAAAGGGTCCTCCTCCTGCAAAAGGAAAGAACGAAAACCCTGGCCCAAACAATACAGATGCCGCAAGTGAAAACGAGCCAGACCCAACCGAAAAAATTGCATCTGCTATAATTCAAACTTTAGAAGCCAGCGAAAACAATGCTGATGGATCTCAGGCTCCTGAAACTTCAATGCCTGAGCGTCCGCGTCATCAACCACAACGCAAAGAACCAGTTTTCAATATTGAATTTGAAGGAGTAATTCCTGGAGAAGGCGTGTTGGAAATGATGCCTGATGGATATGGTTTCTTACGTTCTTCTGATTACAACTATCTTTCTTCACCAGATGATGTATATGTTTCTCCTTCACAAATAAAATTATTTGGATTAAAAACAGGCGATACTGTTAAAGGTGCTGTTCGACCTCCTAAAGAAGGAGAAAAATATTTCGCCTTATTGAAAGTAGATAATATCAATGGAAAAAGACCCGATGAAGTGCGCGACCGTGTACCATTCGATTATCTAACTCCCTTATTTCCTAATCAAAAATTAAATCTATTTACTGCTGCAAATAATTACAGCACCAGAATAGTTGATTTGTTTACACCAATTGGTAAAGGACAACGTGGGTTGATTGTGGCACAACCAAAGACTGGTAAAACCATGTTGTTGAAAGAAGTGGCAAACGCCATTGCTGCCAATCATCCCGAGTGTTACTTGATGGTAGTGTTGATCGATGAGCGTCCGGAAGAAGTAACCGATATGGAACGCAGTGTTAATGCAGAAGTAATTGCATCTACATTTGATGAGCCTGCAGAAAAACACGTTAAGGTTTCGAGCATTGCATTACAAAAAGCAAAACGTTTGGTAGAGTGTGGTCATGATGTTGTGATCTTATTAGATTCCATTACACGTTTAGCACGTGCACACAATACCGTTGCACCTAGTAGTGGTAAAGTATTGAGTGGTGGTGTTGAAGCCAATGCATTATTAAAACCAAAACAGTTTTTTGGTGCTGCACGTAAAATAGAAAACGGTGGATCATTAACCATTTTAGCAACTGCCTTAATTGATACAGGAAGTAAGATGGACGAAGTGATCTTTGAGGAATTCAAAGGTACTGGTAATATGGAATTGCAATTAGAGAGAAAATTATCCAACAAGAGAATATTCCCTGCAATAGATCTGGTAGGTTCTTCTACCCGTAGAGATGATTTATTATTAGACAAAGAAGTATTGGGCCGCATGAATATTTTGCGTCTCTTCTTAAACGATATGAATCCGGAAGAAGCCATGAACGAATTGCTCCGCAGAATGCGCGGAACCAAAGACAACGAAGAGTTTTTGGCAAGTATGAATAGATAGAATTTCGATAAATAAAATCGTAGCTAGATAATTATAAACGCTAACTGAAAATTCGGTTGGCGTTTTTTTTATTTGCTGCTAAATAAATGGTCAACATAAAATAAGGAGCCTTTTAAAAATTAAAGCGGACACAACTTTACAAGTATAACCAATTTTGTTTGCTTTAATTTTTAGGCAGCGACGTTTTTATGTTGACTAGGTTATTTTTTTAGCAGCGACAATTTTATGTTGATCATTAATACTTGTACACTAATTTCGTCTGCTGGAATTTATCATTCTTGATTTCTAATAAATAAACGCCAGCCAGCAATTCAGCACCATAGAGTTGAATTCTGTTAACACCTCTTGCAACAGTAACAGATTTAAATTCTCTTCCATTTAGGCCTAATAATCTAACGGTAGTGGTAGAAGTAGTTGATATTGCAACAGCATTTAATTGAACAGTTAAATCACTGAAGAAAGGATTAGGCATTATTATTACATCTGCATCAAAGATATTAGCTCTCAGGTTGGCGGGTTGTGTAATGGTGTAATTGCTTGCAGCAGATCCAGTTATTGTATAACCAACTACAGTAACTGGAATATTTATTCCTATAGCTGTTGTTGCAAATGTGGCAAAAGGTATTCCTCTCAGTCTAACATTGGCTGTATCTGTAGTTAACACTCCATTTAATATAGGTGTGCCGCTGATGGTAGCATTAGTGTTTCCATCAAATGCTTTATTGTTAGCGCTAATGCCAGAGATAGTTAATTCTTTAGGAGTAACTGTTCCATTTGGAGTTGGCACAAAAACACTACTTGCATTGGTGCTAGACAAAACAATATTACCTGAATAATTATTCACCAATAAACCTGATCTCAACCGAACAAAAACCCTTGTGCTAGCAAGCTCGCCTGCTCCCCCAATGGTAACTGCATTACTAAACAACAAACTGTCGGAAGAAACTTCAAAATTAGGTGGTGCTGTTACCAATATTCCCGCATTTAAAAAGGACCCGGCAATTCTAAAACTAAGAATTGAAGAAGCAGAACCATAAATAGTGGTGATGTTTGGTGAAGCAAAAAGTACTGTTGTAGTAATTGCAGGAAAACCACCTACATTAACAGGATTAGCATTATCTGAAATATCCATTGCAACATCTGCCCCTCTATTCCAATCATCAGCTGCTGCTAAATTATAAGTGGTTCCATCTAAAGCACTTGTTCCGTTATTATTTAATAATGCATTAACTGCGGTTCTATCTGAAGCACCTAAACTAACTGAAAAACTTGTTCCATTGGTTATTTCAACATCGCTAGTATTATTTGAAAGTGTAAATGTATTTCCCCCTTGTCCTGTAAAAGTAAGCTTAGTAACATCTATGTCATTACTTGACCCGTTTCTTTTTAATAACCCCCTTGCCGTTACCAATAACAATCCAGAAGATAAACTATAGTTTGCAGAAATAATTGTTGGTACTTCAACATTGCTTACTGTAATTCCGTTGCCTGTTAAATCTGCTCCTCCAGCTATTGAAGCTGACATCCAAAAATCATCAGCCGCTAAATTGTAAATTGTTCCACCCGTTGAACTTGTTCCGTTTTTATTCAATAAGAGATTAAGCGCATCAATATCTGTTGAGTTTAATTGAATAGTAAAACTGGTAGCATTGGTAAGTTCAACATTATTACTGGTTAATGCATATCTCGTATTTCCCTCACCAGATATTGATAAACGAGATACTTCGATATCATTCAATGGTCCAGGAGTCGATATAAAATTGATGCCTGTAACATTTAATTTTCCAGTGACAACATTATATGTTGCCGAAGTAATTGTTGAAGCAGGAATATTGCTAAATACCCAGGCTGCTCCAATATTATTGTTATCATTAATGCCTCCTGTTATTGTTGTATTTCCATCAGCACTTAATGATAAAGAAAATCCTTGTCTGGCATTTCCAACTGCGCCAGTTCCAATTAATTTATTGCCTTGTTGAGTCCATCCGCCTATATTACGCTTAAAGGCCCAGATAGCGCCAGTGTTTCCATTATCATTGGAGCCACCAATCATTGCAGTTGTTCCATCCGCGCTGATTGAAACTGATTGACCTATAGCTGAAATGCCTACCGTATCAGATGGCAATAGTTTAGTTCCTTGCTCTGTCCAAACTCCTCCGCTACGTGTATACATCCATACTGCACCGGTACCATTTCTATCTCCCTCTCCTCCAACAATAATTGAATTGCCATCTGCATTAATAGCAACAGCATTTCCTAGTTGGGCATTTCCAATTGCTCCTGTTCCAATTAATTTATTGCCTTGTTGAATCCAAGCACCATTAACAAGTGTATACACCCAAATTGCACCCACACCACCGTTGTCATTAAATCCACCTACGATGGCCGTTTTACCATCAGCGCTAATTGAAACTGATTGACCTTGTCTTGCGTTTCCAATAGCTCCGGTTCCTACCAGCTTATTGCCTTGTTGTTTCCATATTCCATTATTTCTCGTAAACACCCACGCTGCTCCCATTAAAAAATTATCTCCATTGCCCCCCATAATCATTGTATTTCCATCAGCGCTAATAGATACTGAATAACCTTGTTGGGCATTTCCCAGTCCTTGAATTCCAGTTCCTACTAACTTCTCGCCGTCTTGTAACCACGCTCCATTGTTTCTTGTAAACACCCATGCTGCACCTACACCACCTTTGTCATTGTATCCTCCAACTACTGCTGTATTTCCGTCTGCATTTATTGCAACAGCCCAACCTTGTTGCGCAGTTGTACTTCCTCCTATTCCAATTAATTTGTTGCCATCTTGTGACCAAACATTTCCATTACGCTTATACACCCATGCTGCGCCAGCTAAATTATTATCATTGAAAGCACCAACAATTGCGGTGTTTCCATCAGCACTAATGGCCACAGCATATCCTTGCTGTGCACTTGAAGAACCCAGGGTTCCTACTAATTTGTTTCCTTGTTGCGTATTTGGATGAAGTGTTGGTGTTACAACAAAGTTTCCTGAAGAAATACTGCCGCCAATAAAATTAAGCAATATAGAACCTGATGTAGCTCCGGGCATTACCATGGCTACTAAATTGGTTCCATCATTACGAATGATGATGGCTGGTCTTCCGGCAATAACTACTGAATTTGCACTCTGTAAACCGGTTCCTCTGATTGTTACCAATGTTCCTATCGGACCTGAAGATGGACTAAAACTGGTTATTGATGGTGGGGGCACATAAGTAAATATCCAAGATGCACCTACACTAGCATTGTCTAAATTTCCACCTACTATCGCTGTTATACCATCTGCACTCAATGCCACAGATCTGCCTTGATTGGCAGCTCCTACGGCACCTGATCCAAATAATTTTTTACCTGATTGATTCCATACACCAGCAGTTCTAGAATAAACCCATACAGCTCCAGCGCCGGTGCTATCAATGTTTCCAGCAATTGTTGCAGAATTGCCATCAGCACTAATTGATACAGCATTGCCTTGATTGGCATTTCCACTCGCACTTGTTGCAACTAATTTGTTTCCTTGTTGGTTCCAAATATTAGCGGATTTGGTAAACACCCAAGCTGCGCCAATACCCGAACTGTCTTTATTTCCTCCAACAATAACAGTATTCCCATCTGCATTGATTGAAACAGCAACACCTTGATTGGCATTTCCACTCGCGCTTGTTCCAATCAATTTACTTCCTTCTTGCACCCAATTAGTTCCAGTTAATTTATATATCCATGCTGCGCCAATTCCATTATTGTCATTTTGTGCACCAACAATTGCAGTTTTACCGTCAGCACTCATAGCAACTGAAACTCCTTGATTGGCATTTCCATTTGCATCTGAGCTAATTAATTTATTTCCTTGTTGAGTCCAGATTGAGTTATTTCTTTTAAATACCCAAGTTGCACCAACACCAGCTGCATCGCCGCTACCTCCAATTATTGCTGTATTGCCATCTGCACTTAATGAAGTAGCAATGCCTTGTGAAGAAGCCCCAACAAATCCGGTTCCAACTAGTTTGTTTCCTTGTTGCGTCCACACGCCACTAATCCTAACAAAGACCCAAACTGCGCCAACACCAGCTGCATCGCCATTAGCTCCAACAATTGCGGTATTTCCATCTGCACTTATTGCAACCGAAGTTCCTTGTCTGGCATCAGCAGATCCGCCAATTCCAATCAGCTTATTTCCTTGTTGTGTCCATGCTCCATTACTACGTGTATAAACCCATGCAGCACCTGCTCCTCCATTATCATTTCTTCCACCAGCAATTGCAGTATTTCCATCTGCACTTATTGCAACTGAATATCCTTGTTCTGAAGCACCTATAAAATTTGTACCCACCAATTTATTCCCCTGCTGAAGATTGGGTGAATTAATTTTTGTTACTGTAAATGAGTCTATGCTTGTAATTGATCCTGCAAATGTTACTAAGTTAAGTTTACCGTTTGATGTACCTGGCATAACCATCACCACTAAGTTGTTTCCATCATTACTGATAGGAATTGCTTCAACAGTGCCAATAGTTATGCTTGAAGCGTCTAATAAATTTGTACCTGTAATGGTGATCAATGTTCCAATAGGTCCGCTTTTGGGACTGAAGCTGGTAATTGTGGGAGGAGGGATATGTTTAAACACCCACGCTGCGCCTATTTCATTATTATCTAAATAGCCGCCCATAATAGCGTTAATTCCATCGGAACTTATGGATACAGAAAATCCTTGACGAGCTCCAGGTGTGCCTCCTGTTCCAACTATTTTATTTCCGTTTTGCGTCCACGTTCCATTGTTTCGAATGAAATACCAGGCAGCACCAACATTGCTACTATCACCATAACCACCTATCAGGGCAATATTTCCATCGGCGCTCAAAGAAACCGATCTGCCCAAACTTGGAATTCCTACAAATCCTGTACAAACCAATTTATTTCCCTGTTGCGACCAAACCCCTGTATTGCTGCGCGTAAAAACCCAGGCTGCGCCTCTTCCAACGCTATCAAAATAACCTCCAATCAATGCAGTATTTCCATCTGCATTTAAAGAAACAGAAAATCCCTGACTAGCGTTTCCAACCGTACCCGTTCCAACCAATTTATTCCCTTGCTGAGTCCATATACCGTTGTTTTTAGCAAAAACCCAGGCAGCTCCAATACCGCCATTGTCATTATAACCTCCAACAAGTAGTGTTTTTCCATCTGCGCTTAAGGAAATTGAATACCCTTGTCTGGCGTCTTTAGATGCGCCCGTTCCAACCAATCTCTCTCCATCTTGAGCCCATAATCCATACTCTCTTGTAAATACCCAAACAGCTCCAAGTCCATTCTCATTGCCACTTCCACCGACTACTGCTGTATTTCCGTCAGCACTTAAGGCAACTGCATAACCAAGTCTGATATTTGATGTGCCCCCTTTTGCAGTTAATTTTTTCCCTTGTTGAGTCCATACATTTCCATTACGTGTATACACCCAGGCAGCACCAGTGCCACCATTATCATTATGTCCTCCAATAATTATTGTATTACCATCAGCACTTATTGCTACCGATTGACCATGGCTTTCTTTCAAAGCATCTACAGATACAGTCGAGTCTCCAACAATAATATTGTCTTGCTGTGACCATAAACCAGCTTTTTTTGTATAAATCCATACTACTTCCAAATCATTGTTAATTCCGCTTCCCCCAACTACTGCTGTATTTCCATCAGCACTTATAGCAACAGTTGATCCCTGGTTTGCTTTTGATAAAGCACCCGATCCTACAAGTTTACCTCCGTCTTGGGTTTTTGGTGATTGTGCATTTAAAACTGTAAAACTGCCCGAAAAATTGGCGGCTCCAGCAACGGTAGAAATATTCACGTCACCATTGGTTGCTCCTGGCATCACCATGGCTACCAATGTTGCTCCATTATTACTTATTGGAATAGCAGCTTTGCCACCAATTAAAATACTTAATGGATTTGATAAATTATTTCCTGTTATTGTTACCAATGTTCCAACTGGCCCACTGCTTGGTGAAATATTGGTGATAGTAGGAGGAGGAATAAAGGTAAAAGCCCAAACTGCACCATTGTTATTTTTATCGGTATTGCCTCCGATAATTGCTGTATAACCATCAGCGCTTAAAGCCACTGATTGGCCCTGACCCGCATTTCCAGCAGATCCAATACCAACCAATTTTTTTCCTTGCTGAGACCATACACCCGCTGTTCTTGTATAAGACCATGCTGCACCAGCAGAAGAACTATCGCCAAATCCGCCCACTAAAGCGTTGTTTCCATCTGCGTTTATTGCAACTGAAACGCCTTGTTGAGCAACACTCAATGTTCCTGTTCCAACTAATTTATTTCCCTGTTGTACCCAAATGCCATTAGTACGGGAATAAATCCAAGCGGCTCCAGCAAAATTATTATCGTAATTGCCACCAATAATTGCTGTATTTCCATCGGCGCTTAAAGCAACAGAATAACCTTGTTGAGCAACTGGGGTAGCTCCTGTACCAATCAGTTTATTTCCCTGTTGAAGCCAAGTTCCAAAACTTCTATTAAAAACCCAAACTGCACCAGCGCCACTATTATCATTGGGTCCACCAATTATTGCTGTATTTCCATCGGCACTCAATGCAACTGAAAAACCCTGTTGAGCAGTTGAAATGGCTCCTGTTCCAATTAATTTTTTGCCTTGCTGTGACCACAATCCATTGCTGCGCGAAAAAATCCAAGCTGCCCCAGCTCCGCTACTGTCAGTGTTTCCGCCAACAATCGCCGTATTACCATCTGCACTGAGAGATACTGATTGTCCTTGACTTGAAACACCCATTGCACCATTACCAACCAATTTTTTCCCTTGTTGAGTCCATACTCCATTGTTACGAACAAAAACCCAAACGGCTCCTATAAAACCACTATCTGTATTTCCACCAACCAGTGCAGTATTGCCGTCGGCACTTAATGCAACCGATCTTCCTTGTTGTGATTTTCCTGAAGTATCAGTTCCAAACAATTTATTTCCTTGTTGTGTCCATACTCCATTGTTTCTTGAAAAAACCCATGCTGCACCAGCTCCTTTATTGTCTTTATATCCACCAATAATAGCCGTATTGCCATCTGCGCTAACAGCAAGAGAATAACCTTGTTCTGCTGCTCCGATGGTATCGGTGCCAAAAAATTTATTTCCTTGTTGCGATTTAATTCCCTGATCGGATGTTAATGTAAATGCGCCAACCCCAGTGGCAGTGCCGGCTGCGGTTGTTATTACCACCGCTCCGGTTGTTGTACCCGGCATAACCATCACAACCAAAGTGCTTCCATTATTACTAATAGTAATGGCTGCTCTGCCGCCGATATTAATGGCTGTAGGATTTGATAAATTAGTGCCAGTAATGGTTACTAGAGATCCAGCTGTTCCACTTTTGGGTGTGAAATTAGAAATTGTGGGTTGAGCTATAACAAGCGTAAAGTTGATTGATGCACAATACAATAGCAGTAGCAGTAAGTATTGTTTGCATTTCATTTACGGTAGAAATTGAAGTGCTAAAATACAAAACTTTAATATAACTCAATCCTGTATTGGATTTCGCGCCTTTAAAATACCTGATAGTTGGTAGATGAAAGCACTTGTTTCAATCAAATATTAAAAGGTTCATCCAAATAGTAAATCTTCGCTACTATTAATATTCCATCTATTGTACAATCATGGTCAACATAAAATCGTCGCTGCTTAAAAATTAAAGAAAGTAAAATTGGTAATTACATTTTACTAAGCTTTTCACTTTAATTTTTAAAAGGCTCCTCTTTTTTTATGTTGACCATTAATGTTTAATGACAAACCATAAAAAAGCAAAAATTTTTATAGAAACAAGAAACTAGTTCATCCAAATAGATAAATCTGAGCCTTTTAAAAAATTGATGAGCAATTTTTTAAACATTAACCGTATTAAACTTGATCAATTTTTTAGGGAGCGAAGATTTGCTATTTGGATGATTTGATTGTTTTAGTTTCTAATTAAAGATCTTTTTATGTTGACCATGATTTTACTTCAACAATTTACTGTTGAATAATTTCAATATCCTTTTATATTCATCCGTCCAACTACTCGGTTCTACAAATCCATGGTCTTCCACCGGATAAACCGCCAGCTCCCAATTCTCTTTTTTCAATTCAATTAGTTTTTGGCTGAGGCGAACCACATCTTGAAAATGCACATTCACATCCACCATTCCATGACAGATCAATAAATTGTTTTTGAGTCCGCTGGCAAAATTGATGGGTGAAGATCTTGCATAAGCAATACTATCTTGAATAGGTTCATTTAAAATATTGGCTGTGTATCCATGGTTGTAATGTGCCCAATCGGTAACAGGGCGCAATGCAGCACCAGCTTTAAATACATCCGGTGTAGTGAAAAGAGCCATCAATGTAATAAAGCCACCATATGATCCTCCATACAAACCAATTCGTGATGCATCAACTCCATAATTTTTCACTAAATAATCTGCAACATCAACATGATCGGTTAAATCTTTTCCGCCCATGTGTCGGTAGATTCCTGTTCTCCAATCTCTTCCATATCCTGAACTTCCTCTGTAATCAATATCAACAACCGTATAGCCCGCATCGGTCAATAAATTATTGAACATGTATTCGCGGAAATAAGTACTCCACCAATAATGTGCGTTCTGTAAATAGCCCGCACCATGCACAAAGAATACAGCTGCACCGTTTTTCTTTTCTGCAGAGGGTTCATAAATTCTGGCGTAAATCGATTGTCCGTCTCTTGCAGTGATGGTTGCAACTTTTGCTTCGCGCCAAGCATAATTTTTAAACGCTTCTGTTGTTGCTTCGTTAGTTACCTGAATTGGTTTTTTACCTGGTGCATTTTCTTGAATAAATAATTCCCATGGTTTGTTGATATAAGAGTATCTGTAAGCGATCCATTTTTCGTCGGGGCTCATGCTCACTTCGTAACCACCTTCCATTGGGGTGATTCTTTCTTTTGTGCTACCATCTATTTTGATGCGATACCAATTGAGTTTTCCAGGATGTGTTTCGTTACTGAGTAAATAAAAGCTTTGTTTGTTTTTGCTCAATACTAAATCCTGCACTTCATATTTTCCGGGTGTGATGTCTTTAATTGTTCTTGTATTGGCATCAAAAACATGTACATGAGAATAGCCGCTTTGTTCTGATTGAAAATAAAATTGATTGTTGTTAATCCATCCGATTTTCCCGCCGAAATTTCCTCCACCAATTCCTGGACCCGCTATCCACGCTTCATCGCGTTGGCGTTCGATGGGTTTTAGTTTTCCAGTGGCCGCATCCAATTGCATGATCCATCTGTCTTTATAATCTTGCGAACGAATATCTACTATTGCAAAAGTTCCTGCATCATTCCAATAAGGTCCGTACATGATCACTGCACGATTGCTCGGCCTTCTGCCTTCTTGTTTTTTGGGATAGTCTTTTGTGTAATCGGGTAAATCTTGAATGCCAGGAATAGAATCGGTTGCAATCATCATTACCGTATCGCGGGTTTTATCCCATACATAAAAATCCGCTTTGCCCAATGGGTTGCCCACTTTTGTTCTTGCATTGATATCTGTCGTGTATCCACTCTCTGTTACATAATCTGGTACGATGGTGTTTTTTGAAGCTGCCGCTGCTGTAAATAATCGATAGCTTACATATTTTCCATCGGGACTAATGGTTAATCCCTGCAATAATTTTTCTCCAATACCAATTTGCTTGATGGTATCTGTGCCCGTGTATTTATTCTTTTTATTGAATGCATCTCGCTGATCTCTTTTTTCTTTTCTTTCTTTTAATACAGAAAACAAAGCAAGTTGTTCCTGTTGCAACCATCCGTCTTGCGTGTTTGCCGAAGCACCAGTAGTTGGAGTAGGTCGATTAAATCCACCTTGTCCACCGCCACCAAATCCGCCACCACCGATAGCGCCACCCTGTCCGCCACCTCTTCCGCCAAAAGCGGGTGCGGCAACAGTTTCCGCAGTTCTGGTAATATTGGTTAATTGTTGTGTGATCCCCGATTTGGTATGCCATCCAAAAAGGTTTTGATTTTTATTGTACACAATCCATTCGTCGTTGATAATAAATTTTGGACCAGACTCTGCTTCTTCTGTTTGTGTAATGCGAATGGTTTTATTGGTTTTAATATCTACCCAAAATAAATCACCTCGAAATACATAGACCATTTGTGTATTGGTACTATTATATACTGCATTATTTACTGCATTGATTTTTTGTAATTCTTGTGGGTTTGTTTTTTGCGGAACTCCGCCTGCTGTGTTGTAAACATAGACCGAGTCAGAAATATTTTTTTGTGGATTCCAACTGAAATAAACCGTTTTACTATCTGGCCCCCAAAACGCATTGGAAGGAGAGTTGCCGATCCATTTTGGATCCTGCATAATTTTATCTACTGTAAGTGTTTGTGCGTTGCTATAATTTGCAACCAGCACTAGGCATAAAATGAATATTTTTTTCATAGCAGTATTTTGCATGATAAATCTATTACAAACTGCGCAGTAAATTAAAAAGGGGAGATTTTATTATTTATATGGATGAGCGGATACTTCAATCAAGCGAACAACCCAATAACCAGTAACCAATAACTATCAACTGTTATTTATAATAATTATTCTCCTCAATATATACCCTCACTTTTTCGGGCACTAAATAACGTATGGATTTTCCTGCTTGAATGGTATTGCGGATATGAGTTGCAGAAATAGTAAGTAGGGGTGCATCTAAAATCCTGATTGTTGCACCGTGCTTATCTGTAACGGTAGAACCTGGTCGATTGTACACAATGAAACTATAGTTGCTCACCAACAATTCGGCATTCTTCCACTTGGGTAAATTTTGAAAACTATCGCTGCCCATGATGATGGTGAACTCGTGTTGCGGATATTTTTCCTGCAGATAAACCATCGTATCGATGGTATAAGAAGGGCGGGGCATTTTGAATTCAATATCTGAAACCCTGAATCGACTATCGTCTTCAATTGCCAGCTGAGCCAGGTGCAAACGATGGTATTCGTTTAATAATCCACCTTCTTGTTTAAAAGGATTTTGGGGAGAAACGATCAACCAGACTTGTTGTAAATCAGTTTGATTAATTACATGGCTGGCAATGATCAAGTGGCCGATATGGATGGGATTAAATGAGCCAAAATACAATCCAATTTTCATGTAACTAGTTGATAATCAATTAATTAATTCGATTCTTGCTCAACAAATATACTGCTTGCTTCACTGATCCTTAAGCTCAAAGTATATCCAGAAACTGCAATTGAGATGGGGTCTCCCAAAGGAGCAACTTGCACTACTTGTACCAATTCTCCTGGTACACAGCCCATTTCCATTAACTTGATAAAAATATCGTCTTTTTCAAAAGAGTGAATAATTCCTTTCTCGCCCGCATGTAATTCCGACAATCGCTTCATTCATTATAGATTATTGGTAAAGGTAATGGGCGATGTATTGGTTTTGTTACGAATTTTGGAGTAATCAATTACCATGGCTAAAATCAATTTCAGATCGGGAGATCGAACTTTTTATTTTCCCAATAAAACCCTGCTCAAGACTTTTATTGAAAAGCTGATAAAAAAAGAGGCGGGTATTTTATCCAATATCGATTATATCTTTTGTTCAGATGAGTTCTTGCTTAAAATGAACCGAGATTTTTTACAGCATGATTATTATACCGATATCATCACTTTTGGGTTATCAGAAAAAAACCAACCCATTGAGGCTGAAATTTATATCAGCATTGACCGTGTGAAAGACAATGCCAAAACATTAGAGAACAACTACCAGCAAGAAATGCTTCGGGTAATTTTTCATGGCGCGCTTCATTTATGTGGGTTTAAAGACAAAACGAAAAGTGAAATTTCCACCATGAGGGCCAAAGAGGATCAATATTTGCAGCTATTTGCTAAATTCCTGAAATGATTCGAAAGAGCATTTTTTTATCCGTTTTATCTCTTTTATTTAGTTTATTTCTAAATAGTCAACCAATTAGCTCGGTTTTGTTGGAAGACAAGCCCTTTGTTCCCTTGGTAAAAATCAACCAATCGTTGCTACACCAGCTGGAAGAAAGCCCTATTTTTTTAAGCTCATCCAAACCAGAAAAAGACTTTATCTACTGGACCAATTATTCCCGCCTTTACCCAAAATCATTTTGTGACAGTATACTAATTCCTTTTCTACAAGAACAACCTTCTACCAATGGCAAGGAAGCCAAACAATTAATTGCTGATTTGAGTAATATAGGAGAGCTGCCAATGTTAATTCCGGATAGCAAATTAACAAGCAGTTCCAATGAGCACGCAGTTGATCTATCAAAAAGGAAGGGAGTCATTTCTCATCAATCTAAAGATGGGAAAAGCTTTTATCAACGAATGAAAATAGCTGGCGTGGTTTCTTGCGCAGCTGAAAACATTTCAATCGGTCAGGAAAATCAATTAATCGCACTGTTATTGCTTTACTTAGATATTGGCTTACCCGATGCTGGTCATAGAAAAAATCTCTTGAACCCTCGTTTAGCCTTTATGGGGGTAAGTGTCCAAAAACTAAAGGGTGAAGACCAGCTTATTACTGTCCAAGATTTCCGTTGTTCTCAGTAGTCAGGGATGTTCCACGAATCACTGTTTCCTGCTGAAACATTTTTTTGATGTTCCACGAATCCCATTTAACTTTATCTGAATAGCAGAACCGGAGAACCGGTCAGACCTATTTGGTCAGACCCTAGGATGGAAAGTTTAAATAAATCGACTCTGGTCAGACCAAAGTTGTCTGACCGGGAATCCGAGTTAATCAAAAAAAATGGATAGAACATCAACCGACTCAAGCGAAAAAAGAAAATGGCAATTGGCTTTTAGAAGATATGTAATGGAAGGAACGCCCAGCGAAGCTTATGCACCATACTTTGGATTAGACAAAATCAACCTAAGAAAATGGTTTGAACTTCAATTCTCAGAAGGCCTTTCCTGGGAAAGCTTTGCCGCCAATTGGCAATTTGACCATATTGTACCAGTAGCTTATTTCGATTTCAACCTAGAAGAAGACCTTTTGCTTTGCTGGAATTTTGTAAATATCAGGGTGGAAACAATTCATTCAAATAAGAACCGCGGAAACAGGGTAGATGTATTGGCGGTAAAAAAATACTTTGCTGACCTTTATGACCGAACGGGTTATTGGGCGTGTAAGAAGATGTTGGAGAAAATTGAATCAATAGAGATCTCTAATATTGAAGCAAACGAAAATCTAATTTCTTTTCTAACAGAAAATAAAACCTGGTTGGCCGAACTAGGTGACTTCAACAAAGATGAGTTTGCCCAATACAATTCAGGCACACCGATAAAAGATATTCTGCTGGAAAGAGAAATTCTAAAAAAATTCGGATAACCCTTCCACTAAGTATCTTTGCACTATGTTTCAAGAGTATGATGTAATAGTAGTTGGCGCCGGACATGCGGGTTGTGAGGCAGCAGCTTCAGCGGCTAATTTAGGTAGCAAGGTTTTGTTGGTTACAATGAACATGCAAACCATTGCTCAAATGAGCTGCAACCCGGCCATGGGTGGAATTGCCAAAGGTCAAATTGTAAGAGAGATTGACGCAATGGGTGGATACAGTGGAATTGTAACCGACCTCAGTACAATTCAATTTAGAATGTTGAACCTGAGTAAGGGTCCGGCAATGTGGAGTCCGAGAGCGCAGAACGACAGAATGTTATTTGCTGCAACCTGGAGAGAGATGCTGGAGAAAACACCGAATGTAGATTTCTATCAGGACATGGTGAAATCCATCATCATCGAAAAAGAAAAAGCCTGTGGGGTAATTACTGGAATGGGTCATGAAATCAGGTCCAAATCGGTAGTGGTAACCAGTGGAACATTTTTGAACGGAGTCATACATATTGGAGAGAAAAAATTTGGCGGGGGCAGAGTTGCAGAAAAAGCAGCTACAGGAATTACCGAACAATTAGTTGAATATGGGTTTGAAAGCGATCGCTTAAAAACAGGAACCCCTCCAAGAGTTGATGGCAGAAGCCTCGACTACACGAAAATGGAAGAACAAAAGGGCGACGAACATATAGTAGGTTTTTCTTATATGAATACACCCAAAGTAAACGCTGCTGATCAAAGAAGTTGCTTTATTACTTATACCAATCAAACGGTGCATGATCTATTAAAAACCGGTTTCGACAGAAGTCCAATGTATCAAGGAAGAATTGAAGGAGTTGGACCAAGATATTGCCCGAGCATCGAAGATAAAATTAGCAGATTTGCAGACAGAGACAGACACCAGTTATTTGTAGAACCGGAGGGATGGAATACGGTAGAAATTTATGTGAATGGATTCTCCACTTCCTTACCAGAAGAAGTACAAAATCAGGCTTTGAGAATGGTACCAGGATTTGAAAACTGTAAAGTATTTAGACCTGGCTATGCTATTGAATATGACTATTTCATGCCGACTCAATTGACCCATTCTTTAGAAACGAAAATGGTAAGCAACCTGTTTTTTGCAGGTCAGATCAATGGTACAACAGGATATGAAGAAGCAGCATGTCAGGGCCTAATTGCTGGAATAAATGCTCATCAAAAAGCAAAACATTTAGAACCATTTGTACTGAAAAGAAGCGATGCCTATATAGGCGTTTTGGTGGACGACCTGATTAATAAAGGAACAGACGAACCTTATAGGATGTTTACCAGCAGAGCAGAATTCAGAACCTTACTACGCCAAGACAATGCAGATATTCGTTTGACAGAAAGAAGCCATCAACTAGGACTAGCAACCGATGAAAGACTTCAGCTGGTACAAGAAAAATTAAAAGAAGTAAGTGAAGTAAAAAATGTACTGAAAGATTTGAGCATCGAACCAGAAGACATCAACGAATATTTCGGAGAAATCAACTCAGCTTCGATTAATGAAAAACAAAAGGCAACAAAGATTATTTTAAGGCCTAGTGTAACCATACCATCTTTAGTAGAAATTATACCAACCTTAAAAGAAAAGCTTTCCGGCATTAGTGATGTGGCTATTGAACAGGCAGAAATACAAATAAAATATGAGCGATATATCGAAAAGGAACAAGCCTTAGTAGATAAAATGAGTGAATTGGAGAACATGCGTATTCCTGACAACTTTGATTACAATAAACTTTCTGCCCTTTCAAATGAGGCATTGCAAAAATTGAAAAAAATCAAACCTGCTACCCTAGGGCAAGCAAGTCGTGTAAGTGGCGTTAACCCAAGCGATGTTCAAATACTGATGGTATATATGGGAAGATAAATAAACTATCTTTAAACAAAGATTGCTTATGAATCGTTGGTTAAAATATGCATTGATCGGTGTAGGATCAATATTTACACTGATACTATTATTGTTTGCAGGTGTAAGTATTTATATCAATTCTAACAAGGCAGAATTAATCAGCAAGTTTAAAAAAGAAGCTGCATCAAAATATCATACCCAAATAACTATAGACGATTTATCATTGTCTTTATTTAAAGAGTTTCCTTCTATATCCCTCTTGGTTGAAAACGTAGATGCCCAGGGCCCAATGTATAAAATACATAAACACAAGTTTTTTACTGCATCTAAAATATATTTAAGACTGAATATGCTGGCTTTACTAACCGGCAAGTTGTCGATTGGCAAAACTCTAATTACCAATGGCAATGTTTATATATATACAGACAGTAGTGGTATTAGTAATTTAAGTGTTCTAAAATCCGGTGTAGAAAAAGACAAAAAAGAAAAGAAGCCCTTAGTGCTTCCTTCCAATATTGAATTCCAAAATTTTGATATTACGATCGAAGACAAACAAAAAGAAAAATTATTCTCTTTTTTAATCAACAACTTCGAAGCAAAAACTAAAAAAAAAGGAGACACAACGTTTATAAATATTAATAAAAATGTTTTGGTGAAAAGCTTAGGCTTTAACCTTGCAACAGGCGCTTTTTTAATGAACCATGTATTAGAAGGAGAATATGAAGTTGCATTAAACACAAAAACAAACGATCTGAGTTTTGGTAATATCCAAATGGACATATCTAAGCAACCATTTAATTTTACAGGTAAATTCGTTTTTGGTGATAGTGGTCATTTTAATTTGGACATAAAAACAAAAAAGATTGCTTATCCATTTGCTCAAACCCTGGTTACACAACATATAGCAAAAGCGCTCAAAAATGTATCGATGACCCAACCAGTGGAAGATGTTCATACAACTTTAGAGGGCTCGTTAAACGGTGGAGACCCTTTGGTAATTGCAAGATTCGTTGTAAAAGAAACAGAATTAGGAACGCCATTGGTAAACTTTAAAAAAGCCAGTTTTAGTGGTTTCTTTTGTAATGAAATTGTTCCGGGTTTACCACGAAAAGATCCTAACTCCACTATCAGAATAAACAATCTTTCAGCTAACTGGGAGGGCATTCCAATTAAAGCAGATTCTGTTGAAGTCCTCAATTTATCTGAAGCTCATGTTAATGGTTCATTCGGTTCAGACTTTCCATTGTCTGCATTTAATAATATTGTTAATAGTGATAAAATTATTTTTTCAGATGGAGAAGGCAAGTTGAAAATAAATTACAATGGCCCATTAAAAAACATCAACAATAAAAACGCATTAATTGATATTTCATTCTTGTTGAAGAAAGGAAGCATTACTTACAAACCATTAAAGCTGGTAATTACAGAATGTGTTTCAGATATGTCAATTAAAAATGCAAGTCTGAACATAAACAATCTTTCTGCAAAAAGTGCTAATGGTAGTAAAATCACTATTACGGGAGCTGCTAAAAACACCCTTTCATTATTAGGAGACAATGAAGGAAAAGTAGATATAAAGGTCAATATATATAGTCCCCTTTTAGATTTATCAGGAATCACAAGTAAAGTGGGTAGAGACAAATCAACAGTTAAAAAGAAATCGAATAGTAGTATTAATAAAACAATCAACCAGTTTGATCGCATTTTAGAAAAAGAAAAAATTGCTGTTTATATTAAGGCAGATAAAATAATCAACAATAATTTACAAGCAAATAATTTTATTGCTGACTTTGATTTTCAAGAAGGCGCTTACAAAATCAGGAATGTTGAATTTGGTATTGCTGGTGGTTCATTAAAATTAAATTCTTCCATTCAAGAAACCGGACCAAATCGTCATTCACTTAACTCTACTGTTTCAATCAATAATATTGATGCTCGTAAATTATTCTATGCCTTCGATGATTTTGGAATGGATGGAATAGGATATAAAAATTTAACAGGTCAATTAACGGCAAACGGAAGTTTTTCTACCAATATTAACGCTGCTGGTGTTTTAGACAAAAAAACGCTGAATGGAAAATTGAGTTTTTCGCTAAAAAACGGAAGCTTAATCAACTATGCACCCATCATGAAGATTCAGGAAATTGCCTTCAAGAAAAGAGATTTTTCAGATATTAAGTTCACTGAAATAAAAAACACAGTAAGCATTAAAGAAGGAATAGTTACTGTTCCTAGAATGCAAATTGAATCATCTGTATTTAATTTATTTATTGAAGGACAGTACGGTATTGCAGGTAATACCGATTTAAGAATTCAGGTTCCGTTTAAAAATCTAAAAAAAGTAGACCCCAACGAAATGTCTAAAAAAGCAAATAATAAAGAAAAGGGTGGGGCTAGTGTTTATCTAAGGGCCAAAACAGGTTCAGATGGAAAAGTTGGAATTGGATTAGACGTATTGGGTGCAATGAGAAAGAACAATGTAGAAACTCCACCAAAGAAATGATACCCTGTTGCAATTAAAGTCTTCGCCCATTCATCCCTAATTTTAACAGTAGTTGGTTGACCATTGAAGGAATTTAGTACATTTAGAATCCTTAATAAATCAACCAAAATATGAGAAAAATCAAGCTGTTGTTTTCTTGCTTGCTGTTTGCTTCTATGCTACAGGCACAGGAAACATTTCCGGTTAATGGGATTGCAGACAAACGTGATGGCTGTTTTGCTTTCACCAATGCAACCATTGTAAAAGATGCACAAACGACTATAACCAATGCAACCCTGGTTATTCGTGAAGGGAAGATAGTTGCAGTTGGAGCTGGCATCGCCATTCCAAAAGACGCAACCGTTATAGATTGTAAAGACAAATTTATCTATCCATCGTTTATTGACATTTATACCGACTATGGTATTCCTCAACCACAAAGAGCACAAGGTCCGGGATTAACCAATCCTCAAGATTTTTTTAGGGCTCAGCAAGCTCAATCAATTGCTTCAACACAAAAAGGTGCTTATGGATGGAATGCTGCATTGAAAGCAGATGTTGATGCGCTAAGAATATTTTCTGTAGACGAAGCAAGAGCTAAGCCATATCGCGAAAGCGGATTTGGTGCTGTTCTTACTCACCAGAAAGATGGAATAGTTAGAGGTACAGGTTCTTTTGTAAGCCTTGCCAATGAAAAAGAAAACTTTGTGATTATCAAAGAAAAGGCAAGTGCCAACTATTCATTTAACAAAGGAACATCCACTCAAAGTTATCCTTCTTCAATGATGGGAAATATTGCTTTGTTGCGTCAAACCTATTTAGATGCAGCATGGTACAAGTCTAACCCTGCAGCAGCTAAAGAAGAAGGTGTTAATCTTACATTGAAAAATTTCAACGAGAACCAATCACTTCCTCAAATATTTGATGCACAAGATAGAGGTACCGATTTATGGAATGTAATGAGAGCAGATAGAATTGGAGACGAAGCTGGTGTTCAATATATTATTAAAGCAACAGGAAAGGAATATCAACGCATTAAAGATGTTGCTGCAACAAAAGCACCATTAATTGTAAATGTAAATTTTGCTCAAGCACAAGATGTAGAAGATCCTAACGATGCAAGATTGGTTTCATTAGCAGACATGAAAGCCTGGGAACTGGCTCCTACAAACCCTGCCAGCATTGAAAAAGCGGGCATACCTTTTTGTTTAACTGCTGCTGATTTACGTGATCCTAAAACATTCTTAACCAATTTGCGTAAAGCCATTGAATATGGTTTAACAGAAAAAGGTGCCATGGAAGCACTTACAAAAAATCCTGCAACCTGGTTGGGTGTGTATGATAAGGTTGGTAGTATTGATGCGGGCAAAATGGCCAACTTTGTTATTACAACTGCTCCAATATTTTCTGATAGGTCAACTATTTTGCAAAACTGGATTCAAGGAGAAAAATATGCAGTAAAGGAAGATGCATGGTATAGCATAGCTGGAACCTATAATTTGGTAGTGAATAGCACTACAGGAACTCAAGCTTATACACTAGATGTAAAATCAAATAGTCAAGCAAATCTAATTGGTAAAGATACCGTTGCAGCAAGATTTAGTTTTGATGGAAAAGCTGTTAAGATTGGTTATGCTCCAGGGCAAAGACGCAGAACTCCTCCAGCAGGATTTGGTGGTGGATTTCCTGGCGGTGGCGGAACTGGTGGATTTGGTGGCGCTGCAGCAGCTGTTACCTTACCGGCTAATGCAACAAGATTAACAGGATATAGCAATGGAAATACATGGAATGGTACTGGAGTAGATTCAGCTGGATATCCAATTACATGGAGCGCAAGCTTGGTTTCATTAACAACCGCAAAAGCAGATAGCACCAGAGCAAAACCAATTCCAAAGACCGGTGGTTCTTTTTATCCGTTCACCGCATTTGGAAACAGCGATAGCACATTACCAAAACAGGAAACAGTATTGTTTAAAAATGCAACCGTTTGGACAAGTGAAAAAGCAGGAAAAATTGAAGGCGGAGATGTGTTGGTTAAAAACGGAAAAATTGTAAAAGTAGGAAAGGGTTTAAGCGATGCTTCTGCAAGAGTAATTGATGCAACGGGCAAACATTTAACTGCTGGTTTAATTGACGAACACTCGCATATTGCATCCGCTTCTACCAACGAAGGCGGCCAATCAGTAACTTCTGAAGTTCGTATTCAAGACAACTTAGATCCGGATGATATTAATATCTATCGTCAATTAAGTGGTGGTGTTACTACTTCACACATTTTACATGGTTCTGCCAATACCATTGGTGGTCAAACACAATTAATAAAATTACGTTGGGGTGTAAATGATGAAGAATTGAAATTCAAAGGAGCTGATCCTTTCATCAAATTTGCATTGGGCGAAAACGTTAAACGTTCTTCATCACAACAAGGAAACACACGTTTCCCTGATACGAGAATGGGTGTTGAACAAGTTTTAACTGATGCATTCAACAGAGCTAAAGCATATGATGCTGCAAGAAAAGCTGCTGGCGGAACTGCAGTAAGAAAAGATTTGGAATTAGAAGCTTTAGCAGAAATCATGAACAAGAAAAGATTCATTACTTGTCATAGTTATGTTGCAAGTGAAATTTTAAGTACTATGCGTGTTGCGGAAAAATTTGGTTTCCGTGTAAACACATTCACTCATATTTTGGAAGGATATAAAGTTGCTGACAGAATGAAAGAACATGGTGCAGCGGCTTCTACTTTCTCTGATTGGTGGGCATACAAAAACGAAGTGCAAGACGCCATTCCTTATAATGCAACCATCATGACCAAAGTAGGCTTAACTGTTGCTATCAATTCAGATGATGCAGAAATGGCTCGCAGATTAAATCAGGAAGCAGCTAAGTCGGTGAAGTATGGCGGGCTTACAGAAGAAGAAGCTTTGAGAATGGTTACCATCAATCCTGCAAAAATGTTGCATGTTGATGATAAAGTTGGAAGCATTAAAGAAGGTAAAGATGCCGACCTGGTTTTATGGAGCGACAATCCTTTAAGCATTTATGCAAAATCTTTGTATACCATGGTGGATGGTATTATTTATTTCGACAGAGAAAAAGATGCGGCAATGAGAAAACAAGTGAAAGCGGAGCGCACCAGATTGATTGGTAAAATGGTAGGCGAGAAAAGAGGCGGAGCACCAGTTTCTCCTTTTACTCCTAGCTTTAAATATATCAGCACTTGTTTAGATCATGGACATAAATTAGGAATGTTAGAAATAGATCTAGAAGATTTGGAATTGAATCACGCTAACCACTAAAACAAGAACAATGAAAAAAATATTATATACATTAAGTAGTTTGTTGTTGCTTTCGGGTATTGCAACAGCACAAGAAACAATCTATCCTGCTAAACAGCAGAAAGGATTGTTGTTCATCACCAACGGAACAGTTCACGTTGGTAATGGCACTGTTATAGAAAACGCAACGGTAAAAATCAATAACGGAAAAATTGAAGAAGTAGGAACCAATATTGCTGTTCCTGCAGACGATGTTCGTGTTTTTAACGTAAAAGGAAAACATGTTTATCCGGGATTAATATTACCAGCTTCTGGATTAGGGCTAATAGAAATTTCTGGAATCAGAAGCACTACCGATTTAAACGAAATTGGTGACGTAAACCCAAGCATTCGTTCAATAAGTGCTTATAATGCAGATTCTAAAATCACCAATACGTTGCGTTCTAATGGAATACTATTGGTACATACTGCACCACAAGGATCTTTGGTTGGAGGTCAGTCAAGTGTAGTTCAACTCGATGCATGGAATCAAGAAGACGCAGCATACAGTACTGATATGGGAATGCATTTATACATGCCAAGTCTGTTGTCTCGTCAGGGAGGAAGAATTGGTGCGCTGCTGGCACAATTTGGATTTGGGGCTCAAGGAGATCCTACAAAAGATGCCTTGGATAAAATAGAAGCAGTAAAACAATTCTTTCGCGAAGCAAAAACCTATATCGGTTCAGATGTTAAAACACCTAACTTAAAACTGGAAGCTACAAGAGCTTTGTTTGCAAAAAAACAAAAGTTGTTTATTCATTGCAATCAAGTAAAACAAATGTTACTGGCTATTGATTTTGTAAAGGAGTTTGGATTTGATGTAGTTTTAATTGGCGCATCTGAAAGCTGGCAAATTGCAGATCTATTAAAAGCGAATAACATCAGCGTAATTCTTAGTCAAATGCATGACCTTCCAACATTGGACGATGATGATGTAGATCAACCTTATAAAACACCATCAGTTCTACAAAAAGCCGGAGTGTTGTTTTGTATCAACGATGATGATCCTCAGAATCGTGGAAGAAATCTTCCTTTCAATGCAGGAACAGCAGCTACTTATGGTTTAACCAGCGAACAGGCTTTAAGTGCAATAACATTAAATACTGCTAAAGTGTTGGGTATTGATAATATGACCGGTTCTATTGAAAAAGGGAAAGATGCAAATATTGTTGTAAGTGAAGGAGATATCCTCGATATGAAAAGCAGTATCATTTTGCATGCATTTATTCAAGGAAGAAAGATTGAATTAAGTGATAAACACAAACAATTGTATGAGCGTTATAAATACAAATACGCTATCAAATAAGTGATTGCTATTGCTTGAATAAAATCAAGAATGTCTAATAAACCCCCGGTTACTAACGTAATCGGGGTTTTTTGTTAATACTAATTTAACAAATAGGCTTACGTCTTTTTCTCAATCATCCACTCTTATAGCCATTAAACATATTTAATCGAACATTTAACAGATCGATTGTAACATTTTACAAGATTGAACGATTAAAACTGTTAACCACAGAACCAAGGCTATGAGAAAGTTGATTTTCTTTTTTATTTCTATGTTGTTATTACAGCAACTGGCTGCCCAAAACAGCATAGATAAAACACCAAAAATTTTAGCTGCGGTAAAAACAACCGCCAAAATAATCATCGATGGCAAGCTTACAGATAGTGCTTGGATGGGCGCACCAGTTGCCAATAATTTAGTAGAGTGGAGACCAACATTTGGAGGAAAAGAAGAAGAGAAAAACAGAACTGAAATAAAGATTCTATATAGTAACGACGCCATTTATATCAGCGGTTATGCGCATGAAGAAAGCAAAGACAGTATTACCAAAGAATTGGTTGGTAGAGATGTCGTTGGCGTGAATGATTTTATTGGAGTAATTTTTGATACCTACAACGACAAGATCAATGGATTCGGTTATTATGTAACATCATTGGGTGAACAATTTGATGCAAAATATTCTTCCGATGGAGAAGATGGTAGCTGGAATAGTGTGTATGAAACAGGCACTCAAATAGTGGAAGACGGCTGGACTTTTGAAATGAGAATACCTTATGCAGCTATTCGTTTTAGTAGCAATCGGGTGCAGGATTGGGGAATCAATATTACCAGAAGAAGAAGCAAGAGTGGAAAACAATTAATGTGGAATCCAGTAGATCCTGCCATTGGTGGAAGCTTTCTGGCTCAATTTGGAAAATGGACGGGCATTCAAGAAATCAAGCCGCCCATAAGACTATCACTTTCACCATATCTTTCTTTTTATGCAAACCATTATCCATACAATAAAGCAGGGCAAAAAAACACCAATACTGCAGTAAATGGTGGAATGGATATTAAATATGGTATCAACCAAGCATTTACCTTGGATATGACCCTTATACCAGATTTTGGACAAGTTCAAAGTGATAATCAGGTGTTGAATCTGACCCCTTTTGAAGTTCAGTTTAACGAAAACAGAACTTTTTTTACAGAAGGAACAGAACTGTTTAGCAAAGGAAATTTATTTTATAGTAGAAGAATTGGAGGCCAGCCAATTCATTATTACGACGTAAACGATCAATTAAAAACGGGTGAAACAATTATTAAAAACCCATCCGAAACCAGCTTGTTAAATGCCAGTAAAATTAGTGGCAGAACGACTTCCGGCTTAGGTATTGGTTTTTTTAACGCCATTACCAATCCTCAATATGCTACCGTTGAAAATGCAGGTAAAGAGGAAAGAAAAATTGAAACCAATCCGCTCACGAATTATAATATTATCGTTTTTGATCAAACCCTCAAAAACAATTCAAGTGTTTCCTTTATCAATACCAATGTACTTAGGAACGGTGCCGACTATGATGCCAATGTTACTGCAGCACTTTGGGATATTTATTCGAAAGGAAATAAATGGAACCTTTCAGGAAAAGTTGGAATGAGCCAGTTATTAGGATACTCGCCAACGGGTGGCAATGTGAATGGATATAATTATGATCTGTCTTTTGGAAAAACAAGTGGTCGTTTTCAGTTTCGTTTTTCTCAATCCTTTGCTGATGATAAATACAACCATAATGATATGGGCTATTTTACCAACAATAATTTTCTGGATAATTCTTTATGGGTATCCTATCGTTGGTTACAACCAAAGGGCTGGTACAATAGATTGAACTGGAATATCAACATGGGCAATTCTACCAGGGTAAAACCATGGAGCTATCAAAGTGCCAGAATTGGAACAAATATAAATGGTCAATTAAAAAATTTATGGTGGTTTGGAGTGAATGTTAATTATAATGCCGCGCAAGACGATTTTTTTGAACCAAGATTTGTGGGGAAAGTATTTAGAAGGCCATCCAGTATTGCAGGTGGTTTTTGGCTAGAAACCAATAGCGCTAAAAAATATTCGGCTTCTTTAGAATTATTTACAAGAGCAGCAAGTGAATATGGTAGTGGTGGTCCAGACATTAGAATAGGTAATAATTATAGATTTAATCAAAGACTAACCATTAGCACCTCTACCAATTTAGAGTTCCGTTATAACAACCTGGGCTATGCTACCAATTTTGGTGCTGATAGCATCATTTTTGCATTGAGAAAAAGAAATACAGTGGAAAATGTATTAAATATTAAATACAATTTCACCAATAAAATGGGATTAAACTTTAGGGCAAGACATTATTGGAGCAAGGTAGAAAACCACGACTTTTTCTCTTTGCAAGCAAATGGGGGATTAAATCCTATACCCGGTGGAATTAGTAAGAACGCCAATTTCAATGTTAATTTTTTCAATATAGATATGGTATACACCTGGCAATTTGCTCAAGGAAGTTTTATCAATATTGTTTGGAAAGATGCGATCAATTCATTTAATAGTGAAACAACGGATGGTTATTTTAAAAACCTGGGAAATACACTTCAAACGGAACAGCTTAATAGCTTGTCGGTACGGGTAATATATTTCTTTGATTATTTAAGCATTAAGAAAAAGCATTAAACCAATAATATGGGCGATTGATACTTGTATTTCTTAACTTAGCCCCATGGCGAAAAAGCTTTTCTTACTGGACGCATTGGCGTTAATTTATCGGGCTTATTATGGATTGATTAGAAATCCAAGAATTACTTCAAAAGGAATTAATACGAATGCTCAATTTGGTTTTACCAGCACACTATTTGATTTAATCAACAAAGAAAAACCAACCCATCTGGCAGTATGTTTCGATACACATGCCCCAACAGAAAGACACACTGATTTTACAGATTATAAAGCCAATAGACAAGAAGCACCAGAAGACCTCTTGGCTTCTTTACCAGATATTCAAAGAATTATCAAAGGTTTCAATATTCCAGTAGTTGAATTGGATGGGTTTGAAGCCGATGATATTATTGGCACCCTTGCGTGGCAAGCTGCCGATGTTGGGTATGAAGTATATATGGTTACGCCAGATAAAGACTATGGTCAATTACTGGTAAAACCAAATGTATACATATATAAACCGCCCTATATGGGCGGAGCAGAAGAAATACTTACAGCAGAAAAAGTATGCGCCAAATGGGATATACAAAGAATTGAACAAGTGGTAGACATGTTGGGCTTGATGGGCGATGCGGTAGATAATATACCTGGCATTCCTGGAGTGGGAGAAAAAACGGCGGCCAAACTATTAAAGGAGTTCGATACACTGGAAGGAGTGCTTGCGAATGCGGAAGGATTGAAAGGTGCGCTGGGAGAGAAAGTGCGTAATGGAAAAGAGCTTGCCATTATGAGTAAAAAATTAGCGACCATTATCACCGATGTTCCTGTTCAGTTTCACGAAGAGGATTATCGATTGAAAGAGTGGAACAACGAAGCACTTTCGGAAGTATTTACAGAACTGGAATTTAAAACCTTAGGAAAAAGAATCTTAGGTGAAACCTTTAACGCCTTTCAGTCTAATAACGAAATGGTGCAAACCGATTTGTTTGGAAATATAGTTCCATCTAAAAATCCTGTACCGAAAACTAATTCAGCAAAAACAATCAACGAGGGTAAAACAGTTACCGAGGAAAGCGAAGAAGAGGTTTCAACGGGTTTGGCTGCAGATAAAAACATATCCAACACCAAACACCAATATGAATTAATTGAGGGAGATACTGCTATTCAACAATTGATCGAGAAACTAAGTACTCAAAAAGAAATTTGTTTTGATACAGAAACAACAGGAACAGATGCTAATAATGTTGAAATAGTTGGTTTAAGTTTTTCCTATGAACCAACAACCGGTTTTTATATTAGCTGTTTCACTGATCAGGAAAAAACAAAAAAACTACTGGAGCAGTTTAAGCCGCTATTTGAAAACAATTCAATTACCTGGGTGGGTCAAAATATTAAATTCGATTTGCTCATTTTAAAATGGTACGGAATAGAGTTAGCCGGAAATTTATTCGATACCATGTTAGCGCATTATGTAATTGAGCCAGAAGGCAGACGCAGCATGGATTTGCTGAGTGCACAATATTTGGGATATGAGCCTGTATCTATAGAAACCTTGATTGGTAAGAAAGGAAAGAATCAGGGGAATATGCGTGATGTGGAGATAGAAAAAATAAAAGAGTATGCAGCAGAAGACGCAGATATCACACTTCAATTAAAACAAGTATTTGTTCCTTTATTAAAATCAAAAGGCGTTGAACGTGTTTTTCAAGAAGTAGAAAATCCTTTGGTGAGAGTGTTGACCGATATGGAATTCGAAGGAATAAAAGTAGATCAGGCCTTTTTAAATAGTTATAGTAAAGAATTAGAAATAGAAGCAAAACGTTGCGAAGAAAGTGTATATGAACAAGCGGGGGTTCGTTTTAATTTAGCTTCGCCTAAACAGTTGGGTGAGGTCTTATTCGATAAACTACAATTAGATCCAAAAGCAAAAAAAACAAAAACAGGTCAATACGCAACAGGAGAAGATGTATTACTCAAGCTCGCCAACAAACACAAAATTGTAGATGATATATTAGGATTCAGAGAATTAACAAAACTAAAGTCTACCTATATTGATGCGCTTCCGGAAATGATCAACCCAAGAACGGGAAGGGTACATACCAGTTATGCGCAAGCAGTTGCAGTAACAGGAAGACTGAGCAGCAATAATCCCAACCTACAAAACATTCCGATTAGAACAGAACGTGGGAGAGAAATTAGAAAAGCGTTTATCCCGAGATCGGAAGATAGAATATTAATGAGCGCGGATTATTCTCAAATTGAATTACGAATAGTGGCTGCTATTAGCGGAGATCCAAATATGTGTGAAGCTTTTAAATTGGGAAAAGACATTCATACCGCAACGGCTGCAAAAGTTTATGGAATTGAAGAGGCCGATGTTACCAAAGAAATGAGGTATAAGGCCAAGAGTGTAAACTTTGGCATCATATACGGTCAGAGTGCTTTTGGATTAGCAGATAATTTGGGCATTAGCAGAACAGAGGCCAAAGAAATTATTGATAACTATAAAAAGGAGTTTCCATTGATTCAGAAATACATGGATGATGAAATCAACTTTGCCAAAGAACATCAATACGTAGAAACCCTGATGGGAAGGAAACGTTGGTTGAAAGATATCAATAGCAGTAATTTTACAGTGCGCGGTTTTGCTGAAAGAAATGCAATCAACTCTCCCATACAAGGAACGGCGGCCGATATGATTAAAATGGCGATGATTAAAATTCATCAGGAAATGAAAAGGGGTAAATGGGAATCTAAAATGATTTTACAGGTGCACGATGAATTGGTTTTTGATACGGTTGAAAGGGAAGCGAACGATTTAGAGGAGTTAATTGTTAGATGCATGGTTAACGCATTGCCTCTCCCAAATGGTGTTCCTGTGGAAGCAGAAGTGGGTAGAGGTAAAAATTGGTTGGAAGCACATTAATAAAATGTATGAATATGAATTGGGAGATGTTTTTTAATGCATTAGAAAAAATTGGAACCAGGTATTTTTTAGTTGCCCTGATCGGATTTCTCGTGTTTTATGTATTGTTTCGTCAGAAATTATTTTATCAAAAAATTCAAACGAAGTTTCCCAAAACAACCGACTATTTAAGAGAGGGCGGCTACTCTCTTTCAACCATGATTATTTTTAGTTTGATTATTGTGGTGTTGAATAGCCCCACTATTGGCCCACACACCACTCGTTATAAAGAGATTACCGATTTTGGTTGGGTCTATTATTTCAGCGCTTTCCCGATTATGTTCATTATGCACGATTTGTATTTTTATATCATGCATAGAATAATGCACCATACTTCTATATTTAAATATGTGCATTTGGTACATCATCAATCAACCAATCCTTCTCCATGGGCAGCATATGCTTTTCATCCTTTAGAAGCGGTGGTGGAACAGGGGATTGTAATTATTTTTTATTTTACACTGCCAATACATATTTCACATTTAGCTATTTTCTTTTTGTTCTCTATAATATACAATGTGTATGGCCATCTAGGATATGAACTTTATCCAAAAGGATTCAATAAAACATTGATCGGAAAATGGATCAACACATCTACCAATCATAACCAGCATCACCAGTACTTTAAAGGAAACTATGGTTTATATACCCTGGTATGGGATCGATTGTTTGGAACCATTCGTTCGGACTACGATGAAAGATTTGAAGACGCTACAACAAGAAAACCGTTTACTGCCAGCGCCTAGGTAAATCTGCAATAACTATTTCTTTTTGTAGATGGGCACCGTACTGCAGGGCTCTCCGTACATGATACTTTTGACAAAAGGCCGAAGTGTGTTAGTGATGGCCACATAGGCAGATTCTGGAATATGAATATCCCCACATCCTTTTACAACTACTCGCTGGTCTTGAAATGTTTCGCCTTTAATTGCTGTAAGGTTGTTCAATAAAATTTGTTCCTTCAGCGCGGTCTCTGTTCCAAATAAAACTGTTTTGGCAACCGGTTGAAGAGATGATGCTACCAGCATATTGGCCCACATAGGAATTATTGCTTCTGCCGAACAGGTGATGGCTACATGAGCATCACGATATTGTTCCCAATCAGTTGCAAGCAATGCTGCTCTGAAATCTTTCTCTTTTAAAATAAGCCCCATAAAGAGATGGTCCTTCAAATCAAAAACCATACATTTTTCTGTAGGATAATACTCCTCCAGATCAATGCTAATGATTCCGCTTTCTGCTACTTTATTGGTAAATGTTTCCATGTGTTGAGATTACAAAAATACAGTATCCTGAATACATCTTGTTTCGATACCCGAAAAATGAAAGGGCCGCCTTTTCAGACAGCCCTTATAAAAGATATTATGAATTACTACTAATAAAAAGTAGACCTGTAATCTTTAATGGTTGCAGATTTACGAAGCGCTTCTGAGCTTCTGTAAACACTCATTTTTCTTGTTTGTAGCAATCCTTGCTTCACGCCATCTGGTAAAGAAGCATTTGGCTTAGCGCTAATTAATTCGCCTTTTACAGCAAAAACACCATTGCTACCTGCAATTAAATCGCTTACTTTTCCTTGAAGTGATTTGTTGAATGAGGCGCCTACTACTTTTGGTTCGCTACCAATTCCGGTTACAAAAGAAGCAGCAAAACCTAAACTATCTGCACGTAAAATTGGAGAGCTTGTAGCTGTTGAAATTTCTTCTAAGCTCTTTCCTTTCATTTTTGTTTCAATAATTTGTTTGGCTTTTTTCTCGTTTCTAACAACACCTTCAATCAAAGGTCTTGCTTCGGCTGCACTCATTAATCCTGCTTTATTTACAGCTGCAACCATCGCTACAATATAACGATCTCCAATTTCTGTAGGTTCAGAAACGTCCCCTGTTTTTTTCTCATAAATCCAACGAACCAAAGAACGAGAAGAACCAATGCTATTGATGGTGAAATCGTTTTCTTTGATTTCGGCAGCAGTCATTATTTGTAAATTTTGCTTAGCGGCGTTTTCGCCAAATTGTTTTGCGTTTTTTGAATTAGCAACAAATTGTGAAGCAGCGGTATTAGAAGCGCTTACGGTTTCATTACTCGCAATAATTGGTTTGGCTAAATAAGCAACTTTATATGCAGGGCTTGGATTTTTCTGTCCTAACACTTCCATATAGTGGTAACCAAATTCTGTTTTAATAACACCCTTTGATCCTACCGGTTTATCAAAAGCAAAATCATTAAAGGTTCCAACCATTTGGCCTTGTGGAAAATAATCATATACACCACCTTTATCTTTACTTCCCTGATCATCTGAATATTTTGCAACCATTACATTAAAATCAGCACCCGCTTTAATAGCATTCTCAATACTGTCAATTAATGTTTTAGCTGTAGAATCTTGGCGAATCATTTGTTGGCTTCTTGGATCTACGGTTCCAATCAAGATATGTCTAACTTTTACACTATCTGGCCATTGCTTCACTCCAATCATTTTTGCAATCACATAACTGTTGCCGTCTAAATATGGTCCGTAAATACCTCCCACAGGGGTTTTGACGATTGAATCTTTTTGTGCCATTTGCATTTTAGTACGACTAAAGTAACTATCGTAATAAGGCATTTCGGTTCCTACTTTTCCTAAATATGCTTTAGCATCTGTAGTTGTAGCGAAGTCGTTTTTTAGTGTATTAATTTGATTCAATGTATTAGCAGAATCAGCACCAGAAGGTCCGGCATTAAAACTCACAAAATTAATTGTTCTTGTTTCTTCTGTTTTTTGGAATTCAGTAGGATGCTTTTTTACATAGCTATTAATTTCATCATCACTTACTTTAGCTAAGCTATCAGCAATAGCAACATATGGATAATACACATAAGATATATTAGCAATTGCGTTATTATCGGCTTCTTGTTTTTCTACTAACCATTTTGGAATGTATACAGATTGTACCAACATGTTCTGGTACTTGTTTCTTAAAGCATTTTGAATAGTTGGTTCGATATAACCAGTATTGATCATTTTAATTTGATCTGCATTTTTACTCTTTTTGATTTGAGCAAATGCACGCTTAGCATCATCTACTTTAAACTCTCCGGTTGCCGGATCAGTAAATTCCTGGCGAAGCGGAGAATTCTGTCCAAACAATACATCGTTTAATTCTTTTGTAGAAACTACTAAACCTAGTTTTTTGTATTCTTGGTTCAAAACAACAGACTCAACTTCCTGGTTCCAAACGTTTCCAATCAATTGTTCACGAGTGGCACCTTGTGCGCCATACATAGTTTCGGCCATTTTTAATTTCTCTTCGAAATCACCTCTTTGAATAGTGGTGCCATTCACTTTAGTAATTACAGAAGTGTTAGAAAAAGCTGTTCCGCCTCGTTGAGCTCCATCCTGAAGAATAAAAGCTATTAATGCCAATGCGATAATCACAAAAATGATCCAGGTTCCTCTGTCGCGAATTGTTTGAATTACAGACATAATTTAAAATATTGATATGTATTTTATCCTATTATTTAATAGGGACGCAAAAATAAGGGAAAATACCCTCAAAAAGATGTACACAAAGCCATGTGCTTAAAGGCCAAAAACAGTGGAAAAATCGGGTTTTTGATAAAAATAAAGTGCAAAGACTTCGAATAAGTCCCTCATTGAGGTATGTAAAAAGGGTTATTGGTCAAAAAATACCCAAACTTATCCCTGTTAATTAACAGTGAATATCCTGTCAATTCAAAAAAATATAGACTGTTAATTACACAAAATAGGGTTGTTAATAAACATCTTAAAATCAATAATAGCTAAGAACCAAACCCTTAATATATTTGTGGATTAGTGGGGATAAACCCAAGTTTATTAACTCAACTATTTGTGAGTATAAAAGTTATCACGATATACACACCCATAATAGTAGTAGTTGATTTTATTAAAATGTATTATTAAATATTATTACGGTGGATATTAACATTGCAAAAGAAGGTTTGATAAAAAAAGGATTTTTAGATTTGGAAATTGATCCACAAATCGATCTCTTTGCTGAGATACAAAAACTCAAAAAAGAAAAAAATGCAATACTGCTGGCCCACTACTACCAAGAAACCGATATTCAGGATGTTGCAGACTACATCGGAGATAGTCTTGGGTTGGCACAAAAAGCCGAACAAGCAGAAGCAGATATTATTCTTTTTGCCGGAGTTCATTTCATGGCAGAAACAGCCAAGATTTTAAACCCTTCCAAAAAAGTCATTCTTCCTGATTTAAATGCAGGATGTTCTTTAGCTGATAGTGCTCCAGCCCCTTTATTTAAAGCTTTTAAAGATAAACACCCTGATCATTTAGTCATTTCTTATATCAATTGTACTGCTGAAATAAAAGCGCTGAGTGATATTATTTGTACCAGCAGTAATGCAGAAAGTATCATTGCATCAGTACCGAAAGATCAACCTATTATTTTTGCGCCAGACAAAAACTTAGGAGCATACTTAAATAAAAAGACTGGTAGAAACATGTTGCTCTGGAATGGAGCTTGTATGGTGCATGAAATTTTTAGTTTAGAAAAAATTGTGAAACTAAAAATCAGAAATCCAAAAGCAAAAGTATTAGCACATCCCGAATGCGAAGAAGCGGTATTAAATGTGGCGGATTTTATTGGAAGCACAACGCAGATTTTAAAATATTCTTCAACAGATGCAGCACAAGAATATATAGTTGCAACCGAAACAGGCATCTTGCATCAAATGCAAATCAACTCTCCTCATAAAACTTTTATACCAGCACCACCAAACAATAATTGTGCTTGCAATGATTGCCCTCACATGAAGTTAAACACCCTTGAGAAAATTTACCTGGCTTTAAAATATGAGTTGCCAGAATTAACAATGGATGAATCATTGAGACTAGCAGCCAAAAAATCCATGGACCGTATGATGGAGATCAGCAGGGCAGCAGGATTATTAGGATAATGGCTTTATATTTATTTTAACAAAAAAATACCGGTACCAAGCAAAGGAAAAACACCAAAAGAGTATCTAACCATTAAATATGTTTTATGAAGAATACAATTATTTATGGTTTTGCGCTTGTTTTTTTAATTGTTTCCTGTAATAAAGAACAGGATATTCAACCATCAGTATCTACAACTGTTGTAGTAAATACACTGGCTGCATTAAATCTTCCTACAACTCCTTTTGACTATGCAACTGTTGCATTACCCAATTACTTTTTTACCAATGCCCCTGGGGGAGGATTACCAACATCTGTAAATGGAATAGACAACAATCCTTCTACAAATTTGGTTACCAATAATGGAGCTACACTGGGCAGGGTTCTTTTTTATGATAAAAACCTAAGCATCAACAGAACCATCTCTTGTGCTAGTTGCCATAATCAACAATTTGGTTTTAGTGATACCGCTGTATTAAGCAGAGGATTTGCCGGTGGTACAACCCGCCGCCATTCAATGAGTTTAATTAATTCAAGATATTATCAAAGAGGAAGATTTTTTTGGGATGAGAGAGCTAGTACTTTAGAAGAGCAAGTATTAATGCCTTTTCAAGATCAAACAGAAATGGGCTTAACCTTAACGAGTTTAGTACAAAGAACCAAAGAACAAGTTTATTATCCAACCTTGTTTTCTGCAGCATTTGGCGATACGGTAATTAATAGCGAAAAGATAGCCAGAGCATTATCTCAATTTGTAAGAAGCATCACCAGTGGCGCCAGTAAGTATGATGCAGGTAGAGCTCTGGTAAATAATCCAGCAGCCAATTTCCCCAATTTTACAGCGGAGGAAAATACAGGAAAGCAATTGTTTTTATTACCAAACCAAAATGGAGGTGCTGGTTGTTTTGGATGTCATACAACAGAGGCTTTTGTAGGTATCAATGGTGGGCCTCAAAACAATGGTTTAGATGCAATATCAACCACCGACCTTGGTGCAAGAGAAACATTCCCACAGAATGCAAATTTAACGGGAGCATTTAAAACACACACCCTTCGCAACATAGAATTAACCGCACCGTATATGCATGATGGGCGCTTTAAAACACTAGAACAGGTGGTAGAGCATTATAATAGTGGAGTAAAAAATCATCCTAATTTAGCCAATGCATTAAAGGATAATAACAATAATCCACAAAGACTTAATTTAACAGTAGCCCAAAAAGCAGCATTGGTAGCATTTATGAAAACACTTACAGACAACAGTATTGCTACACAAACAAAATGGAGCAACCCTTTTAAATAAAAAGGAGCACAATCAAGAGTAAAGCAATTCCCGGTTTTCTATAAAGTATATCCTAGCTTTTTTAGTGGCAATTCCCTTGCCCTAACCCCAGTTGCAGCAGCGATAGCGTTCATGATACCCGGAATTACCGATGGCACACTCGTTTCTCCTGCCCCACCAGGGTCTTCATTGTTTTGGATGATATGTATCTCTAGTTTTGGAACATCGGGCATTCTAGACACTTCAAAATCGAAAAAACTACTTTGTTCTACGGCGCCTTTTTCTATAGTAATCTCGCTTTTCATTACTGCACTTAAGCCCCATACAAATCCGCCCTCAACCTGATTGGCAAAACCATCCGGATCGATGATGGTACCTACATCAGTTGCAACAACCGCACGATGAATGGTCACCTTTTTGGTTTTATCTACACTTACTTCAAATGCATGCGCGGTATACGCTTTTGCATGATTGTAAAAACAACAAGCAATTCCAAGCCCTCTTCCTGCAGCACGTTTTTTTGTCCAATCAATTTTTTCAGCAGCCAATTTCAACACCGCTTCCATTCTTCTTGGATCATATAGAGAACCATCTTTTATTTTTACTGGCTGCAAGTTTTTTAATAAATCCAATCGATAAGTCAACCCATCCTTGCCCGCTTTTTTAGCCAACTCGTCTATGAAACATTCAATCACTACATTGTTGTAAGTGAAATTCACGGCACGCCACCAACCCAACGCAACCGGGGGCTCTACCCTACTCACTGTACTTCTAAATCCTTTGATATCATAATATACATCGCCATAAGCACCACCACCCGCTTCAATAGAAAGCCAGGCAGCATTTCCTTTATTTCCTAAAATAGAATCTCCAACAGGAGAAGTAATATGATCGTGTTGCCATTGAATAGGCATTTTATTACCATCTAATTTAGCGGCAAGCAAATGTGTAGATGCTGGTCTAAACACATCAAACTTTAAATCATCAGCCCTAGAAAATAATAATTGAATTGGTTGATCAACATTCTTAGCAATTTGCATGGCTTCACAGCAATAATCAACACTTAACCTTCTTCCAAAACCGCCACCCATTGGCATTAAATTAATAAAAACGTCTTTGGATTTTAATCCAAAAAAAGCAGACCCCGCCGAAGCGGCTTTGCCCGGATTTTGAAAACCACCCCATAATTCAAACTTACCGTCTTTAAATTGAGCGATACAATTCACCGGCTCCATGGTAGCATGCGCATAGAAAGGCAATTGATAAGTAGCACTCATCCAAGAAGCGTCTTTGGTATTTTGATCTTTTACAACATCTCCCTTTTCGTTGTAAATAATATCTGGACTTTTTAATAATCTTTCTTTTTGTATAGTGGCATAGTTGGCGCTATTTACTTTAGCAGCTTCCTCGTTGATGGTCCATTCAACTTTTAAACGTTGCTGTGCCTTAAAGGCGCTCCATCTATTTGTTGCAACAATAGCAACACCAGGCCTGTTTTGAACACTTTCTCCCATTTCTTTCAACTCAAATATTTTCACAACCCCATCCACAGATGATACGCTACCCGCATCAAAAGATTTTACTTTACCTCCAATCACCGGGCAACGAACCACTGCCGCATATAACATGCCCGGTAATTTAAAATCGATTCCGTATTTCATTTTACCCGAAACAATGTCTTTGATATTGGTCTTCTTTTGACCGGGCTTACCAATTACTTTAAAGTCTTTGTAGTTTTTTAATTCAGGATCTTTTGGAATGGGTAATCCAGCAGCTTTATTGATTAAATCTTTATAAGCTATTTCTCGGTTATTGGTGGTGTTGATGATCTTACTTTTAGAAGCCACACAATTCTCAACCCCAATATTCCACTCTTTGGCAGCAGCAGCAATCAACATTTCTCTGGCCGTTGCGCCCGCTTTTCTCAAGGGCATCCATTGACGCATCACACTGGTACTTCCTCCGGTTTGATATTGTCCACCCTTGTCAGCATCAAAAGGCATTGCTTCAACTACTATATCTTTTAAATCGGCCTCCAATTCTTCGGCAATGATCATTGGCAAAGAAGTTTGTACCCCCTGCCCCATTTCTTGTTTGATCACATAAATAATTATTTTTCCATCGGAGCACAATTTAATCAACGGGTTAGGTTGAAAACAGTCCGCAGCTGCAGCCGAAAATCCTTTTATAGGAATCAATTGCGCCACAATCCATCCGCCAGAAATAAATGAATTGAGCTTGATAAAATCTCTTCTACGCATGATAAATTATTTTTTGCTGAGTTCAGCAGCTTTATGAATGGCTTTTCTAATTCTTGCATAAGTTCCACAACGGCAAACAACACCCTCCATGGCACTATCTATTTGCGCATCGGTTGGGTTGGGGGTGGTTTTTAATAATGCGGCAGTAGTCATGATCTGGCCAGCCTGGCAATATCCGCATTGGGGAACATTGAGTTCGATCCAGGCTTGTTGAATAGGATGTGTAGCATCCTCACTCAATCCCTCAATAGTGGTAATTTTTTTCCCTACCGCAGCTGCTGCTGTGTATTGACAAGATTTAACCGCTTTTCCATCAATCAACACCGTGCAAGACCCACAAGAACCAACACCACAACCATATTTTGTTCCTGTTAAATCCAATGAATCACGAAGCGCCCAAAGTAAAGGCATGTCGGCCGGTACTTCTACCGAAGCCTCTTTGCTGTTTACTGATAATTTATATACTGGCATATTGACTATTTTAAAAATAAGTGTTAATCCGAAAGTACAATTTAATTAGCTTTAGCACAAAGCTTATTTATGCAAAAACTATTCGCAATATTGTTGCTAATCACTTCAACTGTAAACGCTCAAAACTATCAGAAGGTTCATCAAAAAGCCATCATGGTTGATTCGCATAACGATATTCTTACTGCATCAATAGAAAAGAATGTGCAAATGGATCAAGACCTAAAAGGCAAAACACATTCCGATCTAAAAAGATTCAAAGAAGCTGGAGTAGATATACAGCTGTTTTCGGTATGGTCTGATGGAGATAAACAAGCGCCCTATCAATGGGCCAACAGAGAGATCGATACATTGTATGCAGTTGCCCAAAGAAACCCCGACAAAATTGCGATAGTAAAAAATGTTTCCGAAGCAATGGCTGTGGTGAAACAGAAAAAAATAGCAGCCATGTTTGGTTTGGAGGGTGGTCACATGATTGAAGACAATATAGACAACCTGAATACATTATATGAAAGAGGCGTAAGGTATATGACCCTCACATGGAACAACTCTACCAGCTGGGCCACATCAGCCATGTATGAATCAACGCCCGCGCTTATTGCAAAAGATCAAAGACAAATGGGTTTAAGTGAGTTCGGCAAACAAATCGTACAACGCATGAACCAGTTAGGCATGCTGGTAGATTTGTCTCATGTAGGAGAAAAAACATTTTGGGATGCGATCAACACCACTACAAAACCAGTATTGGTTTCTCACAGTAACTGTTATGCCATCTGTCCCATTTTTAGAAATTTAAAAGACGATCAAATTAAAGCTGTTGGAAAAAACGGCGGCGTTATTCAACTGAATTTTTATTCCGGATTTATAGACAGCACATTTAAGAAAAAAGAAGCGCAGTTTTTTTTAAATCATTTTAAAGAACTAGACTCATTAAAGAAAACAGGCATGCAGCAAGAATATGCGATGAGTATTTTAACAGATAAATATGCAGCAGAAGCAAACGCCAACAGACCATCGCTCAGCGCATTATTAGATCACTTAGATCGTATTGTTGCATTGATTGGCGTTGACCATGTTGGTATGGGATCTGATTTTGATGGCATTACTTCTGCGCCCAGAGAATTAGAAGATGTAACCGATTATCCTTTAATTACCAAAGCGCTTTTAGAAAAAGGCTATTCAAAAAAAGACATCAATAAAATATTAGGGGGTAATTTTTTACGCGTGTTGAAAGCCAATGAAAACAAAGAGTAAAAAACAAGTCGCTCACCCACTCATACTAGAAATATTTGTATGAAAAATATATGCCTTAATTTAACCGCTCAAACAATCCGCATGAGAAAACTAATTTTATTTGCAACGACTATTTTGGTCTTCACTAACGCAAATGCGCAACCCACTCAAAAACCACCATTACATGGAAAAAACTGGATGGCCATCACCGGAAAACCCTTGGCTGCAACAGCGGGCTCAATGGTGTTTCAACAAGGAGGCAATGCGGTAGACGCAGCAGTAGCAATGCTTGCAGCCACATGTACCATGTGGGATGTATTGAGTTGGGGCGGAGAAACACAGGCGCTGATATACAATCCAAAAACAGGAAAAGTAATTGGCATCAATGCATTGGGTGTTGCACCAACCGGCGCAACGGCAGATTTTTTTAAAAGCAAGGGATATAATTTTCCTCCGGAATATGGCCCACTGGCGGCCATCACTCCAGGAACCGTTGGAGGTATTTGTCATATGTTATCGGAGTACGGCACGATGAGTTTAAAACAAGTATTGGCACCAGCCATGCAATTGGCTGCAGGTTATCCGATAGAAGCACAAACGGCTAATAGCATCGAAAGAGGCAAAGAGAGAATTAAACAATGGCCTTACAGCAAAAAGGTTTTTTTGACACACCAGGGAGAAAAAAGAGAAGCCCCAGAAGCGGGAGAAATTTTTGTTCAACAAGATTTGTTGAACACGCTTACTAAATTAGTAGAAGCAGAACAAGCAGCATTGAAAAATAAAAAAACACGCAAGCAAGCTATTCAAGCAGCGTACGATCGTTTTTATAAAGGAGATATTGCAGAAGAATTTGTAAGAGGATGTCAAGAGCAAGGTGGATTAATTACCAAAGCCGATTTAGCCAACTGGAAAGTGAAGGAAGAAGAACCAATGAAAGTAAATTACAAAGGCGTTGATGTTTACAAATTATCTCAATGGACGCAAGGCCCAACATTGTTGCAGTCTTTGAACATCTTAGAAAATTTCGATTTAAAAAAGATGGGCTATAACTCTCCTCAATACATCAACACGGTGTATCAAACCATGAGTTTAACTTTTGCAGATAGAGATTTTTATTATGGAGATCCCGCATTTGCTAAAAGTCAACAACCAATGAAAGGCTTGCTGAGCAAGGAATACGCCAAACAAAGAGCGCAGCTCATCAACCCAGAAAAAAATGTTCCTGATTTTGGTCCTGGCGATCCTTATCCATTCGAAGGAGGAACAAACCCTTTCACAGAACAAATCAAAAAATGGAACCAAAATAGCGATAGCTTAAGCAAAAGAAATTTTGTGCCTGCACATGATAGTACCGCAACCGCCATGTTGGACAATGAACAATACATGGATCGTTTATGGAGAGGAACCACCAGCGTAGAAGCTGCAGACAAAGATGGTTGGGTGGTTTCAATTACCCCTAGCGGGGGATGGTTGCCCGCATGTATTGCCGGAAATACTGGAGTTGGAATGAGTCAGCGCATGCAAAGTTTTGTACTAGACGCCAGCTTAAATCCATTCAATGTTGTAGAGCCAGGAAAGCGCCCAAGAGTTACACTTACACCATCAATGGCATTAAAGGAAGGAAAGCCCTATTTATCTTTTGCAGTACAAGGTGGCGATACCCAAGACCAAAATTTATTACAGTTCTTTTTAAATATGAACGATTTTGGTATGACGGTACAACAAGCAACCGAAGCAGCAAACATCAATACCAATCAATTGTGGTTATCGCTGGGAGGCACTAAAATAAGCGACCGCAGACCAAGACCAGGAGATTTATTATTGTCTAATAGAACTCCGGAAGCAACCAGAGAAGCGCTTAAAAAAATGGGCTATAAGCTGAGTTTTGGAGACCGTACCAGCGGGCCCATCAATGCTATATTCCTCGACAGAAAACACGGATCATTATGGGGCGGCTCTTCCAATAATGGGGAAGATTACGGCATCGGCTGGTAAATTCCGTTTAAAAACTTAATAATCTAGTATTAGTACGCTACCACCCAAAATGGTAGCGTATTATTTTAGCACAATAAATAAAAAACTAAAGGCGTTAGTAAAAAAATACTAAAAAAATTAGTGTGTATAAGAAAAAACGTTTAGTTTTACATCACCATTAAATTTGACCATTAAATCGACCAACATGAGTAATGCAGAAAAATTAAAAGCGCTAAAGCTGACCATCGACAAGATCGATAAAGACTACGGAAAAGGAAGTGTTATGATGATGAACGAGAAGAGCACCGCTCCAATGGAGGTGATTTCTACTGGTTCAATAGGCTTAGACACCGCATTGGGTGTGGGTGGATTGCCTAAGGGAAGAATTGTTGAAATATACGGACCAGAGTCTTCAGGTAAAACAACCATTGCTATTCATGTAATTGCAGAAGCGCAGAAAAAAGGTGGAATGTGTGCTATAATTGATGCAGAACACGCTTTCGATAGTGCTTATGCTAAAAAACTAGGTGTAGATGTAGATAATTTGCTCATCTCTCAGCCCGACTATGGCGAACAAGCTTTGGAAATTGCAGACCGTTTAATATTGTCTGGTGCTATAGATGTTGTAGTGATCGATTCTGTTGCTGCACTAGTTCCAAAAAGTGAGTTAGAGGGTGAAATGGGAGATAGTAAAATGGGCTTACATGCCAGATTAATGAGTCAGGCTTTGAGAAAACTCACCGCAACCATTAATAAAACCAACACTATTTGCATTTTTATCAATCAATTGAGAGAAAAAATAGGCGTAATGTTTGGTAACCCAGAAACCACCACCGGCGGTAACGCATTGAAGTTTTATGCATCAGTTCGTTTGGATATCAGAAGAATGACCCAAATTAAAGATGGTGATGCGGCTGTTGGAAACAGGGTTAAAGTAAAAGTGGTAAAAAACAAAGTGGCTCCTCCTTTCAGAGCAGCAGAGTTTGACCTGGTTTTTGGAGAAGGAATTAGCAAAGTGGGAGAAATTATTGATATGGGTGTAGAATTGGGTATTGTACAAAAAAGCGGAAGCTGGTTCAGCTACGATACCAATAAATTAGGCCAGGGTAGAGATTCAGTTAAAACCCTTTTACACGACAATCCAGGATTAGCCAATGAAATAGAGGCAAAAATCAGGGCAAAACTGGTAATTGAAGCTCCTGCAGTAGTAGAAGCAGAATAATCGACTTTATTAAAATAGGTTTTAGATGGGTTAGTAATGAACCCCGGCAATTATTGTCGGGGTTTTTGTTTTTACCCCAACAGCCTAAATCGGGCATAAAATAATTGTTATCCATATACTATTAAGCCGCCCAATTGCGTTTTATAAATACAATCTCTGGCCAAAATCGGAGATATCGGTTAATATATCCATCCATATGATCTCTTGGGTACCCAAACATTCTCCACTGAACGGCGCTTTAGTGTGTTGTTTAATACTACTTTTTTTGAGTACAGGTAAGCTATGCACTGCACAGAAAGGCATATCCTACAATATCATACCATTTAAGAAAGAAGGCATTTTCAGGGATGACGACAAAGTGGGTTTCGATCTTCGATTAAAAAACAATGTAGGAGAAAAAATAAGGGGAACAATAAAAGCAGAAGTTCGAAACTATAAAGGCGAGCAGGTCTTTAATCAAGATATTGGATTTACCATCGACGCAAACAGAAGCTATGCGCAAGACCTTAAATTAGAAAACAACTTAACTGTTCCCGGTTTTTATGAATTAAGATTAATTGTTGCAGCAAACAGATACATAGACACTTTATATTTTGGATATGGTGTTGATCCAGAAAAAATTTATTCCAACGTAAACAGACCACCAGACTTCGATCAGTTTTGGGATGATGCTAAAAGAGACCTTATCAATATCGATCCAAAATTTAGGGTAACAAGAAGAGGAGACCAAAGCACCAGAGACGTAGATGTGTTTTTAGTAGAATTTCAATCACTCGATTTTCAAACAATTAGAGGATGGTTATCGGTTCCGAAAGACAAAGGAAAATATAAAGTCTTGTACCAATTACCAGGATATTTAGAAGAACTAAGGCCAGATTCATTAAGAAAGGATATGGCTGTTTTTCGTTTAAATGTCAGAGGTCACGGTAATAGTAAAGACAATACCAATGCCGATTTCAACACATTTAATATCATCAACCTAAACGATAAGTATAAATATATTTATAGAGGGGTTTATATGGATGCGCTTCGCGGACTGGAATTTATTTATAGACACGAGCATTTAAAATTAGATATCAAAAAAGTTGTTGTAAAAGGTTCAGGACAAGGCGGGAGCCTTGCTGCTGTTGTTGCTTCAATGGATCCGCGACCACAGGGTTGTATAATTGAAAGACCGGTTTATACAGATATGCGTTCATTGTTTTTATTGGCAGAGTCTCAAAAAGTTACTCCTTGGCCAGTAAAGAATTTTCTAGCATATATTGCCAATCCACGAAATCGATTAAATAAAGATGGGCTTTTTAGAAACTGGGATTATTACGATCCGGTAAACTTTGCAGCCAATATAAAGTGTAAGGTATTGTTTGGGCATAATTTAAAAAACACCATCTGTCCTCCACAGGCTGCCATTTCGTTGTACAATCAAATTAGAATTGATAATAGAGAATTATTCATGGCCCCTGACGAAGATGGGATGAATTATGTGTATTATAGTTTCGAAAATTTTTGGATCAAAAAAATATTATAATAAAGTTAATTAAGCATACAAATGAAAAAATTAATTGCCCTTGCGCTCTTTGCCTCAATAACTAGTGCGGCTTTTGCTGGTTTTCCTATAGGAAGAGGAAAATATTTATTGGTTCCCTCTTATAACCTATACACAGCAAAAGGATATTGGGACAAAGACGGAAATTATTTTGATTATCCCAATAGTGGAAGATTTGCCTCACATTACTTTGGACTTTATGGAGGAATGGGAATTGGTGAAAAACTAGATTTAGTAGGCAGTATCAATTATACGTTACAACAAAAAAGAGAAACCGATCTATTACAATCCAATGCAAGCTTAGGAGACGCTTTTGTTGGCCTACAGTACTTGCTCAATAGCTTTGATTATTATAAATTTTTAACTGTTACCGGGTCTTTAATTCTGCCTCTGTATTCTAACGATCCTGCAAAACTTCCTTATACCGGATTTCAGCAAGTGGGTGCCGAAGTAAAAATGGCTTTTTCGGGCACCAATAGAGAAAGGCTAAAAAACACTTACTATGATGTTGTTGGAGGAGTAAGACAATATTTTAGCCCCGAAGGACCAACGCAGGTTTTTCTGGACGCTTTATTTGGAATTCCATTAGATGATTATAATAAGCTTACCTTTTCAATCAACACAGTAAAATCTACCAGTTCTTCAACAGCATTTAATCCTGATAATTTGAATTTGAACAGATCATTTTCTTATTTCAGATTAACTGCAGGATATGGTAGAAAGATCAACCAGAACTATCAAATCTTTTTTAATATTTTTTCTGATATCTCCGGAAAAAATACGGGTAAAGGCGGCGGCGGTTCTATATCACTGGTTGCAAAACTATAAGTGAACTAACAGCATCAATATGAAGTCAAAAGAATATATACCCGCACTAACAGGTGTGAGAGGCTTAGCAGCTTTTTTGATATTTTTAGACCATTATAATCAAACCAGTTTCCACCCACTATTGTTTAGAATTCTAAACGAATTCCATTTTCCGCTTCCCATGTTTTTTGTGTTGAGCGGATTTTTAATTTGCTTGCGTTATTATGATAATGTAGAAGTTAATAAGCACTGGATGCGCAAGTACATCAAGAATAGAATTGCGCGTGTATACCCGATATACTTGATTTTGACGGTTGCAACATTCTTGGTTGCTTGGATGATCAACGACAATTCCATTTATAATAATCTATCGTCTCATTTCACTGTTTTTTTATTGAATATCACTTTTATTCGAGGATTTTTTGATGATATTAAATTCACTGGAATAGCCCAAGGCTGGTCTTTAACAGTTGAAGAATGTTTTTATTTTTCTGCACCGTTTTTTTTCTTGTTGATACAAAGAACAAAGAAGTGGCTAATTTATTTACCATTACTGATAATGGGCTTCGGAGCGCTGCTTGTTCTTATTTTTAGGAATGTAGATTTCTATGGATTTTTCGGAAATTTTAAATTTATGTTCATCTCCACTTTTTTTGGAAGATGCGTGGAATTTTTTGTTGGTATGGGGCTGGCATTAATCATTAGAAAAAGTGATGATTCAATCAGCAAAATTCCTTTCTATACATATTTAGGAATTCTTGGAATTGCGGGAACAACTGTTATTATGGTTAATCAACCACTCACCCCAGAAGTGCATTATGGGCTCTACCAACCCGTTGGTATTTTTACCAATAACATCATTCTACCATTTGCCATTGGCGCTTTCTTTTATGGTTTAATAAAAGAAAAGTCCGTAATTAGATTTCTGCTTTCAACCCCTTTTGGTCAGTTGAATGGCAGGAGTTCGTATGTTTTTTATTTAATCCACCTTGGCTTTATTGCCAATTTTGCTATTACCCATATTGATACAATTAATACCTGGTTTTTTGAATGGTTAGATGCTAGGGAGTTATATTGGATAACAGAACATCAAGAAGTGATCGAGCCGATAATGCTTCTTACGTTATTGTTTAGTTTTTTAACGGTGGTATCGATTATATTATACAAATATGTTGAAGAGCCGTTAAACTTATATATAAGGAAATCTAGGTTTTTGGAAACGAAAAAAGAATAATGGCAATTGAATTTCAAATAAAAAAAATCACTCAAGCACTGTTGGTGCTGGTATTGATTTTTGCATTAAGCCCAACGGAAATCAAGGCGTTTCAACGCAAAAAGCAAACCCCAGATGTTGCGGTTAAGTTTGCGCCCAATAACTCCAGGGCCAGATTTAGCGCTAAATTTCCCATCAAATATAAAATCTCGCTTACCAATAATTTAAAAGCAGATCAAGAAGGTACATTGGTATATACCATCACCAATGATAAGGGGGAAGATATTCTTACCAATTCAATGGATGTAAAAGTAAATGCCAGGAAAAAATTAACTTCTTCATTTGAAATACCATTGGATATTGAGGGTGATTATAAAATAAACGCCAAATTAGCATTAACCGATTATACAGAAAATTTTGATGGAGAACTTTCATATAAGGGCCCACCAAGAAAAGAAAAAGATCGAAGGAATGTAATGAATCCTTATGCAACTGCTTGGGCAGGAGACAATATCAATAATGCTAAACCTGGCAATAATGCATTATTAACCACAGAAAAAATTACTGATGCGCCAGAACCAGCTGCAGCAGAAGAAGAGGCTCCAGAAGAAGAGGGCGAAATTATTACAACAGTAAAACCAGCACATGTGGATGCTCTGTTTTTTGGTAAAGAAGGAATTAAATACAGCGTTACCGTTAGTAATAAGTACCGAATAAAACAAGAAGGTACTTTGAATATGATTATTGAAACAGAGGATGGCAAGGTTGTAAACAATAAAGAAGTAAAACTTAAAATTCCAAAGCGCGGTGTAAAGCATTTTTCTATGATGTTGCCGCCTGTAAAAGAACCGGGGATATATAATCTTAAAGTAGCGGTAAACACCACCACCTACGACGATACCAGCAACCACGCTTTTGGTTATGATATTAGTAAGATTAATCATCCGTTTCATCTGCCCCCAGATTTTGATCAGTTTTGGAAAGAAGCAATTGACGAGTTGGCGGCAGTAGACCCACAATATAAAATCACCAAAGACGATGGATTAAGCACAAGGTACAATAACGTTTATAGGGTTGATATGATGGGTATTGGAAACGTTCCCTTTTTTGGATACCTATCTATTCCTAAATTGAAAGGCAGGTACCCTGTGGTTATAGGATATGGTGGGTATAAAAAAGATGTACCACCATTAAATTTTGGAGAATTTATTTCTTTTGCCATTAATGTTAGGGGATTGGAAAAAGCCAGCATTGACTTAATTAATCCTGAGAATAAAGAACAAATCGTTTTAAACATACACGACAAAAACCTCTATGTATATAGAGGGATTTATACCGATTGTATAAGGGCAATTGATTTTATTTTCTCTCATGAAGACATGGGAATGGATTTAGGAAGAGTGGTTGCGTTTGGAGGAAGCCAAGGCGCAACATTAGGAATTGTTGCCGCAGCACTAAGCCCAAAAAGAATAGGGACCGTTATTGCAAGTAACCCGGTTTTTGCAGATTGGGAAAACAGTATAGGAATTGGTAATTCTAAAAGAGAATTAAAGTTTCCTTTTAATAAAATAGATGACTATCTAAAAGCAGATAAAACGTTTTCTAAAGCAGAAATGCTAGAAACGCTACATTATTTCGATTTAATGAATTTTATACCGAAAGTACAATGTCCAATATTATACGCAGTTGGCTTGTTAGATGAATTTATTCCCCCAAGTAGTGTTATTGCAGCATATAATAAATTGAATCCAGCTGCTTTAGGAAAAAGCGAAATGTATGTATTCCCAAATCTTGGTCATGAAATTCCCTTAAAGCATAACTATACAATCGGTACCTGGTTTACAGAAAAAACAGTTAGAAAAAAATCACAATAAGCCCATGAGGAAATTATTACTATATATGGTTTGTTTTATGGGAATGCTTTGTAGTGTTCTTAATTGTAGAGCAGACTATCCTATAGGAAAAGGAAGGGTGGCGTTAATTGGAACGTATAATTATTTTTATTCTAATAAATTTTTTGACGCAAATGCCAAACTAATTAAATACCCGGTTGGAGATGATTTTAGATCAACTTCTTATGGATTAACTTTTATGGCAGGCTTGGGTAGATATACAGATTTTAATATTAGTGTTCCTTTTGTAGTTCAATCTTTAACTTCTGGCGGAATAAAAGCCACTAATACCGGTCTGGGCGATTTGAATGCAGGATTTTCTTTTCACTTTCCCTCCGAAACACTTTCTAAATTCTTAACAATAAAAGCGGGTTTTATTTTACCTCTTTATCAAAACGATACGCTCGTAACCCCATTTTTAGGCTTTGCCTCAAAGGCTGTTCAATTGGGTGCGTCCTATTCTTTCTCTCCTTTTGATAAAACCTTTGCAACGCTAGATTTCACCTATACCCGATTTATTGATGAATTTGAAGGTCCCGATCAGTACAGGGGTTCTGTAACAGTGAGTAAATTGCTCACTCGCTATACTACATTAACCGGCAGCTTTGCTCATCAGATTTCCAGAAGTATCAACACCGATTTTAATCAAAACATTGCTATCAACAAGAATTTTGATGGAGGAACAGTTAACCTTAGTATTGGCCATAGAATTTCTAGAACCGTTACCCCGTCAATACAAGGAAATTACACATTATATGGAAAGAACATGGGTCTTGGGGTAGGCGCCAGTTTCTTCTTAACTGTAAGAATTCCATAAAAACGTCATTTTTTAGTTATTTACTTACTATTAAATAGAAAATAACTAAATAAATACAATTAAATCCTTCTTTTTTCTGGATTTCTGATTAATTTACCGCAAAACCCATTTATTGATATTTAAGCTATTTAAATCATTGGTTCGGGCTGCTTTGTTTATTTTCTGTAAGAAAATAGCTGTTATCAATCGACCCCAATTCTCCCAAAAAGGACCATTATTGGTAGTTGCCAATCACCCCAATTCATTTTTAGACGCCATTATCATTGGATCAATTTTTAACGAAAATGTCCATTTTTTAGCCCGCGGAGACGCTTTTCGGCAAAAAAAGCACCGGTTTTTGCTAAAAATGCTCAAAATGATCCCAATTTACAGATTGAGCGAGGGCAAAGAAAACCTGCATTTAAATGAATATGCATTTACAGAGTCAAGGCGTATTTTGAACAATGGTGGAATAGTATTGATTTTTATAGAAGGCATTTGTGTGAACAGTCACGAATTGCAACCATTTAAGAAAGGAGCTGCCAGAATTACCCTTCATTCAAATACCCCCAAACCATTATTGGTAATGCCGGTTTCCATTGCTTATGATTCATTTACCCGTTTTGGAAAAAATGTACGGGTTGAGGCTGCGGATCCAATTCTGGCTTCGGCCCTTTTTCCTTTTGAAGAAGAGTCTAAAAACCTACATTGGTTTAATGAGCAGTTACGCCCCATACTTAAGTCGATGATTCAGGTTCCACTTAACCATAAAAGCGGAAGTTCTTTAAGTCAATCAATTTTGGCGTTTATCGGAAAGTGGTTGAACTATCCTCTGTATTTTTTGCTAAATAAGTCAATTAAAGAAAAAACAAAAGGAACGGTTTTTTATGATTCCGTGCTTTTTGGGTCATTATTCCTAATTTATCCTTTGTATTTTTTCATTGTACATGTTATTTTATTTGCAATTACCGGCTCTTTCTTGATATTATTATTAAGTGCAATATTTCATATTATAGGAGCAATTGGTGCTTCTCGATGGGCATAATGAATAATAATCTTTTTGTTGAATAAGCTATTTTACTAACTTGTTGGCGCCGAAAACTTATAATATGCGTTGGTTAGGAAACAGAGAAAGTAATAATGTAGAAGATAGAAGAGGCGGTGGGGGTGGTTTGGCTATTGGGGGTGGAATAGGTACCATTGTAATTGCCATCATTTATGTGTTATTGGGGGGAAACCCTTCTGATGTGGTGAATCAAGTAGTAACAACACAACAAACTCAATCTCCCTCCAGTAAATCGCCCGAAGAAGAAAAATTAGCCTCATTTACCAAAGTTGTTTTGGCTTATACCGAAGATGTCTGGGATTCTATCTATAGAGCAGGTGGTCAGCAATTTGAAAAGCCCCGATTGGTATTATTCAGTAATCAAACAGAATCCGGATGTGGTTTTGCAAGCGCAGCCACCGGCCCCTTCTACTGTCCGCCCGATCACAAAGTATATATAGACCTTTCCTTTTTTAGAGAATTAGATGAACGTTTTCATGCACCTGGTGAATTTGCCATGGCCTATGTGATTGCACATGAAGTAGGGCATCATATTCAAGAACTGAATGGAACTTCACAAAGTGTACAACAAATGAGGGCAAAGACAAGTGAAGTAGAGTACAATAAACTATCCGTTAAACTAGAACTACAAGCCGATTTTTTGGCTGGCGTCTGGGCGCATCATGCCAATAAACTTCAAAAAATATTGGAACCTGGCGATTTGGAGTCTGCGCTAAAAGCTGCGAATGCAATTGGCGATGATCGTTTGCAACAACAAAGTGGCGGAACCATAATGCCAGATGCTTTTACTCACGGAACTTCTAAACAAAGAATGTACTGGTTTAAAAAAGGTTTTGAAACCGGAGACCTTAGATTAGGAAATACTTTTAAAGGAATAGACGAATAAAAAATATCAAAAGAATGAAACTATCTGGCATGGCAATTTGCATATTGCTATTTTCTTCCCTTCAAGCGCAAGACACTATTACTAAAAAAGACATCCCTGCAGCAGCCAGATTAATGGATTTACAATATTCCGATAAGGAAGTAGATACTATGTATCAGGGTGTGAAAGAGAATTTGCTGCTTTTCAAAGCAATGCACAAACAACAACTAAGCAACGGAGTTCAAATGAGTCTGGCCCAAAACCCCGCATTGCCCGGAATGGTTTTTCCTACCAAACAAGAAAAAATAAAATGGAAATTACCCAAAGCAAATATGCCATCGGATATAAACGATTTAGCTTTTTATTCAATAGAAGAGCTGGCATCCTTGATTCAATCAAAAAAAATAAGTTCGGTAACACTCACCCAATTTTTTATGGATCGAATAAAAAAATATGGCGACAGCCTTCAATGTGTAATATCTATAACAGAAGCAACTGCTCTCCAACAAGCAGCAGAAGCAGACGCTGAAATTGCTGCGGGAAAATACAAGGGCTTATTGCACGGAATACCATTTGGACTAAAAGATTTGTTTTCAGTTAAAGGAACAAAAACAACCTGGGGCGCAGCTCCGTATAAAAATCAAGTGATTGAAGAAGACGCCTATGTATATACTCGACTTAGAGAAGCGGGAGCGGTGCTAGTAGCAAAGTTTACATTGGGTGCATTGGCAATGGGTGATTATTGGTATGGGGGAAGAACCAAGAATCCATGGAATACACAATTCGGTTCTTCTGGATCATCTGCTGGTTCTGCATCGGCAACTGTTGCGGGACTGGTTCCATTTGCCATTGGTACAGAAACATGGGGATCCATCATTTCTCCAGCATCTACCTGTGGCGCAACCGGCCTGCGTCCTACATTTGGCAGGATCAGTAGATCAGGAGCAATGGCGTTGAGCTGGAGTTTAGATAAAGTAGGACCGATCTGCCGATCTGCAGAAGACGCAGCGGTGGTCTTTAGTTATATACATGGAACGGATGGACTAGACGCATCAGCCGTATCCAAACCTTTTAATTATCAACCATCAGCAGATATAAAAAAATTGCGCATCGGCTATGCTAAAAATTATTTTGATTTTATAAGAGATACTTCAAGATCGGAATGGAAAGTGTTGGAAACCTTTAAGCAAATGGGTGTAGAATTAATACCAATTGTATTTCCTGATACAGCATACAAATTCAATATCATGGATGCTGTAATTAGTGCAGAGTCCGCAGCCGCATTTGATGAATTCACAAGAAACAATATTGATGATGAAATGACCAGACAAAGCGTTTTTGATTGGCCCAATAGTTTTAGGGTATCCCGATTAATGCCTGCGGTAGAATATGTGAATGCAAACAGACATAGATATTTACTAATGCAAAAAGTGAACGAAGCAATGCAAAAAGTAGATGTGTTAATTTGTCCAACAAGAGGAAGCGGCAATCAATCTGCTATTACTAATTTAACAGGCCAACCTGTTGTATGTGTACCCACTGGTTTTGATAAAAGAACAAACGCTCCATTTAGTATCAGTTTTATTGGAAATTTATATGACGAAGCCAATATTTTACTGGCAGCAAAAGCATATCAATTAGCAACAGGTTGGGATGAAATGCATCCACCAAAATTTAAATAATTTTTGTATATTTGCACCTCAATAATCCCCCCTATTATTTTGAAAAAGACCGTTTACCTATTATTAGGTGTATTGTTTGTAATGTCTTGTAAGCCTGCACAAAAAGGCGCTTCCAATGAAAAAATCATCGATAACATCAGTAGTTTAAAAGTATTGGATATTTTTGAAGTACCGCATAATTTACAGTATAAAGAAACCACCGTTGGCGGTTTGTCTGGAGTAGATTATAATAAAGAAGCAGACGAATATTATTTTATTTGTGATGATCGATCAAACATCAATCCCGCTCGATTTTATACCGCAAAAATAAAATTGAAAGATACTAAGATCGATAGTGTTATTTGGACAGACGTTCAATACCTCAAGCAGCCCAATGGTAATGTGTTTCCCGATTATTATAAAGATGCTAAAACCGCATGCGACCCAGAATCTATTCGATACAATCCAATCACTAAGAATTTTATTTGGACAAGCGAAGGCGAACGAAAACTAGCCGATAAAGACACAGTTCTAGTGAACCCCGCCATCAATATTATGGACAGATCAGGAAAATGGATTGACACATTTTCTCTTCCTAGTAATTTATTCATGAGCGCCAACGCAAAAGGCCCAAGAACCAATGGAGTATTTGAAGGAATGAGTTATGGAGAGTTTTATAAAAAATTATTTGTAATTGTAGAAGAGCCATTACTAGAAGATGGTCCTCGTGTAGAAACATTTTCTCAAAATACCTGGTTGCGTTTTTTTAGATTTGATGTTGACACCAAAAGAAATTCAGAGCAATATGCTTACAAACCAGAGGTAATTGATTATCCTGCCAACCCACTAAGTGCATTTAAAGTAAATGGTATTTCTGAAATATTAAATATTGGTAATTTCAAATTCATTGTAATTGAAAGAGCCTATTCTACCGGCAGACAAAAATGTACGATCAAATTATTCTTAGCTGATGCAAGAGGCGCAACCAATGTAAAAGATATACCTTCTTTAGCGCTGGATAATTCTTTTGTTCCAATGAAGAAGAAATTATTATTGAATATGGATGATATGCCTGAGTTTATTGACAATGTAGAAGGAATCACCTTAGGCCCTGTTTTACCAAACGGACATCAATCCATTATTTTAATTGTTGACAATAATTTTAGTGATTTCGAAAAAACACAGGTTTTTTTACTTGAAATTATCCCATAATTTCACCTGACCATGCGTGTTATATCGATTTGTATTGCTTGTTTATTTTTTTTGAATGCTTGCAAAGAAAAAGCAACGGGTAATCCACATGTTATTATCGAAACCGCTTATGGAGAAGTAGAACTTGTTTTGTTTGAAGACAAAGCGCCTATAACTACAAAAGCATTTTTACAATACATCGATTCGGGATGGTATACTAAAGCCAATTTTTATAGAGTATTACATATGTATAATCAACCTTCCAATGCACCCAAATCTTTGTTGATACAAGGGGGTATCTGGAAAACCAATTATGCATTGGCTTCACGCATCAAAGGAATTCCCCACGAGTCTACCAAACAAACAGGAATTAAACATCAAACAGGCGTAATCTCCATTGCAAGAGGAGAACCAGGAACAGCTGGAACAGAATTTTTTATTTGCATGGACGACGAACCAGGTTTAGATTTTGGTGGGGAGAATGTTCCCGATAGACAGGGCTATTCTGCATTCGGAAAAGTGATCAACGGAATGCAGATCATTCGCAAAATTCATGAGCAGAAAGAAAGAAATCAATATTTCGATCCACCGATCACCATCTTCTCTATAAAAAGGAAGTAATTTTGTTGCATGCCTTTTAAACTAGTTACTTCTTATCAACCCGCTGGGGATCAACCAAAAGCTATTCAGGATCTAGTAGATGGTGTAAACGAAGGAGAACAGTATCAAACCTTATTGGGTGTAACCGGAAGCGGTAAAACTTTTACGATTGCCAATTTAATTCAACAAGTACAACGCCCCACTTTAGTATTAACGCATAACAAAACCTTGGTGGCACAATTGTATGGAGAGTTCAAACAATTCTTTCCTGAGAATGCGGTTGGGTATTTTGTAAGTTATTACGATTACTATCAACCAGAAGCCTACATGCCTGTAAGTGGCGTGTATATAGAAAAAGATCTAAGCATTAATGAAGAGCTCGATAAGCTTCGCTTACAAGCTACTTCACAATTATTGAGTGGAAGAAGAGATATTATTGTTGTTGCCAGTGTGAGTTGTATTTATGGAATGGGTAATCCAACAGAATACGAAAATGGAATTATCCGTATTCAAAAAGGACAGACTATTTCTCGTCAAGGTTTTTTACATGCTTTGGTCAATTCTCTATACAACCGATCTCAAGGAGATTTTAATAGAGGAACATTTAGGGTTAAAGGAGATACGGTAGATATTAATCTGCCTTATGTAGATTTTGGTTATCGCATCAGTTTTTTTGGAGACGAGATTGAAGAAATAGAAAGCATAGAAACGGCTACCAGTAAGCGTATTGGCCTGATGGAAACAGCCGCTATCTTTCCAGCTAATTTATATTTAGCACCCAAAGACATGATTGTAGAAGTGATGCATGAAATTCAGGATGAAATGATGCAACAAGTTGAATACTTTAAAGCATCTGGAAAATTCATAGAAGCATCTCGTTTAAAAGAAAGGGTGGAATATGATTTGGAAATGATCAGAGAATTGGGCTATTGCAACGGAATAGAAAATTATTCTCGTTTTTTTGATAGAAGAAAACCGGGCACCAGACCATTCTGTTTACTCGATTATTTTCCGAAAGATTTTTTATGTGTGATTGATGAAAGCCATCAAACCATACCACAGGTTGCAGGAATGTATGGAGGGGATAGAAGTAGAAAACTGGTATTGGTAGATTATGGATTCAGGTTGCCGAGCGCCATGGACAATCGTCCATTGAATTTTAATGAATTTGAAAGTTTAACCGGTCAGACCATTTTTGTAAGTGCTACACCTGGAGAATATGAATTAGAGAAAACTGGAGGCGTGGTTGTAGAGCAAGTGGTTCGACCTACTGGTTTGTTAGATCCACCGATAGAAATAAGACCTAGTGTAAATCAGATTGATGATCTATTAGATGCTATTGATGAGCGTGTTAAAAAAGGGGATCGCGTTTTGGTTACTACATTAACCAAACGCATGGCAGAAGAGATGGATAAATATTTAGGAAGAATCAATATCAAATCGAAATATATACACAGTGATGTAGATACTTTGGAGCGTGTAGAGATTTTGCGCGATTTGAGATTGGGAGTGATCGATGTATTGGTTGGTGTTAATTTATTGAGAGAGGGCCTAGACTTACCTGAAGTTTCTTTGGTGGCTATTTTAGACGCCGATAAAGAAGGATTTTTAAGAAACGAGAGGTCATTAACTCAAACAGCAGGAAGGGCTGCCCGTAATGTAAACGGATTGGTTATTTTTTATGCCGATAAAATGACGGAGAGTATGCAACGTACCATCGACGAAACCTCCCGTCGTAGAGAAAAACAAATTGCTTATAATCTGGCACATAATATAACACCAACAACCATTATTAAAAGTAAAGAACAGGTTTTTGCACAAACGTCGGTTTTGGATATAAAAGGATATGATCCATCCAATCCTTATGCAATGCAACAAGACCAGTCCCTGGTTGAAACCAAATCAGCAGAGGAACAAATTAGTTATACTACCATACCGCAGGTGGAATCTGCCATTAAGCGAACCAAAAAAGAAATGGAGAAAGCAGCAAGAGATTTAGATTTTATTGAAGCCGCCAGATTAAGAGATGAAATGTTTCGCTTACAGAAAGAGTTAGAAATGATGCGATAGAGCAACATTATTCACTAAATTTACGTATCCCTATTAACCTTAGCCACATGAAAAAATTGGTTTTACTGATGCTGATATGTATTGCTGTTGCAGCGAATGCGCAGCCCAACTTTTATAAGGAAAGATATCGCCCTCAGTTTCATTTCTCTACTCAAAGGAATTGGATCAATGATCCGAACGGGTTGATTTATCACAATGGTGAATATCATCTATTCTATCAACATAACCCCTTTGGAAATAACTGGGGTCATATGAGCTGGGGTCATGCAGTAAGTAAAGATTTATTGAAGTGGAAAGAACTTCCGGTTGCCATTAAAGAATCATCCGAAAAAATGATCTTTTCTGGGTCGATGGTGGCAGATTTAAAGAATAGAAGTGGATTAGGGAAAAACAAAGAAGATGTTCCCTTGGTGGCTATTTATACAGCACACGACAGCTCACTTCAAAATCAATATCTGGCTTATAGTATCGATGGCGGTAAATCATTTAGTAATTACACGGGCAATCCTGTATTGGATTTGCAAATGAAAGATTTCAGAGACCCCAATGTGTTTTGGTATGAGGCAGGAAAAAAATGGATCATGTCTGTAGCAATGCCCAATGAAAAAATGATTGCATTCTATAGTTCATTTAGTTTGAAGCAATGGAAATACGAAGGAGATTTTGGTCCTGTAGGAGATCTTTCGGGTGTATGGGAATGTCCTGATTTAATTCAGGTACCGATAGTTGGAGAACCTTTGAAAAAGAAATGGGTGCTCTTGGTTTCTCAAAATTCTTCGATGCAATATTTTGTAGGAAATTTTAATGGATCTAAATTTTTTAATGAAAATCCTTCCAATAAAATTTTTAGACCAGATTATGGAATGGATTATTATGCAGCAGTGTCTTATAAAACAACACCTGATAAAATACCTGTGACCATTGGCTGGGTAAACAACTGGAATTATGCCGGAGATATACCTACCAAACCATGGAAAGGAGCAATGTCTCTTCCAAGAAAATTAGCAGTTAAAAAAATGGGCAATGAATGGATTCTCATTCAAGAACCCATCAAAGCCATTAACAGCCTGCGTTCTACAGCGGAAGTATTGAAAGAACCAGTTTCGGTTAAAACCAATTATACTACACCATTTAAAGGTCAATGTTTCGAAATGGAATTAGATATCAGGCCTACAGCAACCAGTGTAAGTGGTATAAAAATAGCTGTTGGAGGCAATCGTTATTTCTCGATTAAATATGTGGCCAATGTAGAACAACTGTATATCGAAAGAACCGGTCCACTTGTACCTTTCAGCACTCAGTTTCCATTCTTCAATCAAAAAAATGCGTATTTAAAAACCAAGAATGATGTAGTGCATTTGCATATTTATTTTGATAAGAGTATAGTAGAAGTGTATGCAAACAATGGCGAACTGGTTTTTACGGCACAAGTATTTCCGGAAGAGTCTGATACCGGTATTGAATTTTTCAGCGATGGAAACCCAACAGTATTTGAAAATGTCTGGTTCTGGCCGATGAAATCTATTTGGAAATAAACAGCATCTTTGTATTTGTAAAAACAGCAACATGAGTTTTAGAAATTTTAAAATGGTTAGTTACGTGGTATACGGCCGCGGAAGTTTTAATCAATTAGATGAAATTTTAGCACCACAACGCAAGGGTGATGCTCCAATGATATTTTTAGTAGATCATTTTTTTGAAGGCAAACCTTTATTGAATAGAATTCCACTTCGGGGGAAAGACAAAGTGATCATGGCCGATGTTACCTATGAACCAAAAACAACTCAGGTAGATGCATTAGCAAGATCATTGAAAGAAGAATTTGGAACCGTGAGCGGAATCATTGGAATTGGCGGCGGATCTACCATGGATCTGGCTAAAGCAGTTTCATTGATGATGACCAATCCAGGATCATCGGCAGATTATCAGGGTTGGGATCTGGTACAAGAGCCGGGAGTTTATAAAGCAGGTATTCCTACATTGAGTGGTACTGGAGCAGAAGTGAGCAGAACGACTGTACTTACAGGACCAACTCGTAAGCTAGGAATGAATTCAGATTTCACTCCTTTCGATCAAATTGTGCTGGATCCAGAATTAACCAAAGACGCACCTGCCAATCAACGTTTCTATACGGGCATGGATTGTTATATACATTGTATAGAAAGTTTAGAAGGAACTTATTTAAATGAATTCAGTAAAAGTTATGGAGAGAAAGCGTTGCAATTGTGTCAAAAAGTTTTTGTAGAAAAAAATATTTGGGACGACGAGTGTGATGATCAATTAATGATGGCATCTTATGCAGGTGGAATGAGTATTGCGTATTCTCAAGTAGGTGTGGCACATGCAGTGAGTTATGGTTTGAGTTATTTATTAGGCACCAAGCATGGAGTGGGCAACTGTATTGTGATGAATCATCTGGAAGAATATTATCCTGCAGGAGTGAAAGAGTTTAAATACATGGTGGAGAAAAATAAGATCGAAATTCCTCAAGGCATTTGTAAAGGATTGAGTGAAGAAGATTTTGAAAAAATGATCAATGTATCGATGGGCATGAAACCCTTATGGGAGAATGCTTTAGGAAAAGACTGGGAAAAAATAATGACGCGCGAAAAGCTTAGGGCCTTATTCGATAAGCTATAAACTTGGAAAGTATTATAAATTATTACCCCGAAGCGCTATAATAATTTTGCAGCTTTAATTAAATCTTCTGGGGTATCTATTTCAACACCCATGTACTGGGTGAGTACCATTTTTAATGGAATGCCGTATTCTAAATAACGAAGGCATTCAATTTTTTCAGCAGCTTCTAATGGAGTCATTGGCCAGGCAGTAAAATCGAGCAATGCTTTTTTTCGGAAGGCGTACACACCAATATGTTCGTAATAAGGAATGCTGATTTCATAATTGCGCGGATATGGAATTACACTGCGTGAGAAAAACAAGGAATTCATATTGCGGTCAACAGCCACTTTTACATAATTGGGATCATTGACTAACGCTTCGTCTTTTAATTCCTGCATTAAAGAAGCAACTTGAACAGTTGGGTCATTGAATGTAGCGAGCAATTTTTCTAATGGATCTTTTTGAACAAAAGGTTCATCGCCCTGCACATTCACAATTATATCAACATCCAATTCTGCAGCGGCTTCTGCAATACGATCGCTACCGCTTTCATGATTTTTTTTACTCATGATGGCCTTGCCCCCATGATTCACTATTTCATTGAAAATAATTTCACTATCTGTTACAACTACCACTTCATCAAATAAACCAGTAGCCATGGTGTTATCGTAAGTATGCCTGATCACCGTTTTGCTCCCCAGCATTTGCATGAGCTTGGCAGGAAAACGAGTAGCCGCATATCGGGCAGGTATCATGGCAATAATCTTCATGGTAATTATTTAAGCAAAAATGCGATAGCTAATAATTTGTTTTAATCGATCCGTCGAAAGGAATTTTTAATTGATACGCTAGTTTTTCGTCAGTGGTATCGTCCAGCACATCCAATCCATAACGTACTTCTTCTATAGGAGTATAATTAAAGGTTCCGAATAAGCGGTCCCAAATAGAAAAAATATTTCCGTAATTACTATCTGTTTGAGGCTGTTTGTAATGGTGATGTACTTTATGCATATTGGGAGAAACAATAATCCAACTCAACGCATTATCAATTGCCAATGGCAATCTTAAATTCGCATGATTGAATTGAGAGAGTACGGCACTCATGCTTTGATACAACATCACGGTCCACATGGGGGCTCCACAAATGGCCACACCAATTATTGTAAACACTGCACGAAAAACAGATTCACCGGGGTGATGTCTGTTGGCAGTGGTAGTATCAACATGGGTATCGGCATGATGAACCATATGAAATTTCCACATCCATTTTACTTTATGCTCAACAAAATGAATGGTATAAGCACCTACTAAATCGAGTAATAATACACCACCAATCATTGTAACCCAGGTAGGCAATTCAATCAATTGCAAAATGCCGAAATGATTATCGATTGCCCAGTCGCTGGTTTTCACCATCAATAATGCAAAAGCAAAATTGATCACAATGGTAGTGATGGTAAAAAAGATATTGATGGAAGCATGCTTCCATTTATTGTATTTAAAGCCAAACAAAGGAGCGGCCCCTTCAATGATCCAAAAGAAGGTAATTCCACCTGCTAAAATTAGCGCTCGGTGTAAACTCGGTATTTGAGAAAAATAGGCTACAATCGAATCGATCATGGTTGGCAATTATTTCTTGAAATTACAATTTATTTCAATAAAAGTTTATCAGCATTCAATTCTATTGTACATTAAAAAACCCCACAATAAAATTGCGGGGTTCACTTATTAAAAATAAAAAATTAATTATTCAACATCAACGGCATCACCAACATCAACAGGTCTTCACCTTCTGCTTGTTCGGTAGGTTTGATTAAACCAGCTTTTGTAGCAGTAGACAATTCCATTTTAACATCATCGGTATCTGCAGCGTTGAGCATTTCAATTAAGAAACGTGCATTGAATGCAATTTGAAGATCTTCACCATCGTATTGACAATTCATACGCTCATTTCCTTCGAAACTAAAGTCTACATCTTGAGCAGCCATTTGCAATTCACTACCGGTAATATTCAAGGCAACCTGGTTGGTGCTTTTGTTAGAGAATACATTTACGCGGCGCAATGCATTTTGAAAATCGGCTTTGTTAACAACCAATTTATATGGATTGTCTGCAGGGATTACCACTTTATAATCAGGGAATCTTGCATCGATCAATCTACAGATCATATGGGTAGAACCATGCTGAACAAATAAATGATTGCTATTGTAACTGATGTTTAATTCATCCTCATTATCAGGTAAGGCGTTCTTTAATAAGTTCAATGGCTTTTTTGGAACAATGAATGAATCTGATTTAGTAGCATGTGTATCGGTGCGCTTATAACGAACCAAACGATGTGCATCAGTGGCTACCAGTTGAACACTATCTTTGGTTAACTCAAAGAAAACTCCAGTCATTGCAGGACGTAAATCATCGCCACTAACTGCAAACAAAGTTTTATTGATACCGGTTAACAATGCAGTACTACTCATTTTAAAACTGGTAGTATCATCAGATGATGGTTCTTTGGGAAAATTGTCGGGGTTTTCGCCCATCACTTTGTATTTACCATTATCACTGGTAATTTCTATTGCAAAGTTTTTGTCGATCGTGAATGTAAGTGGTTGGTCGGCAATGTTTTTCAAAGAATCCAACAAAATTTTTGCAGGAATACACACTTTTCCATTGGCCTTGCTTTCTACATCCATCTGAACCCGCATAACGGTTTCAAGGTCGGTGGCCACTACATTGAGCTTTTTATCTTGGATCTCAAACAAAAAATCTTCGAGAATCGGCAAAACCGTATTGGCATTGATAACACCGCTGATCTGTTGCAAATGTTTTAATAAAGAAGAAGAAGAAACGATAAATTTCATAAAGGCGTTTTATACGTAACAAACCTACAGTAAAATTGTAAGATTCTGCTACCAAAATAGTACCATTTTTTTAAATGTATACAACTATGGTTTAGATGTGAATTTGACGGTAATTAAGCCCTATTGAGCTGTTCTATCAATTGCTGGTACCTGATTCGATTGATGGGCTTTACAATGTATTCGGCAACCGAGCTGTATTCCTTGGACTTTTGGATATCACAATCATCTACAGAAGAACTCACCATATAAATGGTAATGGCACTTTTGAGGGAGGTGTTTAGTTTTTGGTATTCATCTAAAAACTGCCATCCATTCATTACAGGCATATTGATATCCAAAAAAATCACATCTGGCAATTCCTCCTGGCTATTGTTTTGTTTGTCCTGGAAAAAACCAATGGCTTCTTTACCATTGTAAAATGAAAGAATATTTTTAGCCAATCCAGTAGATTCCAATATTTTGCGGGCGGTAAATTGATAAATTTTATCGTCGTCAATTAAACAAACATTGTGTTTTGGTGCAGCCATAGCGATCTTATTGGTCTGTCATAAACGACTGGATAAAAGAAGTTATTTTGACCTACTAACAAATATACCTACTTTAACTAAAAAAAGCACTTGTTCAAGCCTAAATCTACTCCTACGCCCGAACAGGCATTAATGAAACTGAAGCATTACTGTGGCTATCAAGAGCGATGCCATGCCGAAGTAAAGGAAAAAGCCTATAACTTGGGATTGAGAAAAGCACAAGTGGAGCAATTGATTTCGCAGTTAATTGAAGAAGACTACCTCAACGAAGAGCGATATGCCAAACTCTTTGTAGGAGGATATTTTAGGCAGAAGAAATGGGGGGTTAATAAAATCATCTATGCACTCAAACAAAAAAAACTAAGTGAATACACGATAAAAAAAGGGTTAAGGGAAATTGATCGAGATGAATACGAAAAAACGGCCACAAAACTGGCAAAGGCAAAATGGGTTTTATTGAAGCACGAACAATACATCAACCGCGAATCAAAAACTATGGCGTACATGATGCAAAAAGGATATGAGCCCGCATTAATTCAACAGATCATCAAAAATATAAAAGCCGAATCGGCAAAAACTAAATGAAGAAATACCTACAGATCATCGCATTTTTAATATTATCATCAAATTGTTTTGCTCAAACAAAACCAACCAATTATTCCAAAGAATTTTCATTCAAAACCGAAAACGATGCATATCTGTTTAATTTAAACGATGCATATTATACCAACGGTTTTATGTTGAATTATGCGTTTGTCAAAGACCATAAAGGCAATAAAAAAATTCACTCATTTGAGTTGGGTCAAAAAATTTTCACACCCCTGAAAAGAGAAACAAAAACAACGGCAGATATAGACCGCGCCTATTGTGGTTATTTGTATGTAAATTATGCACAAACACAATTCTTAAAAAATGACAGAGTGCTACAACTCAATGGTACATTGGGTTTGATTGGTCCAGCATCAGGGGGTGAGGGCTTACAAAACACCTACCATGGTTGGTTGGGTTTTGCAAAATTTACTGGATGGAAATACCAGATTGAAAATGCAGTAGGAATAGATATCGGCGCTACCTATGCAACTACATTAGCGTCTACAAATGGTTTTAAAGTGCAGCCAGTATTGCAAGCGAATCTGGGAACAAATTTTACCAATGCTAAAGTAGGAGCAATGATGGTTTGGGGTGCTTTTGAAAAAAGCAACCAATCCGCTCTTTGGAATGCAAGATTGAGTAGTTCAGAAGAAAAGACAAAAAGAACACATGAATTCTTTGGATATTTCTACCCACAAATAATTGCACAAGCATACAATGCTACTTTGCAAGGAGGTGTTTTTAATAACGGAACAACTGAAGTAACGCAAAGTCCTTCCCCATTCATGTATCAACAAACAATCGGTGTTTGTTATGCTTCGGGTAGGTTTACAGGAAGAATCGAATACGTTTATCAATCTAAGGAAACCGCTTCTCAAACCAAATCTCACCGATATGGATCCTTTCAAATTGCTTACCGAATTCATTAATTTGCATGCATGAGTAATTTAACCATCACGTTGATTCAATCCAATTTACACTGGGAAGATAAGCTGGCTAATTTGGCCATGTTTGAGCAAAAAATCATGTCTATTTCAACACCGTCGCATTTGGTGGTTTTACCGGAAATGTTTTCTACGGGTTTTAGTATGAAACCATCCGAATTGGCCGAAAAAATGGATGGACCAACGGTTGAATGGATGAAAAGAATGGCAGCAACTAAAAAAATCATCTTAACAGGAAGCGTAATTATAGAAGAGAACAACCATTACTACAATCGTTTATTATGGGTTTTACCCAATGGAGTTGTAGGTATATATGATAAGCGACACCGATTTGCATTTGCAGGAGAAGATCAATTTTATACTGCTGGCACTAAGCGATTGATCACTAGTGTAAATGGATGGAAGATCAATACACAGGTCTGTTACGATCTGCGTTTTCCTGTTTGGGCCAGGCAAGCATCTAAAGAAGAGCCAGAATTTGATGTATTGTTGTATGTAGCCAACTGGCCCGCAAGAAGAAGCCATGCATGGAAATCTTTATTGATTGCAAGGGCCATCGAAAACCAATGTTATGTTATCGGGGTGAACAGAGTAGGTAATGATGGCAATAATATAGAACACAGCGGCGATAGCATGTTGATTGATCCATTAGGTGAAGTATTGTACACCGAAGCAAATCTCGAAAACATTTTTACACAGGAACTCAGCAAAGAAAAATTAATGGAAATTAGAACGCGCTTTCCTTTTTGGAAAGATGCTGATCATTTTACAATTACCAATTCCATCATCGATAATGAATAACACAACGTATCTATCCGCGCATAAAATATATAGTGGGAAACGCTGGTATGAAGACTCAACACTAGTGATCAAAAACGAGATTGTAACGGCTATCGTTCCCAATAACTCAATAACTAATCAACTAATAACCAATCAACCAATAACTATACATCCATACATTATTCCTGCATTGATTGATTTGCAAATTTATGGAGCTGGTGGGCAATTATTGAGCATGCATCCGAATAAAGAAGCTATTCAGCTATTGTACGATTATTGTACAAATGGCGGTGCCCATTGGTTTCAGCCAACTGTTGCAACCAATAGCAATAAAATTATTTTTGATTGTGTAGATGCGGTTAGAGACTATCAAGCTTCTGGTGGAAAGGGTTGTATAGGATTGCATGTAGAGGGGCCCTGGATCAACAATAAAAAACGGGGCGCACATTTATCCCAATTTATTTTTGCGCCTTCTGTGAATGAAGTAAAAGAATTGCTTGATTATGGAAAAGGAATTATTACCATGATTACCCTGGCTCCAGAAATATGCAACAAAGAAATAATTGATTTAATTCATTCTTATGGTGTAGTTGTTTCTGCCGGACACAGCGATGCGAGTTATGAAGAAGCCATCAATTCATTTGATGGTGGAATAAGAACAGCAACACATTTGTTTAATGCCATGAGTCCATTACAACACCGAGCGCCAGGAATGGTGGGTGCTATATTTAATCATGCTAAAGTAATGTGTAGCATAGTTCCTGATGGATACCATGTAGATTTTGAAGCGATTAAAATTGCCAAAAAACAATTGGGCAATCGATTATTTGTAATAACCGATGCTGTTACTGATACAGAAGATGGTCCTTATCCGCATCAACTCAATGGAGATAAATATGAAGCCAACGGAATATTAAGTGGCTCTGCATTAACCATGCTAAAATCAATTCAAAATTTAGTCAATCATGTAGACATTGAATTAGGCGAAGCCATTAATATGTGTTCTGTGTACCCTGCACAAGTGATGAATAACCCTGTTATTACCGCTTGCATTGAACCTGGAAATTCAGCTCAATATATATGTTTAAACAACGACCTCGATTTAACAAAATAATTTTACAAACTACATTATTCGAAAGCACTTAGACCGTAGCTTTGTGTTAATTAAACAAGAAACTATATGAAGCAATTATTTTTATTTGCCGTTGCTGCTTTTTTATCTGTAGCAGGTATTGCACAACAAGCAGAATGGAAACAAATGGAAGAATTCCATTCGGTAATGAGTAAAACTTTTCACCCAGCTGAAGAAGGCAATTTAAAGCCGACCAAAGACAATGCAGCTACTTTAACAGCTAAGGCAAAAACATGGGAATCTGCTCCTGTTCCAAAAGGATATGATGCAACAATTGCAAAACCAATTTTGAAAAAATTAGTGGCAAGTTGCGAAGCAATTGAAGCAGGTGTTAAAGCCAAAAAATCCGATAAAGAATTAACCGCATTGATTACTAAAGCACATGATAATTTTCATGAGATCAAAGAGAAATGCGTAGTTGGTGAAAAACACTAAGACAAATTGATTCAACAAAAAAACCGAAGCAATCACTTCGGTTTTTTTATTGCAAATATTTATTAATTAATGGGTTTGTTTGCTTGCATGGTCTTTTTCCTTTTCCCGGAAATATCTGTAAAAATCCGATCAATATAAATAGCGGTACCGATGCTATAAAAGAACCCATCATAATTTTGTTTAAAATCACTATCTAAAATTACAGTGCGCATTCCAACGATGGCATTCAACCCAAAATAAGTTAAGAAATGCCAGCCTTTTTTATCAGGAATAATTAAGTTAAATGACAAGCCCATTCCAATGGGAACAAATGGCTCTTTTATGGTAGAGTTAGCATTTCTTGTGGTTACATTTCTGCCTACATATACTTTATTACTATTGGTAGAATCAATAGTGGCAGTTCCATAACCCAATTCCATGAGTAAACTCATTTCCCAACGCCTTCTTCTGATAAGATAGGGCTCAAAATACATGGTACCGAAATAGATGGTTTGACTTACCTGGCTAACACTGGTTACCGTTCTGGTTACATTACCAGTTCTTAATCGTACACTATCTCTTTTAGCATCGAAATTGGCTTTAAAGGTATAACCCCCAATCCCTACTTTAAATCGGTCGTTTACCAATAAGCCAATTCTATAACCCCAAATATTTACTTCTTTATTGGTTGTTCCAATAAAAGAAAAACGCTGATCAAAATCTCCTGTAGGTTTAATAGAGGGTTTTTGATTCTTCAATGAATCAAAATAAGCAGCACCTGTTACATATGGTTTTATTTGTTTTTGTGCAAAGCTGCACATAAAGCAAAAAATCAAAAAAAATATAATGATGATTCTTCTGGACATATTGGTAAGTACAAAAATAGCTTTCTTTTCATGAAGCATTAATCATTAACGCTTAGATGCTTTATTTATAAGCCCATAAACACTGTTCATTTTTAGATCAATACCTTCCTTGATGGCTATAGAAGATGGTGGAATAAACCAATCCGGCGTTATTCCATTTCCCTTTGGCCTATTTTTATCCATCACCAACCGATACATAGGTAGCCCAACCCTTAAACCGCTATTGGGTAAAACGATACTAGGAATATGCATGGCAGAATTGCCATAATACCCACCTCCCGTTTCTTCTCCAACAACGCTCACGTTTTCTTGCCCTTTTAAAGCAGCAATAAACATGGTAGCAGCAGAAAAACTTGCACCCCCTTGAAGCAAATAAACCTTTCCGTCAAAATGATTTTTTTCGATTGGGTCATAAAAATGGGTTTCATATCTACGATAATGAATTTTTCCATCTTCCATTTTGGTTCCTCCAAAGTTCATTGCCAGCCAATAAATTGCCGATGGATGTATATATCGGCCATATTCAAACTTTCTGCTTTTCGCCACTACAGAATCTCCTATTTTAAAAGAACGATTGATTAAATATTGAGTTAAACGAGTACTATTCTCTACTTTACCACCCCCATTGCTTCTTAAATCAATGACTAAATTTTTTATCTCCAACTCTTTCATAGAACGAAAACTTCGCCTAAAAAATCGCTTTAATGAACCCCTGCTAAAAGTATTCAAACGCATAATTGCAGTATTAGTTGCCGTATCAATTGATAAGGATCTTCTGGATAACTGCGCTAATTGACGTTTGCTCATTTTGATGGGTGGTGCCATTACAACTTGAGTAGCAATTAAGGAATCTGGTTTTGGGCTAATGGTACTATTGATATTCTGCGTATTTGACCGTTTTGGTGCTTGAATAGATACAAAACTTTTTACCTGCGTTGTCTGCATTAATCCCGAACCATCATGATAAGTGATTGCATAAACAGAATCTCTACCAATCACTGTATTGTACCAGTATGGAAAAGAATTGCTCAACACCTGGTTTTTATGGTTGATGGAATTGCCGTCGGTTGAAATGACTTTAAAAATTGAGTCTCTTATTTGTTGAACACCTATTCCATTTATTTGAGTAATAATGGTTCCTCTTTTTAAAACAGTATCTTTTCTAAATGCATTTCCCAGAACAGCCATAGTATCTCCCCATACTTTTAATTGAAGCGGAAATTGAGGCAGTTTGTTTTTGGATAATTCCTTGGATAGTTTTTTAGATACTCGAACAGTAGTGTGCCCACATTTAATAGCGGTTACCCATGAACTTAATTTATTTCTAAAATGTAATTCGGTCAATGAATCATTCAGAGAACTATAAACATCGTTGAATAACTGATCCAGACTGTCTTTAGAAGAATACCAATATAAACTTGGATGATTAGCTTCCAGGATTTTTTTTAATAAATCCATGTCAGCGCGCATTTGTTGAGGTGCCATTTTTTTGGTCAACAAATCTTGCTGCTGAGCTTGAGTTAAAAAAGAGATACCTAGAAACAATAAAAAAAACAGGCCCCTTTTTTTCATTCCTCTTGTTGTTGAATCTTATTGATTAAATGGGTTCCAGCCCTGAGCAGTTATATTAAATTTATTTCCTCCCTTGGTATGTAATTTGGTTCCTGCCTCTATATCTGTAGTGTAGCCGATTACGCTGATCTCTTCATTCAATACAATCTTATCATGATCTTCTTGTTTCAACGTAAAAATCAATTCATAATCTTCGCCACCATTCAATGCACATACGGTTGGGTCGAGTCCGAATTTAAAAGCAGCATGTCTGCTATCTTCATGTATGGGCAATTTTTCTTCGTATATCACACAACCCAAATTAGACTGTTTGCATAAATGCAATACTTCGCTGCTAATGCCATCACTTACATCCATCATAGAAGTAGGAATAATTTGATTAGCAGCAAAAAATTCGATGATGTCTTTTCTGGCTTCTGGTTTTAATAACCGACCAACTACATAAGTTTCATTTTCTAAATCAGGTTGAATGGAAGGGTTCTCCAAATAAATTTTCTTCTCTCTTTCCATTAAGGTCAATCCTAAAAAAGCACCACCTAAATCTCCGCTGACACAAATTAAATCTCCTTTTTGTGCAGTACTTCTTTTTACAAATTGATCAGGAGCCACTTCACCAATTGCAGTAACAGAAATAATTAATCCTTTAGGAGAAGTGGTTGTGTCTCCTCCAATTAGATCCACTCCATATTTTTCACAAGCAAAATAAACACCTTCATACAATTCGCTCAAAGCCTCTACACTAAAGCGATTGCTGATACCAATACTCATAGTAACCTGAGTAGGTATTGCATTCATTGCATAAATATCACTGAGGTTTACAACAACAGCTTTATACCCCAAATGTTTCAATGGCATGTACATTAAATCGAAATGCACGCCTTCAATTAAGAGGTCGGTACTGATCACTGTTTGTTTTCCAAAATGATCAATCACAGCACCATCATCTCCTATTCCCAATACCGATGATGCATTTTGAATTTCATTGTTTTTTGTTAGATGATCGATCAATCCGAATTCACCTAGTGTTGCTATTTCTGTTCTTTCTTCCATAGTTTAAAAATTTGCTCCATTTACAATTCCCAATAATTCATCATGAATTTTTCCATTAGTAGCTATTAAATGAGGTTGATAAGGAGAATAAGCATAACCATTAAAATCGGTTACTTTTCCGCCGGCTTCTTCTACCATCAAAAATCCTGCAGCGCTATCCCATGCCTGTAAATTGTGTTCATAAAATCCATCGAATCTTCCGGCAGCCACCCAACATAAATCTATGGCGGCACTTCCTAATCTTCTTACAGGAACCCCCTTTCTAATTAATTTTTCAAAAACCTGAATGGGTCCATTGGGTGAATCTAAGTAAGTGTATGGGAATCCGGTAACCAGACAACTTTTAATGACTTCTGTTTTTTTACTTACTTCAATTTTCTGGTTATTGAGTGTTGCGCCAAATCCTTTCTGTGCAAAATAAAATTCGTTCATAATAGGATTGTACACTGCACCCATAATCATCTTGCCATCCTGCTCTAATCCGATACTAACGCAACAAATAGGAATTCCATTGGCAAAGTTTACTGTTCCATCAATCGGGTCGATGATCCATTTATAGGTAGAGTCCTGAATAATTTCTCCGCTCTCCTCACTCAAAATAAAATGGTCAGGATAATCATTTTGAATCACTTGCATGATGGCTTTTTCGGCAGCATGATCGGCCTCTGTTACCAAATTATTGACACCCTCTTTATTGCTGATCACAAAACTGCCGTTGAAAAAACGCTTCAGTTCTGCGGCCCCAGCTTCAGTAGCTTTTAATAATGTATTTTTTAACATGCTACAAAAGTAACCCTACTTGATTTGAAATAGTAATTTTTAAAGAGGTTTCCGCATCTTTGAGGAAATTAGGATTATTTGGAACTGTCGGTTATTATAGTGAATTATAAAGTTTACCATTATTTAATCCCCTGCATTCAATCGGTGCAAATGGCTTTGAATGGGATAGAGGGCGAAATAATTGTGGTAGATAATGAATCTAATCCGGTAGAATCAACGCGAATAATGGAAATGTTTCCTGCTATCAAATTTGTAGCAAATTTGGAGAACAAAGGTTTTTCTAAAGCCAATAACCAGGCTCTAGTCATAGCCAAAGGAGACTTTGTATTGTTTCTCAATCCAGACACCCTTTTACCAGCTCATGCATTGAAGCATTCTTTGGATTATTTAAGCCATCGTGAATTTGTTGGGGCATTGGGCGTTCAAATGGTCAACAAAAAAGGACAATTTTTGCCTGAAAGTAAAAGAGCATTTCCCACTCCATTGGCCGCTTTTTTTAAGTTGAGTGGAATTGCAGGTCTATTTCCGCAATCTGGGTTTTTCAATCAGTATGCATTAGGAAGTTTAAACAAGGACCAGAACCATCGAGTGGCTGTTCTTGCGGGTGCTTATTTAATGGCAAGAACCCAATTGGTAAAATCGGTTGGGGCATTTGATGAACAGTTCTTTATGTATGGAGAAGATATAGACCTAAGTAAAAAAATGACTGATGCTGGATACGAAAATCATTATTTAGGAGATATAGTAATTCAACATTTTAAAGGGGCAAGTACCAATAAAAACAATAGCAGCTACATTTATCATTTTTACCATTCCATGCACTTGTTCGTTCATAAATATTATGCTGGAAGTGCCAATTGGTATAAAAGGCTTGTTTTGCTTTTTGGCATAAACCTGGCCAAAACTTTAGCATCAATCAAAAATCAATTCAATTGTTTTTTTAACAAATGAATTGATCCCTTTACCTCTAGTTGTGTTTTGGCAACTTTGGCAATTTCATTTAATGAAACATATGCTATCATTACCACAAAAAATAACAGCGAAAGTCCCATCATTTTATTAGAGTCTTCCATAGCTTCCACGCTCTTTCCTTGACGCTCATTACAATTAAGGATTTCCATTTTATAAGTTTTAGTAAAATTAATTTGAATATTATCCGAAAAAAGTCAAATAATGGTTGTTTTATATAAAATATTGTCACCTATATTTAAATGCTCATTCATAAGCAATTAAACTCTTATTGAAAGCTTTTTATCCAATTCGATACAGCAGGAATAGGTTGTTGTTGCTTGTCTATAATGCCAAATGATTGATCAAGGTCCCAGATTAATGATGGAATACTATAACTTCTCAAAACATCTAAAGCATCATTGAAATAATTTTCTCTACTTTGCTGAGAAATGGTGTTGATCGAACCAATTTCTGTACAAATAACAGGCACCTGATTTTTTATCATCCAATCATAGGCAAACCTAATATTCTCATCAATGAATTTACTATTTGCCTTTTTATGATAATGGTCATAATTGTAATTCAAATTTGTATCTAAAGATTCTTTGGGTTTAGGTGGCATAGATTTTAAGGAATAAGGATAGGGCAACCCTGTTAAACTGGTTTTTGCACTATCCCATGGAGCCCCTTGGTGTGTAAAGCAATATGGCGCAAAGAAATGAAAAGAGTATATGATTTTATTGTCGTTGGGTACAATTTTCATATTAGACAATGCGTCTACTGCACAGTAGTTGGTACTACTTATTATCCAATATCGATTCAAATCTAAAGGACGAAGTATTTTCATTAAATTATTTTTTACACTATCCCATAAATCAACACTCAAAATAGGATCGTTGTACAAATCAAAAAATAAGTAATCATAATTTTTCCCAAAGAATTTATCTATAACTTGCCCCCATATATGAGCATGATGATCTTCATCTATTGATAAATCATGGTGTTTGTTGATTTTTCCATAAAAGTCAACAATGATGAGGTTTATTTGTTTTGAAGAGGTAAACGCATGAATTTTTTCGAGTTGGTTCATGAGCTTTGTTGATACTACCCTGGTTCCGGGGTTTAGGAAATTATCAAAAGCAACAGGCAGTCGAACGGTACTGAATCCAAGTTGATGAGCCAAAACCAATTTGGCCATGACCTTCGGAAAATCATTTAACAACTCTTCATTTGATATCCAGTAATTTTCATAATAACTAATGTTGATGCCAGTCTTAAACTTTTCTTGAAGACTAATTTGGAAATTGGGCATTTCATTTTCTGCGCTAAGACTTATGAAATTACTAGACAGTAAAAAGAAACCAATTAGTAAAAGTTGATGTGGTAATTTGTAGTTAGTCATTTTATCGGTTTTTTGCTATTGTATCAGATAACAAAGCTAAAACCGGTAAATTTTGAACGAAGTAACTAATTCTTTAAATAATGTAAAGAATTAGTCACTCATGGATTTTTTATATACTAGCGGAGATATGCCATATTCTTTTTTAAAGCATGTGCAAAAATAGGGCGATGTATTAAATCCAGTTGTATAGGCTATGTCTTTAATTGATCCAAGGTCTTGCCTCAGCATCATTTCAGCTTTTAATAATCGAGAATGGATAATGTATTTCTGAGGAGTGTTGCTGTAATATTTTATTACCCGACGCTCGAGTGTAGAAATGCTCATTGAAAGTTTTTCGGCTAATTGCTGAACATTAAGGGTATTGTCATCAATTAATTCATTTATTGCCGTACTTAAATTCTTTTTAAAAATCATTTCAAAAGAAGAATGCAATTGCTCATCGTCTTTAGGTAAAATTTTTTTTTCAAAATGAAGTTTAATCACTTTTCGAATGCTCACTAATTTTTTCACTTTCCATAACAACTCATTAATATTTAGTGGCTTTACTAAATAGTCATTTGCGCCTAACTCCAACCTCAAATTAATTTTATCTTCACTATTTATTGCTGACATAATGATTACGGGTATGCCAACTAATTGGGGATCATTCTTTAAAATCCGTATAATAGAAAATTTATCTAAAGGAAACGATAACATTAAATCTAAAATAATAAGATCAGGCAACTCTTTCTTTAATATTTCTAAGCATTCTATACGATTGGCTACCGATATTATTTTGTAAGTAAATGACAAACTTTCTTGCACTGACTCTGTCAATTCTTTAATGTCTTCTAGCATTAAGAAATTATTCGCTTTCATAATTTCAATTTGTTTAGTAGAGCCATCATTGCGATTATTAAACCCACTCCAGTTCCTTCAATATCGCATGCATTGGTTCCGTGTACAAACCCATTAGAAAAATCATCCGATTCTTTTTCTAATCAACAACAAGAATCGCTTAAGTAAGGTAATTATTAATATCTAGCTCTTCTAATAAAACACATACATACATTACCTAAAATGTTGTAACAATAGCAGTTACTTTTTGGCATAAACCTGGCCAAAACTTTAGCATCAATCAAAAATCAATTCAATTGTTTTTTTAACAAATGAATTGATCCCTTTACCTCTAGTTGTGTTTTGGCAACTTTGGCAATTTCATTTAATGAAACATATGCTATCATTAAGGTAAAAAATAATAGCGATAGGCCCATCATTTTGTAAGAGTCTTCCATGCCTTCCATGCTCTTACCTTGACGTTCATTATTATTAAGGGTTTTCATTTTATTATATTTTTATCATTCAAAACTTTTTATCCAATTAGAAATAGCTGGTAAGGTTTTTTTCTGTTTATCAATGATGCCAAAAGACTGGTCAAGGTCCCAAACCATTGTTGGGATACTATAGTTTCTCATTACACTCATTACATCATTAAAATAGTTTTCTCGATATTTGAATGGAATAGTTTCCATTGTTCCGGTTTCAGTACAAATAACCGGTACTTTATTGGTGATCATCCAATCATAAGCAAGTTTAATCGATTCATTAATAAATGCTTTAGTTCCTTTTTCATAATAATGGTCATAATTGTATAGCAAATCGGTATTTAAAGAACCTTCAGGTCTTAGGGGCATTCCTGATAAGGAATATGGATAGGGCAATCCTTTTAAACTGGTTTTTTCTTTATCCCAAGGGGCACCCTGATGAGTAAAAACATATGGCCTAAAAAAGTGAAATGAATAAATGATTTTATCATCATTGGGTACTGTTTTCATTTTTATAAAAGCACTAATGTCACAGTAATTGGTGCAACTAATTATCCAATATCGATTCAAATCTAATGGACGCAATAGTTTCATAATGTTGCTTTTAGCGTTATCCCATTTTTCAATATCTATAATTGGATCATTGTACATATCAAAAAACAAATGATCGTAATCTTTTCCATAAAATTCAGCCAGCACTTGCTTCCATAAATAAGCATGTTGATCTTCCTCTATTTCTACATCTTGGTATTTATTGGCAAGCGGATAAAAGTCAACAATGATCAGGTTCATGTTTTTGGAAGCAGTGAATTCATTGATTACTTTAAGTTGTTTCAATAATCTTTCAGAAATCTTCTTTGTTCCTCTATTTACAAAATTGTCAAATGCAACGGGAAGTCTAATTGAACTGAATCCTAACTGATGGGCCAAAGCTACTTTGTCCAGCACTTTTTGATAATTATTCATCAATTCTTCTTCTGATTTCCAATAATTTTCATAATGGCTGATATTTATGCCAGCTTTGAATTTTTGTTGAACAGATTCTTGAAAAACAGGAATAGTATACTGAGCACTGATTGTACCTTGTAAACAGTACAAAACAGTAAAGCAAAACAGCAAAATATAATATCGTGATTTTTGGTGTAGCACTCTATCGAATTTTAGTCAAAGCTAAAACCGATAAAATCTGAAAGAAGTCAAAAATTTGTTGATTTATGTAAAATTTTAGTCATCTTAGAATTATATAAAAGCAAATCTTACTAGTTATTTCTCAAAACTCTTTATCCAATTCGAAATAGCCGGTAAGGCTTTTTTCTGTTTATCAATGATGCTAAATGACTGATCAAGATCCCAAACCATTGTTGGGATACCATAGGATTTCATTACACTCATTACATCATTGAAATAATTCTCTCGATATTGTAATGGAATAGTTTTGATTGTTCCGGTTTCTGTACAAATAACAGGCACTTTATTGGTTATCATCCAATCATATACACGTTTTATCGATTCATTAATAAACGCTCTATTTGCTTTCTCATAATAATGGTCATAATTGTAAAGCAAATCAGAATTTAAAGGCCCATCGGGTCTAATTGGCATCTCTGGTAAAGAATATGGATATGGTAACCCGTTTAAACTGGTTTTTTCTTTATCCCAAGGGGCACCCTGGTGTGTAAAAATATATGGATTAAAAAAGTGAAACGAATAAATAATTTTATCGTCATTTGGCACTAATTCCATTTGAATTAAAGCTTCAATATCGCAGTAATTGGTGGAACTGATTATCCAATATCGATTCAAATCTAGGGGCCGTAATATTTTGATTAAGTTGTTTTTTGAACTATCCCAGTGATTAATACCTAAAATTGGATCATTGTATATATCAAAAAACAAATGTTCATAATCTAATCCATAAAATTCAGCCAGCACTTGTTTCCATACATAAACATGTTGATCTTCCTCTATTTCAACATCTTGGTATTTATTGGCCAGTCCATAAAAGTCAACAACAATCAGATTCATGTTTTTAGAAGCAGTTAATTCATGAATTTCTTTGAGTTGTTTCAATAATCTTTCAGAAATCTTATTTGTTCCTCTTTTTAGAAAATTATCAAATGCAACGGGAAGTCTAATTGAACTGAATCCTAACTGATGTGCCAAAGCTACTTTGTCCAACACTTTTTGGTGATTATTCATCAACTCTTCCTCTGATTTCCAATAATTTTCATAATGGCTGATATTTATGCCAGCTTTGAATTTTTGTTGAATAGTCTCTTGAAAATTTGGAATTTTTTGCTGAGCATATATTGAATTGAAAAAACAAAGCAAAACAAAACAAGAAAACAAAAAAATAAAATATGGTATTTTCTTCAATAGCATTTATTGGGTTATGAAAACTCAGATTGAAAGTCTCGAAAGTGATTAATGTATGTTAAAGAGTAAAAAGATTAGTCACCACCTTTAGATTTTTTATAAGCTAGTGGAGAGACGCCGTATTCTTTTTTAAAGCAAGCGCAGAAATAGGGCTCTGAGTTAAATCCTGTTGTATAGGCAATATCTTTAACAGATCCAAGATCTTGCCTCAGCATCATTTCAGCTTTTATTAAGCGAGATTGGATAATGTACTTCTGAGGAGTATTGTTGTAATACTTTATTACCCAACGCTCTAGTGTTGAAATACTCATCGAAAGCTTTTCAGCCAAATGCTGAACAGTAAGCGTATTATTATCAATTAATTCGTTCACGGCCTCGCTTAAATTCTTTTTAAAGGTCATTTCAAAAGAAGACTGTAATTGATCAACATCTTTTAGCAAACTACTTTTTTCTAATTGATGTTTAATCTCTTTTCGAATCTCCACCAAATTTTTTACCTTTAATAATAGCTCATTAATTTTAAGTGGCTTTACTAAATAGTCATTTGCGCCTAACTCTAACCCCAGACTAATTTTATCATCGCTATTTAATGCAGACATAATAATTACAGGTATGCCAACTAGTTTGGGATCATTCTTTAATATCCGTAGAATAGAAAATCCATCCAATGGAAACGGTAACATTAAATCTAATAAAATAAGATCTGGAATCACTTTCTTCAACACTTCTAGGCAATCTATGCCATTGGCTACCGCAATTGTTTTGGTAGTAAATGACAAGCTTTCTTCCAATGACTCTCTCAGTTCTTTGTTGTCTTCTACCATTAATATAGTGGTATCTTTCATACTATCAATTTATTTAGTTGAGGCATCATTGTGATTATTAAAATGCAAACAAAATACAGTTCCTTTTCCTTCTTTGCTTCTTAACAAAAGATTTCCATTATTTAATTCCATAAAATTTTTTACGATCATTAAACCTACTCCAGTTCCTTCAATATCGTTTACGTTGGATCCACGAACAAAAGCATTGAATAGCTTTGAGATATCATTTTTAGGAATTCCAATGCCATAATCAGCAATAATTACAGTCCAACTCTCAGATCGAATATTCACCCTTAATTTTGGTTCCATTCTATCTTTTGAATATTTAAAAGCATTGTCTATCAGGTTTATTAAGATATATTTTAAATGAGAAGGATCAAAATATACAGGTTTATTTTGTCCCTTAAAACTAAAATTCAATTTTCTTCCATCCTTCCAAGGTGAATAAAGCTCTTTAAAAAGCTGAGCAAATATTTCCCGAGGAAACAACTGCTCAGGCTTACAAATAATTTTGTGCAACTCGATTTTTCCAACCACCAAAACATCGTTTAGCAGATTGGTCATAATATCTATTTGATTGGTAATTCTTTCGGTGTATTTTTTGGTGAATGCGTTTTCTCCTAATCCAATATGCTCTGCTTTTTGGTTAATTAAATCAGTATTCGATAAAATAACAGAAAGAGGGTTTCTCAATTCATGCGAAACCATTTCTATAAAACTGCTTTTTTGTTCTTTAAGGTTATTTTCTTTTATTATAATTTTTTTCAAATTTTCCACTGCACGGATATGTTCGGTAATATTAGTAAAACAAACTACCCAACTTTTATTTTCTTCATCGGCTTCAAAAAAGGGTACAATACTGTATTCTAAATTAAGCCGATCACCTTTTTGAGACATCATTAATACGGTTGAATCATTTTCTGAATCCAACTTTTCGTTATGCATCATCTGCGAAAACTCTAAAAATCGCATTTTACCGTTCCAAAAATAATGGATCAATTGGTTTGATTTTAACCCAAATACTTCCAACCATTTTTTATTGGCAAATGTGATGTTAAGGTTTGCATCAATAATTATTACAAAAAAATTCAAGCTATTTATCAAGTTGTTAAACATACTAGCCCTTTTTTGCATATTTATTTCTCTCAAGCGTAAATTGGAAATATCAATGCCATAGCTGATTACTTTTTCTACAGGAGATCCATTTTTTGTAATTGGACAAAAACGTCTCAAATGATATACTATTTTACCATTGCTTTCTTCTATTACCTCTTCGAACTCAACAGTTATTTTTTCTTTTACAGCTTTTTCAAAATATTTCTTTCTTACTTCAGCTATTTTAGGTGGGTAATTATTAAAAGCCAAATATTCGGCATCAGTTTTACCTTTCACCCATTCTCTACTAGACTGGTCTGGAAATGCCTTGGAATTTACAAATTCAAATCGATGTTCTTTATTAAAAACCACCAAATCTGCAGGAACATTGTTTAGGAGGCTTTCAAAATATTCCCTTTGCTCTTGTAATATTTTTTCAAATGAATCCATTAAGTATAAGTAATTCATCATTTAATTTAAAACTGACGAATAATTTATAAAACCATCCGATTCGTTTTTAAACATCACTATGAAATGTATTAGGAAGATAATGATTAAACACGAGCTCTTCAAAAAATCACTTAGAAACAGGTCATTCCAGACGCATAACTAATTACGCCTACACCGCTTTGAGTTTTTTTTAAATGACTAAATTCTTACACATTCTGACGATTGTCGACAACGCTTTGGGTTTTATTCGAATGAACTTTGTGTTATAAAATTTACGGTCATGAAAACCTCAATTTTTAAATACATAAGCGCATCAATCATAGGATTACATATTAGTTTTTTATTGATGTCACAATCTATCAAAGTTGGAATGGGCTCAGGTGTAAGTTCATATTTTGGCGACCTAACCTATACAAAACAGCTATTTCAACAGGTTTCTCCTTCAGTCAGTACCGACATAAGCGTAGACTTAAACAGTAGGTTTGGTCTAAGATTGAATATTGCCTATACTCCGGTACAAGCAGACGATAAAAAGTCTATTTATTGGCCTACCAGAAACCGTAACCTCAACTTTAAAAGTGATATTTTAGAAATAAGCACTTTAGCAGAATTCGACATTTTTAAAGCAGAAAACGTGATGGTTACACCTTATTTGTTTGCAGGCCCTGGTGTATTCTTTTTCAACCCAACTACTATCGACAGGTATGGTAATAAAGTTGATTTAAAATATGTAGGAACTGAAGGTCAACCCGGAACAATTGCCCTTACTGGAGAAGGATCAAGTATGGCAGAAGGAACTAAAATGCCCATTAAGTCTTCCAAAGCCTATGAAACCAATGCACTTTGTTTGATATCAGGTGTTGGATTTAGAGTACAGGTTTCAGAACTCTTTTCTATTGGAGCTGAATTCACTTACCGTTTAACCAATACCGATATGTTAGACGATGTAAGTGCAAATCAATATCCCAATAAGAGTTTAATGAACCCATACGCGTACAAATTGACTTTTAGAGAAGACGAAATACATCCAAATGCGCAACCAGGCTATCAACCAAGAGGTAACCCATTGATCAAAGACAGCTATTATTCTGTTCAAATAAGGGTCACTTATCAATTGAATTAAGAAAAAAAGAATGTTAAAATCCTGCTCTTTTAATACCATCCAGAACAATAGCATATTTGATACACTAAATATTGGGCATTTGTTTTAGTTTCGTAGCAGATAAACTGTATCTGATAACGATGTCCATTATTGATTTAAAACTACCTAATTCAATTCTTAAAGCTTTGCGCTTGCCTCAGAACAACCTGAGAAGAGACCAGTTGAAAGTGTTGAAGAAATTATTGAAGAAAGCGCGGTTTACTTCTTTCGGACAACAATATCGTTTCGATGACATTTTAGTGAGCAAACATCCTGGTAAAAAATTCCAGGAATTGGTACCTACATTTAACTACAATACCATTTACGATAAATGGTGGCATAAAACCATCGAAGGACAATCCGACATCTGCTGGCCAGGAAAAATCAAGTACTATGCACTAAGTAGCGGCACCAGTGAATCAGCCAGCAAATATATTCCTATCACCAATGATTTATTAAAGGGCAATAAGATTGTAATGATCAAGCAACTCTTGAGTTTACGATCTTATGAAAATTTTCCCTTCACCTCATTGAGTAGAGGTTGGCTAACTTTAGGTGGTAGTACCGAATTACAAAAAGGCGCTGGGTATTATGCGGGAGACCTAAGTGGTATTACGGTGAAGAAAGCGCCATTTTGGTTTCAACCATTTTATAAGCCAGGCAAAAAAACAGCCAAACAAAAAGACTGGAATAAAAAAATCAAAGAGATTGTAGACAATGCCCCTCAGTGGGATATTGGTTGTTTGGTAGGTGTGCCTGCATGGATACAGTTGTGTTTAGAGCAAATCATCGAAAAATATAAACTCAATGATATTCATGAGTTATGGCCTAACCTCGCATTTTTTGTGCATGGAGGAGTAAGTTTTGAGCCTTATAAAAAAGGGTTTGAAAAATTATTGGGCAAACCAATCACTTATATAGAAACATATTTGGCCAGCGAAGGCTTTATAGCTTATCAGGATCGTCAATATGCGCAAGGCATGAGATTGGTAACCAATGAACATATTTTTTTAGAGTTTGTGCCTTTTGATGATGTCAATTTTACTTCTGAAGGAGATATGATTGAAAAGCCAGAAGCCTTGATGTTGCATGAAGTAGAGGAAGGAAAGGATTATGCATTGTTGATTAGTACGGTTGCAGGAACATGGCGCTATTTGATTGGAGACACGATTCGTTTTGTAGATAAAGAACGTTCAGAAATTATCATTACTGGAAGAACCAAACATTTCCTGAGTTTGGTGGGAGAACATTTGAGTGTAGATAATATGAACAAAGCCATTCAAATGGCAGGAGCTCATTTCAATATTTCTATTCCTGAATTTACTGTAGCAGGAATACCTATCGGTAATTTTTTCGGACATCAATGGTATGTGGCATGTGATGATGCAGTAGATGCGGTTGCATTAGGAAAATACATTGACGAATGTTTGAACGAATTGAATGATGATTATGCGGTGGAAAGAAAGAGTGCTTTGAAAGAAGTTCGATTAGAAGTATTGAGTGAAAAACATTTTATGGATTTTATGCGCTCCAAAGGAAAAGTGGGCGGACAACATAAATTTCCTCGTGTATTAAAAGGAACCATGTTGGCCGATTGGCAACATTTTTTAGCCAACCCAGTTAAGAAACAAGCCGAGCGAACTCGCGCATAAATTTTTTTGATTGATAACAGCAGCCATATTAAAAGGATTGGTTTTAGGATTACTGCTCAGTATTTCTGTGGGCCCGATCATATTTGCGATCATCAAACAAAGCGTCAATAACGGACATAAAGCGGGTTACACATTTGTTGCTGGAGTTTCGGCAAGTGATATAACTCTTGTGTTGGTTTGTAATTTTTTCACTACCCTATTTACTTCTGCCATAAATCATAGTACAGAAATTGCTGTTACAGGAAGTATTTTTTTAGTAGTAGTGGGTATCTATACTTTGTTCTTTAAAAAAGTAGTGACCGACCAGGACAATAATTTGGTAGAGAAGAAATTTAGAAAAAGAGATTTACTGGGTATTTTTTTATCGGGCTATTTCATGAATATTTTAAACCCCGGTGTTTTTATATTTTGGTTTGCCTGGACCGCCGCAATAGTAGGTGATGCTGCCAGTACACCCAATCCAGTAAATTATAAATTCACCGTTTTTATTACTTGTTTGGTGTTTGTATTACTCAGTGATATTGCCAAAGTAGCCGTTGCAGGAAAACTCCGTTCAAAACTCACACCGCGCAATTTGCATTACATCAATATTATTTCAGGAATTATTTTAATTGGTTTTGGAGTAGTATTGGCCTGGGGAGTACTCAATTATGGCAATGCAATAAAGCCGCATTAGGCTTCAAATCCCATACTATTTAATTTTGCAACTAATTCATGTCTAGAATTGATATCTAATTTTTCATACACCGAATCCCTATAGTTTTCTACTGTTTTGGTGGCTACACACATTTCTTTTTTAACCGAACTAGTATCAAAATTTAATGAAAGAAATACTTCTTTGATCAGATCGTTTGACGAATGCTCCTCTGGATATGGAAGAGATATGCATGCATGTGAAGTAACCTTTGCTGTAGAAATGGCTATTGTTGCAGGAGGTGCGGCCATATCATCGGTATTTGCAACTCCTGCAGCAGGCGCTAGTGTATTTTTTGGTGGTTTGGCCGCAGCAAGTGCACACTTTTATGGGTGTAAACATCTAGCATACGATTCCTGGCATTCCTGTAGACAAGCACACCCTCTATAAAATTAAATTTTTTTTATAGCAATTATTGCAACAATTTTATTTATAGGATTTAAAGCCAAATAGAATAAACAAAACCAAATTCAACAAATCAAATGAAAAGAAAAGCTCTACCCCAAAGTATTCTTTACTTAATTGTTTGCCTATCAACTTTAATGTTTACTAGTATAATTCGAAGCTTTATTCCAGTAAGTAGTATAAAATATTTTAATTTAGCCATTTTATTGATAGTTTCAATATCATTAGCTATGGTTTTGATTTTAAAAATGAAACAAAATAAACTCCCTTATGTTCTAGTTTTTATTATTTTGTTCTTAATCTTCCTTACTTTTTCAATTGTAAAAATGTTTTACGATTAGTGGTATTGGCACTTAATTATGTTCTTTGGATGGAATAAAAATCAATTTAGCTTAATTTAACAGTAGTTAGTACATTATGTAAAAACTACTGTTTTTTTCTTTTCCTTGTGCTAAAAGTTAATCAAGAAACCGATTTATGGATTGTAATTTGAACTAGTTTAATAATCCTTATTTTTTTCAAAAAAATCATAATACCATGTATAAAAATATTTATTTTTCTTTATGAATCTCATTCTTTCTAATACTAATTATCGGAAGTAAATTAGATATGAAGTATTATACGGTATACACCATTCTTTTAATAATCAATTGCGCCCTGATTGGCTTGGTTAAATTCAAGTACCTAAAACAAAAATAAATTTCCCTTTTTATTGTATCTTCCAATCATGGCAGGCAGCAACAAAAACATTTTTCAAAAGGCGATACGATTTATTGGTAAGTTATTCTTGATATTGTTTATCAGCTCTACAGTATATCTATTTATTTGTAAATGGTTAATGCCTCCCATTACTGTTACTCAAATCAGTAATGCATTTGGTTATGGGTTGAAAAGAGATTATGTGGCTTGGGATGAAATTTCTTATAATGCAAAATTAGCCGCAATTGCAAGTGAAGATCAATCCTACCCCGATCATAGCGGCTTCGATTGGGATGCTATTGAGAAAAGCCTGAAGCCAAAAAAGAAAAATAAGAAATCCAAAATACCATTGGGCGGAGGCGCCAGCACCATTACACAACAAACAGCAAAGAATGTATTTCTATGGCAGGGAGGATATATTACCAAATACATTCGTAAAGTACCGGAGCTGTATTTCACGGTAATGATAGAATTGATATGGGGCAAGAAAAGAATTTTAGAAGTATACCTCAATACCATTGAAATGGGGCCTGGTATTTTTGGAATTGAAGCTGCAGCGCAAAACTATTTTCATAAATCAGCAAAAAAACTTAGCCGTGCTGAAGCAGCAATGATCATAGCTTGTTTACCCAACCCCAAAAAGTTTTCGGTTAAACCCATGAGCAGAAGGGTTTCCTGGAGGTATCCACAGATCGTGCATCAAATGCAAAACATTGAAGATGATGAAGATATAGCGGCTTTAATTAGATGATTGTATCAACTGCCTGAATAGCAGCAGCCAAACGCTCCTCATAATTTCCGCTAATGATTGTCCACGGAACAGATTGATTGATGAGCAAGTCTTTGTAAATATTGAATAATTCAATTCTTGGTTTTTCGTCGGGGTATTCACGCAATTCATCTTTCACCCAAGGCAGATCGATATTGCAGAGTAAATAATGATCGTATTTTCTTTTTACAATTTGATCGAGAATAAAAAAATCACATTCCCCAAAAACATATTCACTCCATACTTTCATTACATACATATCGGTATCTATAAAAAGCAAGGGCGGTGTATTGATTATTGCAGTTGCTTCATCTTCCAACGCTAACTGACCTTTTGCAATGTTTACCAAATCTGCCGCATTGTAATCCATGCCATTGGTTAACAAATACTCTCTGGCAAACTCCCTACACCATTTGGTTTTGTAATGATCGGCCAATAAAGTACAAAGGCTACTTTTTCCGGTAGACTCTGGCCCGATGATCACGATCTTTTTAATGGGTTGCATGTTTTGCTTTTTGTTGCCAGCTGATCAATCCTGCAATGGCTAAGATCAAGAGTACCAAAAATTGTACACTGGTAAATACATATCCTTTGATAAAGTATAACGGAATTGAAGCAATATTTGTTGCTATCCACCAGATCCAACTCTCTACTTTTTTTCTGGCCATCAACCACATGCCAGTATATGCAGTAGCACTGGCAAATGCATCGGCCCAGGGAACAGCTTCAGGCGCAAAAGATTGTTTAAGCCAACTGAGTGCAGCAAAAATCAACACATAAAAACTTGCAAAGAATCCTACTTGTTGCACCCATTCTTTACGATCACTAAAACTGATATGTAATACAGGAGCTGTGTTGCTCTTGTCTTTTTTAGACCATAAAATCCAACCATAAATACTCATCACTGAGTAATAAAAATTTACACTTGCTTCACCCAATAAATTTCCTTTAACACTCAGATAGATATAAAAAACAGTATTCACCAGGCCGACAGGGTATACCAAAATATTTTCTTTACGGCTAAACCAAACAGATGCAATACCTGCCAGTACAGCTATAAACTCAATCGGGCCTGTGGCTTTTAGCCCTCGAATAAATGCATCAAAAACGGTAGATAATTCCATCTTTAAATTGCCAGCTGGCAATCGGTTTTTTTTGTTGAAGAATAAATGCAAGATCAATCAAATCATCGTTCTCACCATAAAAAAACCAAATCAAGTAAAAATGCTGATTGGTATTAAAATGCGCAATTTCTTTTGGGATGTCTTTATGCGGTAATGCAACAGTATTTATTCCGGTTAAATAATACAAGGCATCATTTGCGTTGGCAAAAACGGGAGGCTGGTATTTCGACAAATCTTTTTTGATGAATGCAACCATGGGAGATTTTGTCCATTGATCTTCGCTATAACCAGGTATGCCTGCAAAACCTACGCCCTCCCAGGTATCACTATTCAATTTGTATTGATGGAATTGAACAAAACCATACAACCCTATAAAAGCCAATCCTATCAATACTCGTACTGTTTTTATTTTTCCAATCATCAATCGATCAACCAAGAAAGCCAATAACAAAATGATCGGAATAAATATTGGTGATAGTAGCCTGCTACTGAGTGTTTCAAAACGAGAAATAGATGCGGTGATCAACATGAAAAAACTATACACCAAAAAGAACAAAGCAATAATGGTTGAATAGCGATTATAAAATTGAGCTTGTATAAAATGATAAACAGCCCAAATAAATGCCATTAGTAAGAATAGAATCAATAACATAACAGCAAGATTCCCTTGCCCTTCAGGTATTGGAAACCAATAACCAATTACCGCTCCAATATCTTGCAGATTATCTCCAAAACCCCTGATTGCTTTTTCACGTACTCCTGTGTAAGTGCCCGATACCATTGTATTTCGAGCCAGGTTAAATAATGCCAGTGAAGTACCAACAAAGCCCATTAATAAACCATGCAAGAATTTTTGTTTGAATTTCAACTGCGGATTAAACAATATTAATACACCCCCAGTGAGTATAAAAACAATACCAACATAACGTTCCGAAAATCCGACGGCCGCAATACACGATAACCATATCAAACTAGCTATAGATGATTGATGTAAATATTTTTTTGCAGCCAACACAAATAATAAACTGATTAAAATAAACAACGTTTCCGACCAGAGCATGGTGTATACTTCTAGCAATGCAGGGCTACAGGCCAACAAAAACAAGATCAATAATCTAAAAATTCCATTGCTTTTAATGGAGGCCTTCAATATAGCTGAGCAACAAAAAAGAATAGCAGAAAAAATCAACGCATTCACAATTGGTAAACTATTGGTAATTGCAATCGGACTGATGCATTTGATCAATGCTAAAAAAATGGGATAGCCCAATGGAAACAATACAAAGGGCTCATTGTTAAAATCGGTAAAAGAAAATCGTTCTACTATATGATTGGCAACGCTCAAATACTGAACAGAGTCTGGTGAAATTCCAATCCCACTGTGATTTGTAAATAATAAGATGAGTAGGAAAGCCAATGAAGAGGCAATCAATGCATCCCAATAGTCTGTGAATATTTTATGAATGGTGTTTTTCATTCAGCTTTAACGCTTGCTCTATCGATGTTTGATGATGAGTAGCATGATATGCTGTAAAATAAAGCATTTCGCGCAAAGTCAATTTGCCGAGTAAGGGATGTGGTAAAATGTTTTTATCCAAAGACTCTTCCGATTGTCGATCGATTTTTTTACAAAGCGCTTTTACTAAATTGGTCAAACGATCGATCAATTTGGTTTTTGCTTCAAAAGGAATAAAGGGAGGCTCAAATTTTGCAGGTGCTTTTCCACCACCAGCCAATTTAGATTGGTATTTAGCAACCAATTCTTCATAGCTTTTAGATGGCCTGTTGGCTTTACCAAATAAAAGTACAGGTATGAAATTAGGTAAACCCATTGCCATATTTACAGGAGCAACACTTTTGATCATATGATCCAATTGCTTTCCTGCAGACCATTTGCCTTCGGCCGCCAATAAAAAAGCATGTTCATCCAAACCTTCCAAACAATTGATCAGGTTTTGATAAGCATGCTCTATTGAAATAATAATCGCTTCTTTAGTCATAATAGCTTATTCAGCTTCTGCAACTACTTCTTTAACTTCCGGAATCATGCGCTTCATCATTCCTTCAATTCCAGCTTTTAAAGTAATCATTGAAGATGGGCATCCGCTGCAACTTCCTTGCAACATAAGGTTTACAATACCGTCGTTGTAACTTTTAAACTGTATAGCGCCACCATCCATTTCAACGGCTGGCTTCACATAGTTCTCTAATAATTCCTTCACTCTTTTAACAATATCATCATCATCGGCATTCACCGTATTGGTAGCTTCTTGTTTAACCTTGGCAACTTCATCATCATTTACCACAACACCGCCATTTTCTAGATACTCTTTTAAAAAGTTTTTGATGGTAGGAATTACATCCTGCCAGTCTTCAGTATCCATTGTTTTGGTAAGGGTAATGAAATTGCTGGCAATGAACACGCTTTTGATAAAAGGGAAACTGAATAATTCTTTTGCTAGAGGAGAGGGAGCAGCCAATGTTTCATCCGCAAAATCAATGCTTTTGCCTGGATACAACAATTTATTGGCCACAAACTTCATGGTTTCTGGATTAGGTGTCATTTCGGTATAAATACTGATTACCGGGTTGCCTGTTTGAATCATATCTGTCAATTTTATCGATACTAAGGTAAAGCACAAAAATAAAACAATTCCTTCGAGTCAATAGTTCGTTCAAGCTGAAACAGCTAAATCAGGCCTTATTTTTACGGATATCGACAATCCACTCAATAAATAGCCTGTTTTTGCGTTCTAATTCATACGGATTTACCTATTCAAGCCATGCGTCAGTTATTATTAACCATATTACTCCTAGGTCTTTTGACTAACGGGTTTTCTCAAGGAACAGGTTTTACCTTAGGTATTAACCTTTGTGGAGGAGAAATGGGGGAGAATAATATACCCGGAACAATCAACAACCATTACTCCTATCCAACAGAAGAAGAAGTAGATTATTTCTATAAAAAGGGCTTTAAACTGGTTACGATCCCCTTTAGATGGGAGCGTATTCAAAAAGATTTGGGCGGAGACCTGGATTACCAGGAAATCGGAGAAATTAAGAAAGTGGTAGGATGGTGTTCCAATAAAGGCATGCAGGTTATTATTAGCATGCACAATTCGGGCAGGTATAGAAAATATGGAATTGACTATTTAATTGGAACTTATTCGGTAAGCCGGGCAGATTATGCAGATGTTTGGAATAAATTGGTGAATGCATTTTCGGGATACCAAAATATTTATGGTTATGAAATAATGACCGAGCCACATGAAATGCAAGGGTTCGATTGGTTTACTACTGCACAACAAGCCATCAATTCTATCAGAGAAGCCGATAAGAGAAATCATATTATTATTGCTGGAGAAAATTATGCAGCAGCAGAAAGCTGGAAAGAATACAGTGATAATTTAAAAAACCTAAAAGACCCTTCAGATAAAATCATTTACAACGCACATTGCTTTTTTGATCTGGACTTTACCGGAAAATACCTCTATTCATACGAACAAAATAAAGTGGAAGACTCAACAGGAATAAAAAGAGTCCAGCCATTTGTAAATTGGCTAAAAGACAATAATAAAAAAGGAATGGTAGGTGCATTTGGTGTACCAGATACCGATCCACGTTGGTTAAAATTGATGGAGAATTTTATTCGTTACCTCAATAACAATAATGTAGCTACTAATTATTGGGCTTCCGGAAAAAGATGGAGTGGTAATCCATTATCGGTTTATCCATTGGCACAAACTGACCGACCACAGATGAGTGTTTTGCAACAATTTATTACTGGAGTAGCGTATGAAGAAAAGCAAGTAATTTCTGCAACTGCACAAACAAATTCAAATAGCAATTCTGCTGAATCAATTAATAGCAACTCAACTCAAAATAACGCGCCGGTAATTGAAAGAACTCCAGTTCCTACTTTACCTCCACCTCCGCCTGAAAGCTTTTTATTTTTACCTGGCACAGTGTTGCTGCCACAACCTAACGGTGGCTTATACAAACCTACACTGAAGCAAATGCCAACTGATAGCGGAGTAAGGGTTGCGAAGTATAAAAATTAATTAAGAAACAATTCTCAACTTAGCATAGTTGAGCATTATTTTTTTCTCCCCGTTTTTTTCAAATTGAATCGTAGCAACCGGATTGTGCGCCGAACCTTCTATACTGGTTACATTACCAAATCCAAATTTTTGGTGTTCCACTTTTTGTCCTGCTTCTAAATTGGATGTATCGCTTGCAATAAAATCAGCAGATGGAATATGTATAGCCACTTTAGATGTTGGTGGTACAATGGGTAAATATTCAGGTTTAGTACTTGCTGGTTTTTTATTGGGAGCCGGTCCGTATTTTTTTTCGGCCTGAGCAGTGTCTCTGTAATTAAAACCCCTTTGCATTCTTTCATAAGCACCACCCCAATCGGTACTTGAATTATTTCTTGCTCCACCACCTGCATAAGATTTATCTACATTGTCTTCCGGCATTTCTTCTATAAATCTACTTGGTTCGTTTTGTACCAATTGACCAAAACGATACCTCGAATTAGAATAGGTTAACCAAAGTCTTTGCTTGGCTCTGGTAATAGCAACATAAAATAACCTACGCTCTTCTTCTAATTCTTCTCTGGTATTGATGCTCATTGCGTTGGGAAAAAGCGTTTCTTCTACCCCACCAATAAATACACAACCAAATTCTAAACCCTTTGCAGCATGAATGGTCATTAGTTTTACAACATCATTATTTTCTTTATCATCATCTGCATCGGTCAATAAAGTAATCTGTTGTAAATAAGAACCCAATGTTTTGTCGCCTAATTCTCCATCATCATTGCTAGGGCTCTCTGTCCATTCTTTAATGGAGTTGAGCAACTCTTGAATATTTTCATAACGAGCTAGACCTTCTGTGGTTTTATCGTTGAATAATTCTTTCACTAAACTGGTATGCTTTCCCACTTGCACTGCTACATCATAGGCGTTCTTATCAGTAAGCATGCTTTGGAAATAACGAATCATCGTTACAAAATTTTGCAATGCTTCTAATGTGCCTGCTTTAAATCCAAACTCTGCAGCCCTGCTCACTACATCAAACATCGAAATATTATGTTCATTGGCAAAAATCACACATTTTTCCATGGTGGTTTTTCCAATGCCCCTAACTGGATAGTTGATAATTCTTTTGAGTGCTTCTTCGTCCTGGGTATTTACAATCACGCGTAAATAACCCAATAAATCTTTGATTTCTTTTCTTTGATAAAAACTGGTTCCACCATAAATGCGATATGGGATGCCCATTTTGCGCAAGCTTTCTTCAAAAGATCTACTCTGTGCATTAGTGCGATATAAAATCGCAAAGTCTTTATTAAAAAAATGATTGCGTAATTTTTGTTCTTGAATAGTGTCAGCTACAAATTTTCCTTCTTCATTATCGGTCATGGTTCTTACCAAGGATATTTTTTCTCCTGCCGCATTATCGGTCCATAAGTTTTTTGGAATTTGTCCTTTATTATTTTTAATGACCTGATTGGCTACATTAATGATCTGGCTGCTGCTTCTGTAATTCTGTTCGAGCTTAACCACTTTTACATCGTCATAGTCTTTCTGAAACTGTAAAATATTTTCGATGGTTGCTCCGCGAAAGCTATAGATACTTTGAGCATCATCACCAACCACACAAATATTTTCGTGAACAGCCGCTAATAGTTTAGTGATTTGATACTGAACTGCATTGGTATCCTGGTACTCATCAATTAATATGTACTTGAACTTATGCTGGTATTTATGAAGCGCATCCGGAAAATTTTTCAGCAGCTCATACATTTTTAATAATAGGTCATCAAAATCTAATGCACCATTTTTAAAACAACGGTTGGCATAAGCTGCATATACTTTTGAAATGGCCGGACGATTGGCCCGCATATCTTCCTGCTGAATATAATAATCGTTGGCATATTCTGCCGGTCCTACCAATGCATTTTTAGCAGAGGAAATTCTATTGCCAACAATATTCGGTTTATAATGTTTGTCGTCTAAATTTAATTCGTTGATCACCGTTTTTAAAACAGAACGGCTATCATCGGTATCATAGATGGTAAAGTTGCTTGGATAACCTAAACGAGTTGCTTCGGCTCTTAGAATTCTGGCAAATACACTATGAAAAGTTCCTATGTATAAATTTCTTGCTTCTGAATTGCCGAGAATCTTTTCAATTCGCTCTTTCATTTCTGCAGCAGCCTTATTGGTAAAAGTGAGCGCCAGAATATTAAAAGCATCTACTTTTTCGGCAGACATTAAATGCGCGATACGAGTGGTTAATACTTTTGTTTTTCCACTTCCTGCTCCAGCCACAATCATGATCGGACCCTTCACATGCTTTACCGCTTCTGTTTGGGGTTCATTCAATCCTTTCAAATACTCTTGCATACAATTCACTTTCAGGTTGCAAGATAAGCGCTTGTTGGTAGGAATCCTGAACCGTGTATAAATAAGGGTTAAATAACTGTGGCTTAAATTGTTTGTAAGTTCGGATTGGAGCGGGCATAAAAAAAGGGACCAATTGGTCCCTTTTCATTATTGTTTGAATGATTTATTTCTTAGTCTCTAATAATTTAAAGAACTGATCGAGTTGCGGTAAAATCACAATTCTTGTTCTTCTATTAGCAGCTCTTCCTTCAGCAGTTGCATTGTCTGCAAGAGGAACATATTGACCTCTACCCGCAGCAGTCATTCTTTTTGGATTTAATCCATAAGATTCTTGTAGTATTCTTACAATAGTTGTAGCTCTTTTAACACTTAAATCCCAGTTATCTACTAGCGGCCCATTTCCACGTATAGCTACTGAATCAGTATGCCCTTCTACCATGAATTCAATATCTGGTTGAGCGTTCAACACTTTGGCTACTTTACCCAAAACTTCTCTTGCACGATCGGTTACATCATATGCGCCACTCTTAAACAATAACTTATCGGAGATGTCTACATAAACCACTCCTTTATCTACTTTAATATTGATGTCTTTATCGTCTAAATTACCAACAGCACCTTTTAAATTCATTACCAACGCCATATTCAAAGAATCCTTACGGGCAATAGAACTTCTTAAATCTTGAATATAGATATCTTTCGCTCCAATATTGTCTAATGACTTTCGGATACTTTCTGCTTGTGAACCTGTAACTACAGATAGATCTTTTAATTGATTCAATACAGTATTGTTATTCTGTTTTAAATAATCCAGTTGATTATTTAAAGTAGCAATCTGAGACTCTAAACCAGCTTTTTGAGCAGCTGATTGTGCAGTTGCTTTTTCTTTGTCTGCATTACATTTATTTAATTCATCTTGTAAGGCCCTGTATTTTGCCTGCATGTCGGCATAAGCTCCTTTTAGTTCAGTGTAATTGGCCTGTGCTTGTTTTAATTCTTTAGGGCTAGCACAAGAAAATAGGGTAATTGATGCAATTGCTGCAAATAAGTAAAATTTCATTTTCATAATTTCAACTGTTTGAATAAAGGTATATATGGAACGATTTATAAACAATAAAATTGTTCAATCAGGTCTATTTTATCAAAACTAATGCCAATTTTTTATTCAGTATGTTAAGAAAATTATAGAATCGCAACCGAAGGCTGCATATTGTACCAATCATTGTATTGTTGCTGAAACAATTCATCTACCACTTTACGCTTTATTTTCAAAGTTGGAGTCAAAATCCCATTCTCTAGGGTCCACTCATCTTTTAATACAATGATTTTAGCTACCTGTTCATGGTGTTCCAGCTGATCATTCATTTCGGAAAGAAAACCAGAAAGCTGTTCAACAATGGTTGGCTTTTCCTCTTTGGTAGCTTTTTCGGAAAGTGTACAAAGCAGCAAAGGAGCAGGCATGCCAGATCCTACAACACAAGCTTGAGATACAAATGGATGAGCCAATACTTTTGATTCTATATTCGATGGAATCACATATTTTCCTTTGCTGGTTTTAAATTGGTCTTTAATTCTTCCGGTAATGGTTAAATATCCTTCAGCGTCAATAGATCCTTCATCACCTGTTTTCAACCAATCGCCCTCAAACATTTCGGCAGTTAATTGCGGTTCTTTATAATAACCCAACATATTTGCTTCGCTCTTTACCAATACCTCGTTTTCTGCACTCAGTTTTACATCAACGCCAGGATATGTTTGACCTACTGTTCCAAATTTGGCGGAATGCTTTCTGTTGGCATGTGATAGTGCAGAATTTTCTGTCATTCCATATGCTTCCTGAATGGTGATTCCCAGTTTTGAAAACCAAACCAGCACTGCTTTATTTATCGGAGAAGCACCTGTATAAAAATACTTGCATTTAGCAAAACCCATTTTTTTCTTGATAGCCGATTTAATAATTCCTGATACAATGGGTATACTTAACAAACGACTCAATTTTTGTTGAGGCATTTTCTTCAAAATTTCTTCCCGCATTTTCTCCCAAATTCTTGGCACTGCTAAAAAAACAGTTGGTTGTGTATATTGCAAGTTTGCAGAAAAAGTTTCCATAGATTCTACGAAATAGACAGAGCTTCCGGTAAATACTGTCCCACATTCTACCAGCATTCTTTCTGCAACATGGCATAGAGGGAGATAAGAGAAAAACTTTTCGTCAATAAATGGAGGATTGCTTTCTAAGAAGGAATGCACTGCAAAAGACATAGCATGAAAACTATGCATCACTCCTTTAGGGGTGCCTGTTGTTCCGGATGTATATACAATACAGGCAAGATCTGAAGCATTGATAACGGGCGTTCCCGTTAATGGAGCATTCGTTCGAACCAAATCATTCCAATTCAAACAACCTTCATTAAAATAAAAAGGAAAACTAACCTGAATCAAATTTTCAGGAATGCCTTTTCTGATTTCTTCAGGCTTATCGAGCTTTCCAACAAAAATTATTTTTGCTTCACTGTGCTTAATAATTTCATTTACCGCATCTGCAGTAATATTTGGATACAAAGGAACAGAAACCATTCCCGACATGGCAATAGCAATATCACACATGATCCAATGCGCGCAGTTCTTACTCAAAATGGCCACTTTATCTCCTTTGTGTAAACCAGTACTTTGTAAATAACTGGCGATACTTCTGATTTCTTTTCCTGCTTCTGCCCAGGTAAAGTTTTGGTATTGCTTTTTTACTGGCTCTGCTAAGAAGAGTTGATTGGGCTTTTCTTTTTCGAATTGACAGAATTTATCTACGATACATGGGTATTGATTACTCATAAATATTCATTAAGTGGTTTCAATTAAATGATGTAAGCCTTGTTCGGGATTTTTACCTTTTATAGAGGAATAAAAACGAAGTATATGTTGAATATCTGCATCCATATGATTGGTCGGATAAAAAGGCTCAGAAAAAGAGACCTCTTTTTTTCCAAAGTCAAATCCAGTCATAATGATGGGTACATGGGCTTTTTGGGCAATATGATAAAAACCTGTTTTGAGCCGATCTACTTTTTTTCTGGTACCTTCTGGAGAAAGTGCCAAAATAAACTGATCATGAGTATTAAATAATTCAACTACCTGGTCCACCATATTATTCTTATTCGTTCTATCAACCGGAAAGCCGCCCATTTTTCTAAAAAAGAATCCGAATGGGCCTTTAAACAGGGAATCTTTACCCAAGAACTTAAAATGATACAATTGAAGTTTACTCCGAATAGCCAGCCCTACTACAAAATCCCAACTACTGGTATGCGGAGCCATTACAATAACTGCTTTTTGAATATGGTGAGGAAATTCCCCCACAACTTTCCATCCTTGAAGACGCAGAAATAGGTTCCAGCAAATACGCATAGCAATCGGTTGAGCTAGTTCAAGATAATAAAAAACCCCAAAATCAGTCCATTTTGATGAAGGATTACTATAAAAAATGAGCAATTTTCTAAATCGAATTAGCGTTTCTAATAAAATTCAATCAATATGGGCGCTTTCAGAAGTTTTGTAGGTTCAGAATTAATGTCGCTAAGGCAGCATATTTCTGCCTTAAGAAGTATGATTCCGGGTAATGTTAAATTGAAACCCAGTGAACGCAGAAGCATGTTTAAATTGAATACCAAGAAAAAAGAATTCGTTCAAAAAGCAGTCGAATTCATGAGAAGAAGCCCAAATACTGTACCCTCATATGTAGATGTAAGCGTTTGCAATAATTATTTACACTTGTATGATCAATATTCGGAATTGCTTTCGGAGGTAGAAGAAATCAGAAGCAAATTAGAAGATGCCAAATTATTAATTGGCAATGAAGTATTACAACAATCAAGGGCTTATTTTCAAAACGCAAAAACCGCTGCTAATTCAGGTATTTCGGAATTTGTTACAATCTATAATGAATTGCATCCTCACTATGCTGTAGGACGGAATAGTAAAAAAGCTGAAATTGAACTAGCATAAATTGGTATAAGTATAGAACTCAAATGAATTATCACTATAAAAAACCTCCTTTGAACCCAGCTCAAAAAATCATCATTATCACCGCACCTTCAGGTGCGGGTAAAACTTCAATTACTCGATATTTATTGAATAAGTACCCACTCTTGTCTTTTTCTATCTCAGCTGCTACACGAAAACCAAGAGCTGGTGAAGAGGATGGAGTGCAGTATCATTTTATGTCGGAGCAGGCGTTCAAAGACAAAATAGATGCCGATGCCTTTGTGGAATGGGAAATGGTATACGAAGGCAATTATTATGGCACATTAAAAACCGAACTAGAAAGAATCTGGCAATTAGGCAAAACGCCAGTTTTGGATATTGATGTAAAAGGAGCTATTCATATTCAACAACAATTTGGCAAAAACTGTTTGTCTATTTTTATTGAGCCACCTTCGGTGGAAGAGCTTAAGAAAAGATTAGAAAGCCGGGGATCAGAAACTGCGGAAAGCCTGGCTACCCGCATCAACAAAGCCAGTTACGAGATTTCTTTCAGCCATCAATTTAATAAAACCATCATTAATAAAGATTTGGAAATTGCTTGCGCAGAAACCGAGCAGCTCATTAAAGAATTTTTAGGTTGGTAAATTGAATGGTTTATTTTTAGCTCAGTTTTTTACTTTAAATACAATCAATGAAAAAATTATTGGTAACCAACTTATGCATCTTATTGTTTTGCATTAGTCAAGCACAAAATAATAATGGCGCTCTTAAAACTGATGCTATCAAAAATATTGATGGCAAATACGAAGCCTATAAAAATATTGCATTACAAATTTGGGGCTTTGCAGAAGTAGGATACAAAGAAGTAAAAAGTACACAGCTTTTACAAGAGACCTTAAAGAGCAATGGATTTACCATTGAATCTGGAGTTGCAGAAATACCTACCGCTTTTGTTGCCAGTTATGGAAGCGGAAAGCCTGTGATTGCTATTTTAGCCGAGTATGATGCATTGCCTGGATTATCACAGGAAGCAAATACAGAAAAAAAATCAATCAATGGAATAGATGCAGGCCATGGTTGCGGGCATCATTTATTTGGAACAGCATCCGTTGCTGCAGGAATAGAAATTAAAAAATTAATTGAAGCAAAAAAATTAACCGGAACAGTTAGGGTTTACGGTTGCCCAGCAGAAGAAGGAGGAAGCGGAAAAGTATATATGGTAAGAGCCGGATTGTTTAAAGATGTAGATGTGGCAGTTCATTGGCATCCTGGAAACTCAAACAATGTTACCATGACCAGTGCATTGGCCAATACATCTGCCAAGTTTCGATTTTATGGTTTATCGTCTCATGCATCAATGGCGCCAGAAAATGGCAGATCTGCATTAGATGGGGTAGAGGCAATGAATAATATGGTAAATATGATGCGAGAGCATGTTCCGCAAGAAACCAGGATTCATTATGTAATTACAAAAGGTGGTAAAGCACCAAATGTAGTTCCAGATTTTGCGGAAGTATTTTATTATGTGCGTCATCCTAAAAAAGATTTAGTAGCAAGTATTTTTCAACGATTGACAAAAGCGGCAAATGGTGCAGCGATGGGTACTGAAACAAAAGTGGACTATGAAATTATTGGTGGCACTCATGATTTATTGATCAATAAAACTTTGGCAGAAGCCATGCAGAAAAATTTGGATCAGGTGGGTGGAGTAAAGTACAATGCAGCCGAATTGGAATTCGGAAAAAAAATTCAATCTTCATTTACATTTAAAGCACCAGCAATAGAAGAAGCAGCAAGTATTGTTCCATTACAGGGATTTATTGACGCTAGCGGAGGTTCTACAGATGTTGGCGATGTTAGTTATGCCGTACCTACTGTTGGATTAGATGCGGCAACATGGGTGCCAGGAACACCTGCTCATAGTTGGCAAGCAGTGGCCTGTGGAGGAACCGAAATTGGTACAAAGGGAATGATGGTTGCTGCAAAAACAATGGCATTAACTGCGATTGATTTATTTACCAATCCTGCATTGATTGCCAAGTCGAAGGAAGAGTTTATTAAATCGGTAGGAGATTATAAATACAAAGCATTGTTGGGTGACAGAAAACCTGCACTCAATTATAGAGACTAAATAAAAAAGCCCCGAATTAAGGGGCTTTTTTATTTAATGTTGTTGGATGCGCAACAAAGATGTTTGTGAATGCGCCGCTAGGCTTCATTTTCCCAGCGCTCTGGGCGCATTTGAGGAAATAACAATACATCTTGTATAGATACCTGGTTGGTCATCATCATACACAAACGATCAATTCCAATTCCAATACCAGATGTTGGCGGCATTCCATATTCTAATGCTCTCAAAAAGTCATAGTCTATAAACATGGCTTCATCATCTCCACGCTCCATCAATTTCACTTGCTCTTCAAAACGTTCGCGTTGATCGATCGGGTCGTTTAACTCAGTGTAGGCGTTCGCTAATTCTTTACCATTCACCATCAATTCAAAACGTTCTACTAATCCTGGTTTGCTGCGATGCTTTTTGGTAAGCGGGCTCATTTCAACCGGATAGTCAATAATAAAAGTGGGTTGAACATAGGTATGTTCACTGGTTGCCCCGAAAATTTCATCAATCAATTTTCCTTTTCCAATAGTTGGTGGAACATCAATCTTTAGTTGTTTGCAAACATCTCTCAAACCAGCTTCCTCCATTGCACTCACATCAATACCCGTATTTTCTTTAATTGCATCATGAATACTGATACGCTTGAATGGCGCTTTAAAATTGATGGTTTTATCTCCTAAAACCACATCGGTTGTTCCGTGTAATGCAATGGCGATTTTCTCAATCAACTGTTCGGTGATTTCCATCATCCATATATAATCTTTATAAGCTGTATACCATTCCAATACGGTAAACTCCGGATTATGGGTTCGGTCCATTCCTTCATTGCGGAAATTTCTGCTGAATTCATATACCCAATCGAATCCGCCAACGATCAAGCGCTTTAAATAGAGCTCATTGGCAATTCTAAGGTAGAAAGGAACATCTAAAGCATTGTGGTGGGTACTAAATGGTCTTGCTGCAGCACCCCCGGGAATGGACTGTAAAACGGGCGTATCTACTTCCAATGCACCTTGGCTATTAAGGAATTCTCTGATCGTATTAATAATGGTAGACCTTTTTACAAATACATCTTTCACTTCAGGATTTACAATTAAGTCGGCATAGCGCTGGCGATACCTGAATTCGGGGTCGGTAACCGCATCGAATGTATTTCCTTCCTCATCTCGTTTTACAACCGGAAGTGGTTTAAGCGATTTTGTTAAAAGGGTAATGGTTTGTGCATGAATGGAAGTTTCACCTGTTTTGGTTACAAAAGCGTATCCGGTACAGCCAATAATATCTCCTAAATCCAAACCATGTTTTACAACATCATCAAAAAAAGATTTGTCTTCCGTTGGGCAGATATCATCTCTTTTTACATACAATTGAATTATTCCCTTGCTGTCCTGAATTTTAATAAAGAATACTTTTCCTTTATCATTAATGCTCATCACTCTTCCTGCAACACATAAATTGGTAAGCTGATCTTTTGTTTCTTCAGTGTATCTGTTTTTAATTTCTACTGAATAAATATTCACTGGATAAAGTGGTGCAGGAAATGGATCGATTCCTGCAGCTTGTAACTTGGCAAGTTTCTCTCTTCTGATTAATTCTTGCTCTGAAAAATGTACTTGACTCATAATAATTTCGAGTTTGTGATCTACAAAAACAAAAGTCTCGCAGAAGCGAGACTTTGTATATGGATGGGTTAGTAAGTACTGGGAAACAAGTTTCCCTACACAATATTAAAAAGACTTTTAACCAATGCAAAAATTTTTTTAAACAATTTTATTAACATTTTGGTTGCTGATGTGAATTTAGGACAAAATTAAGAACTGATTTTTCAATCATTTTATCTTGTTATTGTTACAAAAAGTTATAAAATTATTTTCTTGCAATCGCCTGTAATGCTTATAAACAAAAGGTTACAGAAGATTAAATATTTTTATGATGAATAATTATTAAAAAAAGGTGCGCTCCTTTTTCATAAAAAAAAATGGTAAAATTTTGCCATTTTTTTCTTTTTTCTAAAGAAAAAATAATTTCAAGAAACTTTGTATTACTACCTTTAAATCAGCTAAAAACGACACAAATGAAGTTTCCCTCTCCCGTTTCGGTACAATGGATCGCCAACTTGATTCAAGCAGAAGTTGTTGGAAATACCCAATCAATGATACTTGGTATCAATGAAATTCATAAAGTAGAGTCTGGAGATTTAGTATTTGTTGATCATCCTAAATATTATGATGCTTGTTTAAAAAGCGATGCAGATTTTATTATCATCAATACAAAAGAAGTAGTTATTCCCGAAGGAAAAACAATCTTCATCTTAAATGATCCTTTTGATGCGTATTTAAAAATCGTACAACATTTTCGTCCTTTTTCTGCAACTCAACAATCAATTAGTGATGATGCAATTATCGGAAAGGGTAGTGTAATTATGCCCAATGTTTTTATTGGCAAGCAAGTTGTCATCGGAAAAAATTGCATCATACATCCTAATGTTACCATTTTAGATTTTACCATTATTGGTGATCATGTTGTTATACAATCAGGAACTGTTCTGGGGGGAGATGCATTTTATTATAATACCAAAAAGAACAGAGATATCTGGTATAAAAAAATGTTGAGCTGTGGTAATGTAGTAATTGAAGACTGGGTTGAAATTGGAACTGGTTGCACCATCGACAGAGGCGTAACAGCTGAAACCAGAATAGGAAAAGGCACAAAAATGGACAATATGGTACATATTGGTCATGATGTTACTGTTGGGAAAAATTGCCTTTTTGCTGCCCAGGTTGGAATTGCCGGTGGAACGATTATTGAAGATGGAGTTACACTCTGGGGACAGGTCGGCGTAAGCAAAACGCTTACAATTGGAGCCAATGCAGTTGTATTGGCCCAAAGCGGAGTTCCCTCCTCATTAGAAGGCGGGAAAACTTATTTTGGTTATCCCGCAGAAGATGCATCTATTAAGAGAAGGGAACTGGTATGGATCAAACGCATACCCTTGCTTTGGAAAAAAGTAATGGAATCTTAGTTAATCTTTCAAATTGGCATAATTAGGAATATATCCATCTTTTTGTAGAATCCTCAACAGGTCTTTTTCGACGGAAACAACCGGGTATTCTATAAACCTCCCCATTTCTTTCTTCTTTTCATAGACAATTAAAGTGGGTACCCGCCTAATATTCAAACCCTTTTCTTCTCCCTGAGGGCTTTTTTTATACATATCAGCCCCATTACCAACAGCTATAATAGATAAATGAGCTGTATCCATTCCAGCAGCCAACAAAATTTTAATGATTCTTGGAACCTCGTGTTTGCTATCACCACACCATGTTCCCATAAATAAATCCATTTTCTTTTTTTTGAGGAATGGCTTTATCTTTTCAATCGTTGCACTATCTACAGTATAATTATCAAAATTGGGAATAAACCAATTGGCAAAAGCTTCGCTTCTGAATGCCGAAATGGAACAATGACCTAACAACATAGCTTGCCCGTTTTCGGTAATAATTTGTTGATTAAGAATAGGTGTTTGAATTTGTGCAATAAGGTTTGTATTGCCTGCTGTTAATAGAAGTGCAGCAGCAATTATGCATATTTTTTTCATAAAATAAGTTAAAGGTTGAAAATAAAAAGACTACAAATAACCCTTAACAAGATGGGGGATGAAAGATAGTTGTAACTCTATCTGATGGCATTTTTGCTAAATAAAATCCATTGTATTGAACCGCATAATCAACTGCATGTTTAGGTAAATTGACAACTGACGATACGGTATACTTCCAATCGGTATGCTGCGCTATTTTTTGTTGTTGATTGGTTTCATCCGCAGACATTGGAACCTGGTCCAGTCCAATTATTTTGATACAATCACATAATAAAGGCTCGCTATTGGATAGTACCTGAATAGAACAATCTGCATATGCCATCATTTTTGCAACGGATGGAGCATACAATGAAAACGCGATTAATATGGTGAAGAAATGCTTCAAATAGAGAATATAAACTACGGTAAGTTATACTTTAATTTCAATTCTTCGCAGATTCTTTCGATGGATTTTTCTAAATCGGTATACTTAAAATCGGGGAAATACTCCAGCAATTTAGCGTTGTTAAATCGAACACATGCCTGAGCTGTTTTCGCAGTTTCTTTGGTGAGTAAAGGATCTTTGCCTGTAAATTTTGACTTAAGTGCTTCGAGTCGCCAAACAATATTGGCTAAAAAAGGAGTCACTTTTTTGTGGGCAGCTTTCTTGTGAAAATATTTTGCCATCATTGCAAAAACATCTTTGTAATAGGCATTCGATCCACTAATAATAAATCGTTCTCCAGAAACAGCAGATTGCATAATCGTAATCATTGCCTTTACAACATCCAGTACATCTACAAAGCCACTCATTCCACTCGTATACCATGGAAATTCATTGTATGCCGATTTAAAAATAGCAGAGGAACCACTGTTCCAATCTCCGGCGCCTAAAATAATTACCGGATTGACAACAGCAACAGATAAGCCTTCACCCATTCCCCGCCACACTTCTAACTCGGCCATGTATTTTGTTTTCCCGTATTCGCTATTGCTGGTTTCGGGTGTCCAGTTCATCGATTCATCAATAGGCTTATCTATTCTTATTCTTCCGAGTGCAGCAACTGAGCTTACAAATAATAATTTTTGTACACCTGTATTGAGACATGCGTTTACTACATTGGCAGTGCCTTCTATATTTGTTCTATGTAAACTCGATTTTTTAGATGGATTAAATGAAACAACCGCTGCACAATGATAAACCTGTTGCACATCTTGCATGGCATCTTCTAAAGAAAGTATATCGAGAATATCGCCTTTTACCCAGTTTACTTTTTTGTCAAAATCATTTGTGGGAATTTCTTTTCGGTAAATGGCACGAACATTTTCTCCGTTAAGAACAAGTTGTTGAATCAATTTTGATCCAACTAATCCGGTTGCTCCAGTTACTAAAATCATTGTTCGCATTTATTACATATTCCACTCACCACTAAATTGGTTTGAACAGATGTAAATCCCTTTGGTAATTTAACCTTCGGAATGGAAACATGATCTAAACAATAAGTGCTGTTACATTCATCACAAATAAAATGCACATGATCATCATGATGATGTCCTTCTATACAATCATCTTTACACAATGCATATAAAATGGAATTGTCTGCAGTAGGTATAGTATGAATAATTCCTTTTTCTACAAAAGTTTGCAATGTTCTGTAAATGGTTACACGATCAAATTCAGTGCTGCTTTTATGCTCAATATCAGCATGTGCCAATGCGCTACCCGATTCCAGAAAAAACGATAATATTTTTTTTCTAGAATCTGTAATACTCAACTGGTGCTTTTTTAAAGTATTTGTGATCTTATTTTGCATACCTATACTAGTTAAGGATTAGTACTAAAAATTCCATTAACAAAATTACCATTCGACGATTTCTCTTTTAACAAGGTACTAATGTCTTTTTTCAATTTTTCTATTTCATC
>CALRYA010000010.1:0-164138 GCA_943372285.1 Sphingobacterium thalpophilum | reverse complement strand
TTTTCTCTTTATTAATATTTCCTTCATTCTATTTTGTGTTTTCGTCCTGGAAAACCATGAAAGGTGCCCAATGGGCTATTGTAGTAGGTCTGTTTTTTTGGATTTCCATTATTTCAGTTGTACTTGTTTTACAATCGTTTTTAAATATTGGGTATGATGATTATATAGACAAACTGGTTTATTTAGGAATGCTTTCTTTTCTGATATCATTGATAATATACGTGGCTATTCGTTTCAAAGAAATCATTCAAGATGTACAGGAAAATGCAAGGCAGGTGGTGCAAATGTCTGAAGAAAAAAAAGAACAGGCTATCAACCAACAAAAAATTTTGCAGGAAGAAGTGAACAGACAAACAGCGGAAATTAGAACTACTCTGGATAATTTAAAATCTACGCAACATCAATTGATACAATCTGAAAAAATGGCTTCTCTCGGAGAACTTACCGCAGGAATTGCCCATGAGATACAAAACCCATTGAACTTCGTGAATAATTTTAGTGAAGTAAGTACAGAGTTGGTTGATGAAATGAATGAAGAAATTAAAAAAGGAAATATTGAAGACGCCACGGCAATTGCTGCTGATTTAAAACAAAACTTAGAAAAAATTAACCATCATGGCAAACGAGCGGGTGATATTGTAAAAGGAATGTTGCAACATAGCCGAAGCAGCAGCGGTACAAAAGAGCCAACCGATATCAATGCATTAGCGGATGAGTATTTACGATTGGCTTATCATGGTCTTCGCGCAAAAGACAAATCGTTTAATGCAACCATGAAAACCGAGTTTGATGAAAGTATCGGTAGCGTTAATATTGTTCCACAGGATATAGGAAGAGTTATTTTGAATTTGATTACTAATGCTTTCTATGTGGTGAATGAAAAAAAGAAATCTGGAATTGACAACTACGAACCAACTGTTAGCATATCAACAAGCTCGATTCAGTCCCCTTCAGGGGGTCGGATTGTTCAAATAAAAGTATCTGACAATGGGGGTGGAATCCCTCCAAAAATTCTCGACAAAATCTTTCAACCATTCTTCACCACCAAACCGACAGGCCAAGGCACAGGTTTAGGATTGAGCTTGAGCTATGATATTGTGAAGGCGCATGGAGGAGAATTAAAAGTGGAGACGAAGGAGGGAGAGGGAACAACATTTATTATTCAATTACCAGTATAAAGTTCCGTTATGAATAAAGTACATCAATTAATTGCTGAAGTAGGTATTGCTCGCAATAACTATTGTTCAATAATCGAACATCTAACTCAGGATAAAGCAACTTATAAAATTGCAGATAATACTTGGAATATTGTAGACATCACCGAACATCTTTTTTGGGCGGAACAAGGAGGAATTTTTGGGATGTGGAAAACACTGCATGCAATACGAGAGGGTAAAATGGAAAAAACAATTGACTCTATTCATAAAGACATGCCCATACAAACACTTATCGATCTAACATGGAAAGAAAAAGAAGAAGTGCCTGCTGTAGCTGCTCCAAGAATGGGAGGCATGCTTTCTTTTTGGCAATATTCATTAGCAAGTTTGCAATCTGTACTGGAAGCTTTTGGAAATGATTTACAAGAAGATGAAATAAGAATACAAGCGCATCCTCATCCTATTTCAGGTGCGATGGATTTTCAACAGCGGTTGGAATTTTTGGCATTTCATATTGATAGGCATGCTGGTCAAGTGAAGCAAATCATTAAGTCGATAAAATAATGGCATGAGTATTAAACAATTTTTTTGAACCAATACTTTCCAAATGCAAGAATTGAATCAAAATGAATCGGATTTTCAAAAATTGGAATGGACATTAGCAAAAAGAAATGCTGAATTGACTTTATTAAGTAGCATTCAATCTGCATTGATTGCTCAAAAAGAAATGCAATTTATTTTTGATTTAGTAGGTGATCAATTGCATGCAATGTTTGAAGGCAATGTTGTTTCGATTGCCACATTCGATCAAGAAGTTGGCATTGAGTTTTTTCAATATCATTTTGAAGATGGTAAAAGAAGTTTCCCGGAACCAAGACCCTATAATAAAATCAGGCAAATATTGATTGATTCTCATGAATTGGTGGTAGTGAATGAAAAAGCGGAATCTTTTGTAAACAATTTAATTGGAGCCAACTATTTTATTGAAGCAGATATAGTAATTCCTAAATCATTTTTATTTGCCCCTTTGATGGTGGATGATATTGTTCGTGGTTATATCAGTTTAAAACATTATCAACAAGAAACGGTTTTTGATGAAGAGACGATTCGATTTCTCAACACTATCGCAGGAAGTATCAGTGTAACATTACAAAGCGAAAGGTTGATTCATATTGAAAAGCGAAAAGCAGCTGAACAAAAAGCCTTGCTGGATACGATGACTGATTTGTCTCGCAAATTGGAATTGAATCATTTATTGGCTGCAGTATTAGAAAGAGCAGTTTCTATCTTGAACGTATTTGGTGGAGAACTGGCGATTTATCACGAAGAATTAAAAGAATTGGAAATCGTAGCGAGCAATAATCTAGGAATGAATTCTGGTGGAGTACATTTAAAACATGGTGAAGGAGCAATGGGAAGGGTAGCTGAAACAAAACAAGCGTTGATCATTCCCGATTATCAAGATTGGGATGGCAGATCCGATAAGTATACCAAAACAACTGTTCATAGTGTAATGGTTGTTCCTTTATTAGTGGGCGAACAATTAGTAGGAGTGCTTGCAGTAGTTCATTTAGACAAACAAAATCATTTTAGTGATGAAGATTTAAGCTTGTTGAATTTATTTGCGCCATTAGCGGCTACAGCTATTGATAATGCAAGACTGTTTGAAGCAGAAAGAAAGAGAGCAGACGAACAAAAAGCATTATTAGAGACCATGCAAGATTTGTCGGGAAAATTAGAGTTGACAATATTATTGCAGTCGGTTGTAAAACGTTCTGTTGAATTATTACAAGTAACTGGCGGAGAGTTAGCCATTTATCATCCTGAAGAAAAACAATTGGAAATAGTTGCCAGTTTAAATTTAGGAATGGACTCATTGGGTTTAAGATTAGAATTAGGAGAAGGGGCAATGGGAACCGCAGCTGAAAATCAAGAAACACTGATTATACCCGATTATCAAACCTGGGCAAGTAAATCTACAAAGTACACCAAAACAAAAGTGCATAGTGTAATGGTGGTACCATTGATGATCAAAGATCAGTTGGTGGGAGCTTTGTGTAGTGTGCATTTAGATAAGAGCAGAGAGTTTAATCAAAAAGATGTACAATTATTGAATCTGTTTGCGCCATTGGCTGCAACCGCAATCGATAATGCAAGATTATTTGAAAAGACCAATAAATTATTGGAAGAAGCCGAGCAGCGAACAGCAGAATTAAAAAATACCCAACATCAATTAATACAACAAGAAAAACTAGCATCACTAGGAGAACTAACCGCTGGCATTGCGCACGAAATTCAAAACCCGCTCAATTTCGTCAATAATTTTAGTGAAGTGAGTGTTGAATTAGTGGACGAAATGAATGATGAGATAGCAAAAGGAAATTTAACGGATGCATCATCAATTGCCACCGATCTAAAAGAGAATCTCAAAAAAATCAACCATCATGGAAAACGCGCAGATGCTATTGTAAAGGGAATGTTGCAGCATAGCAGAAGCAGTAGTGGTGTAAAAGAGCTAACCAATATCAATGCACTTACGGATGAATATGTTCGATTATGTTATCATGGTTTGCGTGCAAAAGACAATACTTTCAATGCTACTATAAAAACTGATTTTGATCAATCAATTGGCAAGATCAATATTATTCCTCAAGATATAGGCAGGGTTATTTTGAATTTGATTACGAATGCTTTCTATGTAATGAATGAGAAAAAAAATCAAGAAAGTACTGTATACGAACCAACCGTTTCGGTCATCACAAAAAAGATAAATGGTAAAGTGGAAATACAAGTTGCTGACAACGGTAACGGCATCCCTCCAAAAATTCTCGACAAAATATTTCAACCCTTCTTCACTACCAAACCAACCGGTCAGGGAACTGGATTAGGATTGAGTTTGAGTTATGATATTGTAAAAGCGCATGGAGGAGAGTTGAAGGTGGAAACGAAAGAGGGTGAAGGGTCATCATTTATTATTCAAATACCAATTAATTAAACTGATATAATGAAAATAGTACTAAAAATAGGAGTATTGGTTTTGCTGCCATTTTTCGCCAAAGCTCAAACGGAGGAAAAAGTATTAGACAGTTTACATACTGCATTGAAATATTCAGCTAATGATACGGTAAAAATGCTTACACTTTTTGGGCTGAATAGATATCATGTAGAAAGTAACAGGGATAGTGCCATGTATTATATAGAAAAGGCAATAGCTATTGCCAATAAAATCAATCAACCCCTTTGGGTGGCAGGTTTTCTATTAAATAAAGCTTACTTACTTCAAAAGCAATTCAATTATTCACTCAGCTTTAAATTGTGCAATGAAGCACTGGAAATTATTCAAGATAAAAAAAATAATAAAGGTGCATACATACCGCCTGATGATGAATTTGCAGATGATATTGAAAAATTCAGGATTTCAAGAAAAGGGGGTGTCTTTCATCAATTAGGCAATACTTATAGGGGTGCAGGAAATCCTGAAAAAGCCATTGAGTATTTTAAAAAGGTTCAATTGATTCGAGAAGAAGTCAAAAGAAAATACGATAATGTTACCTCCAATATGAATATAGGGTCAATTTATTTCAGTTTGGGAAAATTAGACTCTGCCATGATATATTCAAACCTTGCATTGGAAAATGCTAATCGCAAAGGAGGCTGGAAAACCTATTTAGGCAATATCTTGACAGATATCGGTGATATATATCTAAAAAAAGGCTCATTAGACTCAGCTAAAACTTATTTTACAAATGCAATCAAAGTAAGTAAAGAGCAAAACAATTTGTTGGGAGAAATAAGAAGCAATAATGGTATGGCAAGCTTTTTCAAAAAGCTAAACCAGCCCGATTCAATGTTATTCTATGCTTCTCAAGCACTGCGACCGGGGCAGCAGCTCAAAGATGCAACTTCAATAAGCACATCTACAAGCCTGATTTCCATAGCCTGGAAAATGAAGGGAAACGCAGACAGTGCATTGGTTTATTTAACTATTTCGAAAACATTGAGCGATAGTTTGAATAAAGACCGCATCGATAAAATCAACCAATTTCAAAATAGCAGCTTTGAAGAGCAGTTGAGGCTTGAAAAAAGTATTCAGAAAAGTATCGAAGATCAAAACAAAATCAGGACAGTGGCTTTCATAGGCGGTTTATGTCTTCTGTCTATTTTGGTTTTTGTACTTTACCGCAACAATCGGCAAAAGCAAAAAACGAATGTAGTTTTACAAGATCAGAAAGATAAAGTAGAAAGCACTTTACATGAATTAAAATCCACCCAATCTCAACTCATCCAATCAGAAAAAATGGCAAGCCTTGGTGAACTTACTGCAGGAATTGCACATGAGATTCAGAACCCGTTGAATTTCGTCAACAATTTTGCAGAGTTGAATAAAGAATTATTGGTGGAGTTAAAAGATGAAATTAAAAAAGGAAATTTGGATGAAGTAAATGCAATAGCAGATGATGTTATCAGCAATGAAGAAAAAATAAATCATCATGGAAAACGTGCCGATGCTATTGTAAAAGGCATGCTTCAACATTCAAGTGCAGGTAGTGGCAAAAAAGAACCCACCAACATTAATGCATTGGCAGATGAATATCTACGATTGGCTTATCATGGATTAAGAGCGAAAGACAAAACATTCAACGCCACGATGAAAACCGATTTTGATGAAACGATTGGTAACATCAACATCGTTTCTCAGGACATTGGTAGAGTTATTTTGAATTTGATTACCAATTCGTTTTATGTGGTGAATGAAAAAGCGAAGCAAGGCATTGCTGGATATGAACCAACTGTTACAATATCAACAAGCTCGATTCAGCCCTCCCGACCACTCGGGACAGGCTCTTCAGGGGGTCGGAGTATTCAAATAAAAGTGTCTGACAATGGGGGTGGTATCCCTCCCAAAATTCTCGACAAAATATTTCAACCCTTCTTCACTACCAAGCCAACTGGGCAGGGAACAGGGCTAGGATTGAGCTTGAGTTATGATATTGTAAAAGCACATGGAGGAGAGTTGAAAGTGGAAACAAAAGAGGGCAACGGAACAACTTTTATTATTTCATTACCAGTTAATTACTAATCATGAAGTTGACAAAAAAAATCGAAGCAGAAATTACTAGTGTGTATGATACATATTGGAAAGCACTATTAATTGCTGATATTGATACATACACTAGTGTGCTCGACGAAAAGTTCAAACTCATTGGTACTACTGAAAGTGAAGTATTTTTCAAAAGTATAGAAGCCATCCAATTTTTAGAAGCGACCGCCGATCAAGTAGCTGGGAATATTGAATTAAGAAATAGAATTATCAAAATTGAATTGATTGAAACCATTATACTTATTACTGAACAATCAGATACATATGTAAAAATAGATGGTAATTGGAGTTTTTATGGGAAAGCCAGGGTTTCTACTTTAATAGGAAAGAAGAATCAGGAATGGAAAATTATTCAGATGCATCTTTCTTTTCCAGATTCAAAAGCTGATGAAGGGCAAACCATCGGACTAGATAAAATATCTAAAGAAAATCTCGAACTCAGAGATGCGATAAAACGCAGAACCATTGAACTTGAAAACAAAAACCGTGAACTCGAAATTGAAACGGCACTGGAAAAAGTAAGAGCAGTAGCCATGGGTATGAATAAAGCAGATGATATGCTTAGCATCTGCAAAACCATTTCACAGCAGTTGACTCAATTAGGAGTAAAAGAAATTCGGAATGTGCAGACAGCTATCTTTTATGAAAGTCGTGGCACTTACATGAATTATGAATATTATGCAAAGCATGATAAAACTTTTATCACCGAAGTAGATTTTAAAAATCACAAAATTCAATTGGCCTTTGCAAAAAAAATGTTGAAGGGTCCAAACGAAGAAGTGTTAGAGCAACTAAAAGGGAAAAAATTACAAGACTGGTACACCTATCAAAAATCAACCAACCAGTTTGCTGACAAGTATTTACTCAAAGCCCATTCGCTTAATTATTACTGGTATTCACTTGGTCCTGTTGCTCTCGGCATCTCTACTTATTTTCCACTTACTATTGAAGAGACTAATTTATTCAAACGTTTTTTAAAAGTATTTGAATTAGCCTATCGCCGCTATTTAGATATTGAAAAAGCAACTGCACAAGCAAGGGAAGCGCAGATAGAAGTTGCATTGGAAAGAGTGAGGTCAAGAGCTATAGCTATGCATAAAAGTGATGAACTTAAAGATATTGCAGCTGCAGTGCACGAACAATTGCAAGGTTTAGGATTCACCTCTGGTTTTTGCTCGATTGTAATTATGGATAGTATTTCTGGTGACATGACATGGTGGATGTTCTTTCCAGGAAAAGAGTATCCGGAAAGTTATCGAATGCCATTCTTTGAACATCCATTTTATTTGGCACAACTCAATAATTGGAAACAAGGCAAAAAGTACGCTGTAATTGAAGTGTCGGGTAAAGAGAAAAAGTTGTACGATAAGTATACGTTTAGCCAAACAGAATTTGTGAAAATACCGATCGAAAATCAGCAATTTATGATGTCGTTCGAAAAAATTATTTTTTCAAACGCGTATATGAAGCATGGTGCTTTTTCTTGGGGTGTTGAACAAATTGATGAAGAACATGCGGCTGTATTGCAGCGATTTGCTATTGTTTTTGAACAATGTTACACCCGCTTTCTCGATCTACAAAAAGCAGAAGCACAAACCAGGGAAGCGCAAATAGAAGCAGCATTGGAAAAAGTACGTTCTGTTGCAATGAGCATGCATCATTCTAACGAACTATTGAGTATTTGCGAAGCGATTTATGTGGAGTTGTTGAAATTGAATATTACAGAGTTACGTAACACCATGATTAATATTCACAATGATGCAGATGAAACTTTTTTAAACTATGATTACTCTGCATATGCAGGAAAGGCTGTTACCAAATATGGATATCATATTCATCCTATCATCAGTCAACTGGTAATGCAATGTCGTTCTACACACGATGCGTTTGTGGATATTGCACTTGATGGAGAAGAATTTCAAGCATGGCGTAGTTTTAGAAAAAGTAGTGGCGAAAAAGATGATAAACGACTCAATAGTATTAAACATCTACACTATTATTTTTATTCTATCGGTATTGGATCTATAGGAATATCAACATTTGAGAGTATTGACAATGATAAATTATCCTTGTTAAAAAGATTTAGAAATGTTTTTCAATTAGCATACCAGCGATTTACAGATTTATTGGCTGCTGAAACGCAGGCTAGAGAAGCACAGATTGAATCTTCATTGGAAAGGGTAAGAAGTAAAACAATGGCCATGCACAATAGCGATGATGTAGGCGAAACAGTGGCTACTTTGTTTGATGAGTTGGTGAAGTTAGGAGTGCAGACCAATCGATGTGGAATACTTATTTGCGGTGAAAGTAAAACTCATGCTGAAGTGTGGACTGCCAAATCAAATCCTGATGGAAATGCAACTTTAATAACGGGCCAACTGGAGTTAAACATGCATCCGCTGATTGAAGGATTTTATCGCTCCTGGAAAAAGAAGAAAGAAGTTTTTTCTTATGCTTTAAAGGGGGATGATATGGTAGCTTATTACAAAGCCATCAATAATTCAAAATATTATCCTACCAATTTTAATTTAAAAAAACTTCCTGAGCAAGAAGTTCATACGGATTTCTATTTTTCTGATGGAGCCATTTTTTCATTTTCTCCAACATCAATTGACGATGCCACTTCTTCCATTTTTAAGCGGTTTGCAAATGTATTTGGCCAAACTTATCGCCGTTACCTCGATTTGCAAAAAGCAGAATCCAGTGCAAGAGAATCACAAATTGAAGCAGCATTGGAAAGAGTGAGAGGAAAAGCAATGGCAATGCATTCTAGTAATGATTTGTCTATTGCAGCTAATACTGTTTTTACTGAATTAAAATTGCTTGGCCTAGAATCATTTAGATCTGGAGTTGGCTTGCTAAATAAAAATAATAGAAAGGTAACTGCTTATATTACAACTTCAGCCCATGGTAAAGAATCATTAGACTTAGCAGGTGAAATAGAACTGACTGGGCATGAATCTTATGAAAAACAATATCAGGCGTGGTTGAATAATGAAATGTATGTAGCTATTTTGGAAGGGGATGAAATGGATAAATACTATTCTACTTTTGTTAAAAACTTCAGTATTGTTGAATCTACTCAAAATGAAAAGCACGAAAAAGAATTCGGTTACTATCTTCCATTTTCTGAGGGCTTAATGTACTCTTGGTCCACAAGAGCATATACTGAAAACGAAATTATTATTCTTAATCGATTCAAGACAATTATAGACCTTACTTTCAGGCGTTATATTGAATTACAAAAGGCAGAGGCCAACGCATTGGAAGCGTTACGCAGTGCTTCGCTAGATAGGGTTCGGGCTGAAATTGCTTCTATGAGAACTACAAATGATTTAGAAAAAATAACGCCGCTTATATGGAAAGAATTGAAAGTGCTCAATATTCCATTTGTGCGATGTGGAGTTTTTATTATGGATGAACAAGCAGAAATGATTCATACATTTTTATCAACACCAGATGGTAAAGCTATTGCGTCCCTTCACTTACCCTATACAAAAACACCATTGGTTAATTCCATTGAATATTGGAGAGATAAAAAATTATATCAAACTCATTGGGGATTAGATACCTATGCAGTTTTTGCGGATGCCATTGCAGATGAAACAACTGGCATGAACAAAGAACACTATTTAAGTTCAGTTCCTAAAGAGGGCATTCATTTACATCTACTTCCTTTTTTACAAGGAATGTTATATGTAGGTAATACAGAACCATTATCTGAAGATAATCTGAGTATTATTCAATCAGTGGCAGATGCGTTTTCTACTGCCTATGCACGCTATGAAGATTTTATCAAATTGGAAGATGCAAAAAAACAAATTGAAAATACACTAACCGATTTGCAAGCCGCACAAAAACAATTGATTCAATCCGAAAAAATGGCCAGCCTTGGAGAACTCACGGCCGGTATTGCCCATGAAATTCAAAACCCTTTGAACTTTGTAAATAATTTTTCTGAAGTAAGTAGTGAGTTGATTAGTGAAATGGTGGAAGAAGTAGATAAAGGTAATTTTGAGGAAGTAAAAGCCATTGCAGATGATGTAAAACAAAATCTCGAAAAAATAAATCATCATGGTCAGCGAGCGGCAGATATTGTAAAAGGCATGTTGCAACACAGTCGCAGTAGCAATGGGGTAAAAGAGCCAACTGATATTAATGCATTAGCAGATGAATATTTACGATTGGCTTATCACGGCCTCCGCGCAAAAGACAAAACTTTTAACGCTAGCATGAAAACTGATTTTGATGAAAGTATTGGTAAGGTGAATGTTATTCCGCAAGATATCGGAAGGGTTGTTTTGAATTTGATTACGAACGCGTTTTATGTAGTGAATGAAAAAAAGAAATCCAGAATCGATAACTATGAACCAAGGGTTTCTGTCAGCACAAAGAGAGACGGAAACAAAGTTTTAGTAAGTGTTAAGGATAACGGCAATGGTATCCCTCCAAAAATTCTTGATAAAATTTTCCAACCCTTCTTTACCACCAAACCTACTGGACAAGGGACAGGTTTGGGATTGAGTTTAAGTTATGATATTGTAAAAGCACATGGAGGAGAGTTGAAGGTGGAAACGAAGGAGGGGGAAGGGACTGAATTCAGTATTGTTTTATCAATTTAGATACTTAAATTTACCTTAATAAAAATAGAATATGAAAATATTGGTAGTAGACGATGAACAAGACATGGAAAACCTGTTCTTGCAACGTTTTAGAAGAGAAATAAAAGAGGGAACCGTTGATTTTGCTTTTGCCAACTCAGGTGAACAGGCTTTAGAATACATGAGTAAAAACAACCATGAAGCTGTATTGATTCTTTCAGATATCAATATGCCTGGTATGAGTGGTTTACAGTTGCTCGAAAAAATCAAACAAAAATACAATGCGCCTCCCCCAATTGTAATGATGATCACCGCTTATGGAGATACCGATAATTATAACACAGCAATGGAATTAGGGGCGGATGCTTTTTTAACCAAACCGGTTGATTTTAATTTACTCAAAGAAAAACTTCATATAAAACACTAATGGCTAAAATCTTAGTTGCAGATGATGAGACCGATTTAGAAACCCTCATCAAACAAAAATTTAGGAAGCAAATTAGAGAAGATAAGTACGAATTTATTTTTGCACTTAATGGCAATGATGCAATGGATAAACTCAAAGCTCATCCCGATGTAGATCTGGTATTGAGTGATATCAATATGCCCGAAATGGATGGGCTTACTTTATTGGGTCTCTTGAACGATAGTAACCCGATGTTAAAAACAGTAATGGTTTCTGCCTATGGAGATATGGATAATATTCGCACTGCAATGAATCGAGGCGCATTTGATTTTGTATGTAAGCCCGTTGGTTTCGAAGATTTAGAATTAACGATTGAAAAAACCTTGAAACATGTTCTCCAGTTAAAAGAAACACTACAAGCTATTAAGGAGAATAATATTTTAAGAATGTATGTAGATGAGAATGTGTTGAAATTCATGGGCAGTCGTGAATTTGAAGACTCCATCATGCAAAACGAAACCATCGATGCAACTGTTGTATTCATTGATATCTGTGGATTTACTGCTATTACAGAAATTGAGCCAGCTGACACAGTTGTGAAAATGTTGAATAGTTATTTTGATGTAATGGTCAAAGAAATCATTGCACAACAAGGACATGTAGATAAATTTATTGGTGATGCTGTAATGGCAGTATTTAGAGGCAAGCATCATTTAGACAGAGCTGTTGATGCTTGTTTAGCGGTACGCGATACCATTACAAAACTTCCTGCTGAATCAACCGAAAGTAAATTCAAACCACAAATTTCTATTGGTTTGGCTTCTGGTGAATTGATCTCGGGAAACATAGGTTCTTCTAATTTACGACGCCTTGATTATACGGTGGTTGGGGATGTGGCCAATACAGCATCTCGTTTACAATCGGCTGCTGGTCCTAATCAAATCATTATATCTGAACATGCTTATTTGCAAATCAAAGACTCTTTTAATTGTAAAAAAATAGGTGAAGCAAGTTTGAAAAACAAGCAATTGCCAATTACTATTTATGAGGTGATAGACTAGATAAAAAATTTCAATAATTAAAAAAGCCCTGATAGAACATCGGGGCTTTTTAGTTAAAGGGTTAATCAATATTCACCGTATTGTCATCAGGTATTCTGTCAATTAATTTGTTATAAGGATCAATACCAGCTTTCACTGGTTTGCCTTTTACGCGAATAGTGATGGTTCTTTGCCCAGTAGTTAATTTATATTTCTGTAAGAATATTGGGTTCACTTGTTTTCTACCATTCTTATCAGTTGATTCTGCTGCAAAAACGCCAATGTCTATATAGTCATTCATTTTTGTGATCGTTTCTTTTCCAGCACTGTCTGCATAAAACTTATTGGAATTTACTTGAATAGTTACATCGTACATATCCTTACCAGCACTAACCGCTTTTGCACTGATAGCTTTGTTATCATACAAGGTGATTTTTTTCCAGGTATCTTCTAAATAATACTTGATCGAATCAGGTGTATGTTTTTCTATGAATGCATATAGATCGGTACTTCCTGCAAAAGGAGGATTTTCTTTTAGTGCAAAACTATCCCTGAATTCGTGCAAGGCGGTATTCAATTTATCTACTCCAATTAAATCTTGCAAACCATATAGTATTAAACTTCCTTTTTGGTACCATTGATAAGATCTGTTGCAATTGATAAATGTATTTTCTTTTTTAGACTCATTGGCTCTACCAGTTAAATATCCATCTAACTCATCTTTTAAGAAACGCTTCATATTGTCTTTGCCATATTTACGTTCAGTTAAGATCAACGCAGTATATTCTGCCAATGCTTCTGATATCAAATTAGAACCCCTGGTTTTATTCGGTACAACCTGATGCCCCCACCACTGATGTGCTAATTCATGTGCAGTAACATAGTATACATAATCGAATGAGTTAGGATCTCTAAAATCAGCTACCCAACCAAAGCTTTCTGCAAATGGAACAGTGTTGGGAAAGCTTTGTGCAAATCCTGCATAGCGTGGGAATTCCATCAAACGCATCTGCCTGAATTGAAAATCGCCATAGCTTTTTGAGAAATATTCCAAACCATCTTTATAGGCTCCCTTAAATCGGTCTAGATTGTATTTGTGTTTAGCATCATGAAATATTTCGATATCAATTTTCTTTCCATTAGATAATGTAACCGCATCTTTCATTACATCATACTTGGCAGAAAGAATACTAAAGAAATAATCTATAGGCGTATCCTGAATATATTGAAAATATTTTCTGCCATTGGTCTCCCAGGTTTTTTGCAAGTATCCAGGCGCAATGGCCAATTGATCTTTACTGGTGCTTACAGTTGCTTCAAAATGAATTAGATCGGCATCATCATTAAAGAGCATGGTAGCTTTTCCTTGAGGATCATTTTGATCTGGATATTCATCTTCTTTTTTAGGTAGTTTATATTTTTTGCGGTCTTCATCTCCACTCAATTCCCCATTAGGATCATAGCCAAAAGAAGGAATGCCACCTGAATAAAAAGTACCATTGTATAAAATTTCTCTAGATAAACCACTGTTTGGAAAACCTTTATTTTCTATTGTAGAATATACTTCTAATAATGCAGTATCACCTGGAAGCATGGGTTGCGGCAAACCATAAATTCTATAATTAGCAGTATCCTTTCCTTTTTTCAGAAAATTAAATGCAGAATGTTTATAAGCCAATGGAGATCTATATTGCAATGCCTTTCCATTGTATAGAATACGATAATTAACATTGCCGTCTGCCAATAAATGCAAAGAATCTACAGGGGTAGCATTTTTATTCTTAATAGAAACTTTTGCATAAATCTGAACCATTCTTTCTTCAGGAAAAATATCCGCATTCATTAATACCTGTGTTACTTTAGGTTGAAGGGTTTTTTCATACTTCTTTAAAGTGGTTTCGTACAATGCTTGATTGCTTTCAGATTTTGAATTGCTTACATAATTGTTGAGGTAGCTTACATTGTAGTATATAAATGCTCCAGATCCAATCCAACAAAGAAAAAATAAGGTTACTAATATTCTTGGCGTTCCATTAAATCTATTGGTGGCCACTTTCCATCTTTCTTTAAATCCTCCAGCAATTCCACGTTGGTAAAATAAGTAAGCAATAACTGTTAGTAAACAACCAAGGCTTAACCAATAGAAATTAAACCATAATTGTGGTTCCATAAAATGGCCAATGCCATTCATATCGCTCCAACGATACCCAGGAGTGTAAAAATAGAAGAATAGATTATAGTTCATCTCTCCAAATGTTCTGAGCAAGAACAAACTGATCCAAATCATCATTGACACTCCATGACCTCCAAATTTATTATTCACTAGGAGGTGAACGGCAAATGACAATAGAATCATTTGAATGAAACCAGGAAAGGTTAAAATGTAGAGCTCAATAATGTAGACTGAAAAATTTAATTCTGTATGTCCTTTAAGTAGTTGAATAATTATACCCACCAACATAGGAATGGTCACTAAAATAAATGCAATTCCTACCATACTGCAGAATTTCGAAAACAAGAAGACCACATTCGAAACTGGCATTGCATCGTTGATAATATCAAAGCGGGTTGTTTTTTCTCTATGAATTGTTTCTCCAGAGTAAAACAATAAAATAATAAAAATGAATAGATTATAATTGTAACTCTTGTAGTCCATTAAAAAAATAGTCAATGGTCTATCAGGTACACTGTATAATAAATTGCCAATCCAAAAATCTAAAATCAAAAAAATCAATCCACCCAATAAAATCGCTTTGAAATAATTATCGCGAATAATATTTACAAATTCAATTTTTGTTAAGCGCCACCAAACCCTGCGCATATATCCTTGCGAAAAATCTTGAGCAACTTTTTTAAGTGGTTGGCCGATTGGTGCTTTTTCATCAGCTTGTTTTTTCTTGCTTTGTTTAGTGGTTTCTGCATTTAAGAATGCAGTAAAGCTAAAGCGCCAGTAAGCAATCGCTGTGATAATTACTGAAATTCCAATCCAAATTAAACGATTGAATAAAAACACTTTTGTAAAAGGCAAGACCAAATGATTCTTTTCGTAAGGTGTGAGATACCTTGTTTCAAGCTGAAAAGTATTGATCATGAAAGGATCTAACAATTTAACCAAATCTCTTTTTTCTAGATCTTGTACTAAAAAATTAGATAATAAATATCCAATAAACAATAGAATACTGGCACTATAAACAACTTTTACATTTCTGGTAACTGCAACCAGTGCAAAGAAAATGGAGGAAGCCAATAATAAATTGCCCAATGCATATAAGAATACGGGCTCCATATAATTCCATAATCCATATTGCCCAATTCTTTCTGCAGGTACTTGCCCCATGATGGGCCCTAAATAAGCACCCAATAAGCATCCCCAGTTAAATGCAGTACCGATAATTACCACATAAAAAAAGGAACCAAAAAATCTTCCCCAAAAATAGCCGCCCTTGGTAATAGGGTAACTGAATAAATACTGGCGTGTTTGATGTTCTATATCTCTGTATAATGGAACGCCCATTACTGCTGAACAAACCAACATCATCAATAGACTAAAAGTAATAGTACCATCAGCAATGGTCCATGGTGCATTGTGAAATACTTTCTCCGAAGCTGGTGATGATCCTGTTGCAATCGAGATAAAACCAATCAGGAAAAAAATAAAAAAATAAATATAAGAAGCTGGTCTTTTAGAACGATAAGCCAACTCGAATTTAAAAATTTGCCAAAACATAGATTTAATTTTAGAGTTAGCTTAAATAGTTACCATATCCATTTTAGATGCAATCTGATGAAAGTATACATCTTCTAAAGCCGGAGCAGTTGGCCTAAAATCATCACCAGGGTTGGTGTCACTATATATGCGAACACTTAAACTACCACTCTTCATTTGAACACTAATTACTTGATATTGATCTTTCAATTGTTGAATAGTAGCTTTATCTGCTGAACGGGTAAATATTTTTCCATTCAATTCATTTACTGCTTCATCTGGTTGATCATGCCTTAAGAGTTCTCCTTTGCAAATAATGGCAAAGTCGCTGCAAAGTGTTCTTACATCTTCTACAATATGTGTAGAAAGAATTACAATGGTATTATTACCAATCTCACTCAATAAATTGTAAAAACGATTTCTTTCTGCTGGGTCCAATCCTGCAGTAGGTTCATCTACAATGATCAATTTTGGATTTCCAAGTAATGCTTGAGCAATTCCAAAACGTTGTTTCATACCTCCTGAATAAGTACCCAATCCCTTTTTACGATCAGCATATAAGTTTACTCTGTTCAATAAATTATCTACTGTTTCTTTTCTTTCTTTTGCATTACTGATACCTTTTAAACAAGCAATATGATCGAGCATTTGTTCGGAGCTAATTTTTGGATAGACCCCAAAATCTTGTGGTAAATAGCCCAAAATTTTACGAACCGCTTCTTTTTCTTTTAATACATCTAGGTCGTCTAAAAAAATACTGCCACTATCAGCCTCTTGTAAAGTTGAGATGGTGCGCATTAAGGAAGATTTTCCTGCACCATTTGGGCCAAGTAATCCGAACATACCCTCTTTAATAGTAAAACTTACATTATTGAGTGCTTGAACTCCATTTGAATACCTTTTAGACAAATTGGAAATGACTAGTTGCATAAAATGAATTGATTGATGAATAATAGTTTTTGAATATTTTCTGCATTTGTAATATAATTAAAATTTGAATAATATTTATAAACTCTGAAGAGGGGTTATATTTGTATATGAGTGGAAAAGGCAAGCTAGATATTATAGATAAAATTCTGGAAGCTTGTTACCAGCATAACCCCGATGCTTTGTTTGTAATGAGTTTGATGCATCAATACGAAGACCGCGGAAGTTTAAGCAAAAAACAATTAGAAGGATTATACCTCAAAGCCGCACTTATTCCTGATATGCCTCCAAACTGGCTGGCTACTTTACAAGCCACCATCAATAAAATGCATACCAGAGAAAAAGCGCCGGCAACCATCAACACACCGCTGTTTGAAAAAGATGAAGCCATTGGCCAAAAAATGGAAACCATTCTCCAAAAATACCCTCAACACAAGCGATTGGTTTTTTTGTATGTGAAATATTCTAAAAACGAACTGCTTTCCCCAACGGAGAAAGCAGAAGTAGAAAAGTTTTATAAGATTTTGATGAAGTAATTTTTTTCTTATTCCTCATAAAAATCCAAATCCTTGTGATAGGTTTCTTCTAGTTGTGTCATTGCGTAAAAAGCTAGGCATAATGCAATAGCAGCTATAGTAACAGCACTATAATAATAGTTGCCAGCGAATAAAGTAGCCAACCATTGAAAGGCAAAACTCAACGGAATTACCCATCCCCGCACCAGGTTTAAAGAAGTGCTTGTTACCAGGGTCCTGATATTAGTGCCAAACTGTTCAGCGGCAAGTGTAAATAACATAATGGTGAATCCGACCCCTAAACCCATTAACACAAATAAACCGTTGTAGATATAAATGGATTGTTTTGCAAATAGAAAAAACAGGGCTATAAAAAATGTATAGCCAATTAAAAATACATAAATCGCTTTTTTTCTACTCTGTAATTTTTGACTTAACAATCCACAGAGGGGGTCGCCAAATGCAAACCCAAAAAAGTTAAGAGATATTACGGTTGCAGCAGATGGAAGTTGTTGCATACCCATGCTTGTTGCAATTTCTTTAGTAAACGTAATTAATATACCTGTAGCAAACCATCCTGGCATGCCCACTAATAAAATGCAAATGAATTTCCACAAACGCTTTTTATTTTTTAAAATCAACATAAAATTTCCTTTGCTGATTCCTTCTACTTTCATCACATTAAACAATCCGCTTTCAATAACCCCAAATCGTAGAATCAATAAAAAAAATCCCAAACCAGCTCCAATAATATAACAGGTTTGCCAACTAAAAAATGAAGCTACAGTGCCTGCTGTTACTGCCCCAAACATGCCGAGTCCACCAACTAACGCAACTGCAAAGCCTCTATATTTTTTATCCATTTGTTCGCTTACAAGTGTAATACCTGCGCCTAGTTCACCTGCTAAGCCAATCCCTGCAAAAAAGCGACACCACATATATGCATCAACATCTTTTACAAAAGCATTTAATAAGGTGAAAATGCTATACATAAATATGGAACCAAATAGAACCTTCAACCTTCCGAATTTATCACCAATAGTACCCCAAATAAATCCGCCTAGTAACATACCAAACATTTGCGCATTGAGAATATTGCGTGTATGAATTGGCCATTCGTTAATTGGAATTCTTAAATCAATAAAACTATTCAATCGAACTGCACTAAAAATAATAATATCATAGAGGTCAACAAAAAAACCAAGTGCAGCTACAATAACACCAATGATGGCTGCTTTTGTGATACCTTCTTTTTGCATAAGTTTATTTTTTTAACCAATCGCCAATTCCATAAGGATCGGGATGAACTACAGAAACATGTTCATGTTTGATTTTCCAAATGCCTCCATCTTTAATTAATACAAAACTTGAGCGAAAAATATTTTCGAATGTTCGGTCATTTACTTTTATGGATAATTTTATGATACCAGCCACCCAAGCCATATCTGCTCCTTCTTCTGCGAACGGTCCTTCGATCCATTCAATTGAAATTAATTGCAATGATGAGGCACAAAAATCCGTCCAACCCTTTTTAATTTTTTCAAATCCTATTGTAGTTAATCTCGGTCCTTCCAATACTACATAAGTATCTTCCGATACTATGTACTTGCTACAAATACCTTCTAGATCTTTATCAATGATTACTTGATAGTGTTCGTTTATTTGTTGAATTGCATTCATTTACATCTCATTGATATCGTCCGCAATTTTACGCATTGGTACATTATTCTCTGGTTTTGCAATAGCATCTACTTCCTGCTGAACTATTCGCATTATTCTTGCTGCAAATCTTGCATGCCATAATTGTCGTTCATCGGCTTGTTGATCGGTTGGTACAAAGCCTTCAATCTCACTTTGCAATAAAACACCTTTGCTTTCTAAGAGCCTTTCAATGGTGTCCATTCTTTCCCTTACTACAGCTACTTCCGTTGCCACTGCCATTGCTATATTCAACACTCTTTCTACTGCAGGGTCATCAAAGAAGTAAGGCCTTGCTCCCTTGCTTTTATCGCCTGCCATCAATATATCATTCACTACACTAGCATCCATTTCTTCGTTGATTTGCCCACTTGAATGTGAGCCGCTTAGTTCTGTTGCCATCGATTAGTTATTGGTTATTGGTTATTTGGTTCGGGTGTTAAGATTTCCAACCTCCGAAAACATTCCATATTGGACTTCGGCCATAATCTTCTTTTATTTTTCCATCTTGTTTTTTCTGATCTAAATCATTCACTGCTTTTACGCCCACTTGCATAAAATTTTCTTTTGGTACACCTGCTTCTTCCATTAAATCGATGGGCTCCAGATCGTGCATATGACCCCAGTACGGTTCGGCATTGTAATATGCATCCCAGTCGCGCATGAACTGCTCATACATACTCATTTCTGGTGTATACTGAGGTTGTTCAATATGTAAGTTGAGCCCTTTGGGTTTTAAAACCCGATTGATTTCTTTAAATATCTTGTGAATGGATTTACCTCCAGTTTCATGTAAGAACATAGTGGTTTGAACCCAGTCAAAATCTCCGTCTGCAAACTCATTCATCGAAGCTGCGTCTTCTTGTATAAATTCAACATTTTTAATACCTAATGCATTGGCTCTTGCAGCACCATATCTCAACATTGGTGCACCTGCATCTATTCCTATTACTGTTGCCTCAGGAAATGCTTCTGCAATGGGCAACATATTATGCCCCAAACCACATCCAATATCCAAAATTCTTTTTGGTTTAAAGTCGGGATAGGTTTCTTTCACCCATTTTGCAATGGCTCTTCCACCACCATCAGTTAAACTACCTAACATTCCACCACTTGTTACAAACAGACCACTATCATAATTAGCAGCATTGGCAACATCGCCTTTAAAATAAGCGGTATGATAACTGCCTGGCATCAAGTGGTTGTCTACGTGCGTTAAATAAGGCGGTACCGCAAATCCGTCCTTTAGTTGAAGATTCTTATGCAATTTTAATTGCTCAGCTGTTTTATGAGCCAAAGCACTTGCTTGGCGAAGAACAGTAGCTCTTCCATTTTGTTGACGCATTTCCATAGTACTTCTTCGAAGCGCTGCCCACATTTGATAAACAGGATCCTTCTTCATTGCTTCACCCACTTCAAAACGATCATTAAAGGTTCTTCCATTTTCTTTTTTAAATGCAGGCTCAACTCGTTGATCATAAGCAGTTTTATTGCCTGGTGCAATTACAGTACTTACAAATCGATTGAGGTTAGCCAAGAAATTATATCTGGCTCTTTCATCGTGATTGAATTCAGGAAAAACTGCATGCTGTTGCAATTTTGTCCAAACGGGTGGTAATTGATATGACATCTTAGTTATTGGTTATTGGTTATTAGTTATTAGTTATTGGTTATTGGTTATTGGTTATTGGTTATTGGTAGTTGGGTTATTGGGTTGATTTGGTTTGTAAATATTTAATGTAGCCATTTAATAATTTAATTGCATCGTTGATTTTATTTCTTCCATCCAAGTATTCCTCATCATTTATATACCCTTCCTCAAAAATTGTAATTACATCGTCTATAATTTCGTACAATGAACCTCGTGCAATTCTGCAAAAATGAACATTCTCTTTAAAAGAAAATCTACCAAACCCCTCTGCAATATTTCTAGTTGTGCTTCTTGCAGCTCTTGAAATATTATCTTTTAAATCAAACTCATTTTTGGGTAATCGTTCTGTTTTTACTCTTACCCATTTTACAATAATTCTACATGCTTTCCATGTATCTAGCTCTTCAAAACTTTTATAAGTACTCATCCTGTTCTTTTTACAGGATTACAAACAATTTATCTAAGGTATTAGTTATTAGTTATTGGTTGTCGGTTATTGGTTTATTTGGTTTTCAATTGGTCCCCCCAATAACTAATAACCAATAACTATCAACTGACTTTACCATACCCTCCGCCTCCTGGTAATTCCATTACCAATTCTTCCCCAGGTAATAATTTGTCGTGGCCTTTGGGAGGAGTGAAACGTTTTTTGCCTTCTAAAGTTCGGATATAAAGAGCACCTTTTCTTCCTTCTTTTCCACCAAATAATCCATAAGCCTGGTTATTGATCTTCTCGGTTACATTGCTAATTTGAATAGGAAATTTCCCAATATTCTTATACGCAAATCTTTGGCCTGAACCGCCTTTGTATTTTCCTATTCCACCACTATTGGCGATCAGAGATTTTTCAGTTACCAGAACAGGTGCGGCATTTTCAAAAACTTCAATAGGCACATTGGCAACATTGGTAGGATAACAAAGTGTTGGTTCTCCATCCAATCCTTTTCTACCACCATAACCACCAGCTAAAAATAAATATTCAACAAATTCTCCGCCGTTTTCTTTTTTACCACTCAATACCATTACCCAAACAGCTGCTCCACAATCGGCTTGTACCTTGTCTGGAACTGCTTTTGATAAAGCCTTCATGATTGGTCCATGTAATAAATTTCCTGTTACATTTCTTGCTCCTAATGGAGAAGGTTTTTTAGCATTCAATAAACTGCCTTCGGGTGCAGTTACATGTATGGGCCTGAAACTACCTTCGTTATTGGGTACTTCTGGACTGAAAACACATTTAATTGGATAGGCTGTATATGCAAATACATAGTTCAATACCGCATTGATGGCCAATGAATGCGCTGCAGATGTTCCGGCATAATCAACAAAAATTTCATCGTCTTTAATGGTAACTGCACATTTAAAATGCACGGGTTCTTTTAATCCGTCGCCATCCGCATTGTATTCTGATCGATAGGTTCCATTGGGTGCAGCTTTGATTGCGGCCCTCATGGCTTTTTCGCTGGCATCAATGATCTGTTTTCCGAGTGCATCAATTTCAGTCAAATGATTTTCTTGCATCATTCGATGCAATGAACGAATGCCCTGATCGTTTGCAGCAACCTGAGCAATAATATCACCAATGGTTTGCCTTGCAGCACGTACATTGGTTTCTATGATTTGAAAAAGAGTATCATTCTTTTTACCCTGATCATATAATTTAGATGGAGGTATATACAGCCCTTCTTCGTAATAATCTTTTGCACCTGCTCCCCAAAGTGTTCCGCCAATATCTGGTGAGTGTGCAATACAACCAATGAATCCGATTAATTTTTTTTGAAGGAAAATAGGAGTCACAATTCCTATATCGGGTTTATGACCTGCACAAAGCCAAGGATCATTGGTAATTACAACATCACCTTCTTTCCATGTATTGATTGGGTAGAAATCTTTTACTAAAGCTTTCACTAAAAAAGGAAGAACGCCTAAAAATGATGGAACACTCACACTGCTTTGTGCCAATGATTGTCCTTTTGTATCCATTAGCACCACAGCAAAATCTGCGCTCTCTCTTGTAACAGAAGAAAATGCGGTTCTTTGTAAAGTAGTACCAGATTCATCCACAATAGAAATGAGCCTGCTCCAAAGTACACTTAGTTCTATTGCGTCAAATTGTTTTTTCATGGCCAGTTTTATTTTACAAATACTTCATCTTGAATAGTTGCATTCACTTTATTATTGGTCCAATTAATATCCATCCATTTTATTCCATCAAAGTACAAACGAATTCTTCTTGCCTGAATAAAATAACCACCTGATTTATTTTCTGGTTGTAGTTTTTCAAAATCGGAATAAATTCGATTGTGAAAACCGATATCAGTTATAAAATTCACTCCTCTTATATAAAATGTTTTTTGATCGATACTGAAAGTGGTAACCATTTTTTTGGGATCCGTTATTTGAACAACAAAGCAAGGATATCCTTCAATTTGATCATCAGCTAATCTTATTACAGAAAAAGAATCTCTGTCTGCAAATCGAATAATACCAAATCCAAAATTATTGCTCCATGAAAAATATTTTTGATAGGGCTTTGCTTTTTCACTTAAATAATTCAAGGTTTTTTGCCCATCGAATATCAACTGCATATATGTGCTGTCGGCATACTTGGCATCAAAACGAATTTTTCCATTTGCTGCATGAGCTGCAAGATTTTGTGATGGGAAAACCCGATACATTTTGTAAGTATCAAAATGTATTGACTCTGATGGGTCTGATTTTCCATAAGGGGTCCATGTGGCGTTCCCACTTAGTTGAAGAGATTGAGGTTGCTGCCACAAATCGCCACCAGCTGCAATGGTAAGTTGATGCAATATTTCTTTACCTGTTAAACTCGATTGAGCATTTAACAAAAAAGGTATACAACAAAACAACAATATTATTTTTTTCATAACTAATACTTCATGTCAATAATAATATTCTTAAAACGATCAATCATTACAGTACTATCATGCCCAACAACTGTTGTGCTTTCAAATTCTTCTATGATACAAGGCCCATTTATTTTTTTATTTAGCGGAATGCTATACCGATCGTAAACCGGTGTTTCTTCATAATTTTTACCCCAATATACTTTACGTGTTCCTTTCAATGCTTTGCTATGTTTTCCAACAACTGCTTGATTGGGAATTAATTCAGGCGAAGGCCCACTAACCAATACTCTCCATGTAACTGTTTCAATAGGAATATTGTCTATATCTCTTCCATAACGTAATAAATATTCTGCTTTAAAATTTGCCTCAATTGCAGCAATGGATTGATTGGATAATTTACCAGAAGGGATGGATACAGTAATTTCATGACCTTGTCCTGAATAACGCATATCTGCTACGATAGTAGTGGTGGCATTTTTTTGTTTGATGCCAGCTTTATCAATAAAATTCCTTCCTTTAGTTTCCATTTCTTTGATGATGGTATTTATTTTTTTCCAATCCATCTGATCCAGCCTACAGATATAGCTGGTAATTTCTTCTGTAGCAACAGGGCTCACTAAAAATCCTAAAGCACTTAATACTCCTGCACCACTTGGTACAATCAATTGAGGTGCATTCATTAATCTGGCCACATTGAATGCATGAACCGGACCTGCACCACCAAATGCAAGCATACTAAAAAAACGAGGATCTAATCCCTTTTCAATAATATGAACACGTGCTGCATTCGCCATATTCTCATTGACAATTCTATGTATTCCCCAGGCAGCCGCTTCCACTGAAATTTTTAAAGGATCGGCAATCTTTTTTTTCATTGCTGCAATGGCTTTGTCTTTATGCAGCTTCATTGTTCCACCTAAAAAATAATCTTCATTTAAAAATCCTAAAATCAAATCGGCATCTGTTACTGTTGGATTTTCTCCACCTCTGTTATAACAAGCTGGTCCTGGAGTAGAGGAGGCGCTTTCTGGCCCTACAGTGAGTAATCCTAAATGATTTAAATGAGCAATGCTTCCGCCACCTGCACCAATTTCGATCATATCAATCACAGGTATACGAACGGGCAACCCGCTTCCTTTTTTAAATCTTTTTTCTCTTGCCGCTTCAAAATGATTGGTAATTTCTGGGGCACCATTTTTAATCATCGATGCTTTTGCGGTTGTACCACCCATATCAAAAGCAACCAGATCTTTTTTACCAACTAACTTCCCAAAAAACACACCAGCCATTGTTCCTCCAGCAGGTCCGCTTTCTAATAATTGAACAGGTGTTTTTCTTGCACCTTCTAAAGTAGTAAGTCTGCCAGCCGAATTCATGATATGTATTATTCCTCCAAAGCCCAATACATTTAATTTAGCACGCAGATTTTTTAAATATTGATCGGTGAGTGGCTGTACATAGGCATTCATAACTGTTGCGCTACTGCGCTCATATTCTCTTATCTCAGGCATTACTTCAGAACTAAGAGAATAGGTGAGGGCAGGGAATTTTTTACGAAGCAAATTCCCAATTTGTTGTTCATGTGTAGTGTTCGCATAGGAATGCAATAATGAAACAGCTACGGATTGAACGCCTTTTTTTTGTAGTTGAAGAATAGTTTTTTCTACAGCTGCTAAATCGAGCTTGGTTAAAATTTTTCCTGATTTATCGGTACGTTCTGCAATTCCTTTTCTTAATTCTTTCGGAACCAATGGCTTTGGCATTGTGATGAATACATCGTAGATATCATAGCGCATTTCTCTTCCGATAGCTAAAACGTCTTCAAAGCCTTTAGTGGTAAGCAGTGCAGTTTTTGCACCTTTTCTTTCAATGACTGCATTGGTAACCAAAGTAGTTCCGTGAACCAAAGTAGCAACATCGCTAACGGATTTTCCGTGCTGTATCAATAACTCATTCACACCGTTTAAAATTCCCAAAGTAGGATCGGGGTAAGTAGTTAGTGTTTTTCCAAAATACAGCACACTGTTTGTTTCATCCAACAATACCAAATCGGTAAAAGTTCCACCAATATCAATGCCTAATTTATGCATATACTACAAGATAAAAATAGTTAACAATATTAACTAATTTAATCTAGAGAACCTATATTAATTGAATACTTATCGGAGCAAAGTAAATAATCCTTGTTTTCTTACTAATGCCCCACCAATACCTAAGCCAGCTGCTTCCCAAACATAAGAACCTACTTCTTGAATAACTCCGTTAAAGGTTCCATCCCATCCTGGCTTGGGTGTTTTGGTTTCAAAAATCAATACACCCCACCTATTCCAAATTCGGAAATATTCCAATTTGTCGATACCAATTAATATTGGAGAAAGCCGATCGTTCTTTCCATCTCCATTTGGTGTAAATGCGGAAGGTAGTATGATGGATATTTTATCAAATAATTTCACCTCAACTGTATCAACAATATTGCATCCGGTTTGATTGATAATTTCCACCAAATATTTGGCACTTGCTGGACCAGAAAATATTGGATTGCTAATTAAAGCATCATCTAAATTACTTGTAGGCAACCACTTGTAAAAAGTTCCCTTGTTAATGGTTTCTAATGTTGTTGGAACTTCAAATGCTGTGTTGATTATTTTCTTTTTTCCTGGAGGTGCTGATAAAACGGTTATTCTTTTTTCAAATACGATAGGAATAGGGCATTCCGAAGTGGATGCTTTTAAGCTAATAAAATATGGACCTGGCTTATTGAAACTATTAGCAGCATTAATGGCATTAAATGAGGGAGAAGCATTTCCTAAATTCCAGGTAAAATCAATCAAAGACCCTGGTATTGCCGGAGTAGTATTTGTAAATTTTGTAACGGCGTTTTCACAAGCATTCTCTACATCAAAATTGGGCATGGGGGGTGCATAAACATTGATTGTTTTGCTTATTGTATCAATACATTTATCAACTGTTGTAAACTTTAATAATAATCTATATACACCTGCTTGAGGATAACTATATGTCCTCACACTGTCTGTATCAATTCTACCATCACCCCAATTCCACTCTCTTTGAATAGGGTATACACCTGCATTTCCGGCGGTAGCCAAAAAGCTATTTCCTGTTAAACATTGAGCATTACTATTTGTTACAAATGTTGCAACGGGGGCAGGGCTATTTCTTAATCGAATATTTCTCGAACTAACCAAACAACCTGATGTTTGTAATGTAGCTCTATATAAACCAGTAGCTCTTGGAAGCATAATCGGCCCATTTTCACCAGCTATAGGTGCCCCATTAAAAAACCATTGAATGGTAGCGCCAGAACTAATATTTAATTCTGTGTTATATGGTTTAGTGCCACAAGAAACAGTATCTCCTTTAATGACGATTGCTGGATTTTGCTTTATTACTTCAATATTAATTTCCCTTTCTTTGGTACAACCCGATGCTGTGTCAATCACTTTTAATTTATAGAGAATAGTCTCTTTTGGAACTACTATAGTTTTACTGGCATCGGGGCTACGAATTCCAATAACGGGCAACCAGTTAAAACTCAGGCCAGGACTGCTTATTCCAACATCTAACACAGCGCTGTCACCTTCACAAACGGTTTTGTCTGATATAGTAAATGGCGGAATATATCCAGTTTTCACGATACTGTTTAAAGTATCAGTACATCCAAATCCATCATAAGGAGTAAGTATTACTGAAAATTTTGTACCCAGTGCCGGAGGGGGCCTTAATACTACTCTTTCATTATTACTAATTAAGTCTTGAAAATTATTGGTATACCATTGATAGGCTTTATATCCATAAGGTGCTACTAATTCTACACTATCTACATCATTACAATATCCGGCCCCTTTTAAAGGCAATCCACAATCACTGTCAATATCGAGATAAGCATAACCAAAATGCCCGCCTCTTGTACAATCAGCAGTAGAAAAATCGATTTTTATTACATGACCATTTCTATTAGTCAGGTTTACTGTAACAGGGGTCCAAGATTTATATTCTACATTGGGTTGTACTGTTGAAGTTTGAAAGCCAGGTAAATTCTTTGTAACGATATATTCAAATGATGCACAGGAAATTGTTTCTCCTGTAGTAAGATCTGCAACTGTTACATTGAATTTTGGTTGCTCTTCGGGGGCATGGTTTGGATTTTGTAAAACCACGGCATACCAGTACACCATACTATAAACAGAGAGGTTTGCTGGTATTGTGAAAGTGTAACTTACTCTTTCTGTTTGAGCGCCAGTACCATTGTTTCCTAGCTGCAAAGAATATCCACTTCCATTAGGGCAGTTGATGGGAAATTTTCCATATGGATCTAAATTCAAAGGATTGTTTCTGATAACTGTATGTCGATTGGGTATGTCGGATACTGGAAAATAGGTATTACCAGTAATCGAAGATCTTCCTGTATCACAATTCCAAAACAAAAGATCACTGTTTTCAAAATCAATATTGGTAGCACATTTTTGTGCAACTACATTATTATTGATGAATAATGCGAGGCAAAAAAAATATTTGAAGAATTGTCGCAAAATACAATCAGCTATATTTAGACAAAGCCGATTATAAAGATAGAAGTAAACCTTGAATTAATGGTATTCTTCGCCGCCACTCACATTCATGGCTTCTCCAGTGATATAAGATGCTTCTTCGCTGCATAAAAAAGCAACTGCTTTGGCTATATCTAGGGTTATTCCTGTTCTTCCAAGCGGGTTTTTATCTACAATGGCTTGTAGATAATCATCATAATTCATACCAAGTTTTTCGCTAAAGAACTTGTTTTGCCAGTGACCTAGACCGGTGGTGATATGATTAGGGCAAACAGCATTTACCCTTATTTTATACTTACCAAGTTCAACAGCATTACTCCTGGTCAATCCAATTAGTCCATGTTTACTAGCAGTATAGGCTGCTGCAAAGGGAAATCCAGACTTTGCGGCTTGAGAAGCAATATTCACAATACTCCCTCCATTGGGTTGTTGTTGCATTTGAATGGCCGCATGTTTGCTACATAAAAAAGCACCTTTTAAATTTACGCCTAAAACTGCATCCCAACTAGCTTCTTTGAATTCGGTAAAAGGCTCCATTATATATCCTACACCAGCATTATTTACCAAAATATCAATCTTGCCAAATGCTTTTACTGCTTGGCTCATCAAATTTGCACATTCATTTTCATTTCTAACATCGCATGGCACAGTAATTACTTTTACGCCTAAAGATTCACATGCTGATGCGATTTCTTTCATTTCTGCAGTTGCACCTATATGTTCCTCGGCAAAAGCCTCACCCTTTGCCTCCCCAATATCACTGATCACTAAATTACAACCTTCCGATGAAAGCTTTAATGCAATGGCTTCACCAATTCCATTATGTCTTCCAGATCCGGTAATAACCGCAACCTTATTGGTTAAATTATACATTGATATGATTAATTTGTTGGTAAATCATCTGCAAGAATAAACAAAGGATTATCTGCAAATTCATTGAATTGTTTTGCGCCGGCTTGCACTTCTTCTTTTCCAAGATCGGCAAAAAAAGCTTCCATATTATTTATTTCCAATAATTCGGCATATTGATAGGGAGACGGCTTGTCTGAACCCAAGATCATACCCAATTTTAGTACCCTAAAATCATTGATGGAGTCCAATGATTTCACTGTAGGAATATCTTTTGCTTTTGCCCAATTTTCATAATCGCTAGGAGATGCTGTGGGCTTGAGGTTGAAGAGTACTAGGACTGTTGGCATTGGACTAGATATTAGTTATTGGTTATTGGTTATTGGTTACTGGTTACTGGGTTTTGTTGCTCATGAATTGTTTGACGCTGCTTCCTAATAATCCTTGAACACTATTGAGTAGTAAACGAACTCCTTTATCACTGAGTTCTTTTGCTTGTTCTGCAGTTGCCGCAACTGTTCCAAAAATTTTTCCTTTTGAAACAACTGTTTGAATCGCTTTGTCAATTGCTGCTTTTACTTCTGGATGCGCAGGCCCATCAACAAAACCCATACTCAACGACAGATCACGGGGTCCTAAAATAAATCCATCAACACCTTCTACTTCGCACATGGCTTCGAGATTTTCTAAGCACGCAACAGTTTCAATCATCGGAAATACCAAAGTTTGTTCGTTGGCGAAAGCAATGTATTGTTGTTGATTCATTTTGCCTGCCATATAATCAGAAGCACGCACAGGACCAAGCCCCCTATCTCCCGCAGGGAAATATTTTACTGCATTCACCAAACGTTTACAGTCGGCTACAGTATTGGTTCCTGGCATCATTACGCCCATTATGCCTGCATCAAAATATTGTAAAATCATTTTTTCATCCAAGGAATTTATTCGAGCTAATGGAGTAATACATGCGGATTCACATGCGCGAATCATATGTGCCACATCACTCATGGTAAGTGGCCCATGTTCTGCATCCATTATATAAAAATCCATCCCACTCAAACCTATGTATTCGCACACAATTGGATCTGTTGTTGGAGATATTACTCCATATGAAGTTTTATTTTCTAGTAATCTTTTTCTTAAACTATTTTCTCTCATAACACTTTAATCAATTTGATACTAATGCAAATTAGCAATTGAACCATCTGCAATTTTTGTTCTGATAAAATTCATCAAACCACCTGCTGCGCCTACTTCTGCTACAAATGGAGCAACAGGAACGCTGCTAAATATTTTTCCGTTACTCAAATTGGTTATCTCGCCATTATCGGTATTATAAGATAATTCATCGCCAGTTTCGCAATCTAAATTCATGTCTTTGCTTGTAATAAAAGGCATACCATAATTGATGGCATTTCTAAATTGAAGCCTTGCAAAACTAGTAGCAAAAACTGCTTTGATATTAGCGCCCATTAAACCAGTAACACAATGTTCAATGCTTTTTCCACCACCAGCAAAATTGTGACCTGCAACAATAAATGTGTAGCCACAATCTTTAAATCCATTTTCTTTATTAAATTCTTCATCAACTCCGGCCATCACCCACTTGCTATTTTCTTCTTTATCAATAGGTGAGGTCCAAAATTTTTGAATGATCATGTCGAAGCTCATCACGTAGGTTTTAGCTACCCAAGCTTTTCCTGTTATTATTGCCATGTAATTAATTTAATATGGTTACCATTTTTCGGAACGTGGATCGGTAATTTCTCCTTTAATAGCACTTGCTGCAACTACTGCTGGAGAAGTTAAATAAATCTGCGCGTTTTTACTTCCCATCCTTCCTTTCATGTTTCTATTTCCTGCACTCAATACTACATCTCCATCTCCCGCAACACCTGTATGAATTCCAGCGCAAGGCCCGCAACTAGGGGTTTCTATGGCTGCTCCGGCTTTTACTAAAATTTCAAAATAGCCTTTTTGAATACACTCTAAATACACAGCCTGACTTGCTGGTATGCAAATCATATTTACATCACGATGAATTTGTTTTCCATCCAATATTTTGGCCATCATCGCAAAATCTTCTGTTCTTCCGTTGGTGCAAGTGCCTACAAAGGCTTTATTAAATTTTGTACCGATGAGTTGCTCAACAGGAACTGTGTCGTCTAATTTATCTGGTCTAGAAACGGTAGGACCAACATTAGTTACATCCACTTCATACACTGCATCGTAATGAGCATCTGCATCACTGGAAATCATTTGCCAATCACCTTTTTGAACAGGTTGTAGATAGGCAGCTGTTTTTGCATCTGGTGCGATGATTCCATTTTTTGCTCCCAAATCAACCGTCATATTGCATAAGGTCATTCTTCCGGCAACTTCCAAAGCATCAATGGCTGGACCTGTATATTCCAATGCTTTGTAAATTAAGTGACCATTCCAATGCATCATTCCCATTATATGCAAACTCAAATCTTTTGCCATTACCCAAGGTTGCCAAGTTCCGGTTATATGAAATTTTACTGTTTCAGGAACCCTGAACCAGCATTTACCAGTTGCCATCGCAATGGCTGCATCGGTTACCCCAATTGCGTTTCCAACTGCACCTACTGCACCATAAGTATTGGCATGTGAATCTGTTCCAATAGAAATTTTGCCCGGTAAAACATGACCCTGTTCTACCATAACCTGATGGGCAATACCTTGTCTTCCTAAGTCATAGAAATAAGGTATATCATAGCTTTTTACTATTTCTCTCCATTCATTAAGCATTGTGGCATATTCTTGAGAAGGAGGAGGAGCCAAATGATCGCTTACACAAATCACTCTTTCTTTATCGAACAAGGTTTTTGCTCCAAGACTTTCAAATGCTTTAAAACATTGCTTGCCTAAATAATCCATTGTCATTACACTATGAACATCTACCCAAACCAATTGACCAGGAACCACCGATTCTCTGCCACTGTTGTATGCCATTATTTTTTCTGTAATCGTCATCGCCATTTCAAGAATATTAAATTGAGTTTATGATAATGGAGTCCAATAATATAGATTGTCATATTTAGTGATCAGATCTTGATGCACCAGTAAACCTTCTGGCAGCTAAGTCTACCCAAAATGCCGGATCTATTTGATCCTGTGTAGCTGTTCTGCGTTCTTCAATCATTGTATTGCCCTGGAATTCATCTCCTAAGCTCCATTTCCATGTTCTGATTCTATGCGTGCCATCACCAATGAGGTCTATCATTTCATACAAATTTGATCCAGGACGGTTCTTATAAGACCATACTAAACAAACACTATCATGTGTTTCCCATGATCTGCCTAAAATTCGAGGGTTGTCGAAAATCAATATTCCATCATCAGTGAATTCACATACACCAAAATCATGTAATTCATGGTGCCCATCCTCCCAAAAATATTCATTCACTTGATGGTATTTATTGCCATCGTATAGTTTGATGGTCAACCTGCTTTTCCACTGGTCGTATTTATTGCCTTTAGCATCTATGCGTGTGTAAACGCCTTCCCAAATGCCGGTATGTTTAGGGAACAATCGTAGGTTCATAAAAAAGATTGAAATGAAAATTAGTTAACTAAGTTAACCATTTTGATGAATAAATAAAAATATTTTAAAATTAGTAGTAATAACAAAAAAGTCTTATTTTTAAAATTGATTAACTACGTTAACTGTTTTGTAAACCAAATTTATTGCTATGAACAAATTTGTACGATTTGTATGTTTGTCTGTTACGCTGCTATTTGCACAGGTTGCTATATCGCAGGTTTCCGTAATGGGAAAAGTTATTGCTTCCGATAAGAAACCTATTGAAGGCGCTTCTGTAACTGAGAAGGGTACAAAGAATGGAGTACTAACCGACCGCGATGGTAAATACACCATTAAAGTAAAATCAGCCAATGCAGTGCTGAATGTATCTGCCATTAATTTTGGAGAACAAAAAATTGCTCTTAATGGTCGTAGTGCTGTAGATGTGACTTTACAAGAAGAAACCAACCAGTTAAATGAAGTGAGTGTTACCGCTGGCCGTCAGCCTGTTCGTAAACTAGAAACTACACAAGCAGTAGATATCATCAGCAATAAAGTATTAAAATCAATTAAGCCGGAAAGTTTTGCTGAAGCAGTTACGCTCACACCAGGCGTTTTTGCAAACAACTCTCAAGGTAGAAGAGGTGGAGTTGTATTGCGTGGCTTCCCAGATGGTAACCCATTAGGTGGTTTGGTTTATACAAGTATTTTAATTGATGGTCTACCTGCATTTGGTAGCGCCGGAAGATTACCTGATCAAGGATTTGGTTTTGATGACAACGTAGAAAAAGTAGAAGTTGTTCGTGGAAGTACGGCTACAGTGTATGGTCGTTCTGCCGCAGCAGGTGTTATAAATGTGATCAGCAAAACAGGAGGAGAAGAAACCAAGGGTTCAGTGAAATTGAGCAGCTATGATAATATTCATACTGACAATAGTTATTATAACTATCGTCTTGATTGGAATGTAAATGGCTCTTTGACAAAAGATAAAATGGTAAGATATAATATTGGAGGTTGGTTTATGGATGATCGGGGATTTAGAAGAACAGGATATAACGATAATGGATATCAATTAAGAGGTAATTTAGATTTCATCAATCCAGATAAAAAAGGAAAGATTCGTTTAGGATTCCTTTTTGCTAATTACAGTTTCCAAAACTTAACTGATGTTCCCATTGATCCAGTAACAAAGAAATTACCTTCCGGATGGAGAAATACCAGCTCATTTATATTTCCAGCATTTACTAATATAGGTTATTCTGTATTTGGAACAAGAAGCAGTCGTACTTTGCCAAGACCTGGTGGTATTGCAGTTCCTGATGAAAACGGCGCTCAAATCACACGCAATATTGGCAATGAATTGGCCAATAATAATATTGCAAAAAATGTACAGATCAATTTTGCAGTTGAAAGAGATTTGGGCAATAACTGGTTCTTCGAAAATAAGTTTAGGTATCAAGCATTATCCAGTGGAACCAAGTATCCATTCTCTATTCCATCTTTTTATAATAGCGATGGAAGATATTCTGCGCCTACCTTACCTACACCTTTGGTGCCAGGAACAGCTTATACTTCTAGTGGTGGTGCATTCCGTTTAATGCTGGATGGAGATGCAGCGGATAATGATTTGATGAATGAAATGCGAATTAAAAAAACTTGGAGTAAAGGAACTACCAAGCAAACATTTCAATTAGGTTATTATTTCTCTAGTACTAATTTGCGCCCTACAACGTATAGCTATTCTCATTTTGTAAATCCAAGTAACGCTTGGGATATTAAATTAATTGACGGTATTATTCCGGGAAGACTTGCGCTTTCTCCTGTAACAACTATTCCTTTAAACATCACCATTGCAAATGCTTCTGCCAACCCTCAGCGTGGTTCTATAACCAGAAGAGGTATTTATACAGAACAAGTGAATGCAATATTTGGTGGATATGAAGTGAAATTCAATGATAAGTTCACTATGAATTTAGGTGCCCGTTATGATTGGTTGTTTATGGATTTGCAAGAAACCAAAGCACCTTTTGATAGTGCTATCAAAAGAACAGAAAAATTTGGCGACTATTCAGCATCAATTGGATTTAACTATTTGTTCGACAGAGCCACTTCTGCATATGCCAACTTTAACAGAGCATACAGAATGCCAGATTATTCTGCATTTACTTCATTGGAATATGTTGGCCCAACCGCTAATAATGCAACTGCAAGTACTTTGTTGCGTTTGCCAAATGGTTTAGCTGCTAATGAAATCATTACTTCTTTTGAAGTTGGTTTTAGAAAACAAATGGGAGATTTTGGAGTAGATCTTGCTTTATATCATAATGATATTAAAAACAGATTGGCTTCTATTTTCGAAAATGGATTATTGGTTTCAAAACCATTTGGTTCTAATAGAATTAAAGGAGCAGAGATCTCTGTGTCTTACGCACCATCTACTGTTTTACGTGGGTTGAGTGTTCGTACCAGTTTAACATTACAAAGTGCTAAGTTTACCGACTTCAAAATTTCTAATGGAACATCAGGAGGAATTATCGGACGTCAATCCAATTTACCTGATGTTGATATTAATGGTAATACATTTGGTTTACAAATTATCAATGAAGGAAATAACCAAACTTCTATCAATGTAATTGGTAATAAATTGCCTGGTGTTCCTGATTTCATTTGGAACAGTACAGCTTTGTATCAAGGTAAATGGTTTGGCTTAGATTTCTCTTCTAACATTGTAGGAGGAAAGCGTTATGCAGATGCAACTAACTTAATTGATCTGGGTGGGCTAACTGTATTAAATGCAGGTGGTTATATCAGGGTTCCATTTAAAGGAAGAAATGAAGTTAGAGTTGGCTTACAATGCAAAAATATTGGCAATAGAGAAGGACTACAGAACATTGCTGGTTTAGCAGAAAATGCAACAGCAATGGGCCAGTTACAAACAACACCACAATTCTCTAATGCTGGAGTTCCAATCTGGTCTCAAGGTTATTTACAGCTTCCAAGAAGATGGATAGCTTATATCGCGTTCGATTTTTAGTTTTGATAAACACACAAGTACAACAACAACTGCCTTCTGTAAAGAGGGCAGTTTTGTTTATCAATTGGGAACCAGAATAAAAATGATGTTTGTAGAATAAACACCAGGTTCTGCTGATACAATATTTGGATTATTGCCCGCTATAGAAAATCTTAAATTATATACTACAGATTGATATCCATAATTTGGCATAGGATTATTGGCAACAACTTTTGCATTTTCAGATAAGCTAATTGGCGTACAAGTAATAGATGGTTGGCTGTTATTGCTCGTTGACAAAGATAATTGGATGGCTGATACAGGAATGCCTTGAGTTACACCTGGAGCCATTAGCCTGTTACCAGATGCTTTTACAATAACCTGATGAGGAGTAAATGCATTAATACTTAATCCATCTAACTTTCTATCAATAATTCCATTTGTAAAGTCTGATGGAGTATTAAATGCTAAAACGATATTACTTGCCCCGTTTTGTAAATTAATTATTGAACTATTGTTTGCATCATGGTGAATATTAAAAACTGCCCTTACTGAACTTGTAGAAAGTGCTCTGCCTGAATTGTCATACAAAACAAATTCTAAAATCGTTGAATAATCTCCGTTATTGTTATTATAAAATGCAGCACTTGCTGGATTTATGATTAAATCATATTTAATATCAAAGTAAGGAAACAGATTGGTATTGATTGCAGCAGTAGATCGAGTAATAATCATTGTTTGATTTAATGCCAATGGATAAGGAGCACCAGTTAATCCCATTTCTCTTCCTGTTGGGCCTCCAACAGTTGAATTAAAACGAATGGATGTATTCTGCAAATTGATTACAGAATTACCAGATCTCCAATTATCCCTTGCCCTAACACCTAAGCTCCAATTGCTGCAATTGGCACTTTGGGTTGTATTTATTTGAACAGTAATATATCGCTCAGCAGTAGCGCCAGCCCTTACTTCGGCAACTGATCTGAGGCTGATGGGGGTTACAATATAGCTGTTGATATATATCCCATCACATTGAGCTTTTACTTTGTAAGATTGAGTGCACAAAAAAAACACCAGCAAACATAGTTGGCATAATCTATAATTGCTGGTGAAATTATTCAATGTTTGTTTCATTCTTATTTATAAAACAAATTCTAGTTCAGCTACTTTGATGTCTTTATTTTTCCCATAAGTTACAATTGAAGTAGCTGTATACTTTCCTTTTGCTAAGTTGGATGGCAATTTAGTTCTAATGATTCTTTTGTCGCCTGGAAGTGAATAAAATTCGAACTCGTCAAGATAAGTTTTATTGCCAGTTGACGTATTCAATAATTCCCATTTTACTTTTCCATCTCCCCAGATTTTTCCTGAGTTTTGTATAGTTAATTCTAATTCTTTTTCATTAGCACTACTTGTGGAGGCATCTTTAAAATTAATCACATCTAAAGCGGTTGCTTCATCAGGATTATTGGTAAAATACACTTTTACACCAACCCTTACAGTAACTTTAATAGAAGCGCCATTTGTTTTAGTGGCTTGACCAGCATTTAATTGAGTAATATAAATCATTGCTGTTTGAACAGTAGCGTTTGCATTTCTTTTAATTGCATTATTAAATTGAACCGAAAGTTCTTTTTGTTCGTTGGGTTTTAAAGTAAAAAATGATCCTGGTAAAATCTTTAGCGCATTTGCACAGGAAATCGGCAGTTTTCCTGCATCATATAAAACATTGTTCCCCAATGAATCATAATTCCAGTCTGCAATGGAAACGCCTAATTCCAATGGTTTATCACTCGGGTTTGTTACGATTATTTTTTGTGCTTTTAATCCATTAGGGCTGCCGTTATAGTACAATCTAGAAGGGCTTATAGAAACACCTGCTTGAGCATTAAGATCGGTTGCGATGCAAGAAAACAAAAAACTTGCTGCGATGCATATAGTTGAAAAAGTTGCTTTAAACATTTTTAAGAATTTTGAGTTAAAAAATTGAAAAATAAAGTTATAAAGGTTCAATACTGTAGGTGATAGTTGTTGTATAAGTGCCTGCTGGTTTGTTGATATAAGCTGGACCCCCACTGGCTTTGTATTTTACATCGTAAAATATTTTTGTTGCCCCTACTGGAGAATTAATCAAAGTTGCAGGGGTTGGAGCGAGCGTTACTGGAATAGTAAAAGAAACAATATTGGCATTTGGGCCAGTGGAAACCAAGCTGCTTCCTGCAGTAGTAGAATTGACAAGTGAAATGGTATTTACTGGAATAGTATTACTTCCATTGTTTAAATTGGGTCCAGAAGATTTAACTTTTACTACAAAACCTCCTGTAGAAGTTATTTCTAAATGCGAAGCTTGATTGCTTTCTACTCCCTTGTTATAATCATCTACAGTTGCAAAGTTGAGTGTTACTGTATTTTGCGTAGGATTAACTTTTATGCTTCTAACATCAGCTAAAACCACGTTCAGAGTTGTATTAGCAGTTGTTTGTGCAAATAGTTGATTGGGTAAAAATTGATAAAGAAGACCTAATGCAATTAATGCAAAGTACTTTTTTGATTTCATAAAGGATCAATTGTATATGTGATTGTTGATGTATAAGTTCCTGCTGCTTTGTTGATATACTGCGCGCCCCCACTTGCTTTATAGTCAACATCAAAAAACACTTTTGTTGCCCCTAATCTAGATGATATAAAGGTGGTTTGAATAGGCGAAAGGCTGATAGTTCTATTGGTGGGAGTTCCTATTGTCGTAGAGTTTGAAGCAATAGCGCTTAGACTTGGCGTAAGCTTAATAGTATTAACAGGAATTGTATTTGCCCCATTCACTAAATTAGGGGAGCTTGATTTTGCACTCACTATAAATCCACCTGTACTTGAAATTTCTAAATGGGCATTTTGCAAACTGGAAACACCATTATCATAATCGGATGCTGTAGCAAAATTTAAGGATACTGTATTTTGAGCAGGATTTACTTTAATACTTCTTATGTCAGCTAAAACAACGTTCATAGTTGTATTGGCTGTTGTTTGTGATCTTGCAAAATTTGCAAATAAAGCAAAGCCTAAAAGCAGCAAAAACCTTTGACTATCTCGTTTTTTAATCATAGGATATATTTTTTAATTAGGTTCAATGGTATAAATGATGGTAGTACTGTAATTCCCTGATGGCTTATTCATATAATCTACTCCTCCTCCTGCTTTGTAATTCACATCATAAATAATACCTGCACCCCCTAAAGAACCTTCAATCATTACTCTGGGAGTGGTTGATAATCTTATTGGATATACATAAGTAGAAGTATTTGCTTTTCCTGTTGACGATGAACTAGAAATTCCTCCAGAGTTTAATGAAGCAGTTAGGGTAACGGTGCTTACTGGAATTTGTTCTGCTCCAAAAATAAGGTTAGCAGAAGAAGCTCTTGCTTTTACTATATAACCACTTGTGCTGGTAATTTCGAGGTGCCCAATTTGATTGATCGCAACTCCATTGGAATAATCTGATGAATTTGAAAAAGTGATATTTACTACATTTTGTGCAGGATTCACTTTTATGCTGCGAACATCAGCCAATACTACATTTAATGTTGCACTTGCAGTTGTCTGAGAAAAAACTATGGTAGGACTATTTAAGACAATAGAGAAGCAAAAAGCAAGGATAATATGTTTAAATAAAGAATTCATTTGATTCTATTCATTAAAATTGAAATTCGAATTTGGCTTAAATTCAATTCCAAACAATTTAAGAAGTTTTTTTAATTATTCTTAATATTTGGAGAAGTAAATTTTTGAACTTTATATATTCTTTCTTTAATAGCAAAATTAAATTCCAAAACAGGGATACTATTCAATTCTACATTGATTGATTGATTACAATTAGCACAAACAATTTTTTCTGGTAGATTTGAATTGTTTATTTCGATAGTATACTCTCCTGGTGGAATAAAAAAAACAAAATTTCCACTTTCTCTGGTTTTGGTTTTATAAACTACCCCTAATGAATTGGTAGCACTTACTAAAACACCATCTAGCTTTTTGTTTACTTCATAGGTAACAAATTGCTCTTTTTCATAATTTATTTTTCCTCTTAGTACTGCATTTCTATTTAAGGCTACTGAAATGTTTTGATTTTCAGATAAGTGTATTATTTGTTCAGGAGCATACCAGCCCTTGCTAGGAGGGGCTGATATGGTATAGTTCCCCCTAGGAAGGTGCTTAAAAAAGGCCCGGCCCTTTGAATTGGTTATCAGTAAATCTTTATTGACAAATACTATAAAATCCTGAGCAACCGAATCTGAAGCATCAAACTTTTTATTGCCATTTAAGTCTTTGTAGAAAAACAAGTTCATGGTTTTTCTACCGGATTGAATATGTAAATCTGGTATTTGTTTTATAATGCCCATTCTAAAATCAGCAATATTTACTAGCACTGCATTGTATTGGTATTTTTGATACGATATATAAAATTTATCTCTCAGATTAAAATTATACTCACCCCTTCCTGTAAGTTGCAGGCCATTTGGGCTTACATTACTAGTTATATATGTTACGCCCCCTTCTATATGCACTTTATTGTTGAATAAATTAGTTTGAATTTGCGGCGTTATGTTAAACAAATTTATCTGTTCAACATTTTGAAAAGATTTACCCAACACTTCACTGGCATAAAACTCTCCTATTTGAGAAAATAGGTTTAAACTGAACATGCCAAATTGTAATGTTGAATTAGATTTAAAATGAAATAGATTAGTAGTTCCCTTGGTTAAAGGTGTTTGATAAAAGCCAGATTCGGCATTGAAATATAGGTATTGTTTTTTTTGATAATTAAAATAATTCAACCTGAAATTAGCCCCCAAGGAAATAATATCAGCTTCTAAAAAAAGGTTGCCTCCATTGGGTAATTTATTGTTTTCTGTATAATAAATGGGGCTAAATGTGTACCCGAAATGGTTTGAAAAATTTCCTGAAATACCCATTTCTACTTTCTGTGAAATAAATTCCGACCCTACAAAACCAGGGTTGTTGATAAATTTAGGACCGAAACTATTAAAAGTGTATTCAAATGAAACATTACTTCGTTTTCCAGTATAGATAAATCGTTGAGAAAAAATATTGCTACCCCTTTTAATGCCTGGATAATAGGGAGAGGATGTATAATTTTCGCTTGTAAAAAGCAATTTATTGAATTTGCCTTCAAAATTTAAACCACCTGCAGCGCTATATCTTGAAATGTCACTTGTAAATGTCTCTGTATATGCTCCATTTAAGAAGCCTGTAAAAGTCATATTGTCGGCAACTTTGTACCATAATTGATTGGAAAACAACATGTGTCTTTCATTAAAAAAAGAATTGGCCTGATGAATAAATGTTGATTTTATTCCTTTTATGCCCTTATCTATATTAATGTTTGCCCACCATGCTTTGCCATTATCATATCCACTGATGTTGTTTTTTTGAAATAAGTTATAACTTTCATCAATCCACCCAACTTCAACACTATTCAACTTTGAACTGTCTGCAATAAATGCGGAAACGCCTCTTCCAATAAGATTTAAATCGAAGCTTCTGGTAATATTACCAACTGTAATTCCCTTATTGTTGTTTTCGTAACTTAAATAGGTATTCCTAAAAAAACTTTGCTGAGCTGAGTTTTTCCAAAACTGACCATCAACACTATAAGACAATTTACTTTTTGATCCATCAAACAGTATATCACTTGATGCTCTAACAAGATATGTTTCATAGGGAGAAAATAAAAACTGACCGCTTATTTCTAATGTATGGCTTATATTATTATCAAGATATAAATTAGTATTATTCAAGGGGTTTCTAAATTTTCTTTTGCTCAATAAACTTTGAATTGAAGCAGCACTAATTCCAGCAATGTCTCCATTATCATAAATACAATTGAGGGTAATCTCAATGTCTCCAAAAGCAAGCATTGTATTAGAAACAATTTTCTTTATGTCAAATGTTGTATCTAAAAACGGGCTTAAAGAAAGGTTTACACTGATGTATTCATCTACATCATTGGATCTTAATCTTGGAAATTTAGCATTTACTGTTACTTTTTGCGTTGTATTTCCAGTATTGTGCAAACGTATTGGGATATCTAAAACTTCTCCACTATTTCTAATTTGAAGATTGTTTTCCAATATAAAAAAGTCAACATGTTTGGTTTCATTTACTTTTATTTGACCATCCATTTTTTCTATTGAATTGCCCAAAGAATCAGTTAATTCAATGTTGAAATTCATTTTTTCGTTGGCAGGAGTATTTCTAGAAACTTGAACTTTAATAGAGTGAAATTCTGATTCACCCGGAGATTGAAGAATATAAATTTCATTTTTTGAAATAAGATCAAGTGGTTGGGCTACATGAATTTTTAAAAAGCCTTTTAATTGGGTTGATTTATTGTTTGAAATCTTAATATCTATAGAAATCAAATCTCCATTGTCTGCTTCTATTAATTTGTTTTCTAAATATAGAAAGCCATTAGCTGGCTCTTGAGCGCACGATGAACAAGGAAAAAACAGTAATCCTCCAATAAAAATGGAAATGAATAATAGTTTAGATATAAGTGTTTTTGATGGGTTCATTGTTGTTTAACCTTACCCCAGGGAATATGGCTATCTTCCTTAAAAATCAACAATTTTTCCCAAAATTCAATATTTTGTTAAACTATAAGTTGATTTAATTTCCTTTCTTCTTTCTCTCTTCCATTACTTTTTTATAGTATTTCCAACTGGTCATATTGGGCGCAACATAAGTGTCTGGTGCATGCTGGTATTCAGGATAGTTAGCCATTACAAAATCTCTTATAGGTTGCGGCAAATCTTTCCAGCCATCTTTTAATTTATAACCTCTGCTTTGGTATAATAAGTTGCCTGGTCTACTGGACATTTTCATCCATGGTAAAAAATCACTGAATCTGGTCCATGAAATATCAGCTAATGCATTATTGGTTTTGGGATTCATTAAGTCTTTTTCACTCAAAAAGAAATTGAATAATTCAGCTCCCTGATATACATCGCTACGTGTATTCTCTGGCCAATCTGCTTTTCTCAAAGGAGATGGATAAGAAAGCGGTACATCGTTGTATAAACATATCCGGTCGTTGCCTAATTTTTCAAATGGCACTTTAAAGGCACCGTATTTGAAAGTCTGGTTTACAGGGTCGTTCCAAACATGCACTACTTCTACTTCTTCATTGGTCCAAGGATTTTTCCAGGTCTTTAAAATTTCATTGGTTTTTGGATCTTGATAAACCAACATTTCTCTGGTGATTAATTTCCATCCACTATCACCAGCCATTTTTTCTACCCTGCCGATATTGAACATTTCAAAATTAAAAACATGTTTCCATGGCTTGTCTGGGTCGTATGCATAGATGGCTCCCTTTGCATAAAAGATTACTTCTTCTTTAGGATCTAAAGAAGCACGCATTTTTACATAAGCATCCATATTGTCTTTTGGATTGCTCAAATCGAATGCAGGTTTTTTTTGTGCACCTGCAATTAAAACAATCAATAATGCTGCAGCAGTAAGAATTTTTTTCATATTACTATATTTAATTTTACCAATAACCAATAACTAATAACTAATTATGGTTTTTAATTCAATAACCGGAATATTTGTTGTTTTCATTTTTTCAATAATCTGCCATGTTGCTCCCTCAGGCCCTCTAAACACAAAACTCATTTCGCCGAATTCATTTTTTTGAATTTTGCTAGGCTTTAATCCATGCTTAGTAACTAGATCATGTACCATCGATAATTTTGGCGTATAAAAACTATGCATGGTTATTCCAGGTTCACCTAAACGTTGATGTGCTGATGCATTTGGTTTGTTTTTATTGGAAGCCATAAAAAACTTCAGCTTGCCACATATATTATTGGGGCTAACAAATCCCTGGTAATGATGGCTATATCCATCAGGCATTAAAAAAGTTGCTTTCGGTCCTTTCAGGTAATCGCCATCTGTTGTTGGTTCGCGTTCTGCTTTTAATCCTAAAGCGGTTTGTAAATACATTAGTTGTTGCATACTATCTACCAAAATCATAAAATCATGATGGGTAAATTCACTTGTTTTTAATGGGGCATTTTCATTGATGGTGCCGTATCCAGGTATATTGTAACCGTAGCGTTGAAAAAATACATGGTTAAATAATTCCCCATAAACTGCATTCTCTCTAACCCCAACAGGCCTTTTGAAAAAACTGATGTCGGTTGATTTATTGATTCTCAAAGGGTCGTCAAAAACAGGGACTGTTGGCAACCATTTTAATTGCTGCGCTCTTAGTGCTTTATAAATATCCTCTAAACGAATAATATCGGATGTGAGCATTACACTCATTCTTTGACCTACTGTTTCGGGCTCTGCATAACCTACTCCGTTTCCTAAAGGTTGATCCCATTCAATGATTCTTAATAATCCATGTGAATCTATTTTTCCATTTTGTAAACGGTAAACTTTTGCCCCACTTGGTACACCATACAATTCAATGGATTGTGGTTTTGATATTCTAGCGGAATCAATTACAGTAAATCCGAATTCATTAAAATATTGGATGGTATAAGCCGCATTGCTAGCACCCATAACCACTTCGTATACGCCACTAATGCCAGTATTGGGAATGGCTTCTTTTTGAGCAATACCGAACTCAGACAATAAAAAAAACGCAAGAACAAAAATGATTTTTTTCATATCACTTAAACTTTAATCACCAATTTTCCTGTATTGGCACCGGTAAACAACATTTGAAGTGTATTGGCAAAATGATCTAATCCTTCAACTACATGCTCTTTATAAACAATCTTTCCTTCATTTAACCAATTACTTAAATCGGTTAATGCTTCTGCAGCTCTTGGAAAATAATCAAATACAATGATACCGGACATGGTACCTCTTGCGCTAATTAACTTCATGTAATTTTTAATTCCTTGAACTTCGGTTGCATTGTACTGTGAAATTGCTCCACAAATAACCACCCTTGCATTCATGGCTAGATTGAGTAGGGCGGCATCTAAAATACTTCCTCCAACATTATCGAAATATACATCAATTCCATTGGGGGCTATTTCTTTAATTGCTTTGCCGACATTTTCGGTCGATTTGTAATCAATGGCTGCATCAAATCCAAAGTCACTGATAATTGAATCGCATTTATCTTTTCCACCTGCAATGCCTATTACAGTACAGCCTTTAATTTTTGCAATTTGCCCAACAACCGACCCTACCATTCCTGCAGCACCACTTACTAAAACAGTTTCACCAGCTTTAGGCATTCCTTTATCAAGCAAACCAAAATAAGCGGTAAGTCCAGGCATTCCTAAAATACCTATATACCAGCTTAATGGAACTTTTGTGGCATCTACTTTGGTTAGATGTTTTCCTTGCATTACCGCAAAAGATTGAGCTCCCATGGTACCAGTTACACTATCTCCTTTTGAAAAATTGGGATGTTTTGAATCAACTACTGTTCCAGCGCCAAATGCACGCATCACTTCTCCAATTTCTACTCCTCTTATATAGGTGGTGCCTGCATTCATCCAACCTCTCATGGCAGGATCAAGAGATATAAATTGTATTTGAACCAAAACTTCGTTTTCTTGCAATGCAGGAATTGCTGTTTCTACAATAGAAAAATCCGTTTCTTTTAACATCCCCGAAGGTCTCTGTGCCAACAATACTTGCTTATTCATTATTTATACTATTTTTAAATAGTTAATGAAGTTAACTAAATTTATGTGAGTATGAACGCTATCGAAAAAAATTATATTCAGGTAAATGGCAGTCAATTGTGTTATCGAATACTGGGGGAAGGGCCTATAATTATGTTGTTACATCCTTCTCCTAGATCAGGGGAAATGCTGGAACCTTTAATGCATTTACTAGCAACAGGTTTTACAGTGATAGCGCCAGATACACCTGGATATGGAGAATCGGGGAAGCCAGTAGAACAGCTATCTACAATGGATGATTATACTTATTTTATTGAAGGGTTAAGAAATCATTTTCAGACTGATAAAATAGCCCTTTATGGATCAGCGAGCGGAGCGCAATTGGCAATTGCTTATGCATTGCGTTATCATAATTATATAAGTCATTTGTATTTAGACAATGCTGCACATTTTGATGATGAATTGCGTAATCAGATTTTGCAACATTATTTTATTGATCTATCACCGACTCCTGACAATAGACATATTGACAATTTATATGATCATGTAAAGGCAAGTTGTTTGTTTTTTCCCTGGTATGACCAAAGAGAGGAAAATAGGATTGCCGATCAACTTCCTCCCGATACTGTTTTAAATGTGATTGCTCGTGATTATTTGATTGCTGGCCCCAATTACGCACATGCTTATCGTGCAGCCTTTTTACATGAGCGTGCCGAAAAAGTGCAAGCACTTAATGTGCCTGCAATTATTTTTAGATGGAAAGGAAGCCCCATTTTAAAACATATTGATGCTTTACTTGAACATACTCTTCCGGTAAATATTCAAATGATTGAAACTCCCACAGACATTAAAGATCGATATGAAATGATGAGAAACATCATGATACTTTAGAATATCAAATGGGAAATTAATTTGAACTTACAATTTCTCTCCCAGCCATTTGCCAAAACTCAATGCTGGTGTGAGTAACATACCTCCGCAAAAGGCATGACCACTTGTGGCTGCTGCCCCTAAAATTTCTCCGGCAGCGTATAAGTTGTTAATTGACTTTTTATCGGATGTGATTACTTGTAACGAATTATTTACTTCAATACCTCCAAAACTTATTAATGAATATGCATAAACCAAAATGGCATAATAAGGAGCTTTTTTAATTGTATGTTCTAAATAGGTTCTATTAAATTGATGATCAATTTTATTCACACAAATACTATTGTATTCATTTACTGTATTCAACAATGCTTCAATCGGTAACCCGGTTTTAATAGCCAATTCTGCAATTGTTTCGGCTTGCCATACTGCATTTTCTTTTTTGCTCTCAGCTATAAGATCTTCAATTGTCCATTGAGGCACAATAGATAATCCATCTCTTAGAGCATTGTCATCAAAGATCAACCAAAATCTTGCATTGGTTTGCTGTAATACAATTCTTTCTCTCTCGTCGGCATTCAAATCGAATTCATTCATGAATCGTACACCCGACTCGTTCACATAAATTTCTCTTTGTTTTCTATCCATGCTATTGCTCACTCTGGCCCAAGCTCCCCAAAAATCAACCCTTCCGCTTCCAGGAATTAATTCAATGGCCCCTAGTGTAGATGAGTGTTTCTCTCCTCCACTAAAAACTGCACCAATTGCTTGTGCGGCAATAATTCCATCACCAGTGGAGTTAGGATTGGCAGTACTAATTAACCTTGCAGCAGCTTTGGTTACTGTTTTGAAAAAAGAAGGGTTAGAAGCATATCCACCTGTAGTAAGCACATAGTTTTTTGCTACGAGGGTTGTTTGCCCATTGATATTCGAAACTACTATACCTGAAATTTCGTCACCATATTTTTCAATAGAAATTAATCTGGTTGATAATCTGCATTCAATTTTGCCTGCTGCAACCAATTGATTCCACAATGGCAATAAAAGATTCAGCACTGTTTTTCCGGAAGCATTCATTGTTGGGCTGATATCTTTTTCTCCCAAATAAGTTCTTGGCTTACTATATGGCTCATGCCCATAAATAATTAAAGGAGCTTTATCATGAAAAGGATATCCCAGTTCGTCCAACCAATCAATAGTTGAAGGAGCTAATTCTACTGCCTTTTTGGAAACGGCTGGGTTCATGGTATTTCGACTGATCCGAACAATATCTGAATAATGTTCATCAGTACTATCAATGATGTTTTTGCTAATTTGTTGTTTTGTATTTGCTCCACTTAAATGACCTGCAGTATAATGCAAGGTTCCTCCAACCTGGTCAGATTTTTCAATAACAATCACCCGCTTTCCATTTTGGGCTGCACGTATGGCACAGGTCATTCCTGCGCTACCAGCTCCAATTATCAATATATCGGCTAACATGGCTTAAATTGAGGAATACAAATCTTGATTTAGTTAATGAAGTTAACTAATTTTAATACATATTATGCAAACTACTATTCAACCTTATAAAGCCCTTGCTTTACAAATAAGTACCGAAGCTGTAAATGCTTGTGCAGATTATGCAGCAGCAAAACCCATCATGATGAATACAATCAATCGTGTGGGAAAACAAATCAAGGCATCAAAGGCATTTATTGGATCAGATCTAAAACTGGTGGTATTGCCAGAATATTTTTTAACGGGGTTCCCCATGGGGGAAAGCATGGGAGAGTGGCGTAAAAAAGGCTGCATAGATATGGAGGGGGATGTATATGATGCCATCAAACAAATTGCCATAGATGCACAAGTTTATTTAAGTGGCAATGTTTACGAGTTGGATCCGCATTTTCCGGAGCTGTATTTTCAAACTTGTTTTATCATAGATCCAGAAGGGGAAATTGTATTGCGGTATAGAAGATTAAACAGCATGTTTGCCCCAACACCGCACGATGTATTGAATAAATACATTCTGATCTATGGACAGGAAAGTTTGTTTCCTGTTGCAAGAACACCTATTGGAAATCTAGCATGCATTGCTTCAGAAGAAATTCTATATCCGGAAATTGCGCGTTGTATGGCAATGAATGGTGCAGAAATATTTTTGCATAATACTTCAGAAGTTGGGTCATTAATGCACACACCAAAAAATATTGCCAAACTAGCCAGGTCCATAGAGAATATGGCCTATGTGATTAGTGCCAATAGTGCTGGCATAACTGGATATGCAATTCCAGCAAATTCTACAGATGGCCATTCGCAAATAGTGAATTATGAAGGTTTAAAATTATGTGAAGCTGGTTTTGGTGAAAGTATGGTAGCCAACGCAACTATTCATGTAGATGCTTTAAGACAACACAGAAATAGACCTGGTATGGCCAATTATTTATCTCGTCAACGTTTTGAATTATTTGCACCTACTTATAATCAATCAGTATATCCAGCAAATAATTTAGCCGAAGATCAACAACCCAATCGATCTCATTTTGTTCAAACACAGTTGGGGGTGATAGAGGCGTTGAAACATAAAAAGGTTATTTAGTTATTAGTTATTGGTTATAGGTTATTGGTTGTTTGTTATTGGGTTGAGTAAGTTAAACGATAGTAAATGAAAATTAGAAACCCTCGCACTGGGGAAATGGATTATGATATACCTGATTTTACAAGTGATCAAGTAAAACAGATCTGCGATGAATTGCGTATAAATCAAACCGAATGGGCGGGCAAAGGAGTGCAGCAAAGAATTGAAGTTTTGCAAGCATGGAAAATAGCCGTTACCAAACATGAAAAAGCGCTGATTGAAGCACTGACCATTGATACAGGAAGAGTATGGGAAACAAAATTAGAAGTACAAATTGTCGCATCTTCTATTGATAGATGGTGTGGGATTGCCGCTTCATTTTTTACGGATGAAGTTCAACATGCTTCTTCCATTCCATTTATAAAACTGCAACAGAGTTTAGTGCCTTTTGAATTGATTGGTGTAATATCTCCATGGAATTTTCCTTTATTACTTTCTTTGATTGATACGATACCTGCTTTGCTTGCAGGTTGTGCAGTTGTAGTAAAACCTAGCGAAGTGACACCTCGGTTTATTGCTGTGATGCAAAATATTATTGATGAAGTTCCTCCACTCAAAAAAGTATTGGCCTATATACCCGGTGATGGAAAAGTAGGAGCAGATTTAGTACAGCAAGCTGATTTGATTTGTTTTACAGGAAGCACTGCAACGGGGAAAAAAGTGTACGATGCCGCCAGTAAAAAAATGATCCCAGTATTTTTAGAATTAGGAGGAAAAGATCCTGCAGTTGTTTTGGAATCTGCCGATCTTTCATTAGCCGCAAAAGCAATCGCATGGGGAAGCACAGCCAATGCAGGGCAAAGTTGTTTAAGTATAGAAAGAATCTATGTTCAGGAGAAAGTGTTTGATCCATTTGTTCAATTATTGGTAGATGAAGCCAATGATTTACTCATTAATGCAGATAATATTTTGCATGGAGAAATCGGCCCCATCATTTTTGAAAAACAAGCTACCATCATTAATGAACATTTAAAAGATGCATTGGATAAGGATGCCTTGGTTTTAACCGGAAACAAACAATGCCAATTAATCAATGGAGGATATTATTGCAAGCCAACTGTTTTGATTAATGTAACGCATGATATGAAAATAATGACCGAAGAAACATTTGGGCCTATCATGCCAGTAATGAAATTCAGTACAAAAGAAGAAGGGATTGATTTAGCTAACGGAACTATCTATGGTTTGAGTGCTGCTGTTTTTGCAGGTACAGTTGAAGAAGCCCTGGAATTTGGAAAACAGATTCATGGCGGAGCCATCAGTATCAATGATGCAGCATTAACTGCCATCATGCATGAAGGAGAAAAAAATTCATTTAAAATGAGTGGAATAGGTGGAACAAGAATGGGACCTTCTGCTATCAAAAGGTTTATGCGGCAGAAAGTATTTATCATTAAAGATCAGCCGATTGTAGCGCCATGGACGGGTGCGAAGTTTCGCGGTTCATAGTTATTGAGGAAATAGTTGATAGTTATTGGGGGGAGTAGTTAATAGTTATTTGTTATAAGTTATTGGTATAATAAAATATAGTAAAATGAGAATAATAGTTTTGCTTTTAAGTGTTTTGGTAATAACACAAATGGCATCTGCACAAAAAAAATCTGCGTTAATTAATCGCTTTCAGGAATTTATCACTGGCGATTTTGACAATAGTGCACAAGTGGTTGCTGAAATCAAAGCTGGCAAGCAGATTCATCCTCTGGCTGTTCATGTAAACAGATTGGCCAATGATAAAGTCAAAAATATTCCGACCGGCTTAAATGGATTTTTTATAATTGAAGAGAGTTATTATTTAGCCGATGGCAAACCCATCGACCTAAAACCTTATTTATTTTTGTTTGAAGAAAAAGTTTCGGGTATTGTTCACCTGACCACATTTCAATTGACCGGGTTAAAAAAAGAAGAAGTGCGCAACGACAATACTTCATTGCAATTTGATTTCAATCAATTACAACCATCGCCCACTTTTAAAGGAGCCGATTATACATGGGACCCAAGTGATAAAACCTTTAATACTGTTTCTCCCAACGATTTGGGAAATGGCATGAAGTTTACCCTCACTGAAAAATTCACCAACAAACAATTAACTGTGTTGGAACAAGTTGAAAAAGATGGGAAATTGCTTACAGCTTGGAATACGCCGATAATCTATATTAGAACCAAGTAAAGTTATTTCAGCAAAGCTTCATTATTCATACCCATTAAACAGGTATTCATAAATTCAATCATCGTTTCTTTATCGGCTTTACTGAATTTAGCAAATAGGCGTTTGTTATATTCGTTCCTTACTTTTTCTATTTTCTCTACCATGCGTAACCCCGCATCTGTTAAAGACAAACGCTTTCTTCTTTTATCAAAACTATCTTCTACTTGTGCAACCAGTTTTTTCTTGATGAGGATATTCAATAGATTGGTCACATTCGCCCTGCTTACATTCAATGCTTCAGCCAGTTCTTTTGCCATCAAAGGCTTTTCATGTGGATTGAGTTTGAAATAAAGAATATTAGGATCTTTTACCAATAGCAATAATATAAACCACTGTTGCGTAGTGATACCAAATTCCTGGGTGATATTATCACCATTGCGCTTCCAGGTTTCAGATAATTTGATGATATGAAAAATCACCGAGGCATTGATATTCTTCTTGATCATAATACAAATACATTAAGTTAATAAAACACCTCTTTTGGCTCGCTGATTAATAATATAAGTAGCTATTAATGAAAATACAGTTAATACAATCATCAGCTTAAATGCATTTTCATAACTGCCGTTCGCTTTACGCATTCCTCCTAAAACAGCTACACCAATTGACGCGCAAATGGTATCGATAAAAGACAATAAGCCTAAAATGGTTCCATATGCTGCTCCGCCAAACAGATTAATGATATACAATTGAATCATGGTAAATGTTCCACTATAGCCCAACCCGAAAACAATGGCGCATGGAATTACAAAACGCTGATCCTTCAAACTCAGGTATAAGAAGATACAACCCAATAACATATTGACCACACTCATCAGCATAATTTTCTTTACATCAAACTTGTCTCCTAAAAATCCAAATAAGAGCTTACCTAATAAACCACACAAGAAAAAGATACCCTGCAATTTTCCACTTTGTGCAACATCTAAACTTAAATCTACTTGATAGTTACGCTGGTTTTGAATAAATCCACCAATGCAAAACCAGAGTGCAGCAGTTACCAACGCTACCATATAAAACTCTCTCGATACCAATGCTTTTTTCAACAAAGCCTTGCTTTCTGCTTTGTCTACTTTTGGTTGCCTAGCAACAGTGCCAGGAATTCCATCGGCATAGGTATTGAATTTGGAAGGATGACTAAAAACCAATAATGCTGGTACAATAATTAAAACTGAACAAAGCATAAATTGATATTCAGCAGCAGTATGCCATCCCAGGGTTTTGATCCACTTTCCAACGATTGGGGCAAATATTGCTGGGCCTACACTACTGGCCATCAATAAAATTCCAGTTGCAATACCTTTATACTTAACAAACCAATTGTTGATCACATACATACTGGTGAGTAATCCTACCAAACAAAGAAACAATGGGTATACAATTACAAAAATTTGGATCATTCCAAAACTGGTTGCTTTGGATAAAAAATACAATCCACCAGATACACCAATGGCTCCTGTAACAATCAATACTTTAGGAGAAAAACGTTCCAATAAATTTCCAACAAATGGCAATGGCAATGCCAACACCAAATACAGTATAGCTGCAAGACCAGTTGCTTTAGCAATATCTACATTAAATTCTTTGGCAAATTCTGGTAAATATAAATTGAAGGTATTGAGTACAATTCCATTACTGGCCATATACATTAAAAACAAGCAGGCCAATACTACCCAGCAATAATATTTTTTCATATAGCTTTTGATTGATTATTGAGTAAGTTAAATAAAATTAATTAACCTAGTTAACTGTTTTTTGGACTACCCCATAATTCCTTTCACCGCGCCACCATCTACAGTAATTGTTTGACCTGTAATAAATCTGCTCAGCGGACTTAATAACCAAATTGCCAATGAAGCAAAATCAGTTGCTTCTCCTAATGCCCCCACTGGTATTTGCTGAATGGCAGCAGCCCTTACTTGATCAAATGGAATGCCTGTTTGTTCCGATTTCTTTTTATATATCCGATCGATTGCAGGTGTATTGTGAGAGCCTGGTCCGATGATATTGAGTGTAACTCCTGATTTGGCAATTTCCTGCGACAAAGTTTTTACCATTCCCACAACTGCCACTCTCAATGAATTACTCAATACTAAATTTTCTAAAGGTTGTTTTACCGTTGAGCTTTCAATAAACAAGATCCTTCCATATCCATGTTGCATCATAGATGGAACAAATGCCTGTGTTAAAGCAACTTTCCAACGCAATAAAGTTTGATAAGCATTGTCCCAATCTTCCAGGGTGGTTTCCATCACTGTTTTTGCAGGAGGGCCACCAGCGTTTACCAAAATACCATGTACCTGACGACCGCCTACTTTATCAATTAATGTTTGCAATATTGCAGGGTGAGATAAATCTCCTGCTACTATTTCCACTTGCTTGGGTGCAGTGGACTGTAAACCCAATAATTTTTCTTCACCTCTTGCAATAGCAATAATATTTGCTCCTTCTGCAATCAGTGCGTCGGCAATGGCTTTTCCAAATCCGGAAGTAGCGCCGCCTACAATAAAAAGTTGGTTGTTGATTTCTATATTCATTTTTTATATTGATTAAATGCTGTAACAATTTCTCCACTTGTGGCGCTCCATGTTGTTGTGGATTGCATAAACCACCCAAGAATTTCTTTCAGGGCATTAATCCTATAAGGCAAGCCCATTATATAAGGATGTATTGTTATTGATATCATTCTTCCCCCAAATCTTGAAGATTCATCCTGTAATAATTCATATTGATCTTTTAACTGTTGCACATAACTTTCTTCCGTATGATGATTATTGGTAATAATTTGACGATCGCTAATTTCTTGGGCAACAGGGATATTTATTAATGCTCCGTTTTTGGTACGCATGGTATAAGGTAAATCATCATTTGCCCAATCGCCACAATATTCAATACCAGCTGCTGTCAATAAATCCGGTGTATTAAACGATTGTGAATATGCTGGTGAAATCCATCCCCTAATTTTTTGTTTACTGATTGCTTCAAGTGTATTTATACAAGTATTAATTTGAGTAGCTTCAGTTTTTTCATCTAGACCTCCATAATGTAGCGTATCCATATTAATGCCATGTGCAATTATTTCATGCCCATCAGCAATTATATCTGAAATTAAAGTAGGGTATCTTTCTGCTACCTGACTATTTACTGCAAAAGAACCTTTCAAACCTATTTTTGAAAATAATTTCAGAAAACGATATATACCCACTCTGTTTCCATAATCTCTTGTAGTATAATGCCTAAAATCGGGATATGCTGTAATCATACTTCCCGGGGCTTTAAATGGTTTTCCTACAGGATTCAATGGGAAAAATTCAACCGGTATTACAGTTAGTAATGCCATTGACTTTTTGCCTGGCCATTCTATAGGGCTTCTTTCAAAAAGGTTAGACCATTCATAACGTTCATGATCCATACCATGCCTGCGCATGGGATATTGTAAAAATTCTTGTTCAAGTGGCATAGCAATTATTCATAATAATGTTCATAATAATAGTCGGCGATTTCTGCAGCAGTGGTTATCCATACATCTTTAAATGAAGTGATATAAGCCAATGCCTCATCGAATGCTTTCATTCTGTGTGGATGCCCTACTAAATAGGCATGAAGTGGTATGCACATAACCGTTCCACTTTCTTCTCCCTCTTCGTATAAAGTATCAAATTGTTTTTTAATGATATCTCCATAATGTCTAGGAGAATGCAAATAGGAATTATAACAAATAACATCATTAATTTCTAAAGAATATGGCATAGAAATCAATCTGCCTTTTTTAACATGAATAGGTTGCGGTTGGTCGTCTTGAAATAGATCACAAGTATATTTTATGCCATATTCTGCAATCAAATCAAAAGTTCTTTCCGTATGGGTTAGTGCTGGAGCTAACCAACCTGCAACAGTTTGTCCTGTGGCTTCTTTTACAGTCTTCAGTGCATCTTCAATTATAGCTCTCTCTTGCATTTCGTCCATGCCATAGCAATAACGCGTATTGTAAATGCCATGAGAAAAAAATTCCCAATTTCGATCAACACATGCTTGGATAATTTCAGGATGGTGTTGACACATTGCCACAGAAAGAGAGATACTTCCTCTTATGTTGTGTTTGTCCATGGCATCCATCATTCGGTAATGACCTACTCTATTTCCATAATCTCGCATACTGTATCCAGTAATATCTGGATTGGGTTTAGGCCAAGGGGTTCTTTGTGGATTTTTAGGCGGGTTGAGTTCATAAAATTCAATATTAGGTGCAATCCAAAAAGCAATTCGGGCATTATTTTTCCAAGTAATTTTTTTTCTATTCTTATAGGGCCAATAATCATATAGTTGAGGATCTTGCATCAGCTAGTATTATTTTTTTAGATAATCAAAAACTTCATTTACAGTAACAACATCGGCATATTTTAATGCCATATCAGTAAGATTGGAAAAATGATAACTCTCGTGTTTATCTGCAACACATTCTTCTGGCACAATGGTTCTATATCCTCTAGATAGTGAATCTACTGCCGCTGCACGAATACAACCTGATGTACTTCCTCCTGTAAGTATTATTGTATCTACCTGATGCCAAACTAGTAAAGATTGAAGTTGTGTTTCAAAAAAAGGAGAAGGCATTTTTTTGCAATAAATCACATCATTTTTTTTATCTATTTCTAGCCTATCATCGAATGATGCTCTTCTAGATCCAAATTTAATATTCTGCAATGAGTCTTCGGTGTTGGTTCTTGTTCCCCATACTCCTGCATCTTCTGCCGAATCCATGTATGCCACATAAGTAAAAATCACTGGCCATTTTTTTGCTCTTGCAAGCTGATTAATCTCGTTAATGTATATGAGTTGCTTTGGATCAGTTTCATAAGCTGTTTTAAATTCTGCAATATTGGTATACGCATTTTGTAAATCAATATTTACAATGGCAGCTTTTTTCCCAAAACCAAATCTAGCTCTTGTTGGATTCGATTTTACATCTAAGTATATTTCTCTTGCTGTTTTGTTGCTTAGTTCCATTATATTTTATTTGCGTGTCTGCTTACTAGTTTCCATCCTTTCTTTTTTTCTAAATACACTTCTGTATACATTAACTGTAACTCTATCGGTTTTCCATCCATTACAACATTGAATGTGCCCTTGCCGGTAACTATACCAGTTCCTTTAAAAATTCTTGCTTTTGACTCTGTAACTTTTACACCTAAATAATTAAGCTTACCCGATTTTAAATCAGCAATGATTTCATCCTTAGATTCGGTCCATCCATTTGAATGGATATATACTAAATTTTCATCCAACACCGATTTTAATGAATCGTATTGTTTTTTTACCAGCCATTCAAATTTCGATTCATGCAATTGCAAAATCGTTTTTTCTTTTGCTGCATCCTTAATTTGACCTTTTTCATTTTGAGCAACTACACTAAAGGTCAAGCATAATAAAAATGCAATGGGTATCAATTTTTTCATAATGCGATTATTTTTTGTTGATTGAATTGTTCAATTTCACTTTCAGTATATCCTATACTTTTTAAAATAGCTTTTGTATGTTCTCCAATAGAAGGAGGATTCATTCTCAGTGTAATATCAGCCCCTTCGTATTCTATAGGTGTTTTAGGCAATTTAGTAATGGTGCCATCCGGAAGTGTAGTAGTTAATAAGCTATTGCCTTCATTTAATTGTACATCATCAAATAGATCTTCTGGTTTTGAAATGGGTGCAAATGTGATTCCTGCTTTTTCGCAACGCTGCATAATCTCTTCTTTGGTATAATTCAACATCAAAGATTTAACCGCAGGAATAAACCATTCTCTGTTGTCTATTCTTAAATTATTGGTTTGTAAACGTGCATCGTTTTTCCAATTTGATTTTTCAAACACTTCGCAAAAACGTTCCCAATGTTTTTCGCTGATGATTCCTACAAAGACCTGGTCATTGTCTTTGGTGTCGAAAATTTGGTAAATACTCCAGGCGCTAACACGGGCTGGCATTGGCGGAACAGGCGTTTTGGTGATGGCTCCATATGCCATGTGTTGCCCCATTAAAAACGCGGTTGTTTCAAATAAACTGGCTTTCACTTCTTTGCCCAATCCTGTTTTTTCTCTTTCGTATAAAGCCATTATTATACCAATGTATCCAAACATTCCACCAGTGATATCTATTATTGAAGTTCCAGCACGCAATGGGTCTCCTGGTCTTCCGGTCATATAAGCTAAGCCACCCATCATTTGCACCACTTCATCCATGGCATGTCTATTTTCATATGGGCCAGATGCAAAACCTTTTAAAGAACAATAAATCAATTTAGCATTTAGCGTTTTTAAATGATTGTATCCATATCCTAATCGATCCATCGTACCTGGGCCAAAATTTTCAACTACTATATCGGCAGTGCCAACCAATTGCTCAATGATCTTTTTTCCCACAGTTGATTTTATATCAATTGCAAGGCTTTTTTTATTTCTACTATAAAAAGGAAAATACCCTGTTCCAAATCCTTTGAGTCTTCGCGTTTCATCGCCATGAGTAGGTTCAATATGAATTACTTCGGCCCCCATATCTGCCAATAATAAGCCAGTAGTTGGTCCCATCACTGCATGAGTGAATTCTAATACACGTATATTTTCTAGTGGCAAACTCATTCGAGTATATAATCTTTGTGTTTTAATAAATAGTTTACCAAACCGCCTTCTTGCATTATATCCAACATTACTTTAGGTAATTTAGTGGCGTTGTATTTTTTTTGTTGAGTGATATTGTTTACAATTCCATTCAATAAATCAATTTCTAACTCATCACCGTTTTGAATATCGTGATTCGGAATTTCCAAAACAGGCAATCCAATATTGATGGCATTGCGAAAAAAAATACGAGCAAAATAATTTGCTATCACCACGGAAACACCTGCTGCCTTTAATGCTATGGGAGCTTGTTCTCTGGAAGAGCCACAACCAAAATTATCTCCTGCAACAATGATATCACCCTTCAAGAATTTTTGATGGAATGCAGGATCCAAGTCTTCCATAACATGTTCTGCCAAAGAAGCAATATCCAGTGTTTTGGTATACTTCCCGGGAATAATTCGGTCGGTATCTATATTGTGTCCATATACGTGGGCGATTGACATAGAACCAGGATTTAAGGATTAATAGGATTAGATGGATAATGTTTATTAAATAATCGTTTGAAATGTAAACTCTTTGCTCCAAAATTAATGAGCAAACCCACTTCTGATCCGCTGGCTTCAAGGTAATTAAGTGCTTGCGCTATATGCACATCTTCTAATACTGTTACAGCTTTTATTTCGACCATAATTTTATTATCTATAAAAAAATCAACAATTCTTTTACCAACAATATCGCCTTTATATAAAACATTCATTTCAAACTGTTCTATGAATTTGATTTTCTTTTTTGCAAATTCGATACTTAATGCCCTTTGATAAATATATTCTTGAAAACCACAGCCAAGCACACGATGAACTTCCATAGCGCATCCTATTATATCACCCGTGATCTCCGAATATATTAACTCACTCATTTCACTTAAATATTTTTACTCAATTCAAGTAAATTTTATTTCACTCTAATCCTTTAAATCCTTTAAATCCTTTAATCCTAGTTCTGGTTCTGGTTCTGTGATTTTTCCTGTTAACGCACTCATGGCAACAGTTGCAGGGCTGGCTAAATAAATGGCTGCATTAGGGTTGCCCATTCTTCCTTTAAAATTTCTGTTAGCTGCACTGATCACAATTTCTCCATCACCAGGCACTCCTTCATGGCTTCCTACACAAGGCCCGCAACCACTATTAATAATAGTTGCACCGGCTTCAATCAATATTTGAATAGTTCCATCTTTTAATGCATCAATCAACACTTGTCTGCTTGCTGGAGCAATTACCATTCTTACTCCTGGTGCAATATTTTTTCCTTTTAGAATAGAAGCCGCTATTTGTAAATCATCTAATCGTCCATTGGTACATGTGCCAATAAATGCATAAGTGATTTTAGTGCCAACGTATTTTTTTACATCATGTACATCATCTGGAGAATTAGGGATGGCAATTTTTGGTTGAATGGAAGCCGCATCAATTTCAATAACCCTGCTATAGCTTGCATCTGCATCGGCATAAGTTGGGGTGAATGCATAGGGGAGTTCTAATCCTTCAGGAGAAACAATTCCTGTTTTAGCTCCCATCTCAGCCACCATATTGCAGAGCACCATTCTTTGAGACAAGGTTAAAGCAGCTACTGCTTCACCATGGTATTCAACCGATTGATAAGTAGCACCACTAATGGTTAATTGCTTCACCACTTCTAAAACCAAATCTTTTGCGGATACACCTGGCTGTAATTTTTTTCCATGCAATACTACTTTAATACTCTGCGGCACTTTCAACCAGATTTTCCCAGTGAGCATAACAGCTGCTAAATCGGTGCTACCTACTCCACATGCAAAAGCATTGAGCGCTCCATAAGTTGGCGTATGACTATCCGCCCCCATGAATATATCACCAGGTTGAACTTTTTGATTATCTACCATCACCTGGTGACAAATACCTGATCCAATATCATATAAAGAAGAGCCTTGTTCTTTTGCAAAATTTCGCATGAGCATATGCAAATTTGCAATGCGCTCATTGGGTGCCGGTGCTGCATGATCGATGATGAGGTGTACTTTATTTTTATTAAATAATTGTGTGCCACCCATTTCTTTGAAAGCCTTTAATGCCAGTGGTGCTGTAGTATCTGTTGCCATACATCCATCCACAGGAACAATACATAACTCACCAGCATACACTGCTTTACCTGCATGCTTGGATAATATTTTTTCTGCAATGGTTTGACCCATATTCTAATTCATTTTTATGTCCGAACGATTCATGAGTTTATACAATAAGCCGGGCAATTCTTTTCCCAACACTTTTTCGAAATCGGTACTGATTCGAGCTACTTTATCAATATCAATACCAGTAGAATAATTCATTTGATGCAACAGATGCACTGTATCTTCAGTTGCAATATTACCAGTTGCTCCTTGAATGAAAGGACACCCACCTAATCCACCAAAAGCAGTATCAAATTGTAAGACCCCAGCTTCAATCGCAGCAATCATATTGGCATATCCTTTATTTTCTGTATTGTGTAAATGCAGCGCAATCTGTGTATTGCCACTAAATGTTTTAATCTGCTGCATCATCGATTTTATTTGAAATGGATTTCCCATTCCGGTAGAATCGGCCAATGCTATTTCGGGCACACCACAATCCAGATGATGTTGGGTTAAATCATATACAACCTGCGGGTCAATATTTCCTTCGTACCTGCAGCCAAAAGCACACTGAATTCCGCCTCTTACTGTTATTCCCTCGCTTTGCGCGAGTTGAACCATTTCTTTAAACTCGGTTTTTGCAGCTTCGATGGTTTTATTGGCATTTTTAATACTATGGGTATTGCTTGCCGAAAGTGAAATTGCCAAATGTTTAAGCCCCACTTTAATGGCTCTTTCCACTCCTTTTATATTTAAAACCAATCCGCTGAAAATCACCGAACTTGTTGCAGGTAGTGCACTACAAATGATCTCTGCATCTGCCATTTGCGGAACTAATTTGGGATTCACGAAACTCGCCACCTGTATGCGTTTTACGCCAGCATCTATCAATTGATTGATGTATAACAATTTTCTTTCCGGTTCAACGTTTATCGGAATGGTTTGCATTCCGTCGCGAAGACCTTGTTCTTCAATAATGATGTGTTGCTGACTCATATAGATAGTTAATGAAGTTAACTATTTTTTGTAGATTTAAAAACTAAAATCACTGTCTTGAGGAAATACCTGTTACTCATTTGTATCGGATGCTTTATCAATAGCATAAATGCGCAGATTCCTGTTTATGTAAAAGACATTACCGACCCCGAATCTAAAGCATCTGATGCACTTTGTAGCCCATTGCATACCGTCACAATTTGTACAGCTAATTTAGATAGTGTAAAACTCTTTTATGTAAAAGGTATGGGTATGACCCTTGTAGGTCCAATAGAAATTACCAAGAAAGAAAGGCAACAACAAATAGAGATTTGGGATTTACCAGGCTCTTTAGATTACAAACTGTATTATCTGCATCGCCCAAATGTGCCTGAAAACATCAAATTAAGGGTATTGGTATTGGGTAATAAATCTCCTTTGATACATAAATCCTATAATAGCAGAGAAATGGGGCCTTTTACTTTGGGATTCCCCAATGCCGATGAAGAACGTTTGGATTCAATTATTCATGAATTGGGTTTTTCTTCAATGGCGCCTTTACAAGCTGCAATGCTTACAAAACCCGACGGTTCAAAATACAAATACCTCGAAACTATTTATAAAGCACCCGATTTTATTCATGCAGTAGGTATTGAAAGAGGAAACGGTATGCCTCAATTGTCTGCTTATGATCCTGTTTCCGGTATTGGAGGTCCGGGATATGCAGCACAAGTGGTTACAGGAATAAGCAAACAAGTAATAAAATTTTATACCGAAGTATTGGGAATGGAAATAAGAAAAGACACTGAATGGAAAACAGGGGAAGGTTCTGCTTTAGGAATGGAACCCAATATTCCTTTTCGATTTACCATTGTTTATGCAAAAGGCGCAAAAAGTGGTCATTTATTGTTTTTAGATTTTAAAGACAATAAACGTATCAGCCCCAATGCCGCTCCCAGATTGCCTAACAGAGGAATTGGAATGTTTAGTTTCGAAACCAAAAATATACGTTCAGTATATAATAAAGCCAAAGATGCAGGTGTAAAAATCATTGTAAAACCAACCGATTACAAAGATCCTTGGATTGGTTCATGTAGGGTGATGACATTATTCGCCCCCAATGGTTTGATGATTGAAGTGTTTCAGAAAAAGTAAAAAGTCAATTACTCAGCGCCTTCTTCAGTTGCAGGAGCAACATTCTTAATCAATAATTGAAATTTGGTGTTTAAAGACACCGTGTATTCTCCACCGTCTAAAAATTCTTTAGTGGCTTTGTCTTCTAACATTACAGCTGCAAGATCTGAAGCGAGTGCCGAACTGCTGATTAAATTACTCACTCTGCCTTTGGTAAATTCAATAGTGAATTTGTAGCCTGCTTTTCTTCCAGACCCCATTCTTTCAAAATCAATTCTATTTAGGTCCAGTACCTGGCCTTCTTGCTTGGTACGCTTCAATAAAATTCGAATAATGGGTAAGTATTTAGTCCAGATTTGGGCGTACATGTACAGTAGTAGTTTAATTGTTAATCCGGTGAAGTTCCGAAAAAAATTGCCTAATTCCGAATTTGGTTTATAAAAGTCTTGAATCCGGCTATCTTCGCAACACTATGAATGATTTATCTACCGTATTGATAAAATCGCTGATTGTACACCAGGCGGGCAATGCAGCGCAAGGAGGCCGACTTTTTTTGTCTGAAAAAACAGCGGAAACCAATCAAAATGATTTAGAAGCCGCTTTGATTCAATACCTGCTAAAACCCCTAAATGAAGCGGAACAGTTCCGCTTTGAAACAGACGAAAACCTCGTTTTTAGTGCAATTGATGCCATTTTTGAGGATGCTGGCCTATTTGAAGCAAAAACCAAAGTGCTGGCCGAGCATTTTCACTTGAAATCGAGCAGTGTTTTTGCCAAATCAGGTCAACTTTGCTTTATTTATTTCCAACAAATACCATTTGGCGATCAATTTATAGACGGAATTGGTATTTTTCATAGCTCAGGAAAAGAAAATTTCATCAAAATTGCCCAATCTACTTCGGCAATCAATTTACTATTGGAAGAAGGCATTGATTTAAAGAAACCCGAAAAAGGGGTATTGGTTCTGAAAAAAGAAAAAGACCAGGGCTATTTAGCCTACGCTATTGAATCTGCATCGAGCAAACAAGCTGATGCTGATTTCTGGAAGAAAATATTTTTAAAAATTTCTCCTATTGAAAATAGTTATCATCACACCAACGCCGCATTGGGCATGTGTAAACTATTTATCAGTAATGAACTGAATGAACAATTTGAAACTACTAAAACCGATCAGATAGACATGTTGCAACGCAGCATGGATTATTTTAAAACCCATGATCAATTTGAAATAAATGAGTTCAACAAAGAAGTGTTGCATCATCCGGAAGTGATTGATTGTTTTGCCCAATACAAACAACAATACGAAGTAGCTAAGCAAGTAAATATAGAAGACAGTTTTGATATTAATTTGCATGCAGTTCAAAAACAGCAACGCTTTTTTAAAAGCATTTTAAAGCTCGATAAAAATTTTCATGTATACATACATGGCCGTAAAGACTTGATAGAAAAGGGTTACGACGAACAAACAGGTAAACATTATTACAAATTATTTTTCGACGAAGAAAAATAATTACAAAGCATCTAGTTCTCTTTGATAATCATATTGTAGATCTTCGTGCAATGTGGCGAGTGCAGTTTTTATTTTTTTAATTTGCTGTTGATATAAATTATTGAGTGCAGTACTTTTTTTAAATGGAATTCCGTGAGATGCTAAGCTTGTAACAAAGTGAAGCAAAATGGCGACCTCAGCCTGTTTCGATCCTGTATATCGAATATGCTTATTGGCAATACGTAAAATCTTTCTAATTGTTTTTTTGGCAAAATACAAATTGGTACCAGGTTCTAATTCTGCGAAAGCCTCATTGATGGCTATTTTTACTTCTTCTATATATCCTTCTTCGTTGTGTGCTTCAAATAATAAATAGGTGAGCAGTTCTTTGTTTTCTTTTTTGAATTTGGAGAGCCGCAAACAAAGGTCTACCAGCAATTTATCGGGGCTTGCCAGTAATTCTTGTTTGATTTCATGTACCGTTGCAGTTTTCATAATAGCAAGTTAGGCTTTCATTTAAAAATTGTGTACTTTGTATACTGTCTAAAATAAATAAAACGATTATGACTAGCCGCCGATCTTTTTTACAGAAAACTGCTTTAGCTGCAGCAGCAACTGCATTGTCTCCAGCCTTTTTACAGGCAGCAGCTAAGAAAAAATACCTGATAGGAATACAATTGTATTCTGTTCGAGCAGACATGAAAGCTGATCCGTTGGGAACGCTAAAAGCCTTAGTAGACATGGGTTATGAGCATGTAGAACACGCCAATTATGTGGATCGAAAATTTTACGGATATACTGCTAAAGAATTCAAGAAAATATTAAAAGACCTTGGACTCAGCATGCCAAGCGGCCACACTGTAATGGGCCCTAGTCATTGGGATGCAGCAAAAAAGGATTTTGCTGATAGTTGGAAATATACGGTTGAAGATGCTGCCATACTTGGGCAGGAATTTGTAATAAGCCCCTGGTTAGACGAAAGTTTGAGAAAGACCAAAGACGATATGTTGCGTTATATGGAAGTGTTTAATAAGTCCGGTGAACTTTGTAAAAAATCTGGAATGCGTTTTGGCTACCATAATCACAATTTTGAATTTACTCAAATGATGGGAACAGAAACGGTCTATGAAATCATTTTAAAAAATACCGACCCTAATTTAGTTACCCAACAATTGGATTTTGGCAATTTGTATGAAACCAAGGCCGATGCAATGGCCATCATCAAAAACAATCCAGGGAGATTTGTTTCCCTGCATGTAAAAGACGAAGTGATCAATTCAAAAGGATCTGCATGGGAAAGTACTGTACTTGGAAAAGGAGAACAGGTAGTAAAAGAATTGGTGGCTGAAGGATTAAAAACAGGTGGAACCAAGCACTTAATTATTGAACAAGAAGCCTATCAGGGTATTGCGCCTTTGGAATGTGTTAAACAAGATTTAGCGGTGATGAAGGGTTGGGGGTATTAATTTTTTTGGCATTATCTAATTAATAGAATGGTCTTATGAAAGTATTTTTATTTTTCGCATTGTTGCCACTAGGTTTATTTGCACAAACATTTAGTGCCAATGAAATTTCACGTTGGGAAGCTCAAACCAAACAGGTAACCATCATCAGAGATATATATGGTGTGCCACATATTTATGGCAAAACTGATGCGGATGCTGTATTTGGTTTGATGTATACTCAATGCGAAGAAAACTTTGAAAGACTAGAACGCAATTATTTAGAAATGTTAGGAAGAAGAGCCGAGATGGAAGGTGAGAAGGTTTTGTACAACGATCTATTGATGCGCTTAATTGCCGATAGCAATGATGCAAAAAAAGATTTTCTCAAGAGCCCTAGTTGGTTAAAAAAATTATTGATTGCTCATGCAGATGGAATCAATTTTTATTTATTCAAACATCCTGAAGTACATCCGGTAGTGTTGAAAAGATTTGAACCCTGGTTTCATTTGATGTACACTGATGGTTCGGTTTCAGCAACCAGTACTGGCGGAGCTAGTGTTGAAGAGATCAAACAATTTTATCAAACCCCAGTTGCGGTCACAACAGCATCCAATACAACAGCTTCTATTTCCATCAATAAAGACATTGAAGACAGAGGCTCCAACGGATTTGCTATAGCACCTTCTAAAAGTGCTTCTAAAAATGCAATGCTCTATATCAATCCACATGTACCTTTTTATTTTAGAAATGAAGCTCAAATGGTGAGTGAAGAAGGGTTGAATGCCTACGGTGCATCTACTTGGGGTCAACTTTTTATATACCAGGGCTTCAATGAACATTGTGGATGGATGCACACTTCAGGTTATACTGATGTAGCTGATCTGTATGAAGAAAATATTACTCCTACTAAAAATGGATGGACCTATGAATACGAAAACAAACAAAGAGCTGTAAAAACAAAAACGATTACCATTCAATATAAAAAAGATGGGCAATTGCTTTCTAAAACCTTTACAGGATTTTATACCCATCATGGCCCTGTTGTTGCTAAAAGAAATGGTAAATGGTTGAGTTTAAAAGAATACAATCGTTCTCTAAGAGCATTGGTTCAATCATGGACAACTACAAAAGCAAATAATCTTGGAGAATACACCAAAGCCATGGAAGGGCTTTCTAATACTACCAATAATACCGTATATGCCGACGATAAAGGCAATATTGCTTACTGGCATGGTAATTTTATACCTAAGAGAGACACTTCATTTAACTGGCAATTACCAGTAGACGGTACAATTGCTGCCACCGAGTGGAAAGGAATACATGCTTTGTCGCAAACTGTTCATGTTATCAATCCCGCAACTGGTTGGATTCAAAATTGTAATGCAACACCTTTCACCAGCGCAGGAGAAAGTAGCCCGGATAAATTGTTGTATCCAAAATACATGGCACCAGATGGTCAGAACGCCCGTGGCTTGAACGCTATCAGACTATTAAAGGATAAACAAAATATTAGTTTAGATGGACTCATCGAAATCGGGTACAACCGCTACTTAACTGCATTTGATATTTTATTACCATCCTTATTCAAGGCCTATGATTTATTGGAAGAAACAGATTCTAATAAAGCCAAATTAAAAAAGCCGATAGAATTATTGAAAGCATGGAATAGGGTTTCAGATACTGCTTCTGTTGCTACAACTTTGGGAGTTGATTGGGCTGCAAAAATGAATACGCTTTTACCACCTGCCGCTACAAGAGAAGAAGGGACAGAGATTATAGGAAGATTAAATAAAGCTGCCGCTGCTGATGGCAAACAACAATTACAATTATTAAGTGGTGTTATAGACAACTTAAATAAGATCTACGGATTTTGGGAAGTGCCATGGGGAACCATCAACCGCTATCAACGTTTAACAGGAAAATTTGACGAGGAATACAATGATACAAAAAGAAGTTTAGCAGTTGCATTAACTACTTCTAAACTAGGATCACTTCCTGCATTTGAAAGCAGAAGCTTTAATGGAACCAAGGGCAGGTATGGCTTTTCGGGGAATAGTTTTATTGCAGCTGTAGAATTCGGCCCACGTTTAAAGGCCAAGAGTATCGTTACCGGCGGGCAGAGTAATAATCCTGCATCCAATCATTTTACTGATCAGGCTCCAGGATTTATCAATGGAAATTTTAAAGAAATATTTTTCTACAAAGAAGACGTACTAAAAAATAAAGAAAAAATTTATCGACCTGGTGAATAATTAAGCAATGCTATAACTCATGCCACCATCTTTTTCATCTTTTAGTTGAACACCTAAATCTGCCAGTTCATTTCTGATTTTATCGGATGTAACAAAATCTTTTCTGCTTTTGGCTTCTTTGCGAATGTTGATCAGCAATTGAATTACTCCTTCAAGTTTGTCGTTATTATCGGCTTTGCTGTTTTGCAAACCAAAAATATCTACAATAAAAGCATTCATTTGTTTTTTTAACAATGCCACTGTTGCTTTATTTAAAGCGTTTGCGGCAATATGTTTATCCTTTATGGAATTAATAACGGGAACCAACTCAAACATACTGGCAATTACTTTAGCAGTATTTAAGTCGTCATTCATGAATTCATCAAATTCCTGAATGAGTTTGTTTACTTTTTCATTGAGGTCCATATCTGCCGCTGCACCATCAGAACCCAGCTCATTTTGTTGCATCAGCCATTCAAAAGCTTCCATTAACCTACGCAATGCTTTTTCACTTGCTTGCAATGCATCATTACCAAAATCTAATGTACTCCTGTATTGCGATTGCAGGATAAAAAATCGAACAGTAGATGGGGCATATGCTTGTTCTAAAATTGGATGTGTTCCTGTAAACAGTTCGCTGAGTTTAATAACGTTATTATAACTCTTGCCCATTTTTTTACCGTTGATGGTGATCATGTTATTGTGTAACCAATAACGGGCAGGCATTTTATGATTGCAAACAGTGCTTTGTGCTATTTCACATTCATGGTGTGGAAATTGCAAATCCATTCCGCCTCCATGTATATCAAACTCATCGCCTAAATATTTAGTACTCATTGCAGAACATTCTATATGCCATCCAGGGAAACCTTCTCCCCATGGACTTTGCCAGCGCATAATATGTTCAGCAGGGGCCTTTTTCCAAAGCGCGAAATCATTTTTGTTTTGTTTTTCGTCTTGGTTGTCTAGCTCACGTGTGCTTTCTATTTGATCTTCTACTATTCTTCCACTTAAAATTCCATAAGGCTGGCCCTTTGCAGAAAAATCAATATTGTATTTTTCTACATTAAAATAAACCGACCCATTGGCTTCATATGCATATCCATCTGCAATGATTTTTTTGATCATTTCTATTTGCTCCACAATATGTCCTGTTGCAGTAGGTTCAATGCTTGGAGGCAGATTATTGAATTGATTCATTGCCCAATGGTAGAGATTGGTATATTTCTGTACCAATTCCATGGGTTCTAATTTCTCTAAAATTGCTTTTGTACTGATCTTATCTTCTGCTGCTCTACCTTCCTCTTCAAAATGTCCCGCATCAGTAATATTTCTTACGTAACGCACTTTATAACCCAAATGCATAAGGTATCTATACAATACATCAAAAGTAATGAATGGTCTTGCATGCCCTAAATGACTTTCGCCACTCACAGTTGGGCCGCAAACATACATGCCTACATAAGGAGGATTGATTGGCTGAAATACTTCTTTTTGTCTTGTAAGAGAATTATATACTTTAAGTGACATGTACGCGAAAGTATTTTATTTTTTTAAACGAATATCAGCGAGTAACATAATATGGTCACTTAATGCTTCGTCTACCATATCAAACTGCTTGATTTCAAATTGATTGCCTACTAAAATATAATCTATTCTTAAAGTGGGAGCCAATGAAATAAAGGTTCTTCCTATCCCAAAATCTTTTTTCAAAAAAGCATCCTGCATATCTCCCCGAATGTTAAAATAGGTATAAGAATTGGGAACATCATTGAAATCACCAGCAATTACGGTCGGGTAAGGGCTTTCTGCAATTGCTTTTTGTACCATATCTGCCTGAACACCTCTTTTTTGGTAGGCCCTTTTCATTTTGCGCATCAAACTTTTTGTAGCAGAAAAAGCCCCATTATTGGTTTCCTTTATTTTCTCCATATCATCGTAATCTCCCTTTTTAAATTTAAAAGATTGTAAATGAGTGGTAAAAATTCTTAGTGTATCTGGACCTTTTACAATATCTACATAAATTAAACTCTCTGCCAGCGGAAATTTAATCTTTCCTGTATCAATTACAGGATATTTAGAAAAGATGATACATCCAGATTGGTAATCTCCTGAATTTCCAACATAATCTTTCGAAAAATAATAATAGGGATGGGTTTGCTTAAATAAGTCAATATTATTTTCTGAATGAGCCGAATTAAATTCCTGCAAACAAATGATATCTGGATATCGGTGTAAGATCGATGCAGCCACTTCAATCCTATTTCTTTTTTTGGCCTCACTGTTTTTAGATAGCCCATTGAAACTTTGAATATTCCAATTAACCATTCGAAAAGTATTTTCTGGTTTTCTTTTACTAAAACCCGAATCACCACTCCAGGCAAAAACAACAGGAATTTGTTTCCAGCCAACACATAGTGCAATGAAGGATATTAGGGCCCATTTTGGTCTGCTGATTAACCAAAATAAAATAAACAAAATCAATACCAATATGAGGTAAGGTGTAATCAACGAAAAGAAACCATGTATCCAAAAACTAGCGGGGTTAAGATAGGGCGATAATGCGGCAATCAAAAAAATCATTGCCAATACAATATTGATTGTAATAATGATTGATTTAGTAGTTCTTCTTAACCAGCCCTTAGCCATAGTTAAAAATACCAAAAAAACAGTTTAATAGTTACTTGTAAACTAAATTGGGGAAATGATTTTAGTCTTGATCATTACTGGCTCTTTGAAGAAATGCTTTTTCTTCATCAGTTAAGAAAGAATAGCCTTGTAGATTGATTTTATCGAGTATTTCGTCTAATCGCTGTTGCGTTAGATGAGCAATTTTTTCGTAAGGTTTTCTATTATTTCTATAGAAATGTTTTTCAGCTTGCTTTTTTTGTTGATGCTTTTTTTCCGGGCTGAATAAGTCGTCTAACCAATGTACCAACTGAATCATCCAGGCACCCCAATCAGATCCTTTGTGTAATGCTTTCACAAATAAGAAACCCATTACTCCACCAGCTAAATGAGCTGCAGCAATTCCTGCATTACCACTTGCCAATGATGCAAAATCAATTGCAACAAAAATCAATGTGAGCACCCACAAAGGAATACCACCATTGATCAAAGGAAAAATTCTATAGTCTGGTGCCAAAGTTGTTGTTGCTACTGCTACAGCCATTACTGCTGCACCTCCACCTAATAAAGGAGCTGTTGTTGCAATATTTCTTTCCATTGCCGGAAATAGGTTGTTCATTAACAGAAAAGCCAATGCACCAACAAATCCTCCGTATAGATAGATCGGAATTAATTTATTATTGCCTGCTAAATCTTGTAAAACATAACCGAAGGCCCATAACCACATACAAGTAGACAATAAATGCCAGATACTGTAATGGGTAAACATATGGGTAAGAATGGTCCATGGTTTTGTCCATAAAGTTGCAGGAATGGCGGGCATGGTAAACCAGTCAAGTATCTGTTTATAGAAGAATTCAATAGGAATATCAGATAGAAAATAAACAATTTTGACAAAGTTGATCAATACAAATACCAGGGTATTGATGGCAAACAACATGACCAGCGCATTGTTGTCTTGACCTAATAATATTTTTTTTGTTGATTTGTATGATTCAGTTGACATACTAATAAAACGTTTTTTTCTTGGTTTTGTTCCAAGTAAGTACAATGATTAAACCAACAATGGCTCCTCCCACATGGGCCCAGCGGGCCACATTGTCTCCAGCTGTATTTCTTACGGCAAAAATTAATTCATAGGCAAAATACATTAACCCAATCCATTTGGCTTTAACCGGAATCAAGAAATACACATATATATAAGTGTTAGGAAATAAGTAAACAAATGCAGCCAATACCCCAAAAACAGCACCACTGGCTCCAATAGTGGCAGTATTGATATTGCGTTCGTAATAGTTCTTTAATAATTCAAACATCTGAGCGCTAGAAGCAGTATCGTTTGGATTCATTTTTAAATTGTCAATTACCGCCTGGTGCTCTGTAAACAGAATATTGTATTTATCTATGAAACGAATCATGGCATTATTAAATGCAGCACCTCCGGAATCTTGCATTCGAGCAATAGCTTCAAAACTATTGGTCAAAGGAATAAACTCATAACTCAAAAACAATAAGTGAATAAGCGCAGCCCCTAGTCCACAAATCAAATAAAAGGTCAAAAATCGTTTAGGCCCCCAGAGGTTTTCCAGTATCGATCCAAACATCCATAAGGCAAACATATTTCCTAAAATATGCCCAAAGTCGCCATGTAAAAACATATGGGTAACCAATTGCCAAGGTCTGAATAATGGGCTCTGCCATCCATGCAATGCAAAAATTGCTTCAAAATCAAAAAACCCATTTGGCCCAGACAAAGTATTTTGAGCCAAAAAAAATAGTCCGTTAATGATCAACAGATTTTTTACAATCGCAGGTAAAATTTCAAATCTACTGGGTCTGAATTCGGTCATCGTATTAAATTAATTTCAGTTGAACTACATTTTCTATATGCAATGTATGCGGAAACATATCCACTGGTTGAATTTTTGTTACCCGATATTTTTCACTTAATAATCCTAGGTCTCTCGCTTGTGTTGCAGGATTGCAGCTTACATACACAACGGTAGGAGCTGCTATTTCCAGTAATTTTTTGATCAATTTTTCGTGCATACCAGCCCTTGGTGGATCGGTTATGACCACATCTGCTTTTCCATGTTTTTCGAAAAACGCATCATCGCAAATATCAATTACATCTCCTGCAAAAAATTCTGCATGGTGTACATTGTTAATGGCTGCATTTTCTTTTGCATCTTCAATTGCATCTGCTACCATTTCTACACCAATCAATTTTTTTGCCATCTTACTCACAAATAACCCAATACTACCTGTACCACAATATAAATCATAAACAAGCTGACTGCCATTTAGTTCTGCAAAATCACGGGTTACAGCATATAATTTTTCGGCCTGCTTGGTATTGGTTTGAAAAAAAGATTTTGGGCTGATCTTAAATTGAAGGTCTTCCAGCTGCTCCATGATAAATCCTTTGCCAAAATAGGTTATGGGGTTTTGGTCTTGAAGGCTATCGTTTTTCTTGCTATTGATGGTATAAAGTAAGGTGGTTATTTGCGGAAATTCTTTCAATAATAAATCGAGTAGGGCAATCCGATTGGCTTCATCTTCATATGCGATTACCACATTCACCATCAATTCTCCAATAGTGCTATTTCGAACCAATAAATTTCTAATCCAACCTTCATGCTTTTTAATATCATAAAAAGGCAGACCATGTTCTACTACAAATGCAGCAATTCTTTTACGAATAAAATTGGTTGGCTCGGATTGTAAAAAACAAGTATCAATCTCTACTACTTTATCAAAGAATCCACGTACGTGAAACCCTGCTGCTCCTGGTTGATTTTCGAAAGAAGCTCCTGCTGCTTTCATTCTTCGAAATTCTTCTGTAGGAATATATTTTCTGGTAGCGAAAGTATATTCCATCTTATTCCGGTATTGTTCTGTAAAATCAGCACCAATAATGGGTTCTATAGATGGTAAAGCTACTTTTGCTATTCGGGTAAGGTTATCGGTTACTTGTTTTTGCTTGTAAAACAATTGTTTTTCATAAGGGAGCATTTGCCATTGACAACCTCCGCAAACACCAAAATGTTCACAAAAGGGGGTGACCCTATCTGCTGACAATTCATGGATATGAATGGTATGACCTTCGGCCCAGTCCGCCTTGTTTTTAGACAATTGAACGTCTACAATATCTCCTGGAACGGCACCTTCAATAAATACCACTTTACCGTCTACCCTTGCCAAAGATTTTCCTTCGGCTGCATAGTCTTGTACCAGAATCTTTTCTAATACTACTGTTTTTCGTTGCTTTCTCACTGGCGCAAAGGTAAGCCCGAATATTTACTTATTTTTATCGTCAATTTAAGTCTATGCGTTTTTTATTGATCCAATGCTGTTTTTTATTGATTACTGTTGTAACATCGGCCCAAAAACCGTCCGTTAAGCCTATAACCGCCCCTAAGCCTGCTCCTAGTAAGGGACATTTAATACCAATTACATTGACCCCCCTAAAAAACTGTACAGTTTATCTAGGCAGCCATTTTGGGAAAAGCATGACTTTAGTAGACTCTTGCAAGCTGAACGAGAAAAGCATGGGTGTTTTTAAGGGAGACAAAAAGCTTACTGGGGGTATTTATTTTGTAGTATCTCCTAATTATACCATTCAGTTTGAATTGTTGATGGATGATGTACAGCAGTTTACTATTAGTGCGGATACAACTCAAAAAGAAAAATTCATCATTACTGGTTCTTTAGATAATGATATTTTTAAACAGTATTCTCAATATTCAACCGAAAAAGGAAGAGAAAGACAACAACTAGAATCGGAGTATAAAGCAAAACTGAGTAATCCTGCAGATTCATTGCGACTGCGCAATGCAATCCTTCAATTAGATAACGATGTGGATGCATATAGAAATAATATTGCAAAAAAATACCCCAAGTCTTTATTGACCATGTTGTTCAATACCATGAAAAGGCCTGCTGTACCTTCTATACCAATGGTTAAAGGGAAACCTGACTCATTGTATCCTTATCGTTATGTAAAAGATCATTATTGGGATGATGTTAATTTTAATGATGATCGGATATTGCGCACTCCTTTTTTTGAACCCAAGCTGGATGATTATTTCAAATATTATGTTTCGCCCGAACCCGACTCTATTATTAGCGAAGTAAAATACATGCTCTTGTCTGCAAGAACTGGCAAAGAAATATATCCTTATTTACTCACCAAGTTTACCAATAAATACATTAACCCCGAATACATGGGGCAGGATAAAGTATTCGTGTATATTTTCGAAAATTTTTATGCCAAGGGTGATACAACTATTTTAAACGCAGCTTCACGAAAAACCATTACAGAAAGGGCATACAGCTTAATGGCCAATCAAATTGGGTTGCCAGCTCCGGCACTAAATCTAACAGACACAACTGGTAAAAATATTTCCATGTATTCAGTTGTTGCGCCATTTACATTGGTAGCATTTTGGGACCCTAATTGTGGTCATTGCAAAGAAGAAATTCCTCGCTTAGATTCTATGTATATAGCAAAATGGAAAGCGAAAGGAGTTGCAGTATATTCTGTAAATATTTACGAAAACGAAGTACCCGCCTGGAAAAAATTTATAGCAGAAAAAAATCTATCTAAAAATTGGGTGCATGTATTTCAAACCAAAGATGCCAAGCAAGCAGAAGAAAAAGCCGGGATACCTAACTACCGACAACTCTATGATATTGCTAAAACACCCACTATCTATTTATTAGATAAAGACAAAAGAATTGTAGCTAAACAATTGTCGTTGGAACAGTTCGATAAGATCATGGAAGCTAAACAATAACTGTTAGCATAAATACTAATTCGTAATCATACAGTAAAAGCCAATACTTTTTTGTAGTTATTATTCTACATATTTACAGTAGCTTAACTACAAACGAACGACTATCTTATATCTATATTGCATTTACATAATATAAAGAGCCCCCACTTTTAATTATAAATTAATTCTACTCTATCGCTACTTATAGTGATATCAGGTCATTAGTACTAAGTAGAACTTTGATTAATGTTTATAATTAATATATGCCATGTTGCTAATTGGAGTAATTGAAGACAATGATGATTTAAGGGAATGCATTACAAGTTACATTTTAAATGAAAATGAACTTGTTTTAGTATTTTCTGTGAATTGCATTGAGGATTGGTTACAGTTTAAAAAAAACGCTGTTGTTGTTCCGGATATCATTTTATTAGATATTAAACTACCTGGTATTTCAGGAGTAGATGGAATTTTAATTATCAAACAGTTTTATAAATCCAGTAAAGTAATTGTCATTTCTGGATTAAATGATCCAAAGATTATTTGGGACTCTATGATGAATGGAGCAAATGGTTTTTTGGTAAAACCATTCAGAATGAGTGAAGTAAGGGAAAAAATTAAAATCATTACAGAAGGGGGAACCTATTTAGATCCAACCATATTAAGTAAGATTATAGAACGAGAGCAAAGAAATGTTTTTGAAACAGTGGTTGATCGATTAATCAAAATGGGAATTACTAAAAGAGAATTGCAACTGGCTGAATTATTAATGAAAGGATATAGTTATAAAAATATTGCTGCAATCTTGAGCATTAGTTATACTACAGTAAATTCTCACATTAAACATATTTACAGCAAAACCAGTGTAAACTCAAAATCTGCATTTATAGCGCTGTTATTAAACGAACAAAAAATAACATTCTAAGTGGAAACAACTCAGCTCAGCGGTTTTACTTTATTGATCACTGATGATGATTACATCAATCGTATAGTGATACAAAGAGTATTAAAAGACATATCTATGAAAATTGAGACTGCAGAAAATGGATTATTGGCTATACAATATATAAATGCACATTTGGACGACAATATCATTTTGTTATTAGATATTAATATGCCTGAAATGAATGGATATGAAGTAATTGAAATATTGAGAAATGATAAGCAGAAGTATAAAAATATTAAAACAATTATAGTAAGTGCAAGTAATTATGAGGAAGTAGTTGAGAAAAACTTTCATAAAGATGTTTTTAGGTTTTTAAGTAAACCTGTCGATAGAATAATTTTAACTGAAAGTATCATTTCGGCTACTCAATAAAATTAAGTCAGATGATTACTTTAAAAAAAGATCATTTAATTCATGTATTAAATAATATTGGAAAAGCTATTTTATTCGAAAACAGTTCAAGAGAAATAACTTTTATAAATCAGGCTTTCTGTGACCTTTTTGAAATTGAAAATACCCCGAAGAATTTAATTGGTTTATCATCCCTCTTCATAGATAAGCTTTTAGCAAATATGGTTATTGACCAATCAGATTTTACAGGTAACTTATCTCATATTGACGAAACCTTTCTTTCTAATGCTTCAGATCAAATCCTTTTAAGTAATGGCAAAGTACTGTTTCGTGAATATTTCCCGATGGTAGAAAATGGAGTATTGGCAGGCAGGCTTTGGTTTTATACTGTAGAAAATTTATCTGCACTGGAAAATTCTTCCTTTCAATTCAATACTATTTATAATCAGTTATTAGATAAAATTCCAGCTGATATTGCCATATTTGATTCGGCTCATCGATATGTCTTTTTGAATAAACATTGTGTAAAAGATGAACATACTCGAAATTGGTTAATTGGGAAAAATGATTTTGAGTATTGCCAATATAAAAATAAGCCAACTGAGGTAGCAGAGATTAGAAAAAAATATTTTAATGAAGCGGCAAAAACTTTAATGAATGTTGAGTTTGAGGAAAAAAATTTATTGCATGATGGAACTGTAGAGTATAATTTACGATGCTTTATTCCAATAAAGAATGGCTTCGGAAATTTTAGTTCAATGCTTGCTTATGGAATGAATCTAACCAGTATCAGATTGTCTCAATATAAAACCCAAAAAGCTTATGATCAATTCATTGAATTATTTGAGTCAATCGACTTGATGATCATAGCAGTTGATCAAAACTGTTTAATTCAATATGTAAATAATAAATGGGCTGAATTTTATGCTATTTCAAAAGATGCTTTCATTGGGAAAGACTTTCTTAATTATTTTCAGGACGATGCACTCAATAAAAGTGATTATTTGAATCAATTATACAGTTTTTCAAATTCCGACAAAAAGTTAAAACGATTAATAGTTTCTTTAAAAAATCAAAAAGGGGAAATCAAGAAATTCAGGTATTATACAAAAAAAATACATTCTTATTTAGATGGAACAAACCTGGATTATATTTTCTTAACCAATATAACATTGGAAATGCAGGTGCAAGAAGATTTGTTTCAATCTAATCTTGCAGAAAGACAAATTCACCGACATAAGTCCAATTTTGTTTCCATGGTTTCTCATGATTTAAGAACTCCGCTTTCCATCATTCTTTCGAATGCGGAAATACTGGAAATGATTTTAATGAAAAAACAGACTTTAGAAAAAGAGGAAGCCAGTTTGCCCATCGAAAAAATTATCAAGCAGGTAGATCATATGAAAGAAATGATTTCGAACTACTTGTTTTTGCATAAAATTGAAACGGCATCTTTCGAACCATTTTATCAAGAAATTGATATAGTATCAGCTGTCAATGAAATTGTGAACGAATCATTCAATCCCTGGAAAGATGGAAGAAAGTTGTCAGTTAGAATGGAGGGTTTGTCCGAAAAAAGAAAAGTTGATAAAACGATGATGAGAACTGTACTCGTGAATCTTTTAGAGAATGCATTCAAATATTCAATATACGCTAATGCATCTCCAATCCTGAAAGTAAAAGTGTATAAAAATTTCTGGACCATTACTGTGATAGATTTTGGTATTGGAATTCCTTCAAATGAAATAGAGAAAATATTCACCGTATTCAATAGAGGGACTAATGTTGGAAACGCGCCAGGAACTGGTGTTGGATTAATGATAGTCAAACAACTGGTTGATATTAGAGGGTCAACTATTATGATAAGAAGTGTATTGAATAAGTATACAATACTTTATATAAAGAACTTAAACTTATAATTGAATCATTATGGAAACGATTGTAGTTATTGATGACGACAAAGAAATATTAGATTCCACAAGTGCTATTTTAGAATTAAGTGGGTTTAAAACAATTCGTTTTCTAAATGGAAATGAATTTTTATCAAATTTGGATTTGATTAGCTTTCAATTGGTTTTATGTGATATGATGATGCCTGAAATTGATGGATTGACCATTCTTCAGCAATTGCGAAAATCCGGGAATAACACACCTTTTATTTTTTTAACAGCAAAAGCGCAGTACGATGACTTACGAAGCAGTATGATATTTGGGGCAGATGATTATATATTCAAACCATATAAAGCAAAAGAGCTAATAGCTTCTATCAATACTCGATTAAATAGAATTGGTAAAATAGCCAATAAAATAAAAAGTCTAGAAGATACCATTCACTTAATGCTTGGTCATGAATTCAAAACTCCTATGCATGGAATAAAGGCATTCATGAACATGATTCAAAATAAATCGAAAGAATTGAATAATGAAGATTTGTTAGAGTATTGTAATTACTTGGAAATTTCAGTTGTACGATTGCAGAATACATTTAAAAAAATTAATTTATATTATGAAATAAAGGAAAGAAAGTATATCAATCCCATTCAATCATTAATCCTGCATTTTGATGATTTTGTTTATGAAATAGCCAATTCAGTTGCCAATCATTTTAATAGAACGGCCGATCTGGTTTTTAAACTAAAGTCTAATGCTTCATTAACCAAAGACAGTTTTTTACTTTCTGATGCTATTACAGAAGTGATTGAGAATGCATTTAAGTTCTCAAAAAGAAATGAATTGGTAACTATTTCAACTGAGTTGATTTCAGAAAAGAATATTCAATTAACTGTTGCTGATTGTGGTATTGAAAATGTTGAAGGATTATTAAATTCAATTAATGAATTCAAACAATTAGAAAGGGAAACCAATGAACAACAAGGTTTAGGAATTGGAATTAGTCTGGCTAAATTGGCCCTTGAAGAGCTTGGGTCTAGTCTCCGTTTTTCCGATAATCATCCTAAAGGAGCAATTGCTACTATTCTGATATCTACACAATAGCATTCACTACATTCCAGATCACTTTCGGTTTACCCAATGTGTAGTAGTGTAAAACCGGCACTCCAAATGCTTTCAACTCTTTACTTTGCTGAATCAACCATTCGGTACCTACCTGCTCACATTCCTGATCTGTCTTGCATTTCATGATGGCATTGGACAAATCTGTAGGAATATCTACATGGAAAATTCTCGGTAATACCGATAATTGTTTTTTGTTGGTAATGGGTTTAAGTCCTGGTATGATCGGCACATTAATTCCCATATCTCTGCATGCTTTTACATAATCAAAAAACTTTTGGTTATCGAAAAACATCTGGGTCATAATATAATCCGCACCTGCGTCAACTTTGGCTTTTAATCTACCTAAATCAATTTCTAAATTAGGTGCTTCAAAATGTTTTTCTGGATATCCTGCAGTACCAATACAGAAATTGGTTTTACCTCCATTCTGAATGTCTTCGTCTAAATACATGCCATGATTTAAATTCACTACTTGTTTTTGTAAATCAATCGCATATCTATGTCCATCAGCTTCTGCTTCAAAACTGGCCTCATTTTTAGCTGCATCACCTCTTAAGACCAATACATTATCAATCCCTAAAAAATTTAAATCGATCAAGGCATCTTCACTCTCTCTTTTATTAAATCCACCACAAATAAAATGAGGAACCGTATCAATTTGATAATGGTTCATTATAGCCGCACAAATACCTACCGTTCCTGGTCTTTTACGCACTTCTACTTTATCGAATGTGCCATCTGTTTTTTTCTTGAATGCCGTTTCGCTTCTATGATAAGTTACATTAATCCAAGATGGTTTAAACTCCATTAAGGGGTCTAAATGATCAAATACATGTTGAATGGTTTTACCTTTTAAAGGAGGTAATACTTCAAATGAAATGAGGGTGTCTTTGGCCTGGTTAATGTGTTCAGTTACTTTCATGCTTGCTCAAATAGTTAAATTGACTGCAATATACAACCCATCATTGCTTCAAAAAGCATCTGTTAAAGTATAATTTCGTGCTTTGGGCTTATTCAATAAACGTTATTTTTGTTGAAAGTATTTATTGTGAACCTTACCATACATGCTAAAGATCTCGTTAAAAGCTACAAAGGCAGAACCGTTGTAAACCATGTATCGGTTTCGGTAAAGCAAGGCGAAATTGTGGGTTTATTGGGTCCCAATGGAGCAGGAAAGACCACTAGTTTTTATATGGTGGTAGGGCTGATCAAACCAGATCAAGGGTCCGTATTCTTAAACGATCAGGATATTACCAAGCTTCCTATGTACAAAAGAGCCCAGATGGGCATTGGCTATCTCCCACAAGAAGCAAGCGTTTTCAGAAAACTTACTGTGGAAGACAATATCATGGCAGTTTTAGAAATGACCAAACTCACCAAAGGAGAGCGTCAAACCAAATTGGAATCTTTATTAGATGAGTTCAATTTACACCATGTCAGAGGCAATAATGGGGATAGTTTAAGTGGGGGAGAACGCCGCAGAACAGAGATAGCGAGGGCATTAGCGGTGGATCCTAAATTCATTTTATTGGATGAACCCTTTGCCGGAGTAGACCCGATTGCAGTAGAAGATATTCAAACAGTAGTAGCTCGTTTAAAGTATAAAAACATTGGCATTTTGATTACCGACCATAATGTAAATGAAACCTTATCCATTTGTGATCGGGCTTATTTATTGATTGAAGGAAAGATCTTTAAACATGGAACGGCCGAAGAATTGGCCGAAGACGATCAGGTTCGACGCTTGTATTTAGGCACCAATTTCGAATTAAAACGGAAAGACTGGATCATTGATATGGCCAGGGATAATCCAAGCGCATCGATGGATGCTTATTAATCTATCCTATTGATTTAACTGGATATTGATTATATGCTTGGGAATGTGTATTTTGCCATACCCCAATATGAATTTGCTGAGTTCTTCCATATCAAGATTAGCCCGCCTAAGATATTGGCGGATAGAGCAATGGTTGAGTAATCCCATTATCGTTCAAAGAGAAGTTTTACAAGACTTGGTTACCCATGGCCAGTATACTGAGTTTGGGAGAAAATATGGATTCAATGAATTATTCAGTATCCGAAAATTCAAAGAGTCTGTACCTATACATGAATACGAAGACTTAAAGCCTTATATAGAAAGGATCATGCAAGGGGAGGAGAATATATTATGGAATACTCCCGTGAGCTGGTTCGCCAAGAGCAGCGGCACAACTAGCGATAAAAGCAAATTCATCCCAATAACCCAAGAAAGTTTAGAAGATGGACATTTTCAAAGTGCCAAAGACGTACTGACATTATACTATAATACACATACCGAGAGTGATTTATTGACTGGTAAAGCATTGGTCATTGGTGGCAGCCATCAGATCAGTCAGATGAATGAAGACATGCAATATGGAGATTTAAGTGCCGTACTATTACAGAATACACCTATGTGGGCCAATTGGATCAGAACTCCGGAACTTTCAATAGCACTAATGGATGAGTGGGAAGATAAAATTGAGCAATTGGCGCAAAGCACTATTCAAGAAGATGTAACTTCTATTTCGGGTGTACCAACCTGGACATTGATTTTGATCAAAAGAATTTTAGAAATAACTGGAAAGGAAACTTTAAAAGAAGTTTGGCCCAATTTAGAATTGTATATACATGGAGGTGTTTCATTTACTCCTTACAAAGAACAGTTTAAAAAATATATTGGAGATGGCTGTACTTATTTAGAAATGTACAATGCCAGTGAAGGATTTTTTGCTGCACAAAATAATCCTGATGAAGATGGAATGCTATTGTTTTTAGAGAACGGCATTTTTTACGAATTCATGCCAATTGCTGAATACGGAAAATCAAACCCAAAAACAATTGGACTTAATAAAGTAGTGATAGGTGAAAATTATGCTTTAGTTATAAGTACGAATGGAGGATTATGGAGATACTTGGTAGGGGACACCATTCAATTTGTTTCTTTGAATCCGTATAAAATAAAAGTAAGTGGCAGATTAAAACAATATATCAATGCTTTTGGAGAAGAAGTAATTGCCGATAATGCAGATAAAGCCATTGCCATTGCGGCTGCAAAAACAGGGCTATTGGTAAATGATTATACAGCTGCCCCCATTTATTTTGGCGACCATAATCAAGGTGCTCATGAATGGTTAATTGAGTTCGATACAAAACCATCAAATACAGAATCATTTGCTTACGAATTGGATTGTGCACTGAAGTCTTTAAACAGCGACTATGAAGCCAAGCGATATAAAGATATTGCACTGAGTTTACCTGTTGTACATGCATTAGACAAAGGAGTATTCAATGCTTGGTTAAAACAAAAAGGAAAATTGGGCGGGCAACATAAAATACCCAGATTAAGTAATGAGCGGATATACATGGATGAAATAAAACAGTTAATGCAAGTATAGTATGAGCGAAGTACAAAAAGAAATTGAAAAAGAGTTTGAGTTGGAAAGATTGATCCTTTTCAGTGATGCGGTTTTTGCTATTGCTATTACCCTACTAATCATTGAAATTAAATTTCCTGAATTACCAGAAAATTATAAAGATGGCTTTTCATTATTTGAGATGTTTAAGCCTGTTTTAAAACATTTTACTGCGTTTATTATTAGTTTCTTTTTCATAGGAATATCTTGGGCAAGGCATTTAAAATTATTTAGCTTCTTAAGAAGTTATGATAGCGGAGTTATTTTTTTAAATTTATTGAATCTTTTTTTTATTGTTACATTCCCATTTGTTGCTACAGGCGTAACACATGCTCGGCCTGATTTTAGTTTTCCTTTGATATTGTACATTGGGAATATTGTTTTGCTTTTTATCAGCAATGCAATACTCACACATTATATTTTAAAAGTTAAACCAGCACTTTCAAAACCGGGAAATGCATCAGAAAAGTTATATCATTATAAAAAGTTTATTTACCCAGCTATTATAATGACTTTCTTTTTTATTGTGATTATTGTAATTGGTGTTTTCACCAATTTTAATCCGATGTTCATTAATTATGCAGTTATCGCTATGGCTATTTGTATAGGAGTTGTTACGAAGAGGCTTAAAAAATATAAACCTGTAATAAAAAACTGATTTTAACAAATAATCATTTCTTAAGGTCGAAGATGGAACAAGAAAAACATATATGTAAAAATTGCTCCAATCAATTTGTTGGTAAATTTTGCAATTTATGTGGGGAAAAGGTTTTTACCAATCATGATAAAAAAGTTGTTCATCTTTTAGAAGAAGGCTTGCATTTTGTAACGCATTTTGAAGGAAGTTTTCTAACTACCATCAAAACAGTTTTTACAAATCCGGGTAAGTTTTCGTTGGATTATTGTAATGGAATCAGAAAGAAATATTTTAAACCTGTTTCTTTATTTTTATTGTTTGTTGTTTTGTATTTGCTTTTTCCAAGATTTCAAGGGTTGAACATGAAATTAAATTCATATAGAGCTGAGCAATATGGTTTTACTTGGATAGCAGTGCCTTTGATTAAAGAAAAGATGAAATCGAAAAACATCGATTACAATCAATTGGCTATAATTTATGATAGTAAATCCTCTTCTATTTCTAAGATTGGCCTTTTTTTAATGATTCCATTGGCAGCTTCCATTTTATTGCTTCTTTTTTATAGAAAGCATTTTTATTTTTTTGATCACATGATCATTAGTTTAGAACTAAGTAGTATTTATATCGGGCTGCATTATTTAATCATTCCATTTATTTCTTTTGTTATTGTAAACATTAACCATGATTGGGCCAGATTTTTTCATGACGATAACTATTGGCTATCTTCTTTTGTAACAATTATTGATCTAGCTATAGTTATTCATGCTTTTAAAATTTTTTATCAGCAAAATTGGTTTTGGACAATAATAAAGGCAATCGTTTATATAATTGCTTTTGCTGTAATTGTCATTTATATATACAGATTAGCAGTATTGTATTTTACTATTTTTATTTCTTAGTATTAATTACTATTTTGGTCTCTCACTCAGTTTAATTAAATCATTCATTTATGAAATTATTAGCAGGAAAAACAGCCATAGTAACTGGCGCAGCACGTGGAATTGGAGCAGCAGTTGCTTTAAAATTAGCAGAACAAGGAAGTAATATCGTATTCACTTATGTGAGTGACAGTAGTGCAGAAAAAGCTGCAGTTTTAGTTACACAAATAGAAGCTTTTGGTGTAAAAGCAAAAGCAGTAAAAAGCAATGCAGCCATATTTGCTGATTGCGAAGCGCTGGTAAATGAAACCATCAAAGAGTTTGGAGCTATTGATATTTGTGTGAACAATGCAGGAATATCAAAAGACAATCTATTATTAAGAATGACGGAAGACCAGTGGGATGATGTAATGGATATTAATTTGAAGAGCATATACAATATGACCAAGCAAGTGATACGTCCTATGATGAAAGCAAAGCAAGGAACAATCATTAATATGAGTTCAATCATCGGTATTCGTGGTAATGCCGGTCAAAGTAGCTACGCAGCAAGTAAGGCTGGCATTATTGGTTTCACTAAATCAATTGCTGCTGAGTTGGGTTCACGCAATATTCGTTGCAATGCAATCGCTCCTGGTTTTGTAGAAACCGATATGACTCATTATTTAAAAGAGGGAGAAGCCGCAACAGGTTTTTTGCAAAAAATACCTTTAGGCAGATTTGGCAAAGCGGAAGAAATTGCTAACACAACTTTATTCTTGGCTAGCGATTTAAGTTCTTATATTACAGGTCAGGTCTTGAGTGTATGTGGCGGATTAAATATTTGATGCTTTTTTTATGAAAAAATACTTTACGCATATTGGTTCTGATTTATCGGCTTCGATAGTTGTATTATTGGTGGCCTTACCCTTATGTTTAGGTATTGCATTAGGATCTGGAGCCCCATTATTTTCGGGAATTATTGCTGGTGTAGTGGGTGGAATTGTGGTTGGAATCTTAAGTGGTTCGCAATTAAGTGTAAGTGGTCCTGCAGCTGGATTGACTGTAATTGTTGCTACTGCAATTGTTAAATTACAAGTCTATGAAGCTTTTTTATTAGCAGTAGTATTAGCTGGAATATTTCAAATAATTCTGGGATATGTAAAAGCTGGGGTAATTGGAGATTATGTGCCCAATTCGGTTATTAAAGGAATGTTAGCCGCCATTGGAATAATATTAATATTAAAACAGCTTCCGCATTTAGTAGGGTACGATACCGATTTTGAAGGCGATGAAACCTTTATTCAAAATGATCATCAGAATACCTTTACTGAAATGTTCAATGCCATTCAATTTATTACACCTAGTGCGGCATTAATTGGTTTTATTTCTTTAATTATTCTGATTGTTTGGGGGAGTAAAATAATTCAGAAAAATAAAATATTGGCTTCAGTTCCTGGGCCATTGGTTGTTGTAGTATTTGCAGTTGTGTTAAATGAATACTTCAAGTTAAATTATGAAGTATATCAGTTAGAGTCAAAACATCTTGTATCACTTCCTGTTGCCGAAAACGTAAAAACATTTTTTTCTTTTTTTCAATTTCCAGATATTCGATTCTTAAATAACCCAGTTGTTTGGACTTCAGCTCTTACATTGGCCATAGTTGCTAGTTTAGAAACCTTATTGGGTATAGAAGCTGTAGACAAATTAGATCCATTAAAAAGGGTTACTCCTACCAATCGAGAATTAAAAGCACAAGGTGTTGGAAATATTGTTTCAGGACTAATAGGAGGATTACCTGTAACATCAGTAGTAGTAAGAAGTTCAGCAAATGTAAACTCAGGCGGAAAAACGAAAATATCTACCATTACTCATGGAATATTATTGATGTTTTGTGTGGTTTTTATTCCTTTGCTTCTTAATAAAATTCCATTAAGTGCACTTGCAGCTGTTTTAATTTTTACAGGGTACAAGCTAGTAAAGCTGCCTCTTTTTAAAGAATTTTTTGATAAAGGATGGGATCAATTTATTCCGTTCATAGCTACTATATTAGCGATCTTATTGACTGATTTATTAGTGGGTATAATGATTGGCATATTGGTAGGGTTGTTCTTTTTAGTGAGAAGTAATTTTCGTTCTTCCATTTTAGTGGTAAGTAAGGACCATAATTTTTTAATACGTTTAAGAAAAGACGTTTCATTTCTTAATAAGCCAATTATTAAACAAAATTTAAATCAAATTCCGAATGATTCTTTTGTAATTATTGATGCGACAAGAGCCGAATTCATTGATAAAGATATTATTGAAGAAGTTAATGGATTTCTTCTTATTGCACATACCAGAAATATTAAAGTGGAGATTAAGAAAAGTCTTCACAAGCCAATGCATTTATTATTCAATCAACCTAAAATCAATGATTAATGAACTCATATGAAAAGTTATTGTTAGAGAATAAAGCATGGGCGAAAGAAAAAGTCATGGACGATCCTGATTATTTCGAAAGACTTTTGCATATTCAAACCCCTGATTTTTTGTGGATAGGATGTAGCGATAGCAGGGTCCCCGCGAATGAAATTACTGGTACTCAACCCGGCGAAATATTCGTTCATCGGAATATTGCCAATATGGTTGTAAATACCGATTTAAATTTATTAAGTGTATTGCAATATGCGGTAGAAAATCTAAAAGTAAAACACATTATTGTTTGCGGACATTATGGATGCGGAGGTGTAAAAGCTGCCTTGACGAATCATAATTTTGGCATTATCAATAAGTGGTTGCGTAATATTAAAGATGTACATCGTTTTCATAGAGAAGAAATTGATTCGATTCCAGAAGAAGATTTACGATTAAATAGGATGATCGAATTAAACGTAATGGAACAGGTGATGAATTTAGCTAAAACATCAATTGTACAAAAAGCATGGAAGCAAAATCAACTCCCTCATTTACATGGCTGGGTGTACGATTTACATGATGGAATTACAAAGCCCATTTTTGAAATGCCTGCAGGAACTCATATCGATCCATTGTATGAATTTGATGATCTCTAGCATTAATATTCTTTAAACACCTGCACTGGGAAAATATTGAATCATCGTCCAATAGAGGGGCATTCCAATGGTGATGTTGAATGGGAATGTAAGCCCCAATGCCATTGGTATGTATAAACCTGGATCTGCTTTTGGAGCAGCTAAACGCATGGCAGCTGGAACAGCAATATATGACGCACTTGCAGCCAGAATGGCCAGCATAAATCGATTGCCTGTATCAATATCCCAAAAACTGGTTAATAGAATTGCCAAACTGCCATTAATCAATGGGATGATGATGCTAAATGCACTTACAAACCAACCATATTGAATAAATGCCTTGAATCTTTTTGCAGCTACCATGCCCATTTCAAGCAAAAAAATGGCCAGAAAGCCTTTAAAAATATCTGAAGTGAAAGGCTTGATTCCCTCAGCCTGCTTGGTATCTGCAATAATTCCAATCATTAAACTGCCTAAAATCATCAATACCGATCCATTGGTGAAGGCATCATGTAAAACTATTTTCATGCTACCTTTTTCACTACTGGATTTATCATATTTGCGAATTAAAATCATGCCTATAACAATAGCCGGGGCTTCCATTAGTGCCATTGCGGCAACCATATGCCCCCCATAGGGCGTATTATTCATTTCTAAAAAAGATGCAGCAGAAATAAATGTAACTGCACTCACCGAGCCATAGGCTGAAGCCACGGCACCTGCATCAAATACATTTAGTTTTAAGCGTAATAAGTGAAAAACATACAATGGAACAAATAATGAAAATGCCAGCGCAATTAATAAAGTAATGATTATTTGCTGATTGATGCCGCTGTGTACCAATTCTTGGCCACCCTTAAAACCTATGGAAAACAATAAATAAAGTGAAATAAACTTGGCACTGGCTGCAGGTATTTCCAGATCGCTCTTAACAAATGTGGCAAAAATCCCCAAAATGAAGAATAATAGGACCGGATTGGTGATATTACTGATTAAAATGTTCAAATCCATGTTAAAATGGGTTGTAATTTTACAAATATTAAAAAAACATTAAAGATTAGGCACGAAGATTGCTATCCTTGTGTCCGTTCTTTTATTAAAGAATTATACCGAACTTAACCAATTATGGCTAAACAAAGCAATGTATCTCCGTCAGAAGCTGCAAAAAAAATTTTTTCCATCCTTAAACTTGATAAAAAGGATGTTTCTGCTATTTATGTTTTTGCCATCTTAGCTGGATTGGTTCAATTGGCTACTCCCTTAGGACTTCAAACCATTATCAACTTTGTATTGGCTGGAACTATTTCTACCTCAATTGTTATTTTAATTGCCTTAGTGTTAATTGCATTATTTATCAATGGCTTATTGCAAGTTAGGCAACAACAGGTGACTGAGAAAATTCAACAAAAAATATTTGTTCGATATGCTTTGGAATTTGCTGATCGTTTACCTAAAATGAATATTGAGAAACTAGACAGTTATTATTTGCCTGAATTAGTGAATCGATTTTTTGATACTTCCACTTTGCAAAAAGGTATGGAAAAACTTTTACTGGATATCCCTGCAGCAGTTATTCAAATTTTATTTGGAGTAATTTTACTAAGTTTTTATCATCCCATCTTTATTGCATTTGGTGCAGTACTATTGCTTATCCTTTATTTAATATTAAAATATACTTTGCCATCAGGGTTTGAAGCTAGTATAGAAGCAAGTAATGAAAAATTTGCTACAGCCGCCTGGTTAGAAGAAATGGCTCGAGTAATTAAAACATTTAAATATTCTAGAGGCACATCTCTAAATATTGAAATAACAGATAAAATTGTTCAAAAATACCTTACAGCTCGAACCAGCTATTTTAAAGTTTTATTAACTCAGTATTGGAGTTTAATAAGTTTTAAATTGTTGATTACAGCAGCGATGCTCATTGTTGGGTCAATATTATTAGTAGATCAACAAATTAATATTGGTCAATTCATTGCTGCTGATATTGTAATTCTCTCAGTAATTGCTTCGGTAGAAAAGCTGATTGGTAATTTAGATAAAGTATATGATGTGCTTACCTCTGTTGAAAAACTAGATAAGATTGTAGGCAGTGAATTAGAATCTGATGGAACAATTTTGTTGCCAAATATCCAACAAGGAGTATCAATAGAATTTAAAGAGATCAATTTTGGATATGCTAACACTGGAAATATATTGAATAACATAAATTTCAAAGTTGAGGCCGGACAAAAAGTATGTATAATGGGCCCATCTGGCTCTGGTAAATCAACTGTATTGAGGCTAATGACAGGAGCATTTAAAAATTATAAAGGTTCTGTGTTGATTAATAATATTCCTATTGGTAATTATTCGATCGATTCAATTAGATCACAAACAGGCATTTTATTAAGTCAACAAGATATTTTCCACGGAACTATTTGGGAAAATATCACCATGGGAAATAAAGACATTACTTATGAAGAAGTTACCAAGATGGTGCAGCTATGCGGGCTCTCTGATTATGTTGATGAATTACAAAAAGGGTATGATACGCTTTTAGATCCTACAGGTAATAAATTAGCCTCAACTGTAAGGCAAGATATTTTATTGCTAAGGGCATTACTAGGGAAGAGAAGATTATTGTTGTTGGAAGAGCCATTAGCATCTTTAGAATCTGAAAATAAAAAGCATGTTGCTCAAATTATGTTGGGTACAGAAAATGCTACGGTCATTATTGCAACCAATGAACTTGATATTGCCAAGCAATGTGATCTAGTGATTTATTTAGAAAAAGGAACAATAAAAGCTGCTGGTAATTGGAACCAGGTTGCCTTATTAATTAATTAGAATTATGCCTAATCATTTTATATCAACTGAAATTGAATCGGAAGTTGAAGGATCATCTCTTCAATCTTATAAATCCGTTTATCAGATTAGTAGAAAAAGCAATGCAAAAAAATGGCTTTGGACAGTATTAATTTGCCTTGTTGTCACTTTGTTTTTGCCTTGGACCCAGAATATACGTGCTAAGGGCCTGGTAACAACTTTGCGTCAAGAACAAAGACCACAAGAGGTAAATACTGTATTGGCTGGAAGAGTAGTAAAGTGGTTTGTTAAAGAAGGAGACTTTGTTCAAAAAGGGGATACGATTCTTCAATTGGGAGAAGTGAAAGTAGATTACTTCGATCCTAAATTATTAGAAAGAACACAAAAACAAATCAACTCCAAGCAAATAGCCAATGAAGGATATCAAAATAAAGCAATCACAGCAGCTTCTCAAGTAACTGCATTGGAAGAAGGACAAAAATTAAAGTTGTCACAAATTGATATTAAGTTACGTCAACAGGATTTAAAAGTGATGAGCGATAGCAATGATCTAATTGCAGCTTCCAATGAGTTGGGTGTAGCTAAACGTCAAATCGATGCAGCCAAACAAATGCTGGATAGTGGGGTGATTTCTTTGGTAGACTATGAGAGAAGAAAAGTAAGTTTTCAAAATGCTGTTGCTAAAAGAATCAGTGCGGAGAATAAATATTTACAAGCCAAGCAAGAATTCACCAGTTTGCGAATCGAAAAAAATGCCACCGTTCAAGAATACACCGATAAAATTGCCAAAGCACAAGGCGACCGATTTGGTTCACTGTCTAATGTTGCGTCCGGAGAAGCAGATGTTGCCAAATTAGAAAATGCATTTAGTAATTATGATATCAGGAATAAACTTTATTATATTACTGCACCTCAAAGTGGTCAAATAACCAAAGCACGTAAAGCCGGTATTGGTGAGATGATGAAAGAAGGAGAAATGATTGTAGAAGTAGTGCCTGATAAAATTCAATATGCAGTTGAATTGTTTGTAAGCCCAATGGATTTGCCTTTATTGCATATTGGAGAACAAGTACGATTTATTTTTGATGGATTTCCTGCAATTGTTTTTACAGGCTGGCCAGAAGCATCTTATGGTACTTTTGGTGGGGTAATTGCAGCAGTTGAAACATCGGTGAGTGAGAATGGAAAATTCCGATTATTGGTCATTGAAGATAAAAATGAAAAACCATGGCCAAAGCAATTGAGAATGGGTGGTGGAGCAAATGGTATTGCTTTATTAAATGATGTTCCTATTGGCTATGAAATTTGGCGAAATATCAATGGGTTTCCACCAGAATACTATAAACCTACTGATAACTCAAAAGAACAATCAAAAAATAAGAAATAGTGGGCATGAAAAGAACGGCATTCATTTTTTTATTGTTGATTGGTCACTGTTTAAATGCTCAGGTGCTAACGCCTGAAGCTTTTATAGAACAAGTTCGACAAAACCATCCTGTTGCAAAACAAGCGGCTATTCAAATTGAAAAGGCAAAAGCAGATTTGTTAAGTGCGCGTGGAGGATTTGATCCATCCTTTACTTATGAGGCAAGTAGAAAAACATTTGACGGAAAAAATTATTATTTCTATTCTAACCCTGAATTAAAAATACCTACAAGATTTGCAGGGGCAAATATTAAAACTGGTTTAGAAAATAATGGAGGTGCAAATTTAGAAACTGAAGTTACTCCAGGACAATCCAGTTATTTTGGTTTGGAATTACCAGTAGCAAAAGGCTTAGTTATAGATAAACAAAGAGCTGCCTTACAGCAAGCACAAATTTATCGATCGATGAGTGAGCAGGAAAGAAATAGAATGCTCAACGATTTATTATTTGATGCTTATGTAGGATATTGGCAATGGACCAGTACCTATCAGATTTACAGTGTCTATACCAAATTTTTACAAATAAGCACTGATAGATATCGATTGGTAAAATTGGCTTTTGTTAATGGAGATCGTTCGGCTATTGATACCATTGAAGCATTAACACAGATTCAGAATTTTGAAATGTTGCAAGCTGATGCAAGAGTGAAGTTGAATACTGCGAGTTTAGAATTGTCTAATTTTTTATGGACCAATCAGGATAGTGCCTATTTGTTGCCAGAGAAAGCAGTACCAGATACCATACGTTTTGCGTTAAACTTATCACCCCAATCTTTAGAACAATTATTGCAAAGAGCAAGTTCAGAAAACCCTATTTTAAAATCCTATGATTTTAAATTGAATGCATTAGAAGTAGAAAGAAAATTAAAATTTCAAAATATATTGCCTACCATTAATTTGAAAGCCAATTTATTGAATCAAAATTATAATGTATTTAAAGGTGTGAATGGTGCTTTTTTACAAAACAACAATGCTTGGGGAATAGATATAAAAGTGCCATTGTTCTTAAGAGAAGGAAGAGGAGAGTATAGAAAAGCCAAGTTGAAAATTGAAGAAACCAATTATGAGCTGGCTGCAAAAAAATGGGAGATTGAAAATAAAGTAAGAAATTATTTTACTGAAACCAATTTGTTGCAACAACAAATCAGGGTTACACAAAATGCATTCAATGGATTCACCGCTTTACTAAGAGCAGAAAACCTTCGATTTCAAAACGGGGAAAGCTCTTTGTTTTTAATTAATACAAGAGAGAATAAAGTAATTGAAACAGCAGAAAAATTAATCAGCTTAAGATTGAAATATTTGAAAGCTAATTATTCAATCGAATGGTCTGCTGGTATTTTACGTTAATGATTATTTCTTTTTAAATTTTGCAATAAAACTTTTGCTGTGTTCACTAATAATGAGCTTGCCGCTAATTCCTGCTCTTTCTTTTAATAAGTGATCCCAATGTTCTGTTCCAAGCCAGAATATTTTTTTCAACTCTTTCAATGCTTCCGGATTAGATTGAGATAATGTAGTGGATAAACGAACAATCGAATCATCCATTCCAGCAGAGTCTGCATGCAATTCTGCAAACAATCCTTTTCTTCTGGCCCAATCTGCCGGACGATACATACTTGCGTCAATGGTCAATTGAGAAAAAGCGGATAAACCAATTTTTCGCTCTACTGCTGGCCCTACAACAAAAGGTCCTATGCCAACAGCTAATTCGCTGAGTTTAACTTCTGCACCTTCACAAGCAATGGCATAATCTGCAGCTGCTGCAATTCCAACTCCGCCTCCAATGCATTTCCCTTGAACTCTTGCAATGATGATTTTGCCACAGGTACGCATAGCATTGATCACTTTTGCAAAACCACTAAAAAACTGTAACCCTTCGGCTTCGGTTTGTATGGCTGCTAATTCATCAAATGAAGCTCCTGAACAAAATATTTTTTCTCCACCTGATTTGAGTATAATTACTTTAGTGTTTTCATTTAACCCTTCACTGTGAATTTCTTTAGCCAGCGCATCCAAAATTTTTCCTGGTAAAGAATTGCTTTGGGGATGGAAAAATTCTATAGTAGCAATTCCATGTTCTCTTTCTACTTTAACGTATCCTTCTTTAATTTCTTCTATCATAATGATTATAAAGTTAGTTTTTTCTTGCAACCATGGTTAATATAGTTGCTATGCCTACTAGTTCATTGGTTTCATCAATCATTTCAACCATCCATTTTACGATGCCTTTATCAATATCTGTAGGTTCTTTCTTTTCCTGACGAATTTTTTCTTTGCAGGTAAATCGAATATGCATTTCACTTCCAGGATATACAGGTTTTGTAAACCTTAATTCATCAATTCCATAATTCAACAATACCGGATTCTTTTCATAACTATCCACAAACAATCCTGCAGCCATACTCATTAATAAATATCCATGGGCAACCTGTCTTTCAAACATGGTTCCTGTAAAATCGGTACTATTTAAATGCGCATAAAAATGATCTCCACTTAAATCGGCGAATTGATTGATATCTTCTGCTGTGATTAATCTTTTCTCTGTGATCAATTGATCACCTATTTCCAGTTCTTCGTAATATTTTTTGAATGGATGTATCGTATTAGTATTGCCAGTTGCACCTTGCTGGTATACCTGACTGATAGCAGTGATCATATCAGGTGACCCTTGAATAGCCACTCTTTGCATATAATGCTTTACACCTCTAAGACCGCCCATTTCTTCTCCACCACCAGCTCTGCCAGGACCTCCATGAATCAATAAAGGCAATGGAGCTCCATGACCAGTGCTTTCTTTTGCACATTGTTCATTCAACACCAATATCCTTCCATGATAGGTACCTGCACCTAACACATAGTCTTTCGCAATTTTTTTATCGGCGGTTACAATCGAACTCACCAATGAACCCTTTCCCATTTTAGCTAACACAATTGCTTCTTCGGGATGTTTGTATGGCATCAACGTAGCAACAGGACCAAATGGTTCTGTTTCATGTACATCGGTACTGCCGAAAGGGTTTTGGTTCAATAATAACAGCGGGCTCATAAATGCGCCTTTTTCCGCATCTGCATCAACTGCATTTACACTATCTAAAGAGCCATAAATAATTTGTGAACTAGACAGTAATTTTTGAACCTGCTGTTTTACTTCTATGCGTTGTGATTCTCCAGCCAAAGATCCCATTCTTACAGTTGCATTGAGCGGGCTTCCAATTACTGTTTGTGCCAATGCTTTTTTCAAAGCTGTTTGAACGGCTTCTATTTTATTTTCAGGTACAAATATTCTTCTAACAGCAGTACAACGTTGACCAGATTTAGTGGTCATTTCTTTTCTTACTTCTTTAATAAAAATATCCCATTCAGGCATTGATTCATTTACATCTTCTCCAAGCACAATACAGTTCAACGAATCGGCTTCCATATTAAATGGAACATTCTCTTCCATTATTTTTTTGCCCGACTTAAGCATCAAACCTGTTGTTGCAGATCCGGTAAATGTTACAACGTCTTGAGAACCTACCTGATCCAATAAATTGCCTGCACTACCGCAAACCAGCTGTAATGCACCGGCAGGTAAAATGCCTGATGCGATAATTTCTTTTACAACTGCTTCAGTTAAAAATGAAGTGACCGTTGCGGGCTTAACAATCGCCGGCATTCCTGCCAATAAATTCACCGCAATTTTTTCGAGCATTCCCCAAACAGGAAAATTAAATGCATTGATATGAATGGCTACTCCTTCCTTGGGAATCAATAAATGATGTCCCATAAATGTATTGGCTTTTCCTAGAGGATGTGTTTCTCCATCTAAACAATAGGACGTATCCGGAAATTTTCTTCTTAGAGATGCGTAGGCAAATAAATTACCAATGCCACCTTCAATATCTACCCAACTATCGGCCTTTGTTGCTCCTGTCTGATAGCTTACCGCATATAGTTTGTCTAAATGTTCTCTTAAATGAAGTGCTAGTGCACGAAGCATTAACCCTCTCTCGTGAAAACTCATTTTGCGTAATGCCGGATTTCCATGGTTTCTGGCATAGTGTACCACTTGTGCAAAATCAATCCCCTTAGTAGTTGCATTGGCAATAGGTGCTCCTGTATAAGCATTATACAATAACTGACCTTCTCCATCTCCTTTTATCCAATTGCCTAGAATGTAGTTTTCAACCGTATACATAGCCATTTTTTAATGTCTGCAAAGCTAACGATTGATAGTTTATAAGCGGATGAAGGAGTAAAAAAAATCCCGTTCAAGAGGTTATCCAGAACGGGAAAGCAGTTGGTTATTGGTCAAAAACTTATAAAGTCTTGTTAATTAGACATCCTTTTATCGATTTCGCTGCAAAGAGATGAAAAAATTTCTTCTACAGTTCCTTCACCCTTCAAATGAACCACTTTATTGAATTGACCGTAATAGTTTGCTACAACAGTTGTTTTGTCTTGATATTCTTTAATTCTTGCTCTGATAACCGTTTCGTTGGTATCATCGCTTCTTCCGCTGGTCAACCCTCTATTGAGTAATCTTTTAACCAATTCTTCTTCACTTACATCCATTGCAAGAACAACTCCAATTTCGGTATTTTTTAGCTTGAGCAGTTTATCTAAAGCCTCACTTTGAGCGGTTGTACGTGGAAATCCATCAAATAGGAAACCTTTTGCGTGAGGGTTATTTTCTAAGGCGGAACTGATCATACCAACCACCACTTCATCAGGCACCAATTGGCCTTTGTCCATAATGGTTTTGGCTTCAATTCCTAAAGGGGTTTTGTTAGCAATTTCACTTCTAAGTAAATCACCAGTGGATAAATGCTTTAGTCCATAAGCAGCAATAAGTTTTTCGCTTTGCGTACCTTTACCACTTCCCGGAGGTCCGAATAAAATAATATTAAACATGGACGTACTAACCTTAATTGAAGAGCAAATATAAGACCTGTAGTTTAAAAAACATTTAACAATTGCATGAAATGATTGAAATCATTCATTTTATTAAATAAATGTCCATTTTAGCATATAGATAACAAACTAAAAGGAGCTTTGAACGTAAATAGAGAAACAAAACCTATAAAATCATGAAATTATTTATTTATTTAATATGTTCAATATGCGTCTTGCAGTCCTGTATTGGGCAAGAAAACAAATCAAAAACCAACAAAATGGATAGTACCGAAAAATCAAAAAACCCATATTACTCCAAAACCGATCAATCTAAGTTGGCAGTAAAAGAAGATGACTGGAAAAAAGTGTTGTCGCCGGAAGTATATTATATAGCAAGAGAAAAAGGAACCGAGCGTGCATGGACCAGCAAGTTTGAAGCATTTAAAGAAGCAGGCACTTATTATTGCGCTGTTTGTGGTAATGCATTGTTTAAAAGCGATACCAAATTTGATAGCGGATGTGGATGGCCAAGTTTTTACGAACCCATTTCTAAAGGATCGATTATTTATTTACCCGACAATACTTTGGGAATGAAAAGAACCGAAGTACAATGTGGAAGATGTAAATCGCATTTAGGACATGTGTTTGAAGATGGTCCACCTCCAACAGGATTGCGTTATTGCATTAATGGAGTGGTGTTGGATTTTGAAAAAGCAAAAGAGATTGAGAAGAAATACGAAAAGAAAGGTTAAATGAGAATTATGAATTAAGAGAGAAGAATTAAGAGATATGTAAGATGAATTAAGAATTATTGGAAATTAATAAGCCACGAAATCAATATATATTTATGCTATGCTAAAATATGTATTGATTTTTTTATTTCTTAGTTAATTTAAATGCACCAATTTTAGTTGAATAATTTTTTCCGCCTTTTTTTAAATAATCTCCAACATACCAGATCGTTTCATCATCACTTGGATCTATAGCAGTTTGTGTATAATCTTCCCATCTTAGGGTATTGGTTTGTGCCGCTTCACCATTTGCGAGAATTGATTCATTCAAAGTTAGTTGTCCTAAAGGATCTCCAAAATGTCGTCCAGCAAAACGTTGTCCAGGAAAATCATTTTTACCCCCGAAAGAATAGCCAATACCTATGTTCCCATTTTTATCTATAGCAGCACTTGCCATCCATCGAAAATTTTTGTCTGGTGCATAAGTGCCTTGTTGATATAAACTAACTGAGCGGTCTTTATTTACTAAAAATTCATACCATCTTACACCACCCCCTTCAGCTGCAGTGCTAACAGAATGAACACCTACAATGGATTCACGTTTTCCGATTTTTCGATAAACTAGGCGAGCCATTAATTTATCACCTTGAGCATCTAAATGCTGATCAGTGCCTTGTTGTGGCACTGCTTTAGTAAGTTGCCCACCACCCAAATAATGATAGGGGGCTACAGCAATTTTAACAGGCCCTTCAATTTTTGTGAGGGAGGGATTTTTCCAATCAACATGATATTTCCAAACATAAATTCCATCATCTTCTGTGATCTTATTTAATTGAGTACCACCCGTTGCCATCATAATACTTGGTGCACCCGAAGGTGGCAATTGTTTACCATCTAAATCTGCATTGATAATAAAGTTTACATCTTTAATAATAAAAGATTGTTCTTTAGCATCTTCTCCTTTTAACATTTTATTGCGGTCTACTACATATGCATGCCTTTCAATTACATCATCACCTGTACTTGTAGTGGTATAATATCCATCAGGCCAAACGGTTGGACGAGGATAGTCGGGAAATAATTCACGTTCAAATTCATAACGGTAATATGATCCCATTGGGTCGGGGCTTGTGCTAATTGCATAGCACATGCAATAATTACCTTCAGCTGGCGGACGAGGTCCGGCTAAACGTGGAGCGTTTGATACAACAGGTAGCTCTTTTGTAGGTGGAGGTTGAAATAAACTTACTGCATCACCAGGCTGAGGTTTTATAATTCTTTGTTTGGTTGAAGTATCTATATTTCTGGAAATACCTTTTCTAAATGTGGGCATTACAATTAACCATCTATTGGCAAGTTGATCATATCGAACTACTGCATCACCATTGTTCATATTTTCACATGGACCACCGAATCCACGAAATACATTGCGTGTTTCAACTGGTCCGTATAAAGCCTCTCCTGATGCTGAAAACTTTTTACCTTTCTTGGAGAAAATAGCCATCCTCGAGTTTACTATCTGCACTATATGATCTAGACCAACTGCAAGTGAATTATCGGAGGGATTGCGAAGTGTGGCAGTTCCTTGTGGACCTACAAAACTTTCACCAAGGCCATCGAAACTAGTTACCAAAAATGGCGAATTTTTATTTCCAAATGTTGTTTGTTCTACAGCGGCCCCTGCTGGTTTAATAATTGGTTTTATAGAATCGATTGTATTTTTTTGTTCTTCTTTTGAAGAATTTGGACTTAGTCGATTAGCTATAGATGGTAATCCTATATTTGTTTCTTCAGTTGAAGGTTTATGAAATTCAAATGATAAAGGTTTAGAAAGATCATGTTTTACTGCATTATTAATCTTTCCTTTTTCTAATGAAGGTTGTTGCGCAGCAAGATTAAAAGGAATGGTAAATACTGTAAAAGAAAAAATGACTATTTTTTTCATAAGCATAAATAAATTCTTTTCATTTACACTAAAGTAATTGAAAGGATTAGTTATTAATGCTTGTTTTTTGTTGGATTATTTGCTGTTTTTAACCCAATCTGTAGCATACAAGAAATTTTACAATTACTTCACAGCTCCTAAGTATTTATCGAACCAAGCTAAAGTTTCTCTGTATAAATCAGCTTTTGGAACAAGATGCCCAGCCTCAAATAAAATAAACCTTTTGTTTTCTTTTGGTGTTCCTAAAAAATTAAACATGGGTGTTTGAGATGTTTCCAAAGGGAAAAACATATCATATTTTCCATTCATCATGATCACTGGCTGTTTCACTCTTGGTAAAAAATTGATTTGGTCAACTTCTGGTAAAGATTTGTTCATCACCATCCCACCTACATGCAGTGCAACCGCTTTAATTCTTTGTTCTATTGCAGGCATAATGCCTCCCATATAACCACCCCAACTCCATCCAAAATATCCCAGTTTATTGGCTTGTATATCTTTTCTGGTTTCTAAATAATCTATACATCTGCCAATATCTTTTCTCCACATGATTACATGATCCTTATAAAAAACAGTTTCATTTGGTAAATCACTGTGTAACTCATCTCCTCTTTCGAAAGTGCCTTTATAAATCGGGTAAATTACAGCCCTACCTGTTTTTGTAAGAAAGTCAATTGACCTTGTATTTGTTTTCGGATCAAATGTTTTAAGGTATATATCACCTGAGCCAGGGAAATGTATGATTGGTTGATAAGGCGCTTTAAATCCCTTTGGTAAATACAACCAAGCCTGCATCCGTTCATTGTTGTATGCAGCATCAAAAGTTATTTTCTGAGCGGTCCAAGATTCTCCTTCTATTGTTGTTTCTATTTTTTCATTCAATGCTTTTTTATCATATAAAAATTGCTGTAAATAAATGGCAAATATGTTATCGTCTACCGGCTTTTCTTTTTTATAATCTCTGAAATCCATCGGAACCGGTTTCATTAATTGTTCCATAGTTGTATCGCCAGTTAATTCTTTGATACAGCGGAACCCATTTGAAATACTACGATCTATTTCAGGTGCTAAATAAGTGTCGTTGAAAGAATAGATGGGATCGTTCCAGCCCCCACCAAGAATATAACGATTGCCATTTGTTTTGGCATTATCATTATAGCACCATTCCCTTGCATTGCCGGCAAGATCATAAATACCTCGTGAACTATATCCAATGTTACTGCCAACTAGAGCGGTACCTTTACCATTAAAATTACTGAAAGCAGCAATAAACTGTGTTGCTGCTGTGTTTGCTACTATACTCCAATGAAAAACGGTAGGCAATTGTTTATTTACAAATACAGCATATGCTGCAGCTTCGTACCAAGATACTCCAGTAACAGGATAATTTTCTTGGCCATCGGGGTAAGTACCCGCCTCCCAAGTTGCAGGACCTGGCCTACCTGTTTTATCAATAAAAATTTTTTGAGCTTCTGCAAAAGAAATTGCGGTTATTTCTTTATTTATTGGGTATTTCCAAAAGGTTGGATTGGTATATCCACCCGCATTCATGAAATTTTTGAATTGCTTGTTGGTTACTTCAAATTTATCCATCAAAAATTCCGATACTTTTTTGCCTCCATTTGCCTCCAATCCTACTATAATCATACGAGCGTTTGAAGAAGGGATTCGGACCATGCCTTCAGGCAGTGAACCAGCTTTATCAAGCTTAATTGTAATACCATCTGCCCATAGTCTTCCAACAGACCCTGCAATTTCAATGGTTTGATATTCTTTTTTTCTTATTTCTATTCTTAGATAGGGTTTTGGAAAGCGAATATTTTTTAGAGGAGTAGTACCAGCAAATCGCCATTCGTCGTTTGGCTTATCGTAATCTTTCCACCACACTTCGGCACCTGATGGAGTGGTATTCAAGTTCACATTTGAACTTACAACCGGCCAAAGTTTTAAAAGTGCTGAATCGTTCGGCAAATGTTTTTCTACTTCAATAGCCATATCGAAAGCTTTTGTAGGCGGAAAAAAATTATCATTAACCATGTTTTGAATGGCAGGTAATAATTCATTTTTCGCTTCTTGCCTTTTCATCCAAGGATGAATGATGGCATAGCCAGCAATTACTACAATTACAAGAGAGATGAGTAATAATGAAATGCGTTTTCTGTTTTTTTTGATAGCTGTTTTGTCAATGTATTTTTCTGACTTGCCTTCTAGTTTTTTAATAGGCACTTTTAAACCATTATTACTAATGGCAAAAATCTCCATTGGCTCAGCAACATTTTTTAATACATATTTCCCTAAAGAAATAGATTGAATATCTTTTTGATTTTTTACATCATCTATAACTTTTGCTGAAACCAAAATACTGCCTGGTTCGGCCATTGATTCTAACCTTGAGGCAATATTTACACCATCACCATATACATCTGTTTCATCAAAAACTATATCAGCTTGATGGATGCCAATACGTAAAGGAACTGTTGGTTCTTCTAACATGAATAATTGAATAGCAGTAGCAGCTCTCACCGCTTCTAAGGCACTATTAAAACTGCAAAGTGCACCATCGCCACTAAATTTAATCAGTTGGCCATCATGTAATAAAAGTTCTGCATCTAATTTTATTTTTAGTTTATCACGCAGTTGCATGGCTTTTGATTCATCTTGTTGCATGATAGCTGTATAGCCCATAATATCAGCGAACATGATGGCAGCAAGGCGGCGGGATGATGACATATTGTTTTATTTATACCTTATTATATATTAAATCGGAAGTTCAATTATAAAAGTTGTTCCCGATTTTTCTCCAAGTTGACCATTACTTTCTTTTGTTTCTACTTTCAACTCGCCTCCATGTGCTTTTACCATATCATAGCTTAAACTCAATCCCAAGCCTGTACCTTGACCTGTAGGTTTGGTGGTAAAGAAAGGTTGAAATATTTTCTCGAGCGTTTTTGGAGGGATGCCATTACCGTTGTCTTTAACAGCAATGTTCAGTTTATTACCAATTTTTTTGGTGCTTATTGTTACAGTTGGTTCATAACTGCCTGATTGCTTTGCTATTGATTTGGCTTTTTCATCTACTACGTAGAATGCATTATTAATCAAATTCAAAATTACCCTGCCAATATCTTGTGGTATAATATTGATGATCGGATTCGAAGGATCAAAATCTGTTACCAGCGTTGCATTGAATGATTTGTCTTTTGCCCTCAAACCATGATAAGACAATTTAAAATATTCATCACAAAGTGCATTGATATCAGTAGGCTCTTTTTGACCTGAACTGGTTCTGCTATGTTGTAACATACTCTTTACAATATCTGCAGCTCTTTTACCGTGGTGATTGATCTTTTCTAGATTGGTTGAAATATCATTGAGTAAATCATGTTCCAATGCAGTATCTCTTTCGCTTGTGGGTTTTTGTTTTTCTTCATTCAGCTCGGCAATTAACTCATTACTTACTTCAGAAAAATTATTTACAAAATTCAATGGGTTTTGAATTTCATGTGCAATGCCTGCAGTAAGTTCTCCGAGTGATGCCATTTTTTCGGATTGAACCAATTGAGATTGGGTTGCTTTTAAGGTATCAATTGTAGTTTGCAATTCTTTGGTTCTGTTTTTCACTTGATCTTCTAACCATATATTTTTTTCTCTTTCTGCTTTGGTTCTCCAACGTACAATCATAAAAATTAACCCAATCATCATCAGTATACTCAATACTTTAAACCAGATAGTTTGATAAAAATATGCTTCAACTGTAAACTCAATTACAGCTGGTGTTGTACTCCATACTCCATCATTATTGGTGCCTTTAATCTCAAAACGATATTTCCCTGGTGCAAGATTGGTATATATAGCACGATTGTCGCCGGTTGAACGAATCCAATCTTTATCCTGTCCTTCTAATTTAAAAAATAGCTGATTTTTATCTGGTGCTACAAAACTCAAAGCGCTGTAATCAAATATGTATCGATGATTACCTGGAGGTATTGTATTGGTCTGTTTTGTAAAAAATAAAGAATCATCAACCCTTAAATGATTAATAGTTACTAACGGAGCAATTGTGTTGGTAGTTAGGCTATCAGGATTAATTACCACCAATCCTCCAATACCAACAACATATATTTTTCCATCTTTGGAAACAATGGAATGCCTTGCACCAACGCACTGTCGATTATTCATTCCATCTGCATCATCTATAATTTTCCAATTAATAGCTGTTTTTTTATTAGTTGAATATGATTCAATTTCACTAAAGGGAGCATGTATCACACCTTTATTGGAGGGCAACCACCATTCGCCTTTTTTATCCTTTAGTATTCCAAAGACGGCGGGATCAGATAAGCCTGTCTCCGAACCAATAATAGTAACTTTACCATTTACCCACTTTACCAATCCTTTTGCAGTAGCAAACCAAATAGTTCCATTGTTTAGTTCAGTTGCATTAAAAATAGCAATACCATCTATGCCATTGAATAGATCCAGTTTTTTTACATTTCCTTTTTTATCAATAATCATGGCACCTGTTCTATAGGTTGTTGCCAAGAATGAACTGTCTTTTAACTGATGAAGCGAGCTAAAGTAAACAGTTTTAAAATCTACTTTTGGAAAGGGCAACATTGTTAGTGTAGACTCACCCTCAATTACGCCTATTCCAGTAAATGCAACTGCAACATATATTTTACCATCTATCCCTTCTTCAACATACCTAACTTGATTGGGTGTAACAATATTAATTGCTCCAGATTGATTGTATTTAATTAGCCCCCGCTGATGCCCTAACCATGTATTTCCTTTAGTATCCGTTTTATTGGCAATGAAATTAAATGCGGAATTGAATATGCTGCTATTTTTTGAACTAAAGGGTTTGATGGTTTTATTTTCTAACCAAAAAAATTGGTTGTCTGATGTTGTAGTAATTAAAAACTTATTGTTTGATACTTCACTAATACTTGATACCCTGTTGTTGGTAATTCCCTCAGCTGCTGCATAATTAACTACTTTGGTTTTCGAAATCTTAATAACCCCTCTGTCTGTGGCTACCCAGATATTTTGTTCTCTATCAATAGCAATATTGTGAAGTGTTTGAATGTTGAGTAATTCTTTGGGGAATACACGAAAACGATTTTCATTTTTGGGCAAATAGGCCAATGTATTGTTGAATGAAGCCCAAATTCCCTCTTGATTATCTTCTGCCATGTATCCAAAGCTAGGGTTGGCTGCTGTTACAACTACGTTTTCCATCCCTGGGAAAAGATTAAAACGGCTTCCATCCCAAAGAAAAATTCCATAAGAAGAGTTTAACCATACCCTGTTTTGTTGATCAACAAAAATATCATCTGGGCTAAAAAGCATAGTTGACAGAATGCCTTCCTTTTCTGTTATTTTTTTCCAAATACCTTCTTTCGATTTGTGGTAAATGGAACTTTGGGTAATATGCCAATTGTCTTTTTCCACTTTTTGAGCTGTTCCAGAATTGGAAATCAGGTTCAAATACGATTCGATTGTTAAGGTTATTTTTTTGTGTTGGAGAGTATGTGTATTGAATACTAAAACCATTTTTTTTGTATTCAATTCAGCTGAACTGAAAATAAGCTCACCCGAATTTGTTTTACCTCTTAAAAAAAGATTTGGGTAGTCGGATAAATAATCTTTAAATATGCCATTTTTATAGCTGAGTAAACCTGCTCCGGTAGGCAACCACAATGTACTGTCTGCAGATTCGGTAAATAAACTGGTATTGTTATCTGTTTTAAATTGAGGTGTATTATTCGAATTATAGTTTATAAATTGTTTTCCATCAAATCGTAAATATCCATTGAAGGTACTCATCCAGATAAAACCATCTTTGGTTTGATAAGTATTCAATACAAAATCGGTAGGCATCCCGTTTTTTGAATCGTATTTGGTTACCTTAAAATGATCAAAATAATTTTGACCATTCATTTCAATAGAAAGTAAAAACGATAAGGCTAAAAAATAATGATAAATTCTCATGGGTAATCTATCAATCAGTAAAAATTGCTTCATGTAAATATTATAGGGATAGTAAGATACAAAATATAGATGAACTAATTCTTTCTTGATTACTCCTATTATTGTTCAATTGTATGCTGATTGCTTCTTTGTTTTTTAGAAAAATACCATGCCGCATAAATACTGATAAAAACTCCGGCCACCGACAATACCATCACACTATTCGAAAAAAAGTGCACCCAGTTTAGTTGCACTTTAAAAATTTCTTTGCTTAACAAAACACTTACGCTTCCCAAATAACCAAATGAGTCGGCAACATAAATTAAGAAACCCACATTGCCTGTGAATCTAAATGTGGCGATCAGTCTTTCAAAATAAACTGAATTAAATGGAATGTATACCATGTATAACCCCAACCCCACGAGTGTCATCCACCAATAGGGTGTTACAATTTCTTTGGTAAATAAATAAGTGGAAACGCCCGCAATTACAAAACCTAGTGCAATAAACAAATGTGCTAGCATAAATGCTTTGAAACTATTTTTAATCATCACCATACTGCCAATCAAAATGAGAATCACTAATGTAATTGGCGTTTCTGTTTTTGAAAATAAAGCTGGTTGATTTAAGTACCCCATTTCCTTCCACATGTCTGCACTAAAATTATCACGGATATCCCTGAAAATGGTGGCGAAGCAATAAATTAGTACAGCAGCCACTATTCCAGGTAAATAGGTTTTAATGAATGCTTTTCGTTGAGCCGCATCCATAGGCGTTCGGTTCATGCGCAATGAAATGTCTTCTTCTGTTGGTGGTGGAATTTTTTCCATCAAAAAAATAAATAACAACAGTGGTATGGCAAATACCAAACCTGTTGCGAACGGAATCCAAAACTCCGTTAAATGAAATTGCAATTGCAGCCATCCTCCAACAGACTTTACAAATCCCGAAGAAAAAATAAAACTCACTGCTAATGCAGCACCTATGAAATCAGTTGTTTTTCTTCCTTCGATATAAGAAAAGATCACTCCCCATAACATGCCCAATGGAAATCCATTGATGAATAAAAAAACAATATTATATGGCGCTGGTATCAATGCAAAAAGCAACCATGCCATCCAGGCAATGCCTACTAAGAGTAAAACAATTTTATACCTGCCCAATCTTTTTAACTCTGAAATAAATTTGATTCCATAAAACTTAGCCATTAAATACCCCATCATCTGGCTTAATACCAATAAGGTTTTATAGCCCAATCCCCAAAATGCCATTCCATCAAAAGTGCAAACCGTATATGATTTTCTGAAACCAAAAATCATTGTATAAGTTAAGAACGCCACCACAGCAGCATAAATTCCTGTTTGAAAAGAATTGAGTTGAAAAGGTTTGGTTGAAGTGTTATCTGCCACAGTAGATGCAGTTTATTCGTTTTAAGTGAATCGGGGTTTCACCTATAAATATAAGCCACTCGTCCTAACTATTTGGTAAATGGCCGATAATTTCAGATATTTCAATTTCCAAATAATCAACTGATATGAGAAAAATGCTGATTGCCCTTTCAGGGTTACTATTTGTTCTAAGTGCTACTGCACAACAAATAGATTTATCAAAACATTTCAAAACAATGAAACCCCGTAATATCGGGCCTGCTGGAATGAGTGGTAGGGTTACTGCTATTGATGCAGTTTGGAATAGTCCGAATACAATCTTTCTGGGAACAGCCAGCGGAGGTGTTTGGAAAACTGATAATGGTGGAGCAAGCTGGACACCTGTTTTTGATGATCAACCGATTCAAAATATTGGATCAATAGCCATCACTCAAAGTAATCCATCGATTGTATGGGCCGGAACTGGTGAAGGCAATCCGCGTAACTCAATCAGCTTGGGAGAAGGCATTTATAAAAGTATAGATGGCGGTAAAACCTGGAAGCGCATGGGTTTAGAAAAAACCCGCAATATTCATCGAATTATTGTTGATCCTACAAATGCAGATGTTGTATATGCTGGTGCAATGGGAAATCCATTTGCAGATCATCCTGAAAGAGGCGTATATAAAACCACCGACGGAGGAGAAACATGGAAACAAATTTTATACACCAATCAAAACAGTGGTGTAGGTGATATGGTAATGGATCCTGTAAATCCGAATAAGTTGTTTGTTAATATGTACGAACATAAAAGAACGCCTTGGAGTTTAAAAGGTGGTGGACCTGGAAGTGGCTTCTACGTTACTTATGACGGTGGTAAATCATTCAAGAAATTAGGTAAGGCCGATGGCTTACCAGATGGTGAATATGGAAGAATTGGTATCAGTATCAGTAGATCTGAACCCAATAGAGTGTATGCTTTATTAGAGTCTACTAAAAATGCATTGTACAGAACAGATGATGGTGGCGTTAAATGGGAAATGGTGAATAATGATCCAGCTGTTGTAACCAATCGTGCATTCTATTTTCAAGACATTGCTGTAGATACCAAGAACGAAAACAGGATCTACAATATCAATCAAGAGATTTCTGTAAGTGATGATGGCGGAAAAACCTTCAAGTCAGTAATTCCATATAGTGGTATACATCCTGATCACCATGCATGGTGGATTCATCCTTACGATGCTAATTTTATTATTGACGGAAACGATGGTGGAATCGGTATTTCACGCGATCGTGGAAAGACTTGGCAGTTTGATGAGAAGTTACCATTGGGTCAGTTTTATCATATTAATGTAGACAATCAAATTCCTTACAATGTAATGGGTGGCTTGCAAGACAACGGAAGCTGGCATGGACCTGCATATGCATGGGTTCGTAGTGGATTGCGCAATGCATTCTGGCAAGGAGTGAGTGGTGGAGATGGATTTGATGTAATGCCTGATGCAGAAGATCCAAATTGGGTTTATACGATGAGCCAGGGTGGATCGGTTTCTCGTTACAATAGAGCAACTGGTGAGCAGTGGAGTATTCGTCCACCTCGCCCAAGTAAAAATGTGAAACAACGTTTTAACTGGAATGCTGCCATTGCACAAGATCCTTTTGATAAAGCCACTATTTATTATGGAAGTCAATTTGTAAATAAGAGTACTAATAAAGGTGCTTCTTGGGAGCAAATTTCTGGTGATTTAACTACTAATGATTCTGCAAAAATTGATCAAAGCAACAATGGCGGTATTACTGTTGATATCACTGGTGCAGAAAACCATTGTACCATTTTAGCCATTGAACCTTCCGCAAAAGAGAAAGGCGTGATTTGGGTAGGAACTGATGATGGAAATGTACAATTAACCAGAGACGGTGGTAAAACATGGACTAACTTCCGTGGCAAGATTCCCGGAATGCCTACTGGCGCTTGGGTTCCACAGATCAGGGCATCTCGCTATAATGCTGGAGAAGCATTTGTAATAGTAAACGATTATCGCCGTGGTGATATGAAACCTTATATTTTCCGTACTACTGATTTTGGAAAAACATGGACAAGAATGATTGACGAAAAGAAAGTAGTTGGATACGCATTGTGTGTAATACAAGATCCAGTTGAATCAAATTTAATTTTTGTTGGAACAGAACAAGGACTATGGATCAGCTTAGATAACGGAACTAATTTTCAGCAATTTAAAAATGGTTATCCATCCGTTTCAACATATGATTTGGCAATTCAAGAAAGAGAAGCCGATTTAGTGATAGCCACTTTTGGTAGAGCACTTTGGATATTAGATGATATCCGTCCATTAAGAAAAGCAGCAGCAAACAAAGGGCAAGTGTTTTCAAACAAGCTAACTGCATTTGAAGCTCCACAAGCTTATCAAGCCAAAATGAAAAATGCATCAGGTATTGAATACAGTACTTATGGTACTTATGAGGGTGAGAATAAAAGAACAGGTGCGCCTTTGAGTTTCTTTGTAAATAAAACTTCAGCTGACACTGGAAAAAATAAAATTTCAGATACTTTACAAATAGCCATTTACAATGCAAATGGAATGAATGTAAGAAACTTAAGAACCAGGGCAGATTCGGGTTTCAATAAATATTATTGGGGCATGGAAGGCCGTGGTATTCGCCAAGCAGGCGGCGGCGGAGGAAGAGGCGGCGGTGGTGGTCGCTTTGGTGGAGCAGGCGGTGGATCCGCAGAGCCAGGCGGTTTACCTGTTGATCCTGGAACCTATAAAGTAGTGATGAGCTTAGGAAGAGATTTAAAAGACAGTACAATGGTGGTTGTGAATGATGATCCAAATGCTCCAACACCACTGGTTGTTAGAAATGCCATTCGTGCAGCGAATTCGAGAATGGAAAAATCAACATTAAAATTGACTGCTTTGAATGATCGAATTACAGAAGCAGAAGATATCATGAAAAAAGTTGAAGCTGGCTATGGCAACATGGATCGCAAAGATGCAGATACATTGCGCAAAGTAGGCAAGCAAGTAGCTGATGGAATTAAAGAAATCAAAGAAATGTTGAACGGCAAACCTCAATTGAAACAAGGCTATGGCAATATTCCTCAAGAAACGGTAACTGGCATTTTAGGAGAAGCCCGTCAAGTAGTGATGGGTAAAACGGCTGTGCCAGGCGAACAAGAAAACCGCATCATGGGTTATGCAGAAGAAGCTTTGGATGGTGTAATTAAAAAGGCCAACACATTATTTGATGGTGTTTGGAAACAATATAGAACATTGGCAGAAGCTGCTCCAGTGAAATTCTTTAAAGACTATACAAGCTTGCAATAAAATAAGTACCACTTTTTAAAACAGCCCCTCTCAACTTAATTGAGAGGGGCTGTTTTTGTAAATGCACTTTCCCCGCCTCTGTTGGTCGCCTGCCAAACATAGATGGGGAAAGTTGTTTTTATAAACTAGTAAACAGTATAGCATCCCCATATTTAGTGATACTATTAGCTTAATTAGGGGATAGGATAGCAGAAGAACCAAATGCAATTTTGCATTACACAATTAGTTTATTCAAAACAAAAAAGCAATCATGAAAAAAAATTATTTTATCGCATTAACACTAACACTTGCACTTGGTGTTGTTTCTTGTTCAAAAACAGATGAAGCGCCTGCAACTCCTACAGTAAAATCAACCATAGTTACTGGTACTGGAGATATTGCTGCTTCACTTGTTCAATTCAGGACTATTTTAGGTGATCAATTAAACACTACACCCAATCAAACCATTGGTAGAAGAGAAATTAATTGGGATGGTGTTCCAGCTTCCAGCACTAACGTAAATGGATTTCCACTCGATTTTTTTAATCTTACAGATCCTGCGGCTGCGGCTGGAAGAAAAAGGGGATTACTTATTGTAGATGGTGGAAGTTCTTTTCGTGTAGACAGCTCCGACTTTGCAGATATTGATGCAAGTTATGCTGCTCAGTTTGATGCATTTAGCCCTAAGAAAACCTTTGCTTATATTGGAAATGTAGTTACACAATGTGCTTTTAAAATTCCTGGCACCAGCACAGATGCTAGTGTAAAAGGGTTTGGTGTTATTTTTTCTGATGTAGATGATGCCAATTCTACTAACATAGAATTTTTTAACGGCACAAAAAGTTTAGGCGTTTTTAAAGTGCCAGCAAGAAGTGGAAGCACCAGCTTTAGTTTCTTAGGGGTGTATTTCCCAGATGAAAAAGTTACCAAAGTAAAAATTACCTGTGGAGATGGCACATTGGCTCCTGGGGTTAAAGATAAATCAGATGGAGGCTCAAAAGACTTGGTTGTTATGGATGACTTTTTCTATGATGAGCCAAAATTAAACTAGGTTTTAGGTGAAATTAAAGCAGTTTTTGGTTTTTCTAAGGTCCCCGGCATAGCCAGGGACCTTTTATATCCCCCTTATTGGGGATTTTACTTTGCGAAAGATTTACAAACTTTATACCGTTATCGCCATTTTATGAAAAAGAAAATATATTATCTGTTCTATTGTTTATTGATTGCATTAGGATTAAGCTCATGCAAAAAAACAATTGAAACAGTTGAAACGCCAACTGTTATTTCTGCCAATGGAAATATTACCAATGCCGTTCAAGAGTTTAGAACCATTTTAGGAGAGCTAAATACAATTCCTGGTAAAACAAACGGCAGAAGAGAAATAAACTGGGATGGTGTTCCAGATGCATTTGCTATGCAGAGTTTGCCGATAGATTTTTTTAATCCAATCGGGTCATTGGCCAGCCAAAGTTTGCAAAGAGGATTGGCTTATGAAGCTGGCGGAGATTTTCGGGTGAGTTCAAATTCCTTTGCTGAAGTGAGTAGTGAAACTCCTTCGGATTTAACCGCTTTTAGTGGATCTAAATTATTTGCCAATAGTTCTGCAGCGCTTTGGCAGGTTGGATTTCAAGTTGCGGCTGAATCTACATCAGCTTCCATTGAGGCATTTGGAGCTGTTTTTGTAGGAGTAGATCTGGCAAATTCCAGTTATCTTGAATTATTAAATGGTTCACAGGTACTTGGCAGGTATTATGTTCCACCACATAATAGCACCAGTAATTTTTCCTTCATAGGTGTCTATTTTAAAAATACCCGATTTACTCATGTGAGAATTGCACATGGTAATGCAAGTTTAAAAAGTGGTGAAAAAGATATTTCCAAAGGTGGTACCAAAGACGTTGTGGCGTTAGATGATTTTATTTATTCTGAACCGCAAAAAAATAAGTAATTCTTTTGAAACGAAATTGTATTCTGATTTTTTGTTTGATTAACAGCATCATTACTGTTGCGCAAAAACCTGTTTTATATTTTAGTCAAACCAATATGGGGAATGGACTTTCTAACAATAAAGTAAACTGCTTTTTACAAGACCAACGAGGCTTTGTTTGGATTGGTACTGATGATGGACTGAATAGATTTGATGGACTGCATTTTACCATCTTTAGAAATAAACCTTCCGATACAAGTTCTTTATCAGGCAATATTATTACCGACTTAGTGGAAGATGAGCAGGGCATTATATGGGTTGCTACTGCAGATGGGGGAATTACCCGATATAACTATCGACTCCCAGTAAATCTTCAATTTAAACAATACAAGCACCATCCTTCCAATAAAAAAAGTATTCCGGTTAATATGGTTAATTGTTTACTAACCAATAGTAAGGGTAAGCTTTGGGTAGGAACCAGTGGTGCAGGAGTGCTTGTATTTAATACAATTACCCAACAATTTGAATTGCCTAAATTAGCCAGTACCAGCACTTGCATGGACTTGTGTTTTGATAACAAAGGGCAAATTTGGGCTGGAAGGCAGGGAGGGGGTTATTGTGTGATTGATTCATCGAACAATAATTATACAATAGATGAACGATACAATAATGTATATGCTAAACTTCCTTACATGGCCATTAATGCTTTGATGCCCGATTCGAATCGTATTTGGATTGGATCATGGGACAAAAATGCGTATACCATTAATGATGCAAAACAGCTGATTAAATATAGTGCCGGAGGTATCGAAAATTTTACCGAAGATGAGATCAATTGTTTTGCAAAAGATACAAATGGTTTTATTTACCTGGGAGGTAAAAGCAAAGGACTTCAATTATATAATAAAAAAGAAAATCGATTTTATTCGTATCAATTCGATGCTTCAAAGGCAGGAAGTATAGCGAGTAATAATATTTATCGTATTATGGTAGACAGGTCTGGTATTTTGTGGGTTGGTACCGATAAAGGAATAAGCAGGAGTAACCCTTTAGAAAATCAATTTAGTCAAACTTTTTTCCCCAACTCATTTCCTTCAACCACCCCAAAAATTTACCATAATTTTCGTTATTCCTCTAATGAACTTTGGATTGGTACCAATAATGGTATATATATTAAAAGATCCGATGGAAGTTTAATACATAAACCTATAAAATACAATAATACCTATTTGGCAGTAACCTATTTTTTTAAAGACACAAATACAGACACATACTATATTGGAACAGATTATACAGTGTTTATATTAAATCCGGTGAATTTTACTGTGCAATTATTACCCAATACCGATAAGGATATTGTGATGAAAAAACTAATTCAGTCAAGAATAGTTTCTATTATAAAAGACACCATAAAAAGTCATCCAGTATTGGTTGTATTGCCTTATGGGCATTTTATAGCTATATATGATTTTGTTACAAAAAAATGGATTTCAAGAACTGATACTGTTGCAAAAATTGTAAGTACTTATGGTATTAAAGATCATTTAATTAGAAAAATAAGCAAAGAGAAAAATGGGGAATGGTTGTTGGCTTCAGCAAAAGAAGGTTTGGGCATTTGGAATGAACCACTTTCTTCAAAAATTAAATATCTTAAAAATACACCGGGGGATGTATCTACCATTAGTAATAATCATGTGTATGATTTTATTGAAAACAAGCGTCATAATTTATGGGTTAGCACATTTGGAGGGGGGTTGCATTATTACAATTTAACTTCCAATAAATTTATTCATATTGAAAATTCACCCAATCTTTCCGAGGGAATCGAAACCGATAGTGAAGAAAGTGTTTGGGGCATCAGTAATGGAAATATGTATCGCTACAACCCGGTAGATAAAAGAATACAGTTTTATACACTACCTGATATAAATAAATCAGGTGGCGTTAAAGGATTGATATACAAAGACAAAAACGGCGAGATGTTGGTAGGTGGAATGGGTTATTTTATTTCCTTTAATCCATTAGCAATAAAAGCCAATCAGTTGTCTAATCAACTTTATTTTACTGATTTTAAAATTTTCAATACTTCTTTTGCCAATTTACTGGAAAAAAAATCTATACAGTTAACGCATCAACAAACTTATTTTTCTTTCGAATTTTCTGTGCCAGAATTCAGCAGCAATCAGCCGGTAGAGTACTATTGTATGATGGAAGGGGAGGATAAGAGCTGGATATCTTTAGGATCGAGAAATTATATTGAATACAGTAATTTGGCTGGTGGTCAATATAACTTTAAAGTAAAAGCTATTTTACAAGGATCCGGAAAACAATTGGATGCATCTATACAAATCAATATTATTCCCCCATTTTGGAAACGCACTTGGTTTTTTGTTTTGTCTTTATTTTCCATTGCATTGGTCATTTATTTAGTATACCGTTACAGGATTAATGAATTAATGAAAAGGCATAGTATGCGTAATAAAATTGCCCAGGACTTACACGATAGTATGGGTTCTACTTTAAGCAGTATTTCTGTATACAGTCAGGTTGCAAAAATCTATCAAGAACAAACCAGACCTGCTGAGTTGAATGAGGTATTAGAAAAAATAAGCGAAACTTCAACTGGAATGATTTCTGATATGAATGATATTGTATGGAGTTTGCAACCTGCGAATGATGATATCGGAAAAATCATTAATCGCATGGAATCTTTTGCTAAACCTCTTTGTGTTGCCAGTAATATCAAATTTCACCTACAATTTCCACCAGCACTTACCGGAGTAAATTTACCCATGGATATTCGAAAGAATTTTTACCTCATTTTTAAAGAAGCCATCAATAATGCGGTCAAGTATTCTGGCGCCAGTGCTATTGAAGTAAATATTGAGATGAAAAATAATGAGATCAGTATGTTGATCAAAGACAATGGTATTGGGTTTAATCAACCAAAAAGCGTTTCTGGAGGAAATGGCCTTAAGAATATGCAACGCAGAACTGAAGAAATGCATGGTATATGGAAGCTAAACAGTAATCAGGGCGTAGCAATTTATATAACTATTCCGATCCCCTGATTAGGTGGTTTTGGGACTAAAATTTTAAGCAACTTTATTAATATATCACTTATGAGTTTAAGAATAGCCATTTACGACGATAACAAAAATATTCGCGATAGCATCAGCCTGTTATTAGGTACAGCACCACAATTTAGTATTGTAGGTAGTTTTGATAATGTATTTTTCTGTGTAGAAGATGTAAAAGAATGTAATCCAGATATCATTTTAATGGATATTGAAATGCCTGGGATGGATGGAATTGAGGCAGTTCGCTTGATCAAAAAAAATTACCCTCAGGTTCAAATTTTAATGCAAACAGTTTTTGAAGATGACGATCGAGTTTTTGACTCGATTTGCGCTGGCGCTTCTGGTTATATTTTAAAAAGTTTTTTAAACACTAAACTCATTGATGCAATTATTGAATTACAATTTGGGGGTAGTCCAATGAGTCCAAGCATTGCGCGCAAAGTATTGCATCGTTTACAAGGCTTACCTATTCAAAAAGTTGAACCCGACCAAAATGAGTATAAACTTACACCGCGAGAAAAAGAAGTACTGGTTGAAATTGTAAATGGGTTAAGTTATAAGATGATTGCCGATAGATTAAATATTAGTTATGAAACGGTAAGATCTCATATTAAAAAAATATATGAGAAACTGCATGTAGCTTCATTAACAGAAGCGGTTGCGAAGGCAATCTACCATCGGATTGTATAAATATCCCCTTTTTAGGGGATATGTTGGGATGAGAAATGAGTATAATTTTATCCTATAAAAATTATAGTATGAAAAAAACAATTCTTGTACTCATAACAACTATTGTGGTGTTGATTGCTTGTTCAAAAGGTGATAGCCCATCACCTGCTACAAGCTCAAATCCTACACCAACCCCTACGCCAACACCTACACTCAATTGTACGGGTGTAGATAGTAAATTCAGTACAGTAGTTTCGGTGATTATTCAAAATTCTTGTAGTACATCTGGATGCCATAGTGCCGGTAGCAGCAATGGACCTGGTGCGTTAACAAATTTTGCTCAAATTAGTGCTTCGGCTGCCGCAATCAGAAGTGCTGTAGAATCTGGAAGTATGCCTAAAGGCAGTACCCTAACTCAAGCACAAAAAACGGCTATTTCATGTTGGGTAGCATCAGGAGCTCCAAATAATTAAAATATGAATAAAATCATCATCACAATTATGTGCATCGTTGTAATTGCATCATGCACTTATAAAAAAGAAACTATACAACCCACTTGTGTAATAAGTAGTACTGTTTCATTTAAAACTGATGTAAATACTATTATTACCAATAACTGTTTATCATGCCATAACAATGGCTTTACATCAGGTGGTATTTCATTAGAAGGTTATGCTAAAGTACAAGCCCTGGCATTAAACGGTAAACTTTTTGGTACAATTAATCACAGTGGTGGATTCAGTAAGATGCCACAAAGCAGGCCTAAATTAGATGATTGTACTATAGCTACCATTAAAAAATGGATTGATAACGGTGCTCCAAATAATTAACACATGCAATTGAAAAAAATAATTAAGTGGTTGCCCGTCCTAATTCTTGCGACATTTATAGCGGGGATATATGGTTGGAATGAATACCATCGCACACAAACAAATACTGCAGACCTTGCTGTTGTTTTCAATAAAAGCGCCAGCCAAATTGTTCAAGAATTTGAAAAAAATGAAACTTCTGCAAATGCTCTTTACAATGATAAAGTAATAGCTATTAGCGGAAAATTAGTTCAACTCAATATCACAGATACCACACAACAAATTATATTAGCGGGACCCGTTTCTTCTGGCGGGGTAATTTGCGATTTTGAATCGAATCAGCGTGACCAATTAAAAAAATTAAAAATAGGAAGTGGAATTACTGTAGTCGGTGTATGCACAGGATTTTTAATGGATGTTGTAATGGTAAGATGTATTTTAAACGAAAAATAAAGTAAAGATGAAGAAAGTATTATTTGTATTAATCCTTTTTATAACCATATCAGCTCAGGCTCAAAGCAGGCTGGTATCCCGATCTGCCACTATTCGATTTTTTTCAAAAGCGCCAATGGAAAATATTGAAGCAGTTAATTCAAACGGAATATCAGTAATTGATAAAACAACAGGGCAACTAGAGTTTAGTGTATTAATGAAGGGGTTTAGCTTCGAAAAAGCGTTAATGCAAGAACATTTTAATGAGAACTATGTAGAGAGCGACCAATTCCCTAAAGCGGTATTTAAAGGAAAAATTGAAAATTTACAAACAGTTGATTTTAGTAAAGAAGGTTTGTACAATACCAGTGTATCGGGAACATTGCAATTTCATGGTGTTACAAAGCCAGTTGCCACTAAAGTAACACTTACTGTAAAAAATGGAGTTGTTACTGGAGAAACAAATTTCGATATCTTACTGGAAGATTATGGAATAAAAATACCAGCATTGGTAAAAGACAAAATCGCTAAAAACGTTCGTATTACTGTTAAAGCACCATATCAAAACCAATAATTTTAAACACATGAAATATTTTAAAACCCTACTGCTGCTCGCTCCACTAATTGTTGCACAAACCCTTTTAGCTCAAGATGATTTATTGAAAGGGTTAGAAAATAAAAATCCCTCCAAAGAATACATTTCCAATGCATTTAAATCGTCACGTGTAATTAATTCACACTCCATGGAAATGATTGGAGCCGGTTCAATGGATTTTAGAATCTTGCATCGTTTTGGTCCTGTAAGTCAAGGGATAGGTGATTTATTTGGACTAGACCAGGCAAGCATGCGATTGGGTTTTGATTTTGGGCTAACTAAAAACCTAACGATTGGTATAGGAAGAACTACTTTTAAAAAAGAATTGGATGGATTTTTAAAATACCGGTTTATTCAACAATCAACTGGTGTTAAAGCTTCCCCCGTTTCTTTGGTAGGGGTTGCGGGCTTGTCTGTCTATACATTTAAAAGCCCCGATCCAACTAAACCGATCCCATTTAATGATCGTGTAGGATCTTATTTTCAATTAATTGTTGGCAGAAAGTTCAGTAATAATTTTTCTTTTCAAATGAGTCCAACATTGGTGCATAGAAATGTTGTTGCAGCCAATGATGAAAATGATATTTTCGCTTTGGGATTTGGTGCCAGGTATAAATTTACCAAGCGCATGGCCTTTGTTGTAGACTACTCTTATGTTGCAAATGGCTTGCCAAAAACTGCAGGAGCTAACCCTCTTTCAATAGGTGTTGATATAGAAACAGGCGGACATGTTTTTCAATTGCATTTTTCCAATTCCACTGGAATGAACGAACGGTCATTCATTACAGAAACAACAAATACATGGGGATCTGGCGAAGTAAGATTTGGCTTTAACCTTTCTCGAATATTTGATATCAAAAAATCGAAAAAATAAAATCTATACTATACTAGGATGCTTTTCTTGGTGTAACAGAAAATCCACCACCTTTTTTGGAAGAAGAAAAATTCTTGTTCCCCATTGATCCGGCAGCTTTTCCAAAAGTAGAAGCAGGGCCTGCAGGTTTAGAGACCATTCCTGAAGCGGTAGCTGGCTTATTCGTCTTTTTTCTCGTAGATTTTGCTTTTCCCATGGGATTACTTTTTTTTAAAGTTAATCAATTTATTCTAATTGATTAATACGATGATTCAGCTTAAAAGAAGGGAATAATCGAGGCATCAATATTCCAAAACTGTAACTTCGCCGAAAATTAAATAGTCAATGAGCAAGCTCAGTCATTTAGCAGAAACATTAATTGGGAGTGAAATTGTAAAATTGGGTAACGCTATTAATGAGCGAATTCGCAATGGCGAAACCATTTATAATTTTACGATTGGAGATTTCAACCCAAATATATTTCCCATTCCTGCTGAATTAGAACAATTAATTATTGAAGCTTATCAGCACCATTATACCAATTATCCTGCAGCAGAAGGTATATTGGAATTACGTCAGGCAATCAGTAAATTCATTAAAGATAGAGAGGGTTTACATTTTTCCCCTAGCGAAATTCAGGTAGCATCTGGTGGAAGACCATTGATCTATGCTTTGTTTAAAGTAATAGTAGATAAAGGCGATAAAGTAATTTATGGAGTACCGTCTTGGAACAATAATCACTATGTTCATTTAACTGATGGAGAACATTGTTTGGTAAACTGTAGCGTAGAAAATAATTTCATGCCTACTGTTGAAGCCATCAAAGAAAATATAAAAGGGGCTACATTGATCTGTTTGTGTACTCCTCAAAACCCAACAGGAACAACACTTTCCAAAGATTCATTGACGGCCATTTGCGACCTTATAATTGAAGAAAACAAACAACGTGGCGATGATGCCAAAAAATTATATTTGATGTTCGACCAAATGTATTGGACACTTACATTTGGAGATACCGTTCATTATGATCCTGTTTCTTTGAATCCAGCAATGAAACCATATACAATTTACATTGATGGAATTTCTAAAGTATTTTCTGCTACAGGTGTTAGAGTAGGTTGGGCATTGGGTCCGGAAAATGTAATCGCTAAAATGAAAGCCATATTGAGTCATTTGGGTGCATGGGCTCCAATGGCAGAACAAAAAGCAGTAGCTAAGTATCTTCCAATGTCTGCAGCTATCGATCAATATTTAACACATTTTAAATCGGAGATCGAGTATCGCTTACAAACTATTTATACAGGAATCGTTGCACTAAAATCAAAAGGCTATTCAGTGGATGCAGTATCTCCGCAAGCAGCTATTTATTTGACCATTCAATTGAATTTAGTAGGTAAAAAAACGGCTAGTGGTGTAGTATTGGAGAGTCAATCGGCTGTTACTTCTTATATTTTAGGCGAAGCTAAAATTGCGGTGGTACCTTTTTCTGCATTTGGCGCTAGTGCCGATAATAGTTGGTACAGATTGAGTGTGGGAACTTGCATTAAAGAAGAAATACCTGCTATGTTGGCTAAATTAGAAGCGGCTCTAGAGCAATTGAGTTAATTTTTATTGCAAATAAACACGAATGGCTTATTGGGATGGTCTTTCAATAATTTTTGCACTAAATGCTCTTTAGTAATTATTTTTCTGCGATTGATATCGATGATTTCATTGGCGATACAAAAACAACCCCAATTTTCTACAGGTACCAATACCAGGTTCAACAATTCCATTTGCCGATCAATTTCTTGTTGAGAAATCAGGTGCTTTGTTGATAGAACCAATAGGTCTCTTGGCATAGTTGTGGGTTAGCTAATGTTTTGGACAAGCACAGAATGCTGTCTTGTTCGATTTTTTAAAAACACCACAAGAACTAGCAATTGTACTAGTAAGTAACAACAAAAGAATAATTTGGTTTAATTTGAGTTTCATATTTGTTCTACAAATTAAGGAAATAGTACCGATTTGAGCATGGAGAAGCTATTGAATAATGATAAAAAATATACAATTTTAGTAGCTCCATTGGATTGGGGACTTGGTCATGCTACCCGTTGCATTCCTATTATTACTCATCTACTTCGTTTGGGGCATCAGGTAATTATTGGTTCAGATGGTGCACAAGCAGCACTTTTAAATGAATATTTTCCTGATTTGAAAATATTGTCATTGAAAGGATATCAAATTCAGTACAGTGCTGATTCCCGATTTTTTGCGTTTAAAATAGGCTCACAATTACCCAAAATACTTCAATCCATTGCATATGAAAATCAATGGTTGAAGCAAATAATTAAAGCACATCAAATTGATTTAGTCATTTCCGACAATCGCTATGGTTTATATAATGAAGCAATTCCTTGCATATTTATAACGCACCAATTAACTATTAAAGCACCATTTAAATGGCTGGAATATTTGTTGCGGAAAATTAATTATTCCTATATCAATCGGTTTACAGAGTGTTGGGTGCCAGATATGGAAGGAGCAGCAAATATTGCCGGAGAATTATCTCATCCTATTCAAATGCCTAAAATAGCAGTACAATATATCAATTTACTGAGCAGGTTTAAACCGATTGAAACAACACAAAAATTCGATTACTGTATCCTGCTTTCTGGACCCGAGCCTCAAAGAACTGTATTTGAAAAGATTGTTGTTGAATCAATCAAAAAAATAAAAGGGTCTATTTTAGTAGTAAGGGGTAAACCATTGGAAAAATCAGTTCCTTTTATTGCCAATCATATAACCGTTTACAACCACTTAAATGCAGATGATTTAAGTAAAGCTATTCAGGAAAGCAAATACATAGTTTGTAGAAGCGGCTATTCCACCCTAATGGATTTGTTGATATTGAAAAAGAAAATGATTGTTGTGCCAACACCTGGTCAAACTGAGCAGGAATATTTGGCAGATAAACTTTCAAATGAAGGAATCGTATTGTCTGCCAATCAGACGACTATTGACCTGGCTCATCTTTTTGATCAAGCCCAATCACATGATTTCAAAAAAGTAGCTATTAAAGTATTCGATGAAAATTTTTTAGGGAATTTGATTAAAAATGTAGCATCTTAATATTCTACTTATACATTTGTAAAGCATGCAAATCAAGAACAAAGCCTACGCTGCAGCAATTGGAGCCAATTTTATTTTTGGCAGTAGTTATGCGGTTGTAAAATACATCACACCCAATTTTATTCATCCTTTTGCACTGAATTTTGTTAGGGTAACTGTGAGCATAATTCTATTTTGGATTCTTTTTTTATTTAAACCGGGAAAAACGCGCATCGATCAAAAAGATATTCCTCGGTTTTTATTGTGCGGACTTACTGGTGTAACGATTAATCAAATATTTTTTATCAAAGGATTGTCCTTAACAACCGCGATTCACAGTTCATTGCTCTCATTAGCAACACCCATTTTCATTACCATTATTGCTGCATGGTTATTAAGAGAAGGATTTAATGCAGCCAAAGCTGCTGGATTGGTTTTAGGAATTAGTGGTGCAGCCATCTTAATATTAATGAAAGATAATAGTAATGCAAGTTCGAATATGTTGATTGGCGACTTGTTTATTTTAATCAACGCCATCTCTTATGCATTCTATTTGGTACTTGTAAGACCATTGATGGCCAAATATTCAGGTATCCAAGTATTGAGATGGGTGTTTACTATTGGTGCTATTGGAATTATTCCTTTTGGTTTACCACATATTATTACAACCAACTGGAACGCTTTTGAAGCAAGTCATTTAATTGGATTGGCCTATATAGCTATTGCAACAACTTTTATAGCATATTTATTAACGGTCTATGCAATCTCTGCAATAGGATCTTCTGCAACCGGAGCATTTATTTATACTCAGCCAGTTTTTGCTGCAATGGTTGCCACCATTTTTGCTGGAGAAGATTTTACCCTTTCTAAAGCTATTGCTGCCTTACTTATTTTTACAGGAGTGTATCTAGTGAATTTTAAAAAGTCCGTTACTACTGCAACTTAGGATAATCGAAAAACCAATATGCTTTTTTCGCTGTATTAAAATCAGCCCAATGATTGGTTTCAATATTGATTGCAAACACTCCACAAGTAGGCATATTGGGAACATAGTTCAACTCCAGCTCATTTATAAAATCGGTAATGCCTGGGTTATGAGCAAATATTGCTGCTGTGTTAATGGAATCGTTAATGTCTTGAATTACCTGGTAGTATACAGGAGGTGGTGCATGGTATAATTGCTCGAGCTGAAGAATCTGAGATGGTTTTTGTTCATATGCTGCAGCAAAGTATCTGGCAGTAGTAATTGCCCTTAAAGCTGTGCTAGCAATAAATTGATCTATTTGAATCCCTTTCGTTTTTATTCGATTGGCCATTGAAGGGGCATCATTCATACCTCGGTCATTCAATGGCCGATCAAAATCATCCTGACCTATATTGGCCCAGCTACTTTTGGCATGTCTGACCAGCAATAATTGTTTCATGCCGAAAAGTTACAAAAAATGCCTTGTACATTTGTACCAATGGCAATTACAAAACTTACCGTTGAAGAATTTTTAGCTTTAGCGAGTATAAATACTGTATTAGATGTAAGAAGTCCTGGAGAATTTGCACATGCACATATTCCTGGTGCCAATAGTTTGCCTTTATTTTCTGATGAAGAACGCAAAATAGTCGGAACTGCTTATAAACAAGAAAGCAAAGAGAAAGCCATTAAAATAGGGCTGAAATATTTTGGTGCCAAGATGGTTAAAATGGTCAATGAAGCGGAAGCACTTACTAAAAATGATTCCTCCGAAAAGAAAACAGTTTTAGTGCATTGTTGGCGCGGTGGAATGCGAAGTGCTGGTGTTGCCTGGTTATTAGACCTTTACGGTTTTAAAGTGTATTCATTGGTTGGTGGTTATAAAGCATATCGTAAATGGGTATTGGCACAATTTGAAACACCATATCCAGTTGCTGTTATTGGCGGATATACTGGCTCAGGAAAAACAGAAGTATTGCATTCACTCGCTTCCAAAGGATTTTCAACAATTGATTTAGAAGGACTAGCGCATCATAAAGGTTCTGCATTTGGTAGCTTGGGTCAACTTCCTCAACCAACACAAGAGCAGTTTGAAAATAAATTGGCAAAAGCTTTATCTGCGTTTAGTAAAGCCGAAACTACTTCAATCGAAACTGATAAGAAAGTCTTAATTGTAGAAGACGAAAGTCAAAGAATTGGAGATGTAAATATCCCTACTGTTTTTTTTAAACAGATGCGAGAAACCAAAGTCTATTTTTTAGATATTCCATTCGATGAAAGATTGGCGTTTATCACTGCGCATTACGGTCAATTTGAAAAAGAAAAATTGGTGAATGCTATCATTCGCATCAAGAAAAAATTGGGCGGATTAGAAACCAAAACAGCTATTAATGCATTGATAGAAGATGATATTACTTCATGCTTTAGGGTACTACTTCATTATTACGATAAATTGTATCAAAAAGGGTTGATGCGTAGAGAGGAAGCAATCAAAATGGTTCAAAAAATTTCTTGTAAAAAAGTAGATGACCAAAAAAATGCATTAGCAATTATTGAGCAATCCATTTAGCAATCGTCAAATAACCCATCCAGCTCATACTGATCACTACTATCCAACCTGCTAATTGTAACCAAACTGGGTGTTTATAATGGTGTACTAATTTTGTTTTTCTGGAAGCAACTAAAATCACTGCTAAAGCAATTGGCAGAATCAATCCATTCAAAGCACCTACAGTAACTAAAATTTTTACAGGGTTGCCTATCAAATTAAAAACAAGGGTAGATAAAATGATGAAAGCACTAATGACAATTTTTTCATTTTTCTCAATCGCTGGATGAAAAGTTTTTAAAAATGAAACAGAAGTGTATGCAGCGCCAATAACAGATGTGATTGCGGCACACCACATGACGATTCCGAAAAAGCGATAACCAATTTCACCTGCCGCTAATTTAAACACTGCAGCAGGAGGATTAGAGGGATCGAGTATCAATCCTTTTGTAACAATACCCAATGCAGCCAGGAACAACAAAAATCGCATGGTAGCAGTAACCATAATTCCTGTAACAGCACTTTTGTTTACATCTTTTAAAGAACCCACTCCTTTAATACCTGCATCTAATAATCGATGTCCGCCCGCAAAACTAATATAGCCACCAACCGTTCCACCTACCAATGTTACAATCGCCAGTGCAGATAATTTTGCTGGAAAAAAACTATAATGAATAGCAGCTACAATTGGTGGGTTTGCTTTAAATACAATATAGAGAGTTAGCAATATCATGAGCATGCCCAATACCTTTGTAAATCCATCAATGGCAATGCCTGCTTCCTTATTCCAGAAAATCATTAGCGCAATAATGCAACTAAAAACACTTCCATACATTGGATCTAGTCCGGTTAACACCTGAAGTCCTAATCCGCATCCTCCAATATTGCCAATGTTAAAAGCTAGGCCTCCTAATACAATCAATCCTGCTAAAAAATATCCCAAACCAGGTACTAAAGTATTGGCAATCAGTTGGGCCCTCATTTCGGTTACTGCAATGATTCTCCAAATATTTAGTTGAGCACCAATATCTAATAAAACCGATAGTAAAATAACAAAACCAAAACTAGCGGCCAACTGTTGCGTGAATACGGTTGTTTGAGTAAGGAAGCCTGGCCCAATTGCAGAAGTGGCCATTAAAAATGCAGCACCTGTAATAGCGGATGATTTATTTTTTTTCATTCACCAGGTATTTTAAGGTGAATATTATTTTTAGTAAAACCATGGTGTATGGCTTTAGCAAATTCTACAGCATGAACTCCATCACCGTGTATGCAAATAGTTTCTGCTTCTATATCTACAATGGAATTGTCTGAAGCGGTTACTTTTTTTTGCTCGATCATTTGTAAACACTGATTCAGTGCATCATCGGTTTTTTCAATTAAAGCATTTGATTTTGATCTTGGTGTAAGTGATGCATCTGGTTGATACCTTCTATCTGCAAAAACTTCTGATACAGTTTTGATGCCTAATTTTTTTGCTTCCTTAATTAAATGACTATTACTCAAACCATATAAGAATAAGGAAGCATCTAATTCTTTGATTACAGATGCAATAATATAACTCATTGTTTCATTGGCTGCTGCCATATTATACAAAGCCCCATGTGGTTTAACATGATGCAATAAACAACCTTCTCTTCTGCAATGATCTTGCATCAATGCAATTTGCTCTGCAACCAGATCATATAATTCACAATCAGATAATACCAAATTTGTTCGCCCAAAATTGGCTTTGTCATTAAAGCCTGGATGTGCACCAATGGCCACTTCTTCAATCAAGCAAAGATCAATAGTGCGTTTAATAGTATCATTATCTCCTGCATGATAGCCACAAGCAATATTGGCCGAACTAATAAATGACATCAGTTCTGCATCGTGTGGAAACCCTTCTCCTAAATCGCAATTAATGTCTATGGTATGCATCGAGTTGTAAGATACAGGCATTCTTCAATTGTTGCAAATGTTGCATTTGCAGCATCAATATTTTTTCGGCTTCTTCAATGGTTGTTCGAATGAATTGAATCGTATCATTACTGCCTTTCTGAGAAAGTGTTGGTAAATCTGCGGAGATGATATGCCCTATTCTTGGATAGCCGCCTGTTGTTTGATGATCGGCCATTAAAACAATGCATTGTCCATTGGGTAATAATTGAATAGTTCCTTTTGTTACAGCAGTAGAGATCAGCTCTTTTTTTTTAGATTGCTCCAGTGCAGGGCCTTGCAATCGATAACCCATTCTATCACTTTGGGGTAAAATGCTAAAATCAGCATTACATAATATTGTTTGAGAGGATGGAGTTAATTGTTCAAATTCATGTCCTGGAATAAATCTCAATGCATTGGTATGATAAAATTGCTGAACGGATGCTTTCCAGGGCATTACAGAACAATCTTTGTTATTGCCACTTGATGCGTTCTTAAGGTTTAATTCAATCGTATCGCCTAGTTTTAATATTCTCCCTTCAAACCCACCTGCAGCAGCTTTTACATTGGTGCTATAACTGTTTAACCATTCACTTAATTCGAATCCACCCTGCACTGATAAATAAGCTACCTGGCCCCATTTTTTTGCTTTGAATTGAAGTAGTGCATTTGCTGGTATAAAAACAGGTTGGTTAATAGGTATTTCAATTCCGTTGATCTCTGCAGTAAAATCAGCTCCGCTCAAAGCGATAAATGCTGGCCGATTGAATTGCAAAACCGGTGCAGGAAAATAAAATTCTAAAACCGCTTCTGAAACATCGTTGAGAACCAATGCATTTGCCGTTTGCATGGCACAGGTATCCATTGCTCCATTTGGGTTAATGCCCAAATGCTGAAAGCCTTTTCGGCCTTCGTCTTGAATGGTGGTGAATAATCCTGGTTTTATAATAAGGATACTCATTCGTTCACTGCTTTTTTAATCTCCCAAAATTCCTCCTTTGCAATAGCATAAAATTCAACAGCATCTCCAGGAGATAATAAACAAGGGCTTTCTTTACTTACATCGAATAAATTCAATGGAGTTTGTCCAATCAATTGCCAACCACCGGGCGAATCCAGGGGATAAATACCTGTTTGTTCACCCGCAATTCCAACCGACCCTTTTGGTACAATTTGTCTGGGTACCGCTCTGCGATTCATTTGTATGACAGGATCAACAGAAGCCATATATGGAAAGCTTGGCAAAAAACCGATCATGTATACGGTATAGATTTTATTGGTATGCCGCTCAATAATTTCTTCAATGGAGCGTTTGGTATGCACCGAAAGGTCCATTAAATCGAGTCCAAACTCATTATTATAACAGACCGGTATTTTAATTGATTTACCTAAATTTTGAGTAGGATTGATCAATTCCAATTCTTGCAGCAATCTTGATTTTATCCAATCAAATCTGCTTGAATATTTAGCAGGAAGCGAAACTTGTACTAAATCATAAACAATGGTAATGCTGGAATAAGCAGGAATAATATCGGTAATTCCTTTTATTGGGTGATTTTGTAAATGGTTAAAAATTTGTATCACTTCTTGATTAGTAGACGCATTAATAGAATCGCCCATTTGAATAGTGATTGCCTGATCTCCCAATGGATAAACGTCTAAATCGGAAACATTCATAATAGAAAGGTAGATAATCCTTTTCAACGAATAATTTTTGTACTTATCTTTCAGTCATAAATCAATTTATGAAACAAATATTAACCCTTGGAGTATTGGTATTATTTACCGCTTTTGTATCAGCGCAATCCGATCCTACCTGGATGCGTTATTCTTCCATCTCACCAGATGGCAAAACCATTGTATTTACCTTTAAAGGAGATATTTATAAAGTAGCAAGTACAGGTGGTACCGCTGTTGCATTAACAATGCATGAAGCTCACGACTATATGCCTGTCTGGAGTCATGATGGTAAAACCATTGCTTTTGCCAGTGATCGTTTTGGCAATTTTGATATTTTCACTATTTCCGTGAATGGAGGAGAAGCCAAAAGAGTTACTTATCATTCAGCACAAGAATATCCTTATGATTTTTCGCAAGATGATAAAAACATTGTTTTTGGATCTTCCAGAATGGATCTGGCAACGAACCGTCAATTTCCAACAGGATCTATGCCCGAGTTATACAGTGTTGGAGTGAATGGAGGCAGACCAACTCAATTACTAACAACTCCAGCAGAAGATGTAAAAGTGAGCAAGGATGGCTCTAAGTGGATTTACCATGATAAAAAAGGGGGTGAAAATATTTGGCGTAAACACCATACATCTGCTATTACCAGAGATATTTGGGTATATGATGTAAAAGCTTCAAAGCACACAAAAATCACCTCATTCAACGGAGAAGACCGTACGCCTATTTTTACAGATGGAGAAAAAGCGATGATTTATTTAAGTGAGGAAAGTGGGAGTTTCAATATCCATAAAATGAATTTATCTGGTGGCAAAAGCGAACAACTTACCTCTTACAAAAAGCATCCGGTTCGTTTTTTAAGCAGTGCCAATGATGGTACAATTTGCTTTGGATATGATGGAGGAATTTATACCATGAAAGCTGGCTCTGGCGCAAAGAAAGTAGCAGTAAGTATTTTGGCAGATAATCGAAAGAATGATGAACAGGTAATTAGAGTAGCAACCGGAAGTGGAATTAGTGTTGCTCCGAACGGCAAAGAAGTAGCTTTTGTTTTTAGAGGGGAGGTTTTTGTAACCAGTGTAGATGGTGGAATCACAAAAAGAATTACCAATACACCTGAACAAGAAACAAGCGTTGGTTTTTCTCCTGATAGTAAATCGATCATTTATTCATCAGAAAGAAATAATAAATGGAGCGTGTATGAATCAAAAATTGTTCGATCTGATGAACCTTATTTTTATGCATCTACATTAATTAAGGAAACTGCAGTATTAGAAAATACCAACGATAATACGCAGCCTTTGTATTCTCCTGATGGAAAAGAGATTGCTTTTGTTGAAAATAGAAATACAATGCGTATTTATAATTTGGCTTCAAAACAATCCAGAACAATTTTAGGAATCAATCAAATATTTGCATTTGTTGAGAACGACCAGTATTACCAATGGAGCCCAGATAGTAAATGGTTGTTGTTTGATTATTCCATTCCAGGAAGCGCAGTTGGCGAAGTGGGTTTGGCAAGTGTAGATGGAAAGAAAGTGATGAATATTACCGAAAGTGGATTCAACGATTACAGACCTAAATGGGTGATGGGAGGCAAAGCAATGCTTTGGCAAAGTAATAGAGATGGTTTGCGTGCAGCTGCAATGAGTGGTGGAGCACAAAGCGATGCTTATATGATGTTCTTTACCCAGGAATCATTTGATCGATTCAAATTAACCAAAGATGAATTTGCATTGGTGAAAGACATGGAAGAAACCAAAGCAAAAGCAGATACCTCTAAGAAAAAAGCAGTTGTGAAAGACAGTGTGGTAATTGAGTGGGAAGGATTGTCTCAACGTAAATCTAAAGTGACCATACATTCATCTTCAATGAGTGATGCTTTATTAAGTAAGGATGGAGAAACATTATATTATTTAGCGCGCTTTGAAAGAGGCATGAATCTTTGGACAACCAATCTAAGAACCAAGGAAACTAAAATGTTGGTTCCGTTGAATGCAGGAGGAGCTAGTATGGCATGGGATAAGGATCAGAAAAGTATTTTCATCAGCAGTGATGGAGGTATTATTAAATTAGATCCTGCAACAAGCAAGCAAGACAGAGTAGGCATCAATGGAGAAATGATGGTGAATGCTACAGCAGAACGTCAGGCTATGTTTAATCATGTTTGGAGAAGAACTAAAAAAACATTTTACAATAAAACCTATCATGGAATTGATTGGGATAGTTATAAGCCCGATTATGAAAAATACATTCCTTCCATCGGAAACAATTATGAGTTCAGTGAAATGTTGGCTGAATTATTAGGAGAATTAAATGTGAGCCATAGTGGAAGCAGTTACGGTAGTTTTAATCCAAATGGAGATATTACTGCATCGTTAGGTGCATTTTATGATGCTGCTTATAAAGGGGCAGGTGTAAAAATTGAAGAAATCATTAAAGATGGTCCACTGGATAAAGCAGGTCTAAATATTAAGACAGGCGCAATTATAGAATCTATTGATGGAGAAAGCATCACAGCCGATAAAGACCTTGCACAATATTTAAATCGCAAGTCAGGAAAAACTATTTTATTGTCGATCGTAGAAGGTGCTGATAAAAGAGAAATTACCGTAAAAGGAATTTCAGCTGGCGAAGAAAATGGTTTGCTGTACAAGCGTTGGATCAAGCGAAATGCTGATGAAGTAGATCGTTTGAGTAATGGAACATTGGGTTATGTGCATATTCCAGGAATGAATGACGGTGCATTTAGAAGTACGTACGAAGATATTATGGGTAAGTTTTTTGATAAGAAAGGTGTTGTTGTAGATACACGTAATAATGGAGGCGGTGATCTAGTAGCAGATTTAGCAGTGTTCTTGAGCGGAAAGAAATTTATGAATTACACCAACGATATTAGAAGCAATGGATTTGAACCAAATTTCCAATGGACAAAACCTAGCATTTCTATTGCCAATGAAGCCAATTACAGTGATGGACATTGTTATGCATTTATGGTGCAAGAATTGAAAGTAAACAAGCTCGTAGGAATGCCAGTTCCGGGCACTTGTACTTTTGCCGCATGGGAATCTTTAATGGATACAGGTATTAGATGGGGAGCACCTTCTGTTGGAGTTAAAAACAACAACGGACAATATCTGGAGAATCGTCAAACAGAACCAGATATCAAGTTGATGAATGAATATGAAATAGTGAAAAAAGGAGTGGATCAACAATTAGAAGCTGCAGTGAAAGAGTTAATGAAGGATATTAAAAATTAGGATGGTGAACTAACCAATGAATCGTCCTTAAATAAGTTGACAGATTAATAAATCCCGGTTGCTGATAGTAGCCGGGATTTTTATGTAACAAAAGTTACTGAATGGCAACTCCAATTGATTCAACTTTGTGCTTCAATTATCAATAATATGAAACACGAAATAGAAGCACAGTGGATGGGAAAAATGCAGTTCAATGCATTGGTTAATGGACATACTATAGTTATGGATGCTCCTGAAAGAGTTGGCGGAGAAGATCATGGACCGATTCCCAAACCATTTATCTTGTCTGCATTATCGGGTTGCACAGGCATGGATGTTTTGGCAATTTTAAAAAAGGCAGCTAAACCGCTGGATGATTTTAATATCAAAGTGATTGGAGAAATCAGCAAGCAAGCACCCATTGAATATATTGCCATTCATGTGGTTTATGAAATGAAAGGAGACCTTGCAAACAAGGAAGTTTCTATTGGAGCTATTATGGATTCACAGGAAAAGTATTGCGGGGTGAGTCATATGCTTAAAAAAATATTACCAGTAACTTGGGAGATATGGTACAATGGTGTGATGGTATATAACAATCAACCAGTTCTTGAAACTGTATAAAAATTAAAACAAATTAAATGATGGAATTTTTAAAAAATTTATTCGGTGTAGGTCCTGCAGTGGACTATGCTGCACTTATGAGCAATGGTGCTCAAATTGTTGATGTTCGTTCAGAAGGTGAATATCGTTCGGGACATATCAAAGGATCAATCAATTTGCCGCTTGATCGTTTACCACAACTCGTTTCGAAATTAAAAAAAGACAAACCTGTAATTACTTGTTGTGCTTCTGGTATGAGAAGTGGTTCAGCAAAATCTTGGATGCTGTCTAATGGATTTACAGAAGTATATAATGGTGGAGGTTGGGCTGGTTTAGAAGGAAAGTTGAAATAACATTATTTTCTTTCAATATTTGCCCCCAAAGCACGCAGGCGGGTATCAATGAATTGGTACCCCCTGTCTATTTGCTCAATATTTTGAATGGTACTTTTACCTTCGGCGCTTAGTGCTGCAATGAGCAATGCCTGTCCTGCACGAATGTCGGGGCTACTCATGGTAATTCCTCTCAAATTATTTTTTCTTCCTAAACCAATCACCGTTGCACGATGTGGATCGCACAAAATAATTTGCGCTCCCATATCAATTAATTTATCGGTAAAGAATAAACGACTTTCAAACATTTTCTGGTGAATGAGCACACTGCCAATTGCCTGTGTTGCAACTACTAAAACAATGCTTAATAAATCAGGTGTAAATCCTGGCCAAGGATGATCTGAAATAGTTAAAATTCCGCCATCCATAAAAGTTTGTATCGTATAATTTTCTTGAGCAGGTATATAGATATCATCACCCTTTATATCAAACTCAATTCCTAGTAATCTGAATTTTTCAGGAATAATTCCTAAATGTTCAACGCCTGCATTTTTTATGGTGATTTCACTTTGAGTCATCGCTGCTAATCCAATAAAACTGCCGATCTCAATCATGTCTGGCAATAAGCGATGATCGGTGCCTCCCAATTTTGAAACACCTTCAATGGTCAATAAATTACTGCCAATGCCCGTAATTTTTGCTCCCATTCGATTGAGCATATTGCAAAGCTGTTGTAAATAAGGCTCGCATGCTGCGTTGTAAATAGTGGTAATACCTTCTGCTAATACTGCTGCCATTACTATATTGGCAGTGCCAGTTACAGATGGCTCATCCAATAACATAAATGTTCCTTTCAATTGGTTGGATGATAAAGTAAAACATCCCAATGCATCATCATATGCATAGGCTGCTCCTAGTTTTTCAAACCCAATGATATGAGTGTCCAGTCTTCTTCTTCCAATTTTATCTCCACCTGGCTTGGGAATATATGCTTTTTTAAACCTTGCTAACATAGGCCCAGCAAGCATTACACTGCCTCTTAGTCTTCCGCTTTTTTTTCTAAAATCTTCTGATGCTAAATAGTCAATATCAATTTGATCTGCCTGGAAAGTATATGTGTCTGCATTGATACGATTGATTTTTACACCAATCTCATGGAGTAATTCAATCAATAAGTTTACGTCTACAATATCAGGAATATTGGAAATTGTAATTACCTGATCAGTTAAAACAACTGCAGATAATATTTGTAAGGCTTCATTTTTAGCACCTTGCGGAACAATTGTGCCGCTTAACTTTTTTCCACCGATGACTTCGAAGCTGCTCATTGTTAATTATTGGTTATTGGAAGTAAGTTAAATAAAAAAGCATCAGTGATTACTGATGCTATATAAATATCGAAAAAAATAATTAATACCTTTTCTTAAATCCTCCACCTGCATTTCTATCGTTGCGTGGAGCTCCTCCGCCATTTCTGTTATCGTTATTGCGCTGCTGGCCGCCACCATTTCCACCTGGTCGATTATTTCTTGGGCCATTTCTGTTATCGTTATTGCGTTGTTGGCCACCACCAGGGCGATTATTTCTTCCTCCAAAATTCTGTTGCCATCTTCCACCACTGCGAGCAGGTGGATAATCGTCACTTACAAAATTCTGGTTACGGTGTTTGATATAAGGTGTATTGCTAAATTCCAATTGTCCGCCAGTGATGCTGTTCAATTCGGAACGAATGGCATCATCATGTACCAATTCTTTATGCCAGGTACTGTAAGATAATTTCATGTAGTAAGCAATGGCATTGGCAAAGCCTACTTTTTTCTCTGGGTCTTCTTCTTTCAAAGCTTTATCTATCACCACTTCTAAATTCTTACCTAAATGCGCATATTTTGGATGACGCTTAGGATAAGGCAAAGGATCTGGTTTTAATTTATACGTTTCTTTTGTGGGGATAGGATATGGGCTATCAACATCTAACTTAAAATTGCTGATGAAAAAAAGATGATCCCATAATTTATGCCTAAAATCTTCCACGTTTTTTAAATGTGGATTCAAAAATCCCATCAATTCAATCACCGCTTGCGCTTGTTGCTGGCGCTTTTCTCTGTCTTCGATAGTGAGTACATATTCCACCATTTTCTGAACGTGGCGGCCATATTCCTTCATCCCTAAAAAATTCCTACTTGTATTATAATCCATGTAAAATTGCTTGTTGCAGTAACAAATATACACATTGTAGGGGGCTTCAAATCATTTTTCAGTCTACGGAATCTAGTTTTTATCTTCGCGCTATGGAACACTTGTTGAATCAAATAGCAGCATATAAACAAGAAATAGAAGCTTTTGTGGCTTCAGGGGCAGAAGATGTGGAACAATTTCGCATCAAATGGTTGGGTACCAAGGGTTTGGTAAAATCCATCATGGGCGAAATGAAAAATGTTCCCAACGATCAAAAAAAGACTTTTGGGCAAATATTGAATGAGTTCAAACTCTTTGCTGAAGCCAAATTCGACCAGTTACAAAGCAATTTTGCGCCAGTTGCTAATGCTAGCGCAGCTACATACGACTTTTCATTACCCGGCGATTCCGTTTCAGTAGGAAGCAGACATCCTTTGACTTTGGTGAAAAATGAGATGGTGTCTATATTTAAAAGATTGGGCTTTGTAGTGGCAGAAGGTCCGGAAATTGAAGATGATTGGCACAATTTCGGCGCTATGAATTTACCGGAAGATCATCCTGCACGCGATATGCAAGATACTTTCTATATCAGAAAGCCCGAAGATGGAAATGGTCCGACCTGGTTGCTGCGTACACATACAAGTAGTGTTCAGGCAAGGGTGATGGAACATCAAAAACCACCTATTCGGGTGATTTGTCCTGGTAGAGTATATAGAAATGAAACCATTAGCGCAAGAGCTCATTGCTTTTTTCATCAGGTAGAAGGTTTGTACATAGATGAAAATGTTAGTTTTGCCGATTTAAAGCAAACCCTTTACTTTTTTGTTCAGGAAATGTTTGGCAAAGAGGTGAAAGTACGCTTCAGACCAAGTTATTTCCCTTTTACTGAGCCAAGTGCCGAAATGGACATCAGTTGTTTGATTTGTGGAGGCAAGGGCTGTAATATTTGTAAACATACAGGTTGGGTAGAGATATTAGGAAGTGGAATGGTACATCCAAAAGTGTTGGAAAATTTTGGAATCGACTCTAATAAGTACACTGGCTTTGCATTTGGTATGGGTGTAGAAAGAATTACTCAATTAAAATACCAGGTGAATGATCTGCGATTGTATTCACAAAACGATGTTCGTTTTCTGAAACAGTTTACAGGAGTTGTTTAAGCATTTATTTAAATAAGCCGCAAGTTGTTGAATTAAGTGAGATTGTAGTATTAATCAACTACCTTACGAAACTTCAATTCCCCAACGATGCTTGCAATCCTGATTTTTTTTGGAGCCCATTGGTTCCTGTCATTGTTTTTCCATTCATTCTTTTTACATCGTTTTGCTTCTCATAAAATGTACACCACCAGTAAAAACTGGGAACGATTTTTTTATTTAACCACCTGGTTTGTACAAGGCTCTTCTTTTTTGGTTCCAAGAGCTTATGGAGTGATGCATAGAATGCACCATGTATATAGTGATACAGAGAAAGACCCGCATTCGCCTCATTTTTTTACAGATGTCTATCAAATGATGCAAAGCACGATTGTTATTTTTCGTGGTTTTTTAACAGGAAAGAATTTACCCGAAGCACAGTTTACCAAAGACTATTTACCAGTTTGGGATAAGTTGGATAAGTTCGGACATCATCCAATTACAAGAATTGTTTTCATGATTGGATATGTTGCTTTCTATTATTTTTTCGCGCCCAATGCATGGTGGTATTTATTATTGCCCATTCATTTTTTAATGGGACCTATACAAGGCGCTGTAGTGAATTGGTGTGGACATAAATACGGTTATAGCAATTATGATAATGGAGACCATTCCAAGAATAGTTCACCTTGGGGTATTTTGTTAATGGGCGAGTTGTTTCAAAACAACCATCATTTTGCTAAAGACGATGCCAATTTTGCCAAGAAATGGTTTGAGTTTGATCTCACTTTTTTTGTGATGCGAGGGTTAAACGCAGTAGGAATTATTCAATTGATTCCTGTTACACTTCCAAACGTTTCCACCAACAAAGTTCCATTAGCCAAAACTGGATAAACAAATACGTGTTAATTTTTTGATTAGATCGATTTATAGATAATTCCTCCAGTTAAATACCATTCTTAATCCAATATGCCAAACTGTTTTTAAAGGTGGAGTAGGTGTATTTGCAGGTATCACAGTTCTACTATTTATTGGATTATCAAAACCACCTGTTAATTGGAATATAAAGCTTGAACTTTGTTGTGATGAATAAAATCTATAAGGGCGAAATTCAATTATCGGGAAATCGAATTTGATTGAACTATAATTCAGTATTAAATTATTTGTAGAATTTGGATCAGCAAGAATAAGGTTATCCTTAGTTTTACCAAAACCATATAAACTTACACCTACTTCTCTCCCAAGCATAAATTGAAATCTTCCTACCGAAGTAGAGATAGCAGATTGCCAAGGAATCAAACCTCCATTTCCTGCATGAACAGCCATCTTTTGATAGGTCTTTGGAGCGAAAAGTAAAAGCGGGGCAGCTAGTATTAAATCTCCTGGAATAATATAAAAGGGCATTCTTAAACGAATATTATATGCCCCGCGGCCTGGTATTGCTGAACCGATGGAGCTGTTTTCAAATCCATCATTAACTTGGGTAAATCTATTGGAAGAAGCGGAATTCTGGGTCCATCCAAATTGTAAAAAAAACAAGCCATCCCCAGATTGATTCAACACTCCTTCTAATCCATAGCCAATTCTAAAATTTGCTTCCAATCCGCCAACTATTCCATTATCAGTTTGATCTTTACCAAAACCACCATTGATTGAATGTAAATTTAAACTTGATGAAATTCCGATAAATAAACCTATTTCAGCGTTTGTTCTTGGCAATGCCCCTAGTCCACTGGATAATCCTGGAACCGGTGTTTGAATTAAAATGGATTGAACAATACTTACGTTAGCATTCAATAATTGAATAGTTGATGAAGTGCAAATACTTAAATCTTCTTCCACTTTATTTGAAAATGCAGCATCGTTTTTTTGTTGTATGTTAAGTTTCCCAAAAGCAGCATCAATCATTTGTTCCAGACTTATTCTAATTATTTCACCCAATTTTTGCGCTTCAATATCTTTTAAATAACCATCGCCTGTTACAATCATTCTTTCTCCATTCCATTTAGTAACTTCTAATCCTTTCTTATTATAATAATCATGGGTTCCTTTTCTAACAGAAGCCGATCCCCATATGCCAGCTATATGTCCTGCAGCAAAAATATCTTGTAAAAAATGTTCAGCAAATGCTTCGTTTGCAAATGCAGATAATAATAATGCTGATTGTTCTTCTTTGGATAATTGTGGATCACGAGCTTTAAAGGCTTTATTCAGGGCTATGAAGTGATAGTAAGTAAATAATCCAATGGCATTTACTGGAGTACCTTCTTTTAAACAGGATTCAAAATAAGTAGCGGCATCTGTATCTACTTTTTGTCTGGTCAATAAGAAATGCGCATAATTGGCACTCGCTCTGCTAGAGTATTCTTGATCGGCTCTTTGCAAACGCATATCTGAATTATGTAGTGCAGCAGTAATTTTACTATTTGAATTGGCAGCATTTAAGTCTTTTTCTAAATTGGCAGTGATGGATGCTACTTTTAAAATCCAGTTACTGTTATTTACAATCGATAATAAATTTTGCGGCGAGCAACTATGATCACCTGCTATACCAGACCATGAGGGAAAATCCAATTGCTGAGGACTTAAACCAAGCGATTGGTTGACAATTGATGAGGTTAATCTAGATTCATTACCCATTATTGCTTTTGTCCACAATTCATTTAATTGTAATCGATAAGAACTATTCATTTGAAGAATACTGTACATAGATATTTTCCTATGTTCTGGATATACCCATGAATAAGCATTGTTAAATAGCATCAAACTTATCAATAGTAAGCCAATATATTTATGGGTAGATGTCATCTTCTTTGGTTTCAACAAAATTTCTATTATTTAAAATTAATTATTTTACGATTAACTTGCTGAATATGATTCATGCTACCAAAGGCGTTGTATTACGAACAGTGAAGTACGGAGATACGAGTATTATTACCAGTATCTACACAGAATTATTTGGTATTCAACAATACATCGTAAAAGGGGTAAGACAAAGCAGCAAAACATCAGCAGGAAAAGCCAGTTATTTTCAGCCAGGAGCAATATTGGCATTGGAAGTGCATCATAATGAGTTGAAACAACTTCAATTCATCAAAGAATTTAGTTGGGCCTATATGTATGAGCAAGTGTTGTTTGATGTAGTTAAAAACACTGTTGCTATGTATGTAATGGAATTGTTGCAACACAGTTTAAAACAGCCAGAAGCCAATCCCGAATTATTTTATTTGATCGAAGATACGCTCAAGCAATTGGATAAGGGCTCAGCAACATTAACTGGTAATTTGCCTTTGTATTTCACTTTACATTTGGCTGCAGAACTGGGTTTTCAATTGCAAGGATCTTACACTGTGTCTACACCAATCGTTGATTTGCAAGAAGGAATGTTTGTACCTGAAAAACCTGCACATCCTTATTTTTTAGAAGGTTCACTGGCACAAACTACTTCATTGATTGCCAACTTAGGGTTTTACAATGAACTCGAAACGATCATGCTCAACCAACAAACACGCAGACACTTAATTGAAGCTTTTCAATTGTATTTGTCTTTGCATATTTCCAATTTTGGGCAGATGAAAAGTTATAAGATTTTGCAAGAAGTATTGGCTTAATTATTGCTTTCTCGAAACTGTTGAATTCCCCAAACGATAAATCAATCTTAGATCAGGAAATTGTGCAACCTGTTTATGGGCTTTGAGATTAATGCCTAAAGCTAATTTTTTATTCATTTGATACTGTAATCCCCAGCGATGATACCAGCTTGGAAAATTGGAGCCATGTGAAATAAGGTAAACTCCAATTTGTTGTGTGAATGCTACTTTCCCCCAAAGAAATGCATGCCCTCCCAACACACTTAATGCATTGGCTAAAGCTGTTGTTTGATTGGATTCTGATAGTTGTTCTGCAAGCGCACCATCATGGTATAATTCTATCCCTGCTGTAAATCCATGCGAACGAGCTGTTTGCCAACTGCGCGTAATTCCCATTCCATATATAGGATACCTTTTCATTAATTCATTGCTAATGCTTCTTGCAGCGCCAAATGCATAAAATTCCCAATACTTGTATTTTTGGTAAGGCAATTGATTGTACTGATTAATCAATTGTGTTAATGGTTTTATTGGTGTTAATGCATATCGGATACTTATATCGGTTGTTGTCCAGTTAACTCCTTTGTTTGGCAATTTTATCCCTGCGTTTGAGAGGTGCCTGTAATGTCCTCCTAATGATAATTGCCATTGATCTGCAAACTGCCAATAAACATTTAATCCAAGATCTAAATAAGCACTAATGCTAGTGCTATAGGAACTATTAGTGGGGTTGTGTATGGAATTGTAAGGGCTGCTTAAGTAAGCAAAACCTGCAGCTGTTTGAAACTGTAAACCAACTTTATTGGAAAAGCGAATATTGGGTTGAATGGCATAAGCTGCGATAAATCCATTGCCAAGTATGCTGTTATCGAAATTGGTATAATTGATAAATAGCGATTGAGTGGGTAATCCAGAAAATTTTTGAAAAGTGGCTGAGTCGAGTTTACGCCAATTATAACTTAGCTGAAAACCAGTTGGCTTGGAACCCATTGTATTTTCTACATCTTTCGTGTGGGCATAAATAGAGCCATTTCCATACGATATTCCAAAGCTTCGCTCTATTTCTTGAGCTTGGCTTAAACATGAAAAACAACCTAAGCATAATGCCATTAATAAGCGCATAAACAATATCTATAATCAAACTAACTTTTAAATCAGCCTGTTTATTTTACTTGAAGCTTGTATTTGTTCGAAGTGCAATTGATTCAGTAATAATACACCTGGCTTCTTTCCTTTTTCAAAACTGCCGAATCGATCATCGAAGTTCAATGCTTTAGCTCCATTGTATGTTGCCCATTGCAATATTTCTTCCAAAGGAATTTCAGGAAAATGTTGCCTGATGGTTTTGATTTCGTCGAGTACACTCAATTGATGATTACTGGCCAGGCTATCGGTACCAATGGTTATGTTGGCGTTGTATCTTCTCAACATTTCTATCGGTGGCATTTTGTTTTCGATATACAAATTAGCATTAGGGCATAAGCACCAAAAAATCCTTTGATTGTTTTGAATGGCTTGTTGGTTGGCCAATAAAACATCTTGCGGATTCGATTCTGTATTGTGTACCAATAAGAGATTGCTGGCATTTTGCATTTTAGGTAACACTGTTTGTAAACTTGTTTTGCCTGTTGGTATAAAATGGGTTTGATCAATATTCATTGCTTGGTACATACCAACAAAATTGCCTGTTCCATCTACAAAGAGTTGATTCTCAGCTGGTGTTTCTTGATTATGAATAGTAACAACTGAACCTTCAAAATGCGGTTGAATCAATTCCCATAATTCATTCGATACAGAATAGGGTGCGTGTGGATTAATTGAAATGTTTGCAGATTTTGAATGACTGTTTGTTCTTTGCTCAATGTTCAATGCAACTTTAAAATTCTCAAACACTTGCGAAGCATTTTCATACCTGGGCAATGCAATCGCAGGCTTCCATCCACTTACTTCAATAAAATTATGGTAAGCCAAATTACCCAATTGCTTTTGTGATAGTGTAAGTGCATTGTTTGAAATATCTCCAACAGCTACAATTCCATTATTGATCATTGTTTGCTCAGCGTCCGCAATTGCTTGAAGTATTAGCTCTTCTGAGTGATGTCTTTCGTTGACAATTTTTAAAATGAATTCAGGTAAGCCGGTATGCTCGGGAATCAATCCCTTCATATGACTCAATTCTAAATGACAATGCGCATTGATAAAACCCGGAGAAAGAATTCCCTGATGGTGTTGTATATCGCCACCTGCATTTTCTTCTGCTACTAAATCGATGATCGATCCTGCATTATCGGTAATCAACACCAGTTGATCCGATAATAATTCAGTTCCTGTAAAAATTTGATCGGCTGAAAATTTTAAATAGCTCAATTTATTGTAGTTCGTATTCTTTAATTAATGCCTCTGGTGGAATTTGCAGCAACTTACTAAACTTTCTGATCATGGTTAATGAAAGGGCTTGCTTATAGTTTAATTCATACAAAAACCACATTATTGGCCAAATTCAACCCTTTTTCACTCGGCTATTTTATTTTTTATACTAAATTATTATTGAAAATCAATTAGTTACAAAGGGGCCATGAAAAATAGTTTTCAAAAATGTTGGTTTTCCCGTTGAACTGTTGCACCTTTGCCCTCCCAAAAAATGGGAACATTCTTTCCGGTGGGATAGCGCCGGTTTCATTAAAACAAACTATTATGAGTAAACTCCATTTCACCACCAAGCATGCGAATGAAGCTACCGTTCAACACAACTGGTATATAGTTGATGGTACTAATCAAACTGTCGGACGCATAGCATCTAAGATTGCTGCAGTATTACGCGGCAAAAACAAAGCATATTATACTCCACACGTAGACTGTGGCGATTATGTAATTGTAATCAATGCTGATAAGGTTACTTTCACTGGTAACAAATTAGAAGACAAAATCTACTTGAACTATTCTGGTTACCCAGGTGGTAAAAAAGAAGAAGTTGCAGGTGATTTATTAAAGCGTCGTCCTGAAGTAGTAATGGAAAGAGCAGTAAAAGGGATGTTGCCTAAAAATCGTTTAGGTCGTAAGATGATCAAAAAATTATTTGTGTATGCTGGAACAGCTCATCCACACACTGCACAACAACCTAAAGAACTTAAATTCTAAACCATTACGCTGAATTTCAGCGAACCCAATAATAATAAAATGGAAAAACAAAAAAACGCAGTTGGTCGCCGTAAAGAAGCCGTTACTCGTGTCTTCATTAGCAAGGGCGAAGGTAAGATCACTGTAAACGACAAAGATTACAAAGCTTATTTCCCATTGGTTTATTTACAAAACCAGGTTGAAGCTCCTTTAAAAACAGCTGATGTAGTTGGTAAATTTGATATCGTTATCAATGCTACTGGCGGTGGATTAAAAGGACAAGCAGAAGCAGCAAAGTTGGGTATTGCCCGCGCTTTGTTGGAAGTGAATCCTGAATTCCGTCCTGTATTAAAAGTTGCAGGTCAGTTGAAACGTGATCCTCGTAGTGTTGAACGTAAGAAGTTCGGTCATAAGAAAGCACGTAGAAGCTACCAGTTCAGTAAGCGTTAATCGTTGTATTGAATATCAACAAAAATCAAATTATTTAAAATTATATAATTTACCACAATGGAAAATAACACTTCACTACAACAGCAATTACTGGAGGCCGGCGTTCACTTTGGTCACCTAAAAAAGAAGTGGAATCCTAAGATGTTGCCATACATCTTTGCTGAGAAAAAAGGCATTCATATTATCGACTTAAACAAAACAGTAGATTATTTACAAGAGTCTGCTGCTGCAATTAAACAAATTGCAAAAAGCGGTAAAAAAATCATGTTTGTTGCTACTAAGAAGCAAGCAAAAGAAATCGTAACTGAGTGCGCTAAGCGTGTTAATATGCCTTTTGCTACAGAGCGTTGGTTGGGTGGTATGTTAACCAACTTCAACACTGTACGTAAGAGTGTAAAGAAAATGCAGAGCATCGAAAAAATGTTGAACGACGGTAGTGCAGAAAGCCTTACTAAAAAAGAGCGTTTAACATTAACTCGCGATAAAGATAAAATGGAAAAAGTATTGGGCGGTATCGCTCAGTTGGGTCGTTTACCAGCAGCTTTATTCCTTGTTGATATTGGTCATGAGCATATTGCTTTAGCTGAAGCTAAGCGTTTAGGCATCACTACATTTGGTATGGTAGATACCAATTGTGATCCTAATAAAGTAGACTTTGCTATTCCTGCAAATGATGATGCAACAAAATCTATTGCAATCATTACCAACTATATTGTTGCTGCTATTTCAGAAGGTTTGGCTGAACGTCAGGCTTCTAAAGACGAAGATGAGTCTGATGATAGCAACAACGAAAACGAGGCACGTGCACGTAGAATGGAAGCAGAAGCGCAAGCTGAAGCTGGTCGTGGTGGAAGAGGTGGTCGTGGCGCTGGTGCAGCTGCAGCAGGTCCGGGCGGTGCTCCTAAGCGTCGTGTTCCAGGAAATCGTCGCCCAGCTGGCGGTGGTGGTGGAAGCAGATAATTCAACTACTATTTTCAATTTTAATTTATAGCGATACAGAATCAAACGATTCTGTATCGTTCATTAATCACTATTCAATATAAAAGATATGTCAACTGCAACAATTTCAGCAGCAGAGATCAATAAATTACGCCAGGCAACAGGTGCCGGTATGATGGATTGTAGAAAAGCGTTAACTGAATCTAATGGCGATTTTGAAGCTGCCATCGATTGGTTGCGTAAGCAAGGTCAAAAAGTAGCTGCAAAGCGTAGCGATAGAGAAGCAAAAGAAGGTGTGATCATTGCAAAAACTTCAGCTGATAATAAAGTAGGATTTGTAGTATGCATTAGCTGTGAAACAGATTTCGTTTCTAAGAATGCAGATTTCGTTGCTTTCGCTACTTCAATTGCTGATGCAGCAGTTGCTAACGATGTTAAAAGTGCTGAAGAATTAAACGAAGTGATGATCAATGGCGCGAAAGTAGCTGATATGATCAACGATAAATTAGCATCAATTGGTGAAAAAATTGGTGTTGCTAAATTTGAAAGAATTGAAGCAGCTTATGTTGCGTCTTATATTCATGGTGCAAACCGTATGGGTGTATTAGTAGGCTTAAATGCTGCTGCACCTGAAGCTGGTAAAGATGTTGCCATGCAAATTGCTGCAATGAATCCATTGGCTGTTGATGCTGATAGTATTCCTGCTGCAGTGGTAGATAGAGAAAGAGCGATCGTTGTAGATACCATGAAAGAAGATCCAAAGATGGCAGGCAAACCTGATGAAATGATTGCAAAAATCGCAGAAGGTAAATTGAATGCTTTCTTTAAAGAAAATACTTTATTGGCTCAGGCTTTTGTAAAAGATAGCAGCATTACTGTTGAAGCATATTTAAAAACTGCAGGTAATGTAACTGTTACTGAATTTAAGAGAGTAGCGTTAGGATAAAATACTATCCGACTATTTTATACGAATCCCAATCAATAAAATGATTGGGATTTTTTATTTGCGAACAATCCTGATTTTCCAATTATTGTCGTATTTCTGATGAAAGTCATCAGAAGCCAGCGTAATAAAAGAGAAACCTCCCACCCATAAACCAATAGAGGTCCATAGATTAGTTGGTAAATAAGCAATAGCTGCACCTAATGACAATATTCCAATGCCTTCACTACTAGTTCTTAGTATTTGTTTTCCTAGGGTAAGTTTTCTGATCCCTATAATTTTATCGAATTTGATTTCTCTTGTTCCGTGGACAGAGCGGTCTTTAAATTGAATACTGTTTTCGGTAATATTTGTAATCCTTGCTTTTAAAATAGTGCGTGTAGATCCTGTATCTTTTGAGTTTACAAAAACATCAGCTGGTCTATTGATGGATTCGCTTGTTAATTGGTTAAAGCTAATTAAAACTTTATCGCCCACTTTTATGTGATTGGTTTTGCCATCAGCTACTCTATATTGCTCTACCATAAAATTTTGTGAAGCAGCGCTGAAAAACAATAAAAATATAAATGAGAATAGGAATAATAAAAGTTTTGCCATCATGATAATTTTGTAAAAATTATACAATATTCATGCTTGACATAGCCAATATTCCAATTTTGAGTAAGTAACTAATAAGTTTAACAGGGCCTTAATCAATGGATAAAACTGTCGATTAAAATTTATATCCTGCCATAAAAAGCAGGGCCATATTTCTATCCTCCAATTTAGAAGAATAGTAGCCTTTTAATTCTGTGCCAATTGAGAATCTATTTGAAATTGATTTTTTATAACCCACACCAATTCCATAATCACCCAAAGAAAAATTACTTGCATTAAAATCTCCACTGGCATTAGTAGTTACTTTATTCAATCTTATGGCTTGCCCCATCGTGAAGTTGCCATAGAAGTCTTTCAAAAATTTCATTGAAATAATAAATTGAATAGGAATGGAGGCATTAACAATTTTAGTTCCGTTTGTAGCTGATGGGTCTCCTTTAACAGTATATAATTTATTATATCCTGTTTCAAATCCAAGACTTACAAAAAATTCTGGCTCCCACATAAATCTGGTCACAAAAGAGTAATTCAATTCGCGAACATAATCTTTGGCCAGTACTAAATTATTAAAATAATAATTTGGCCCTACTCCCATGTATAAACTGTATTTGTGTTTCTTCTTTGTTTTAACTGTTGGAAGTTCCTGGGCATTACAGGTTGAAGTAATTCCTATTCCAAGGGCAATAAGGATTGACAAAAAAATTATTTTCATTCTCATTGTTTCTGTTCTTTAAAACATGGTATAAATATTATAGACTACATAAGCAGGATAGTCTGTAATAAATCCATCAAATTGCCCATTTCTTAAATAGTCTACTATCAAGCCTTTACTATTTAATGTCCAACTAATTACTTTAATATTATTGGCTTTTGCTTTTGCCACTTCATCTAACACCAAGCCTTTTGAAAATCTTGGGCCATAAAATTTGCTTTTAATTTCGATTGCCTTATCTACACTCAATTCGCAAAGGGTTGGAAGATCACTAAAGCTTGGTTGTTTTTTTAATTCATCAATCACATCTTCTGAAGGAAGACCTGTAAACAATACCACATTTCTATTGGCTGCTGCAGCTCTTTGGTATCCCTTTCTGATAATGGGTTCTAAATATTTAAAAATATCTGTATTGCCTTTTAGATCCAACCATAAATAATTGAGGTTGGTGCTGTCAATAAATGTATTGATGACCTGCTCTACTGTGGGTACTTTTTGTCCATCAACCAATCGAATATATTGATTGATTAAAGCATAGGAGTATTTATCCCAACTACCAATCAATGGCCCTTTCTGTGTTAATCGTGTATCAATGGTAGCATCATGAATACATATTGGCACATTGTCTTTGGTCATTCTTACATCAAACTCCAATCCATTTACTCCATAGTCTTCAAAATTCAACACTGCGTTCAAAGAGTTTTCAGCAAAAGGAGGATCCACGGTTGTTTGAACACCATGATGACCTATGACCATAAAAGCTTTATTAATTGCTTGTGCAGTAAATGGTCGTTTATATTCCAACACCATTGAATTGCCCGTATTTATTCCTTTGATTTTTAAATTAGTAACTATCCCATTTAATAAATCATTGGCGCCCTCTCCTGCTGATATGGAGAATTGTATAATTCCCTGGTCTGCTTTTTCTGAATACCTCCAGAAACCCGAAAATTGTATAGAGCCATCCGCGTTTTTAAGACCATATTTTAAAATAATATAAATGCCTTCTTTCTCGCTAAAAAAGGAAACCTTAAACCTGGATACTTTACAAACAAATTGAGTTCCCAGATCGGTATTGCCACTTACTAAAGTATAAATACCTTCCATTTTTTTCATGGTAGTACTTGCAATAGCATTGGTATTGATTAAATTGGTTTCATCAGCTTTAGGTGGAGCGACGATATCGCTTTTTTTGCAACCAGCCAGCACAAATAGAGGTAAAATATAAATCAGTTTTATAAGCCGCATAAAAAATTTTAAAGATGTATGCCTAATTGAAATTCTGGGAAATAATAATGATAGCTATTTACTGGCAAAGCTGGCCATGCTAAAATATGGTATCGGAGATAATTGATCTTTAACCCCATTGATAGTATTTTCTTTTTGTGTAACCTTTGTTCATATGAAGTAGTAACACTGTAGCCATTTAAGAAATTTTCATTAAAAGGAATTACATGCCCGCCTTCGCTGAGATTTAAAGAAGTGGTATAATACAAGTCAGTTCTAACAATCAATGAACTCTGTTTAAAACTATAGCCAAATGTAACAGAGGGCTGTTGCTCCCAACCAGTTAAAATAGTTTTATATCCAAAATGTTGCAATACTCCCAGATTAAATGCCACTTGGTAACCAATGCCCAGATGCAAATGATCTTTTGAATAATTCCAAAATGGGCCAGCATTGATTCTGTTTGAAATAAACAAAGTAGAAATTCCACCTTGTAAATTGAAACCTTTTGGCAAAGTATATTTTGCAGAATAATTAAGCATCGGAGCATTCACCATATCCAGGGTCCAAATTCTTGGTGGTACAACATAGTAGATAGACAATGACTGAGAGAATTTTCCTTTCTTTAAAGGTTGAGGCAATAAAAAGCTAGCATTTCTAATATCGAAACTGTCTATATCAGTAACTGCATTGGGTTTGATAGTTTCTTGAGCATTTAATATGGTCACACTCAAGAAAGAAAAGATAAAAAAATAAATTCTAAACAAATTCCAAGATTGAAGGAGCATAGTTAATAGTTACAAAGTATATCAGCCTATTTTTTCTATTTCACTGAAATTACTGCTTTTTGTTTATTTTATAACAAAATGGTATCCATTTTTGAATTCACTAAAATCAGTAGTTAAGTATTTTGATGTAATGGATAATTCATTTTTAATTCTTTGTATAGTGAGGTAATGAAACTCGGGTTCATAACCATCCGATAAAGCAATCATTCTATCTTCTTTTTTGTTAAGCGGCTGATGCATTCCGCCACCACCACCAATGGTTAAAAAGTCTTTGCCTTCCATATTAAAATGTTCAAAATCATGCGCATGCCCTGTTACGAAAAGTTTTGCCTTTTTCGATTGAATAAAAAGTGGGATCAGTTTTTCTTGAACCCTGGCATTTGAACCCACAATTTTGCTGTTAGAATAGGGTGCGTGATGACAGGTAACCACCACCATTTTTACAGCGCTGTCAATATCAAGTTGATTCAATGTGTTGGCATAAAATAATTCCTGCGATGCCATTTGTTCTTTTGATAAGGTCTTGAAATTGGAGTTGAGTAAAATAAATCCAATTGAATCAATGATTTTATAAAAACCAGTATTTACCTCATCCGGGAAACGTTTTTTAAATTCATTTTCTCCTTTTTTTGCGTTCAACATCACATCATGATTGCCTAGAAGAGCAGTAACAACAGTTCCTTGATTTCTCAGATCTTGTAAGTAACTATCCATTTCTTTCCATTTTTTTTTATTGGAACCAATGGACACTACATCACCTAGAATTAGCAGGTTTGTAGGTTTTTGTTGAATGATATTCTCGAAAATCTTTTTTGTTGCAAGGGTATTGTTGTTCGACTTCAAATAGATCTTCTCCACTCCTAATGGAGCCTGGGTGTCGCTGGCTAAGACAATCAGATGAGCTGTACTATCTGGAACATTGTGTTGAGCATTAACTGTTGATGGGAATGACCAAATACTTATCAGTAATATTAAACAGTATTGTAGCCTTTTTTTCAAATTTTTGAAGTAGTATGTATTGAATAGTGGGCTTAAAGTTAATTTATCTTTTAGGAACAGGGTACATGAAATTTTATTATTTTCATAGTATAAACAAATAAAATGGCATCGTATAAATTTTTAGGCAAACTGTTCTATGGGTTCATATTAATTGCTTTTTTATCTGGTCCAGCAAACGCACAAGAAAATGTCCCAGATTTTCAACTAGCATTACAGCAAAAGTTTAAAGCAGGTATTAATATCAGTTTTTTTGAAAATTATTGGAAGCCCGAAGAATACCTGGTTAATAATTACCGCAAAGTGATGGATAAAATATTCTTGGCCCATCAACTAGGATTTACTTCGGTTAGACTTCCTGTTGCTTTTGATAATTTTCTGGAACCAGGAACCAATAAAATCAATAAACAATTGTTGAATAATTTGGAAGAGATCTATGATTTTGCGGCTAAAAACAATATGAACATTATTATTACTTATCACTATGGCTCATTGTATAAGAAAGATGATAAAATAAAAGAAGCAGATCGAATTGCAGATATGTGGAGCCAGGTACTTGAAGTATTCAAAGGAGTTGGGTACGATCATTTATTTTTCGGTTTATACAACGAACCTCGTGTTTCTGTGGAAGATTGGCGATACACAAAGGGTCGGCTAATGACTTTGTTACGTCCCAAAGATCTGGAGCGTTATTGGATAGTAGGCTCTACCAATTATAATGGTATTGATGCTTTGGTGCAGTTGCGTAAAATTCCCAATGACAATAAAATCATTTATACATTTCATTTTTACCAACCCTATATTTTTACGCACCAAGGTGCTCCCTGGGACGCAGAAAAAACTTTTATAAAGGGGTTGCCTTATAATTACATCCCAACGGCCATGCCTCCCAAGCCAGATCGGGTAATGTCCAAAGACATGCATTACAATTACGATCATTACAGTGAAAAAGCAAGTAGGGCTTTTATTGATGGAAGAATACGCTTAGTATATGATTGGCTGGTGATCAATAAAGTGCCTGTTATTTGTACAGAAACCGGTGCTATTGAAACCATCCCTCAACAATATCGGGAGAACTACTTTAATGATGTAATGAGTGTGATGAAAAACTATGGAATTCCAGCTATGATCTGGGATCTGGATCAAACATTCAGCATCATTGATAAACAGAAACAACCCTTGCCTGCCGTTTCAAATTGGATGAGGAGTTTTGAGAAATAATTCAGTTTAGCGATTCCATTTGGCAACTCATTAAAAATTCAGGTTATTTGCATAATAAACTGCTAAATAGCCATGCTCCCAAAATTCAAACGTATACTGCTCAAATTGTCGGGTGAAGCCCTTTTAGGTGATCAAAGAAATGGCGATCCCTTCAACCCCCAAATTATTGAACAATACGCCCAAGACATTAAATTGGTGACCGATCTGGGTGTTCAAGTGGCGATTGTAATAGGTGGCGGTAATATTTACCGCGGAATGAATGAAGCAGAAAGCGGTATTGAAAGAGCTCATGGAGACTATATGGGAATGTTGGCTACGGTGATCAATGCCATGGCCATGCAAGCTATGCTGGAGAAAATTGGGGTATATACCCGTTTACAATCAGCCATCAATATGGAACAGGTAGCAGAACCCTATATCAGAAGAAAAGCTTTGCGTCATTTGGAGAAAGGTAGAGTGGTGATCTTTGGGGCAGGAACCGGAAATCCTTATTTCACTACAGATACAGCAGGTTCTCTAAGAGCTATAGAAATGAAGGCTGATGTGATTTTGAAAGGAACAAGGGTAGATGGGGTGTATAGCGCCGATCCCGAAAAAGACCCTTCTGCCACTAAATTTGATAAAATTTCCTTCCAGGATTGTATTTCCAAAAACCTCAAAGTAATGGATATGACGGCTTTTACTTTGTGTATGGAAAATAAATTGCCCATTATTGTATTTGATATGAATAGACCAGGCAATCTCATGCAAGTAGTACAAGGGGGAAATGTAGGTACTTTGGTTAGCTAATGACCCGTTCATAAATTAATTGAAACAAGTTTTTGATACTTGCCTAATTTTAGGATGCATGAAAAAATTGTCACTACTCGTTTTTTGTTTTTTTACTTTCTCTCTTTGTGTAAGCGCTCAAGGAAAATTGACTTTGCCAGATGCTATTTCCATTGCTTTAAAGAATAGTTATAATATTCAATTAGCTAAAGACAATGTTGAAATTGCTACAATCAATAATAATATTGGAGTTGCAGGAGGTTTACCCGTTGTAAATGCTCAAGTGATCGACAATGAACAAGTTACTAGCATCAACCAAAAATTTCCTGATCCAGCAAGAAATGTAAAAAGAGACGGGGTTAGTGCAAATAACCTAACTGCAAATGTTTCGGCAAGTATTTTATTGTACAATGGATTTAGGGTAAAAGCTGCAAAGAACAGATTAGCCGAACTGGCTAATCAAAATCAAGGTTTATTAAATGCGCAAATTCAAAATACACTTGCTGCTGTAAACACCAGCTACTACAATGTTGTTAGACATCAATATTTTTTAAGAAGTATCAATCAATCAATAGAGGTTTCAAAAAACCGACTATTTATTTTGAATAGTAGAAAGGAAGTTGGACTTGCCAATAATGCTGATATTTTTCAGGCACAACTCGATTTAAATACATTGGTGCAACAAGCAGAAGCGCAAACATTGGTAATCAATCAAAGTAAAACGGATTTATTAAACCTGATTTTTGTTAATCCCGATTCAAGTATTGTAATAAGTGATACTATTATCATTGATAGAACCATTAATATTGGAGAAATAAAATCTGCTGCACAAAAAAATCCACAGTTAATCGCTTCAGAACAGCAAATCAAGATCAATCAATATTTAGAAAGAGAAGTAGCTGCACTGCGTTCGCCAACATTAAGAGCAACAACAGGATTTAATTTAACTAATACTACCAGTGCCGCAGGATTCATTTTACAGAACCAAAGTTATGGTCCACAAATTGGATTGAACTTGGCTATTCCTATTTATAATGGATCAATTAATAAACGTCAACTACAAGTTGCAGAAGTAAATACAAGAATTGCCAAAACACAACGCGATAATCTTTTATTGAATCTTGAAACAGGTGTGGTTAAAACCTATCAAACCTATACCAGTACATTGGATCAATTGAAAACTTCTAAAGAGAATTATGAGTTATCAATTAAACTATTGGATTTAGTGATGCAAAGATTTCAATTAGGCCAGGCCACTATTATTGATGTACGTGTTGCTCAACAAAGTTTTGAAACGGAGTCTTTTCGTTTGGCTAATTTAGCCTTTACTGCAAAAGTTGCAGAAATAGAATTGAAGCGTTTAGCCAATTTATTGCAGCCCTAGTTTTCAAATGCTCAATTATTCTCTTTAATAATTAGTTATCTTGCTGTTATAATAAACTAACAGCTGTGCACCAATCAATTCATTCAAAACTCCCCAATGTAGGCATCACTATTTTTACTGTAATGAGTCAATTAGCTGTTGAGCATGGTGCAGTAAATTTAGGTCAGGGATTTCCAGATTTTCCGATGAGTGAAGAGTTAACTGGTCTTGTTACAAAAGCCATGCAGGATGGAAACAATCAATACGTGCATATGGCAGGTTATCCTGCATTGAGAGAAGCGTTGGCAGCTAAGGCAGCTGAATTGTATAAGGCAGCAATAAACCCAGCAGCTGAAATCACCATCACACCTGGCGGAACTTATGCCATCTATACTGCACTTACTACTGTTTTACAACCAGGCGATGAAGTAATTCTGTTTGAACCTGCTTATGATAGTTATATACCCAATATTGAAATTAATGGAGCTATTGCTGTTCCGATAGCATTGCAATTTCCTGACTATTCTATTCCATGGGATATTGTTCGTTCTAAGTTAACTGCAAGAACCAGAATGATCATGATCAATTCGCCACATAATCCTACAGGAGCGGTATTGAGTGAAAATGATATGAAAGAATTGACATCAATAGTGGAAGGAACGAACATTATTATTTTAAGCGATGAAGTATACGAACATTTAATTTTTGATGGAATTGCTCATCAAAGTATTTTGAAATATCCAGCTTTATTTGAAAGGAGTTTTGTTTGTTTCTCTTTTGGCAAAACCTATCATTGTACCGGTTGGAAATTGGGTTATTGTATTGCTCCTTCACTATTAATGAATGAGTTTAGAAAAGTGCATCAGTTCAATTGCTTTACCTGCGATACACCCAAGCAAGTGGCTTTAGCATCTTATTTAAGTAATAAAGAAGCCTATCTTGATTTAGGAACTCAAATTCAAGCCAAGAGAGATTTTTTTAGGGGTTTGATGAAAGACAGTCCGTTTACTTGCATACCATCTCATGGAAGTTATTTTGAATGTTATAGTTATGCAGGTTTCAGCGATGAATCCGATAAAGCTTTAGCAATTCGATTAACCAAGGAATTTGGAATTGCCACCATTCCGGTATCTGCATTTTACCAGAATGGAGAAGACAACAAAGTATTGCGCTTCTGCTTTGCAAAAAAAGAAGAAACCCTGCAAAAGGCGGTTGAAGGGTTAAAAAGTTTATAAGATAGCTCCCTCCGTATTTCTACGTGTGCGAACTATATCATTCTGCCTTAATTTTATTTCAAATAATTCGGGGGGATTATTTACTTAGTCTATTTTGGGTAGATATTCTATCTACTCAAAATAGTTAAGTTACAAAAAATAAATTCAAATCAATTTATATGAGTAAGCCAATATCATTGCAAAGAGGGGTGAGTATGACCACGTTATATCGTATGGAAAAAGAAGAGATACTTGAACCATCTTATCGTGGTAAAGGCATTTTGCCCATTTGCGAAACCTTTGATAAAAAAAGTATTGAAGATGTATTAGCGGTACCTGGTTGCGAGCAAGTAAGAATTTATTATGGGATGGAAAGTGATCTAACTGTTCATGCTATTTTTGTTGCAGTAGATGCTAAGGGACAAGATATATTGCCGGCGTCTCATTTTTCTGTTAAGGAAGATGAACCCTATCTTTGGGATGATGGTTCAAGATGCCCAAATGATTGCCCGCCCGACTCGCCACTTAATAGTTAATGCTCATTAACTAATGAATTTTACATTAAAGATAATACTCAATTATGCCGTTGGAATTGGCGCATTGCTTAGTTTAATTAGGTGGAAACATATTCACCCAAAAGACTATTTTTTTATTGCCTATTTATGGGCTGGTACTTTTAATGAAATTATTTCACATATATCTATTACGCTTTTTAAAACCAATGCTATCAATAGCAATATATATACATTGGTATCTTCTGTTTTACTGGTATGCCAATTTAATAATTGGCAATTATTTGGTTCAAACAAGCAAGTGTATAAATGGATAATTGGAGTACTAGGTTTGTTTTGGCTTTGGGAGAATTTTGCACATGGAAGTATTTTGCAGTTTGGCCCTTTTTATAGAATCAGCTACAGTTTTATGATTGTACTAATGGCTATTCATATGATTAATCTGTTGATTCTCCAGCAAGAAATACCTATTTCAAAAAATCATGTATTTCTAATTTGTATTTCTTTTGTGTTGTTCTTCTCCACCAAAATATTAATCGAAATAATTTACCTATATGGGCTAAATGGGAGTAAAAAGTTTGGAATTTTAGTTTACAATATCATTTCTTACATTAACTTGTTAACCAATATTCTTTATGCAATAGCCGTACTATGGATCCCCAAGAAGCGAACATTTACCTGGCAGTAATCATCGCCGTAGTGCTGATGGCGGTGATATTTACCTATTTTGCTTTTTTGCTCATCAGACAACAACGCAGAAATCTTGAATTACAAAAAATGGCAGCTTTTGCAGAAATCACTTCCATGGAAAAAGAAAGAGCCCGAATTGCGGCTGATCTCCACGACGATTTAGGTCCGATACTTTCTACGATAAAATTTAGGGTTGATGACGGCGTTGAACTCAACAAAGCCAGTAATCAATTGGATGAAGTAATTATAAGGTTGAGGGAAATTGCCCATGATTTATTGCCAGCCATATTACAAAGAAATGGCCCAATTGCTGCCATCGAAGATTTTATTCATCGACTTGAACCACACAATGATTTAAACATTGATCTTGAATATCCCAATTCTATTTTTATAAATGAAGATAAAGGTATTCAGATTTATCGGATCGTATTGGAGGCTATCAATAATTGCATGAAGTATGCTGGGGCAACCAAATTACAGATCATTTTTAGAGAAAAAAATGGGCTACTTCAATTAATTTGTCAGGACAATGGAATAGGAATGGATACTGCTAAACAGTTTCAACAATTTGCTGGGCGTGGATTGGTAAGTATGAAAAACAGAACCGCATTAATGGGTGGCAATTTTAGTATTGAATCTGAAAAAGGAAAAGGGACTATTTTATTATTTGAAATACCCAATAAATGAAATCCAATCATTTGCCAATACGAATCGTGATTGCCGATGACCATCTGATTTTTAGAGAAGGCTTTAAATTATTATTGAATAACCAACCAGAATTGGCATTGGTTGGCGAAGCGGATAATGGTAAATCTTTATTGGCCTTGATTGAAAAAACAGCACCTGATATTGCTTTTGTAGACATTAAAATGCCTGACATGGATGGTATAGAAACCTGCAAGAAAATTAAGGTGAACGGAATTACAACAAAAGTAATTGCACTGTCTATGTTTAATGACGATTATTTAATTGTCGAAATGTTAGAAGCAGGCGCATATGGATACTTATTAAAAAATACAGACAGACATGAAATATTAGCTGCAGCCAAAGCGGTTCATATGGGCCATAATTATTACTGTGACAGTACCAGTAATAAATTAGCAAAATTAATCGCCTCCAATCGCTATCAGCCACATAAGCCAACCAAACAACTCAAATTATCTATCAGAGAAACAGAAGTGCTTACTATGTTGTGTAATCAATTGACCAATAAAGAAATTGCTGAAAAATTAAATATCAGTTTTAGAACTGTTGAAACTTATCGATTGAGTTTATTGGAAAAAACAGATTCGAAAAATGTAATTGGTCTGGTAGTGTTTGCAATAAGAAATGGGTATTATACAATTTATTAAAACTTTAGGTCTGTATTTTTTGCTAATTCCATAAGTTCATAAATATTTTGTACACCGCATTTATCGAGAATTCTTCTTCTATATGTAGCAATTGATGAAACATGTAAGTTAAAATCTGCAGCAATTTCAGATACTCCTTTACCACCCAATAGTTGCATTGCAACAGATAATTCTTTTGGAGATAAGTTTTCAAAAGGCAATAATTCCCCTGTACTATTAATATTATGCATCACCATATGTTCTTTTACATTTTCTGATATGTAATATTTATTATTTAATATCAAGTTAATTGCTTCTAAAATTGTTTTGTCTTCACATTCTTTGTTAAGAAATCCTTTAACCCCTAATTTCAAAAACTTTTTATAAAATTGTATTTCGGGTAAGGATGTTAGAATGAGGATTTTTATATCAGGTTGTTTGATGATTAGGTGTTCTATTAAAGATGCAATATCAGTATTAGGTAATTTGGCATCAAGTATACATATATTAAAATATACGTTGTCTGATAAAATCTTGAAGAGTGAGTTTTCATCAGCGGCTTCATAAATTTTGGCCTGAGAATATTTGTTTTTAATTAATACTGACAGTCCAAATCTAATAATTGCATGATCATCTAATAATAATACTTTCATTTCTTAATATTGGTCATACAAAATTCCACCTATTTAATCGTAATAAAAATCGAAACTATACATAAAAAGTGTAGAAAAATTACTACAAAAAAGTGTAACATCTATTAACCTTACTTTTGTTTAATATTTAACTTTTTTACAGTTAGATAGTATAAACAAAACTTTGAATGATTATTTTCTTGTAGCAAAGTTATTTTTAATTATTCAATCATTTCTATATTTTATTATTTCAATTCTAAATATTTTGTGCTCCAAACTTACAAGTACATGTTACCACTTTTGATAATTATTTTGGGCTTATTAATTTTAATCTAATTCATAAATGACATTCTTTTTCAATACAGTGTATTTAAACTAATACTTGATCTTTACTTTTATGTAGAATCCTTTTTTAAAAAAGGCGTAATTACTTACTCTTTTTTATTCTTCTCTTGGTTTTCTGCACCTTTTAAATATGTTGGTAAATTTAGACCAGCCATATTAAATAAATCATTTAATGGTGGTACTGTTTTCATCATTCCTGAAACAAAGTTTGCAGTTGAAGAATTTCCGTTTTCATTTTGACCATTACCAGAATCCCAAACAGTAATTTTGTCAATTTTTATATTTTTGACAGCTTCTACTTGTGTTCTAACAAGTTCTGGTAATTTCTCAATTAAAAGTAATTGGAAAGCTTTATTTGGATCACCACCAGCCGCAGCTACTACTTCTTTGTAACCTTCTGCCTGTTTTGTTAGAATTTCGAATAAACCTTTTGCTTCTGCTTCCATTTTTGCAAAAATTGCATCAGCTTCACCTTTTGCATTTTCTCTAATGGTTTCAGCAGCAGCTTGTGCTTCAATAATAGCTCTTTGTTTGGCGATTTCAGCAGGTATTACAATGTTGGCTATTTGAGTTGAACGCTCTCTTTCCGAACGAGCTAATTCTGCTTTTTGTTCAGCCACATAAGATTCTTCTAATGCTTTTGCTTGTTGAACTTTTTCAGCAGTTATAGCAATTCTTAATGAATCTGCTTCTTTTTCTCTACGAAGTGCGTCTGAATTTGCAATTGCTATTTTCGCTTCATTTTCTCCTTCAATTGCAATGGCATTTGCTTCAGATGTTTTTACCCTAGTATCTCTTTGAGCTTCTGCCTTTCCTATGGTCTCATCTTTTATTGCTGTAGCAATGCTTATTTCTCTATCTTTTTGAGTAATTGCAATTTTTACATCACGGTCTCTATGAGTTTCTGCAATTTGAGTATCTTTTTCTCTATCAGCCAGTGCTTTACCTGTTTCTCCAATTTTTTCTTGTTCAGCAACACTTATTTTTGCTTCATTAATTGCTTTAGCAGCAGCTTCTTTTCCTAATGCTTCAATATAGCCTGATTCGTCTTTTATATCAGTTACGTTTACGTTAATTAATTTTAGTCCAATTTTCTTTAACTCACTATCAACATTTTTCGAAATATTGTCAAGGAATTTGTCTCGGTCTGAATTAATTTCTTCAATAGTCATTGTAGCAATTACTAAACGCAATTGACCAAATAAAATATCCTTTGCCAATTCTTGAATTTGCTCATAAGATAAACCTAATAGCCTTTCTGCAGCTGTATTCATGCTTTCAGCTTCTGTTGAGATGGCTATTGTAAAACGGCAAGGAACGTCAACTCTAATATTTTGCCTGCTTAGAGCATTTGTTAAGTTGGCTTCTATGGATAGAGGTTTTAAATCTAAGAAGGCATAATCTTGAATAACTGGCCAAATAAAAGCTCCACCACCGTGCACACACTTTGCTGAAGTACCACCTGTTCGGCCATAAATGACCAAAATTTTGTCAGAAGGGCAACGTTTATACCTTGTAAGTAAAGCTGAAATTGTTACGAATAAAACTGTTGCCGCAACTACAATGATTATTATGGATGTCATATTGATTTTGTTATACTTTAATTACTATTGGCATACTTTCATTTTCTATTTTTACTACTTTCACTATTGAGCCTGTTAGTATTTTATCATTTTCAGTCATTACCTCTAATTCGTGAAATGTGCCATTTATACTAATCAGAATTTTGCCAACCCCTTTTTTGTTTTCCGGAATTGTTAAATAAACTTCTGCAATTTTGTTCATTGTCTCGTTTATTCTAAATGAATTATTTTCTTCTAAAACTTGTATTTGTCTTATCAGAAACGCAAAACCATATAAAAAAAGAGTTCCTATGCACAATGATAAAGTAATTAGAAATCCTTTGTTATTTATTGTATTATAAAATGAGATACCTGTCCAGCTAAAACCCAACAAGAAATTGGTTAAATTTCTCAAAGAAAATTGTTGAAATGGAGTAAATACTCCTTCTTCCAGATCTCCGTTAATTGATACTTCAAGTTCGTCTGTTGAGTCTATTCCTAAAAAAGTCATTATAGCCTGTATAATAAATATTATACTTGTTGGAATTGCTACTAACCAAAAAGTCATATGCAATGAATCTAAATTAGAAAGTAGTTTATCAAAATTGTTAAACATGTCCATATAGTGAAATTAGACAGGTCGACAATTTCTTTTTGTAGAAATATTACTTTTTTTAAATATACTTTTTCTACATCTTCTCCAACTCTCCACTTTATATATTTGATTTATCTAATGGTTTTTATAATTACTGTTCAAATTTATTAATATGTTGTTATGGGTTCAGAGAAAATACATATTTTAATTGTAGATGACAATGAATTAAATCGAATGGTGCTTAATCATTGCATTAAAGATATTGAAAATACCAGTGTTTCTGATGCAGAGAATGGCTTTGTAGCTTTACAATACATTCTTTCCCACAAGGATGATTTTTTTATTTTGATTCTTGATATTGATATGCCAGTGATGAACGGAATTGAATTAATCAATTTACTAAGCGCAAATAATGGGTCTATTCACAACATTAAAATTATAATGCAAAGCAGTCACTCTATTTCTTATTTTAAAACTTTTGGAGTAGATAAGTTTGTTTTGGAGTATTTTCAAAAGCCAGTACAAAAAACAATATTACGAAATCAAGTTATTACTGCTATACAAAGTTTTGAAAGTTCAAATATGCATAATTAATAACTTTCTATTTTATTAACCTATTCGATTATTTTTCTGCCTGATTACAACAAGCGATTATAAATAAACTACAATTTTATCATAATTTATGACTTTGTATTAATGATTAAAATTCTTTAATGGCCCAATTTTAATGCATTAAGTAAAGAATCTTGAATGCGGAAGAGCAAAAAATGTTAAAAATGAAAAAAGTATTAAGTTTTTTCTTAATTATAACTTGTCTGAGTAGCCCTGTTTATAAGGCATACTCAGACAACAAATGTTTAGTATATGCTCTTGACAAAAATAATAGTCTAAATGTTATAAAAAGTGATAGCACTATTCCAATTCAACAAGTTTATCTTGTAAAAATACAACTGCAAGGATTTTGGGAGTCTTTACTTTACAACAATTACTGGTCAATTCATTTTTATACTATAGATGCCATTATTTCACTTTTATTTGGAGCGTTATTTTTTATTTTAAAAATAGAATTTGAATCATTAAATGATGGCAATTTTATTAATAATTCAGTTTCGTTATCAGCAGCTTTAATAATCTTGTCAATGGGATATGGGCTGTCAAAAATTTTATTCTTAGACGATATTTATAATACTTTTATAAATGAACATCTTCCAAAAGGATTGGTTCAAATTAGTGATGTGAATTCTGGAGTATTCTGGGCTTTTGTCCCAGGAGCAGTAGCTGTTTCAACTTATGAAATGTGTAAATATGCGAAAAAAATGCAAAGCAAATTAGTATACTTAACACTAAGAGATTTGTCATAAAAATGATTTAAATCATGTTTTCATAATTATTGAATTTACTTGCTTTTATAAGCAATGTTATATCCTTCAATAAACCCTTTTTTAAAATCATTGTAGTTTAAAAAAAGACTGATTATTATTAATGCTAAGATTAGCGTACTCAATTTTTTTACAACTAGAATTTTAGAGGTATTTATAAGAGCCTTCATATTAATTCTATTGATTAATTTTTAAATTAATTGAAACATTTTTAAAATAAGGAAAAAAATTTCCTATTACAGTAATTGTACGATGATTATTGCCTAAATCCATATTTGAAGTTTCTATTTTATAACGAACTACTAATGAATCAAATGAGGGAATAACAAGTAAATTGCTAAAGTTTACTGTCATGCAATCACATTTTGATTTAATGCTTTCAAGTTTCAATGAAATTTTTCCTGTATTCTTAATTATTATTGAATCATAAATCATCTCACCTTTTTTAACTTCATAATCTCGATCAGAGTTCTCAATTCGTATTTTTGTCAGTAAAGAATCTGGTGCGGTTCGTAATTTTTCTATTGCAATAGAAGCTTCAGTGTTTTTCTTACTTAATGAAGTAGAATTGGATGTGCACTGAATGAAAAGACAACTTATTACTATGATTTTCAGATATTTCATTCCTAATATTTAGTTTTTTAAATTCGCTTTCAACATGATATTGTCAAGCTTACTTCCAGATATCCCAAGTTTTCTCCATGGTTTATTTGCTAGCTTAAACAGTGTTCCAACCGAAGCATCCTTATTGGTTAGTCCAACTTGTAAATCATTATTATCTTTTAATTCATCTATATTAAGCCATTCAATAGCTAAGAAAAATTCTTTAGTATCTATAAACACATTATGTTCTTCTATAGAAATTTCATTCCACTCATTTGGTTTGTAAGTTTCACAAATAACGTTTGATGTTAGAAGATCATTTTCGGGTAACCCTGCACTATTTTTGCTAAAAACTCTAATTCTAAAAGGTACGTTCAGTTGAGATTTTTTATGAATAAAAACTGAAACAGATTTTATTTTGCAGAGCTCACCAGGTTGCCGCACTTCTAAAGCTGCAATAACATTACGATAGCGATTACTAATGAATGAGGTTTCTGTTTCTTTGATACCTACCTCACTTATGTTTTCTTTTGCAAAAACAGTTATAGGAGGTAGGGTAGAAGTTTGCTCCGAAAGTATAACAAGTATTGTGTCGCCGTTTCTTGGAAGATCATTAAGCCTTAATGTTTGAATAGGATAGCCAACACTACTGGCATAAATAGTATCAATTTGTGCTGTATTTGAAATTTTAGCTACTCCTTTTTCATTTGCGGAAACACCATTTGTTTTCCCCCACGAAATAGATGCATACGGTATTCTATTACCAAGTTTGTTATTTACAGAAATTAAATATTCATTTTGAGCATATAACGAAATAGAAACAAAAAAGATAATTAAAAAAAGAGAAAATGGTTTCATCTATTTTAGATTTAAATAAGAGTAGTTATACGCTACTCTTATTTCAGTTTTTTACATATCATACAATGGCTCAGTAAAGCACTTAGTTGTAAAGATGAAATGACGGCATGTTGTTTTGTACATTACAAGTTCTCCGTTTTGGTCTTCAGATGTAAAAGTACAACTAGTACTCCAGAACGGTGCCCAGCCAGGCTTACAACTATCATTATCAGCAAGAGCAAATGTCGTAGTTCCTACAAACATCATAGCAGCCAAAATCAGAAGATTCAATGATTTCTTTTTCATTGTTTATATTTTTAAATTTTTATTTCCCTGTCTAACGCCCTGGGTCAAATATTCAGCGGTTTATTTACTTGCTTATACTGCAAGACTCCAGTTTTGTTTTTTAAACTCGGCTGTGAAAGCTACCCGAAGTAGTTTCGTGTCTACCAACGTCCATTTTTTCGTCTGCGGCCACAGAGCTGGTGATTATGGATTACCAGTTGTAATTAATTAATTGTAAATTAAAGTTGAACCTAGTTTCCTTTCCAATTTGTAGAATCTTTTTGTTTTTCTATGATGTTTTATTTGTATTTAATGTAAAAATTTCTAGAAACGATTAATTGGGGCTTCTTAAAATGAATTTCATTTGATTTGTAAAAGGGAGAGTTTTAAATATCTTAAAGTTGGGGTATAAGTGTATAAGTGTCCTTAATGATTATTTCAGTGTTCTATTCAATTACAGCCATTTGAACTCCGTGAGCAACAAAACATTTAGAAACATTATGTATTTAACACAGCTTCGGATTTCTAATTTAAATTTTGACAATTTCTTCTGTTCTTTCAATACTTCTCATTTTTGTTTCGTTAAAATATAAATATCTCTCTCCGTATTATAGTAATCTCTTGAAAGTTCAATGGTATTATCGCCTATAAAAACAATCTTGTAATCATTCAATAAAATAAGGCTACTATCTATATTTTTCGTAAAAGCACAATTATTACTAAATCTTATTGAATCATTACCAATAGTCTTATAGGTGCCATTGCATAATGCAGGGTATGTTTCATACTGACTTTGACCAGACCAACCTTTAGCAGAAAATATAATTAGAACATTTGAAATTTCGCTACCACTTAAATTTATCCTTTGAAAAGTGCCGCTATATGTACCTTCTAGTTTATAAAAATTAGTACGTTTTTTTGTAAAGCATACCGCAAGTATTATAATACATAGTATAATGCAAAAAGATAATTTCATATACAATCATTAGTAATCAGATAAAAATCAGTATAAAAAAATGACTGTTTTATATAGTTCATCTATATATACTCTCTCTTAAGCTGATTGCAAGTTTCTTGATATTGGCGTAATTCTTTTATTGATAATTTTTCGAATAAGAGGTTTCTTCCCCTTATTGCTATATAAATAAGCAGATGTAAATAATTCAAGAACACTTAAATATTTTGTTTTGCTGGCACTTCGATAATTACTTGTATATACAAAATGGGCATCCTTAAATGGTAAGTAATCTTTAATGAATTGTTTAAATTGTAAACTATACATGGTCACGGTTACAAAAAATGCTTTACTCGTATATCCAACAATGTATTTATTGTTTGATGTAGTCGTGTTAAAACTTATTTGATCGGGTTTTCCAATAGCAATTGTTGAATTAATGCGATAAAAAACTTTGCTTAGGTATGACTCCGAAGCGTTGAATTCTTGCCAACTATATTCTTTAGTATTTGTTTCTTCTTTAAAAGAAAAACAAGACTCAGTAACCATAAATTCTCCGGATTTTATATAGACAAATTTCAAAAATCCTTTTACAAAAAAATAGTTTACAAGAATAATTAGCAGGGCTAATACATTTAGTGTTACACTAATGGTTGCAAAAAAATTAAGAGCAACTAAAATCATTACATATGCACAAAGAATCGATGTTAATATAATGAACTGATTTCTTTGTGATAATCTCTCGTATATCGGTAATGTGAATACCATGCCTAAAAATTTACATAAAGTTCTATCACAGTAGATAAGTGAAGAGTAGAATATCTAGAAATGTTTTGTAGTATATATATTTAAAAAAACGAAAAAATTTCTACACATTTATTAATGTAGAAATTTTACTACAATAAAAATGTATTTAGTTATATAAAATCTTAAACTAAATCTACAATATAGCATGTGTGTTTTTTAAACCTTTGCAATATTAAAGAGTTCAGATCCCCTTTAATATTAAACAGATGAAAAAATTTTTTGTAATTCTAAGTCTTTTGTTTTGTACCCAAGTGCATTCTCAAGTACTTGAATTATTGTCTACGACCCCTAGTGCAGCGTATTCATTGAGGAAGTTACGCAGCAGTTATACAGGTTCTGCCATACAGGTGAGAAGAAGTTCTGATAATCAGTTATTAGAGATAGGATTTGATAGCAATGGATATTTGGATACTACATCATTAAAAATATTTGTTGGAACTGGTGATGGTTTTGTAAGAATTTGGTATGATCAATCTGGGCTCAACAACAATGCTACACAAACTACCAATACATCACAGCCCACCATTATTCAAAGTGGTGCACTTGGGATAATACGTAATCAGGTTGGTTTACGATTTGATGGAACACGTTTATTGACAATTCCTAGTATGAGTTTTTCTGAAACATCAATTGTTGGAAGTAGGGCAAATAATACCAATACATTCTTTGAAAAAGATGGCGGTTCTGCTTCCAGGTCATTTGATCTTTATGGAGCGGGTGCTGCTGGATTTCAAGCCTACCTAAATTATAGGGTTAATGGTTCTGATGTTACTGGCCCAACGGACTCAAAAAACAGACTAAATGTATATAATGGTACTAATTCACAAGATATAAGAGTTTTAACTGCAAGAATGGGTTTTGGAACCCCTAGTGTAGTACCATTAACAGGTTTTATATCAGAGTTTATTAATTTCTCAACTGCATTAGACGCTACTAATCGGGGTTTATTGGAGAATAATCAAATACCGTATTGGCTACCAAGTTCTTTAGGTAGTGTGTATCAGTCTCCGTCAGATTTAGCAGGTACAGTAAGAGTAAATTTAGTAGGTGTAAATGCTGGAACATATACGGTAGAGTATAGTATTGGTGGTGTTGCACAAACTGCTGTTACAGGAGTGGTAACTAATGCTTATGGTCAGGGCAGTTTTGTTGCGCCAAATATTACCCCATCGACGGCAGGTCAAACCTTGTTAATTACTCGTCTTACAAGAACGGATATAGGGACGCCATTAGTGCTTACTCCAACGAGCAATAATAGCATTGTGTTAAAGGTGGTAGGTATGGATAATATTGGTACGAGCAGTTTAGTACCAGCGGTGGCCTATGGATTACGTAAGATGACGAGTGTGTATGAAGGCCCTGCGATAGAGGTACGCCGCAGTAGTGATAATACGTATAGGCAAATAGGTTTTGATGCAACGGGAAATTT